>CASEKE010000038.1 GCA_949288415.1 uncultured Spirochaetales bacterium
CCTCTCTTGTCGTCTTTCTGTTCATCAGGGAAAGGATACGGGTGCTTCCGGACTGCATCGGAAGGTGTATGTGTGAGCATATGCGTTCGTTTTCGGCGATGACAGATATGAGGTGATCGGAAAAATCCTTCGGATGAGGAGATTCGAAGCGGACGAACCTGATCGAGGAAAGATGTGGAACGATGAGCTCCAGCAATGTCGGGAAATCGACAGCTTTTCCCTCGTACTCGCTTCTGTAGCTGTTCACGTTCTGCCCCAGCAGACAGATTTCCTTTACGCCTTTTCTCTCTAGCTCGTCGATCTCATGAAGAATCGATTCGACCGGGCGACTTACCTCGCGGCCCCTCACGTAGGGCACGATGCAGTAAGAGCAGAAGTTGTTGCAGCCGTTCATGATGGGAACGTAGCTGGAATAAGAGCCTTCCCGGTAATACGAAGACAAGAAGGAGTAGCCTTCCATCTTCTCCAGAGGAGAGCCTAGAATCATGTCGGGAATCTCGTTCTTCTCATTCGTACCGACGACGGCGTCCACATAAGGAGCCTCCTTCGCCAGCTCGTCTTTTATTCTCTCGGCCATGCAGCCCGTGACGATCAGGCGAAGATTGCCGTGCCTTTTTTTCTTCACGGACGAAAAGTAGCCGAGCCTGCCCCACACTCTGTTCTCAGCCGTCTTGCGGACGGAACAGGTGTTTATGATCACCACATCCGCTTCTTCCGCGTTCTCAGTCCTTTCAAGTCCGCGACCAGAGAGTATGACGTCGATTGCATCGCTCTCGGCCATATTGAGCTGGCAACCGTATGTCTCGATCAGATATTTCATCGCCCCATCCTCCTCTCGTAGGCCTTGAACGTATTGACCATGAGCATCATCACTGTCATCAGTCCGACGCCGCCGGGAACCGGAGTAATCGAGACGTCCCTGTCCTTGAACGACGGGTAATCGCAGTCTCCGACTAAGCGGAAACCCTTTTCCTTCGTGCTGTCCTCGATGCGGTTCATTCCGACGTCTATGATTGTTGTCCCGTCCTTGACCATCGACGCATCAAGCGTTCCCGGACGTCCTGTGGCGACAATGACGATGTCGCTTTCCATCGTGATCGGCCTGAGGTCCTTCGTATGCGTGTTGCAGACGGTGACCGTCGCGTCCACGCCTTTGCTCATCAATAGCATCGCCATTGGCTTTCCGACGATGTTGCTGCGCCCCACGACGGCCACGCGTTTTCCGTCGGTCTCGATACCGTAGAAAGACAATATTTCCATTATCCCGTACGGAGTGCACGGAATGAAGCAGTCCTGTCCCTGGGACAGCCGTCCGACGTTCGCGGGCGAGAATCCGTCTACATCCTTGTCGGGGTTGATCCTGTTGATGACCATGTTCTCGTCGAAACCTTTCGGGAGAGGAAGTTGGACGAGTATACCGTCCACCCTATCGTCCTCGTTGAGCCGATCGATGAGATCGAGCAGCTCGTCCTGGCTCGCATCTTCATCAAAACGATAATCAAAATGCACAAATCCGAGAGAAAGACACATTTCCCGCTTGTTTCTCACGTAGGTCTCGCTCGCAGGATCGGAACCGACGAGTATCACTGCCAAGCCTGGAACTCTATCTCCTTTCAATGCAAGTTCTTGCATCTTTTTCTTTATTCTTTCGAGGACATGGTCCCTGACGATTTTTCCGCTCAATCTTCTCATAATGCCTTTTTTACTACATATTCCCGGTTAACTCAACTCGGTTTGAAAAATTGTATGATAAAGTGTATCATTGTTAGCCAGGAGACAAGATGAAAAGATTTTCGATTATCATGCTTGCAGGTCTGATTGCGATCGCTGGAGCATTTGCAACTCCGTACTACGATACCGGTTCGCAGATATTCACGATCACGGCCGGTCCGACAGTACCCCTCACATTGACACACTTCGCGAGCGACACGACAGAAGTCGGTCCCGGAGAGAACGGTACCCATACATCCGTCGGAGGATATGGCTCGATAGCCTACCAGGTGTTCACCAATCCATATCTTGCCATCGGCGGCGAACTCGGATACCAGTTCAACTATGCCATGGACAGCAACATATTCACCAGCGTACCTATCCTGGTCAAAATGACGGCTTTTCCTCTTCAGGGAAAGTTCGAAATCCCTATCGGACTCGGGCTTGGAATGAACTACATATCCTACAAAGGGATGAGCCAGCTGACTCTCGGAGCGACATTCGACGTCGGATTCCGTTTCTACTTCAATGAGGAATGGGGACTAGGAATACATACAGGAATCTCCGTCATCCCGGAAATCTACCTGACTGACGACATGAAGGATCACAGCGGACTAGCGACTTTCGTACCTGCGGTGATTTCGGTCGCATACAGACACTAAGGAGATTTTTATGAAAAAGATCAAATATGCGTTGCTTCTCGTCGCCGCAGCTCTTGCGCTCTCCGGATGCAATACGGATGCAAACGAAGGCATCTTCGAGAGCATGATGAACAGCACGCCCAATGCCAGCTACACGATAAGAGGACTTTACGGAATCGTCGACGACAAGTTCCTCATCGAGACTTACGAGAAAGATTCCGCATCAGGAATCGAGCTTCTCGACAAGAGTGGAAACAGGACATGCATCTACGATGCCCCCGCCGAGGTCGTCTTGGTCGATGAAAGCGACATTCTCATAGCCGCCAGGAAAAGCGGCGAGACCGATGCTTCATACCTGCTTCTTTCAAAGAACGGAGGCGATACCTACTCCGCAAAGGAGATAGATGGAGTGAAGTACAACGAAATCAGCCTTTCATTCGAGGCCACCTACTTCGAAAGTACAAAAAACAGCTATACGTTGCTTTTTTCAGCCGCTGGAGAGTCCCAGACAAAGTATGTGGTCAAAGGAGAAAACGTAGAATACGATAGCATCTCCGGAACATATGCAGTAAGCGATGCAAAGAAGTTCGAACTTCCTTCCGCAGGAGGTGACGACAGGCTTTGCATCGTCGGAGACGGCTTCTTCTATATAAAGAACTCCGATGGCTACAAGCTCTATGAGCTCATATCCGGCAACCAGGTGTATCCGACGGACGGGACAGCAGAGAGCGAACCGGTGGCCGTAGTCGGAAAGTACCTCTTCCTTGCAGACGGATCGATTCTGGTCAAAGGCAATGAAGGCTATGCAAAGGTCGAGAACGTCAGCCACAGCCTGACCAATCCCGTAAGCTCGCAGCACGCACCCGTTGCGACCAATTCGGATTACAGCAAAGTCGTGGGCTTCTCAAACGCGAAGCCGTTCCTTTTCGATGGAACGACTTTGACGCAGTATGCCCAGATCGGCTCCGATGTGCGCATTGTCGCGGTATATCTGGACGGAGAAACCGTATACGCTTTCACTGCCTCGTCCGGAGTCATGAAAACTTCCATCGGCTCGCTGGGAAACTTCGACGAGCTCTGATAGATGCTTTTTCCCTTACCGGCTCCTCTTTTCGAGGAGCCTTTTTTCTGCTGTGAGCCTGCGACGGCGACCTTTTTTGTTGCCGTCTTTGATGCTATACTGCTTCCATGGATGGGAAAAGAGGATTTTTCGGAAGACTTCTGCACTCCGACTTCGTCATCTACACTGTTTTCGGGGCGATGGCAACGCTCATCAACATGGGCTCATATTATCTTTTCTACGAGAAATTCGGATGGGCGAACCTTGTCTCGACGTTTGTCGCATGGCTTCTGGCCGTGACGTTCGCTTTCTTCACAAACAAGTTCTTCGTTTTCCTCTCCTACGATCTTGTACCGCATAAAGTGTTTTCGGAGCTCGTCGGATTCTTCTCGTGCAGGATTTCGACCGGCGTACTCGACATGGTAATAATGTTCGTTGCAGTCGATCTGCTTTCGCTTCATCCGAACCTATGGAAATTCATCTCAAACCTGATTGTCGGCATAGTCAACTACCTAGTCGGCAAATTCATGATCTTCAGAAAGAAGAAGGGAGCAAGAAAGGAATGAAAGGAGTTGCTTCAGAACTCGAAAGCGAGGATCTCATCGCTTACAGGCTCCGTGTTCTCGGACTTTCGGAAGTAAAAGAAGAAGGATTTTCCAATGCGATTCCTCCGCTTGGCCTTGTCGACTCTCCTCCCGGAGCTTCCAAGGCAGCCATTTTCTGGCGTCGAGGAGATTCTGCCGCAAATGCTCTTGAACATTCGCTCGAAAAGAACGGAACGGTCGTCGAGGCATGGAGCTACAGAGGCTGCCCGGTATGCTTCGAGAGAACAGACAACGCCGTTTTTCTTTCGTCCCTTGCAGCTTTGCCTGACGAAGAATGGATTTACACACCGGCCCTTCTTCCCACGCTGAAGAATCTCGGGATATCGTTTTCGGAAATTCTTTCGATCGTTCTCGAGGCTGTAAAAGTGCTTGATGGAACGATAGTTGAAAAAAAGAGCGAGCTTGACCGGATTCTTGCGGTAGAAGCGGAGAGGTTTCTTCCGGGAAAATTGCGTCAGTCATGGCACGGAAGATCGGTATATGACATGGCAGGCATGCAGACGACAGGAGAGGCTGTGGTCTCGTTCCTGCTCAGGCCGGCATCTCTTCTCGGCAAGGTCGTTTTCGCCGGACGAAGAGGCAGGAATCCGCTATTCACATCCTACGTGGGAATGTACGGCCAGGAAGCTGACAGGGCAAACGGCGACGAGTTCGCAAGAAGATATTTCTCGGTCTGCGGAGCATCGGACATCGATGAATTCACAAGATTCTCGGGGCTATCGAGGAAATCGGCGCAGAGGATGATTGATATGCTTTCGGACGAACTGGTCCCGGTCATGCTGATGGGTCGTAGAAAGCTTGCCATCGCCTCTCTTCTACCCGAGATCGTCCAGAGCGGAAGCATCGGACATATTCTCGTTCTGAGCGGGCACGACCCCTACCTGGATCTCGGTGAAAGATTCCTCACGGCGCCTGAAAAGAGCACGTGGGGGAAGATATGGAGGACCGTCTCGAATCCCGGCGTAGTTCTTCGGGATGGAAAAATATGCGCCCTCTGGCGGGCTAGGAAGTCCGGACGTCGGCTGTCTGTATCCATTTCTCCTTTATGCTCGGACCTCGGGAGAGAAAAAAGCGCAATACTAGAAAAGCTCGAAAGCTATTCTACCTTCCTCGGCTGCTCGTCGCTCGCCATCGAGACGGAATGAAAAGAGCGGCCTTGCGACCGCTTCATGAACCGGACTAAAGAATCTCGTGCAGGATGTCCCTGACTTCCGGATCCGTGAATACCTCGTCGACTTCGTCGGGCGTAAGACCGATGAACTCATGACAGGTATAGTGGATCCATCTAGAGTCCTCCGGACGCGCAAGAACGTGCTTGCGGCACCAGTAGTCCGGCTGGATCGGAAGATGCTCGCTCTTGTCCTTGTAGAGAGGCACCTTGTAATCGTAGACGGCAACCTTGATGTTCTCACGGGGAATGCCGGCGTTCATCACGGTCTCGACAAGAGCGTTCACCGTCATTCCGGTGTCGAAGATATCGTCGACTATGAGCACCTTCTTGTCAGGAGTAAGGGCTTTCGGAGAGACGGTCCAGCCGTCAATGTCGACATGGTTCGAATGCTCTCTCACGTCACCGTAGCTTCTTGCGACGACCGCCGCATAGAAGACTGGCGTCTTACCTTCCTTCATCGCGATCAGCTTGTAGTACTCGCTCATCACGTTGGCCATGTACGCACCACCCCTGAGGGAGTCGTAGATGATGTCAGGCACGAAACCGTCTACCTTGTGCATCCTGTATACGAGCTTGAGTGCGGCATCCCTTATCATGTCGCAGGTGATGAATTCCTTGTTGCTCATGTCCTTCTCCTTAACGAGTGAGTATTTCGACGCCGTTGTCCGTTATGGCGACGGTATGTTCCCAATGGCACGCCACAGATCCGTCGACCGTCTTGACGGTCCAGCCGTCCTTAAGATCCTTGATTCTGTGGCTACCCATGCAGATCATGGGCTCGATCGCAAACACCATTCCCTTGCGGAGCTTGGGGTTCGGATTGGAGATCGAGACGTAGTTGAAGATCAGCGGATCCTCGTGCATCTCGAAACCGACACCATGTCCGCAGTACTCTCTGACTATACCATATCCGAACTGCTTTATGTAGCTTTCGATCGCATGGGCGATGTCCTGGACCCTGGCATTGGCAGTTCCTGCAGCCTCTATACCCCTGTAAAGGGCTTCCCGGGTGCGGACATTGAGATCGTGCACAGCAGAAGAGACAGTTCCGATCTCGTATGTATGCGTACTATCGGAAATGAAACCATCCTTTTCAAGGCAGATGTCCACGCTCACAAGGTCTCCATCCTTGAGAATTATCTTCTTCGAGGGAATACCGTGTATGACGGTATCGTTGACGCTGACGCAGGATACGGCTGGATAGCCGTAATAGCCGAGGCAGGGCCCTGTCACGTGATGTCTCTTCATGAACTCGTGGGCCTCGCGATCGACGTCGTAGGTACTCATGCCCTCCTTTATCGTCTCGTCGAGCATGTCGAAGAGCTCCTTAAGGAGCGCTCCGCTTTCCCTTATCTTCCTTATCTCCTCGGCACTCTTCAGTTCGATCATTTCCTGCTGTCCTTAACGTATGCATCCAACAGGCCGTTGATGAAGCGGTATGAGACATCGTTGCTGAGACTCTGCGAAAGCTTCACGGCCTGGTCGATTATAATCGTCGGATGAGTGTCCTTGAGGTTCATGAGCTGGTAGAAGGATATCCTCAGCACGTTCCTGTCGACGATGTTGATCTTCTCGATGGGTCTATTTATCGAATAGCGCGAGATAAGAGCGTCGATCTCGTCGAGATTGTCCAGCACGCCCATGACGAGAAAACGAGCGAACGTCGCCGCTCCGACATCGACCGCATCGGTCTCCTCCTTTGTCATTCCGGGGAAAGTCTCAAGATCGGGCTTATCCCTGAGCTGGTCGTTGAAATCCAGCGAATACAGCGTCGAGACGGCTATCTGCCGTCCCAGCGTCCTTTCATTGTTGCTGCTCATTTCAGTCCTTGTAGTATATGTTGATTCTTGCCTGGTTCCTGAGCTCTTGAATAAGCTCGTTGAGGGCATTCTGCATTGCGATGTTCTGGTTCTGAACTAGAAGCATCTGATAGATGTAGTCGTGGACGGTCATCGTATCCTCGGGACTGATCGTCTCGTCAAGCCCCAGAATCTTTCCTTCGCTGTGCAGCGTGACCTTGACGATGTGATAGCCGACGTTGCTTTCGAGCATGCCTGAAATCTCTCCCGTATCCATGTTGAGGACTGCGTCGCAGAAAGCATCGCCGAATCCCTGACGTGCGACCGTGTTGTCGATGGTCAACCATCCGATGTCTCCGCCGACCTTCTTGCTTTCCTCGTCGGTCGAATACTGCTGTACAGCCTTCTCGAACGTCATCTTGCCGTTCTTTATGTCCTCTGCGACATTCATAAGAAGCTTGGCATTCTCGCTGTCCTTGGCCTCGTCTCCTGTCTTCTCGATGAACACATGGCTGAGCTTGACGTTTTCGGGGCTGTAGAAGGACTGCTTGTTGTTCCTGTAGAAAGAAGAAATCTCGCTCTCGGTCGGGACCTTGATGTTCTGCTGGATCGATGTCCCCTTCTTCATCATGAGGTAGTTGTTGACGATAAGCTGCTCCTTGAGCGACTGACGATACTCATCGAGCGTCATTCCTACCTGGGACAGGAGGATGTCGGAAAACTGCTCGTCGGTCAGGCTCTGTCCGGCCGAAGCTTCCAGCTGCTGTTTCATCTGGGCAACGTACTGATTGACTTCATTGTCGGTGATGTTTATACCGTCGCGTTCGGCACCCTGCAGAAATACCTCGTCGTTGATCATGATATCGAGGACCTGCGACTTCGTTATCCCGGTAACTCCGGAATCGACATACATCTGATACTCGGCATCGAGATCCGATTGGGATATCGGAGTGTTCCTGATCAGATTGACGGTCGCGACGGGTGCGCCGACAAGCGTCGAAGATGAAAGAGGTGCCGCATACAGCATTGCTGCGACAAGGACAAGTACCGATAGCAGAGATAATTTCTTCATACCCTAATCAATTCCTTTTTACGTTCAATCTCTTGCCGAGAGCCTCCGCCTCGGCGGCATTCTTTATTGTCATGGAAGCGTTGACGAACATTCCCTCGCCTTCCATCGCCTTCATGGCATTGATAAGCTGCTTTCCGGATCTCAGAGAGCCGAGATTGAAGGCGAAGCACCTCTTTCCCGTTGCACCTGGAACCTCCTTGAGAAACTTGGGCAGGACCTCTGGAACCTTTGCGGAGAGAAATCCGATGGATTCCGTTCCGACGATTATGTAATCGTAGTAGCTAAGACGCTGGTCGGTATCGACATAGGCATTCAGGATGCGCACGGAATGTCCCTGCCCTTCAAGACCTCTCGAAAGAGCCTTGGAAACATCGTCGAGCTTTCGGCTCTCCCTGCTTCTTCCGCAATTGATGATACAAATCTGCATAGATAACCTCCTTATTAAAGATAAACCGACCTTGGTCTAGCGACAAGGTCGGCTCACCTTGATTCAGGGGACTCAGTTGGCACTTGTCTCGCTTTCAAGCCAGTTGGTGCCGCTTTCGGTCTGCACGGTCTCGACCTTGGTAAGCAGGTCGTCTCCGGCGCTCGACTTGTTGACGAATGCAACGACAAGCGCAAGAACCATGAAAACCACGGCCAGCCAGGCGGTCGCCCTGGTTATGAACCTGGAAGACCTTCCACCGAATGCGGATTCGCTGTTTCCACCGAATATTCCGCCGAGTCCGACGCTGTTCTCGTCCTGGACTGCCACAAGGAAAATAAGCAGCAGAGAGACGATCACGAACAGTACAAGTAGGATGATGCTCAAAATACCCATTCTTTCTTCACTCCGAAGTTATTTATTGAATGTTATGATAGGTAGGAACTGCTCGACGGAAAGGGATGCGCCACCGACTAGAGCACCGTCGATGTTCTCCTTGGCCATGAGAGCCTTGACATTACCTGCCTTAACAGAACCACCATACTGTATAATGAGTTTTTCTGCAATATCTTTCGAATACATTGACGCAACAGTTGAGCGAATGAACGCATGTGCACCATCGGCATCCTCGGGTGTAGCCGTCTTTCCGGTTCCAATGGCCCATACAGGCTCGTACGCAATGGTGATGCTTCCCATCTGCTCGGGCTTGACGGAAGCAAGTCCGACCTTGAGCTGTCTCGAAAGAACCTCCTCGAGCTTGCCGGCCTCTCTTTCCTCGAGAGTCTCTCCGACGCAGAGCACGACGTCCATTCCAAGCTCGAGCGCAAGAAGCACCTTGCCGTTGATGATCTCATCTGTCTCTCCATAATACTGTCTTCTCTCGCTGTGTCCGAGAATGACGGTCTTGACTCCGAGATCGAGCAGCATGAGCGGGGATACCTCTCCGGTATATGCGCCGCTCTTGTGATCGGCCATGTTCTGTGCGGCGACGATGATGGACGAACCCTTCACGGCCTCCAGGACAGAAGGAATCGTAACGAAGGAAGGAGCGATCATGATCTTGACGTCGGCACCTGCCTCCTCGCAAGCCTTCCTGAGCGCCTTAGCGTATGCAGCTCCCTCGGAAGGAGCAAGATTCATTTTCCAGTTACCTGCAATATATGGTTTTCTCATATTCCTAAATATAGCCGAAAGCGGCTTCTCCTTGAATTGTTTTCCTGTGTTTTCTTCAAAAATACACGGAAAATCCGAGCATGTGCCCGGATTTCCGCATCAGAATGCATTTCAGTTCTTCTTCTCGAGAGCTGCAATGCCGGGAAGAGTCTTTCCTTCGAGGAACTCGAGGGATGCGCCACCGCCTGTGGAGACGTGGGAGATCTTGTCGGCAAGACCGAACTTGTTGATTGCCGCAACGGAATCTCCGCCGCCTACGACGCTGATGCAATCACTGTCAGCAAGAGCCTTGGCGACCGTCTCGGTGCCCTTGGCGAAGGCTGCGAACTCGAATACTCCCATAGGTCCGTTCCATACGACGCTCTTGGCCTTCTTGACGGCGTCGACGATGAGAGAAGCTGTCTTGGCGCCGATGTCCATGCCCATCAGATCGTCCGGAATGTCGACTCCGTCAACTGCGACGGGAGAAGCATTCTCTGCGAACTCAGCTGCGCAGACATGGTCGACAGGAAGAATGACCTTGACTCCCTTGGACTCTGCAGATGCGAGGAAGGACTTGGCGACATCCAGATAATCATCCTCCACGAGGCTCTTTCCGATCTTGTGTCCCTGCACCTTGAGGAAGGTGTATGCCATTCCGCCGCCGATGACGATGGTATCGCATGTTCTCACGAGGGACTCGAGAACTGTGATCTTGCTGGATACCTTGCTTCCGCCGATGATGGCGACAAAGGGCTTCTCTGGATTCTCGAGAAGCGGAGCCATGTACTTGACCTCCTTCTCGATCAGGAAGCCTGCGTATGCAGGAAGGTAATGTGCAACACCCTCAGTGGAGGCATGTGCTCTATGTGCCGTTCCGAATGCATCGTTGACGTAGACGTCCCCGAGCTCCGCAAGCTTCTTTGCGAACTCAGGATCGTTCTTCTCCTCTTCCTTGTAGAACCTGACGTTCTCGAGAAGTACGACGTCACCGGGAACCATCTTGTCGACGATAGCCTTGACCTCGTCTCCGATGACATCCGGTGCGAGTGTGACCTTTCTTCCGAGAAGCTTCTCGAACTCGTCGCGGACGACGGAGAGCGAGTACTCGGGCTTCTTCTCTCCCTTCGGACGTCCGAAGTGGCACATTACTACGAGGCTTGCACCCTGCTCGAGAATGTAGTTGATGGTCGGAAGAGCGGCAAGGATTCTGGTCGGATCTGTGACCTTGCCGTCCTTGACAGGAACGTTGAAATCTACACGGATAAGAACTCTCTTACCCTTGAGGTCTGCATCTCTTACTGTATTGAGAACCATGTTTTTAACTCCTTGAACTTGTTGGTTTCAAAAAAGGGCCTGCTATGCGGCAGGCCCGATCGACTCCGAGCATTACGCCGGAATTGCTTTGGTCAGTTGGATCAACCGTTGACCTTCTTCATGTGGCAGATGAGGTCGAGAACCTTGTTGGAGTATCCGATCTCGTTGTCGTACCAGGAAACAACCTTGACGAAGGTGTCCGTGAGTGCGATACCAGCCTTTGCGTCGAAGATGGACGTCCTTGTGTCGCCGAGGAAGTCGGAGGATACGACAGCATCCTCAGTGTATCCGAGAATACCCTTGAGCTCGCCCTCGGAAGCTTCCTTCATCGCTGCGCAGATCTCGCTGTACTTTGCAGGCTTTGCAAGGTTGACTGTGAGGTCGACGACAGATACATCGAGAGTAGGAACTCTCATGGACATACCGGTGAGCTTGCCATTGAGGGCAGGAATGACCTTTCCGACAGCCTTTGCTGCACCTGTGGAGGACGGGATGATGTTGCCGGATGCAGCTCTACCACCTCTCCAGTCCTTCATGGAAGGTCCGTCGACTGTCTTCTGGGTAGCAGTCGTGGAGTGGACGGTCGTCATGAGGCCATCGACGATTCCGAACTTGTCGTTGAGGACCTTGGCGATAGGAGCAAGGCAGTTTGTCGTGCAGGATGCGTTGGAGACGAACTGGGTTCCCTTGACATATGTATTCTCGTTGACGCCGCAGACAAACATCGGGGTGTCGTCCTTGGAAGGAGCGGACATGACGACATACTTTGCACCTGCGTTGATATGGGCCTGAGCCTTCTCCTTTGTGAGGAAGAGACCTGTGGACTCGACTACGTACTCGGCACCTACCTCGTCCCACTTGAGCTCGTTGGGGTCCTTGCATGCTGTTACGCGGATCTTCTTTCCGTTGACGATGAGAAGAGACTTCTCCACGTCAGCCTCGATCGTTCCCTCGAATGCACCGTGCATCGTGTCGTACTTGAGCATGTATGCCAGGTAGTCGACAGGGCAGAGGTCGTTGATTCCTACAACCTCGATCTCCGGGCGGTTCATAGCAGCGCGGAAAACGAAACGTCCGATTCTTCCGAATCCATTGATACCAATCTTCATCGATTTTCTCCTTCTTCGATTGATTTCTCAATCGATAATATTATATCTGATTTCCTAACAGTAGGCATACCACTTTTTTCCGATTCCATCAATAGTCTAGCATCGAAAAGGACCTAACTCAACCAGTATTTTTTCCTGCAGGACAAGCATCGGTTCAGTCTTGAAATCGTTAGTTGCGTGGTCCTGTCCGAGAAGATGAAGCACTCCGTGCACGAGCAGCCTGGCAAGCTCCTCCCTCTCGGAAACCTCGAACGAATCCGCGTTGCGCCTCATGGCGTCGATGCTGATGAAGACGTCCCCGAGGACTCTGTCCTCCTCGTCCATGTCGGGAACGACGGGGAAAGCCTCGCCGTCGTCCATGGCGAACGTCAGAATATCGGTCGGTTCGTCCTTCTGCCTGTATTCTTTGTTGAGTCTCCGGATCTCCTCGTCGTCGACGAACGTCAGCGAGAAAGAGCCTGCGACCGAGAACCTCTTTTCAAGAAAACGCAGGATATCCTCGACGAAAGCGCGAGGCGCATCAGCCTCGAATCTTTCGTCATCGTATACAACTTCGAACATGCATCCTCCGTCAATCGTACTCGATTCTCTGGTGATCCCTTCCGACGAGACTTCTGATGAAAGTATCCTTGATCTGTATCAGATCCGTGAGGGTCAGCTTCGAATCGGACAGCTGGTTGTGGTTTATCTTGCTGATGATTATGTTCATTATCAGACGGTCGTACTTCTGCGTATTCGGGTTCTTCAACGTCCTGGAAGCGGCTTCGACGCAGTCTGCCAGCATGACGATTCCGGATTCCGGAGTCTGGGGAATCTGTCCGTTGTACCGGAAATCCTCCTCGCTGACCAGTACGTTGGCCCTGTTCGCCGCATCCTTCTTCGCCTCGTTGAAGAAGAACGTTATGATGTCATTGCCATGGTGCTCGCTGATGATGTTGAGCACTTCCTGCGGCAGTCCGATCTCCCTTCCCTTCTCGACTCCGAGCTTCACGTGGCTCTTGATCACGGCAGCGGAAAGGTTCGTGTTTATCTGGTCGTGGATGTTCTTTCCGCTCTGGTTCTCGATGAAGTACTCGGGATGCTCGGCCTTGCCTATGTCGTGGTAGAGAGCGCCGACTCTTGCAAGCTCAGCGTTCGCACCAATTTCCTTCGAGGCCAGATAGGCCATATCGGAGACGTTCCTGACGTGGTTGAAGGTTCCCTGCGCGACCTGATTGAGCCTGTTTAGCGTCGGGGAGTCGGCATAGCTGAGCTCATGGAGGCGGAACGTGGTCGGAATGTTGAAGAGCATCTCGACGATCGGCAGGAGAACGTTGACTACTATGAACGAGATCACGATGTTGAGTACGCTGACTATGATGGAATTGACCAGCACGGTATACGTGAAGTCACTGACGAGGCAGTATATAGCCGTGATCGCTGCGGCACATATCGAGCTGTAGAATGCCTGGTAGATCGTATCGATACGGTTTGTGCCGAATCTTACGAACAGCACGGCCGCCTCTATCATCGACAGCAGGTAGAAGAAGCTGTACTTGCCGCTTGTGGGGAAAACGACCGAAAATCCTGCATAGATGAACCCTATCGTAAGACCTATCCTTCTCTTGTTCGTGACGCATGTGAAGAACACGGGAAGGAAAAGGTATGGCAGCATAGAGTCGAGCGAGACAGTCAACGAGAGGTTCGATGCGGCGATCATGACGAAATAGCTGACTATTATCGACATGTCGAAAAACCCGAGGAACATCAGCGTATAGAGCGGTATGCGGAACTTGTACGGTATGAAGTAGAACATGACGCCGACACCAAGCGTCAGGACTGCGATGAGGAACACCGCCTGCCCGATCAGCGCCGAAATCGGAGTATCCACCCTTATCTCGTTGATTCTCTCGATGGTCCTGAGCTGCTGCTCGGTTATGACCGTGTCCTTTCCGATTATCAAGTCGCCCTTCTCCACCCTAATGACGACGGAACCTGCCCTTGCCGCCTCCTGGTCGCGAAGCTGGAGAGTCTTCATCTCGTTGTAGCGGACGTTCGGCGTGGCAAACATCATGGTGGCCTCCGCCGCAAGCATTATGTTGTCGAATCCGAGCGTCGGATAACCCTTGAGTCCGATCTGGACCAGATATTCGTAAAGACCCACCTCTGTGAGGACATCCGAGAGCTTGACCGTCGAGCCGACAAGCTCGTAGGACTCCTTTCTGGGAAGCTCCGCAGTCACCTCGTCATAGCCGTCCTGCCTGGTGATAACGACGTCGCTCTCGGAAAAAAGCCCCTGTTTCAGTATGCTCTCGAGATTCTCTATCACGATTCTGGTGATGAGGTTCTTCTTCTCCACTCCAAGCGACTCGAGCCTCTCCGTGACCTGCTGGCTGTCCACGATTCCAGCCTCCTCGAGCGCCTTTCCGGGATCGAGGGATCCCTTCTTCAGGATCGCGTCCATGTACGTATTGCAATCCGTCAGGCATCCGAGGGTCGAGGAGACATTGTAGGTGAAGTACGGAAGTACGCTGCGTGCGGACTCCTCCCTCTTTTCCTTTGTGGCGACCTCGTCGACGAAGGACACGCTTGCCGGGGCATACACGTCCTCGTCCGCAAGCTCTCCCGCGACATAGTCCTTGCTGAGCTTCACGTTCTGAAGCGTCGAATTCGGGACGACGACAGGAATGCCGACGCCGAGGATGATCGCAAGAACGAAAAGAATCACGAAGGAAGCGAACTGCGCGTTCGAAAACTCCTTCCTGACTTCCTTGAGCGATATGTTATTCTTCATCGATCCCCCTCGAATAAGCCTTCACGATATCCCGCACGATTCTCGACCGTACAGTATCCTCATGGGTAAATCTTATCACAGAGAGGCCGGAAATCCCATCAAGAATTTCGACGGCCTCCAGAAGGCCGGAATCCCTTCGCCGAGGCAGGTCGGTCTGCGACGGATCTCCCGTGATCACGGCCTTGCTGTCCTCCCCCAGTCTGGTAAGGAACATCTTGAGCTGGCTGCGCGTTGCGTTCTGCGCCTCGTCGAGAATGACGACGGCATGGTTCAGGCTCCTTCCTCTCATGTACGCAAGAGGCGAAATCTCGATCGCCCCCGACTCCTCCAGCCTTCTTATCTGGCCGGGCGGAAGCATGTATTCCATTGCATCGTACAGGGGCCGGATGTACGGATCGAGCTTCTGCTGAAGATCTCCGGGCAGAAAGCCGAGTGATTCGCCCGCCTCGACGACAGGACGGGAAAGGATCATCTTCTGCCTGCGTCCGGAAAGGATCTCCGAAAGCGCATATGCGATCGCAAGGAACGTCTTGCCGGTCCCGGCAGGACCGATGGAAAGCACTATCTGGCTATCGGTCATCGCCTGCACGTATCTCCTCTGCATCGGAGACTTGGGCCATATGCTCTTTCCCGCGCAGAGTATCCTGACCTTCTGCTCGTCGGAATCGGCAGCCATCCCGGCTGCCGCCTGGTGCTCCATGAATATCTCGTTCTCGGTCAGGCATCCCCGTTCGAGGGAAAGGTTCTCGAGCCTTTTCATCAGTGGGATGAACAGCTCGCTCTCCTCGAGGGACGAAACGACTGTACCCCTCGACGTGAGCTCTGTTCCAAGAAGCAGTTCAAGATAGCTGAGGTTCCTGTCGTTGACGCCAAGCACGCGGGATGCGCTCTCCGCGCTGGAAAATGCGTACGATTGAATCAATTGCTTCCGCTCTCCTTCCATTGCCCGTTCTGCCGCTTCCAGTTCTGGTCGACCTTCAGATCCGGGAAGGTATTCCAGGAAAGATATATCGACAGCTGCGGTACGAATTCGTATTTCGCCTCAGATAATACAACCGATGAGGAGTATTTGCAATGGAGGTCCCAGTCCTCCATATAGTGAACGATCTCGAGCGACACGGAAGAAAGGTTGAACTGCGTGTGGTACCTTCCGTCTCCGAAGAAGTCGAAGCTGTCAAGAAGATCCTGCCATAGCAGCGGAAGAGAGAACGAATTCCCGTCTACGTACTTGCCGAAGTTGTTGTTCACGGTCTTGAACCCGAAGCGCAGGTCTATGAATTCGGCGATCGCGAACTGGATGGAAGGCTCGAACGAGAAGGAAGAGGCATAGATGTTGGATATGTCCAGATCGAGGGTGCTCTTGAGACTCAGGTCGAAGTATATCCTCCCTCTCCATAGCTGGAAGGATGCGCTGCTGATGCTGGACGAGAGATTTATCCTGCTCAGCTCAAGCGAATCTGCAGGACCGGAGAAATCCACGTATGCCTTCAGGAACGGCGCGTCCAGCTGCGTCCTCAGGCTCTTGAAATAGTTCCTTTCCCCCGATGGTCCCGTGACCATGAACGACACGAGTTCTCCCAAGGCATACTTCCTGTCCGCCGTTCGGAAGGAAAGCTGTCCTGAAATGTCCAGGGGCGCCCAGAAATCGAGGCCGTCGTACTCGCCGCTCTCGTATGTGGAGGAAAGCGAGAAAACGACGTTCCTGCCGTTGTATCCGGTGGAGGCGCTCAGCGTATCGCTCGAGTAGGATCCGGACGCATCCTCCTTGAACTTCCAGCTGAAGGCAAGAGAGAAATCTTCGTAGCTGTAGCTGATCGAAGGCGTCAGGGCTCCAGTGAGAGGAGGAAGCGTGTAGCTGAGCTTCGGACTGAACGTTCCGATAGAAGTAGAAAAGCTCTTCGAGAGGGCGATCGAATGCGCAGACACGTTGTCCTTATCGAAGCGCGCAAACACCTCCTCCGTCGTCTTCGTCCCGTCCACATCCTTCATTCCGAGGCTGTAGATCCTGTTGTTGAGCGTATACGTGAGGCCAATCAGCGGTATCGATACCTTGAGGTTGCTGGAAAGCGTGAAATCGTTCGTCTTCTCGTACCTGCCGTTGCCGTAGTCCTTGTCGTAGCTGTACTTGTTGTTGGGACTCAGGGAGTATGCAAGACTGAAATACCTGGAGAGATCGGCCTCGAGCGAAAGCTTCAGGTTCGTAGTCGATGAAAGCTCTCCTGTATCAAGAACTCTGTTCTCGTATTCGCTGACATTGTCGAGCTGCTCGGAGAAGCTGTACTTGAAAGCGAAGCGGAACGTGTCGGAACTTTTGGCATTCCACTTTTCGACGCTGTAGATGGGATATAGGAGAGGATCTGAAAGGAGGGCTTTCTCGATGAAATCTTCCTCTGTCTCCTCCTCCGTCTTTTCCGCTCTCAGATCGTCGAGACTCACGCTGGTATCGTAACCGCCCGAAAAGGATATATCCAGACGTGGAAGGTATATCGAATCCATTTCGAACGACTTCTCGTCGTAATCCCACGAGTAAGAAGAGATCAGATCGAGGTTCCTGACGGTCAGAGAGGAAAGAAGATTGGTTCTGTAGCTGCTTGGAAGAGTGTACTTGAGCCGTATGTTCCTTTCGAAGCTCGACTTTATGGACGAGGTTTCCGGGAATGTCGAATCAAGGCCGAAGAGAGGTTCTATGGAAAAGTGGGTATTGCGCGCAAGAAGCTCGTTCTTCGCATATCTGTCGCTGTAGTAAGGAAGAGATGCGGAAAGCTCCAGGCCGAAGTCCGAATAGCTCAGGCTGTTCTCGCCGTAGTAGCGCAGCGGATCGTCCGTGTCGCTCTGCGTCCTTGTTGTCGTGTAGCCCAGTCCCGTGAGCACGCTGAGCTTCAGCTTGCGGTCGAACAGGTTTATTTTCGAAGAAAGGCCTAGATGGACGCCGAAGTCGCTGTACGCATCGGCCATTATTGCTATGAAAGACCCGGAATCTCTGGCCCACTTCTGCGCACGGCCAGGCTCCGCATTCGCATAGTAGGCACCTACGGGAAGGCTGTCTTCGTCCGCATCGGTGTCCTCGAATATTGAAAGAAACGAAGAAGAGGACTCGTCCGAAATGAGGTCGGAAGACCCGAGAAGCTCGAACGTCGTGTTGAGGAAAGCGCCTCTGACGCTGTTGAAGCCGAACGACGGGTGTCCCGTGATCGTGCTTCCAGGATAGAAGAAGACAGGGAAATAGAAGATCGGAACGCGCCCTATCTTGAGCGTCGCTCCCTCGATCAGCATATCGGATCCGGGGAGCATCATGATTTCTTTGGCGCTGATCGACGAGAGCGGATTCTCGTCGCTGGAAGCGATGTATCCGTCCTCGTAGACAATCGTTCCACCGTCGAGAAACGTCAGCTTCTCGCCGACCGAATAGACGGTCACTTCCTTGTTCTCGCTGTTCTCCCTTTCGCTCATAGTCGAGGCCGATTCCACGAAAAGATCCCCTCGTTCCCAGTAGAAAGTCACTATGTCGCTGTTTATTCCGCCGGAGGAATCGTCCTCCATCGGGAACGTGACGTTTCCGATCATCGAGATAGACCCGTTGTCGCTGTCTATGATGACCATGTCGCTTGTCATGTTCCTTTCCTCGCCGCCGTAGCTGAACGAGAGTGACACGTTGCCTTCGAGACGGACTATTCCGTCCTCGCTCAAAAGACTGTCGGTAGAAAGAATCCTCGCAGTATAGCCGCCTTCCTCCTCGGTTACGTCCTGCCTGTACTCTTCAAGCCCTTCCGCCTCGTAGAGGGCGGAGCGGAGCTCGTCGGAAGAGAGGGACGTGTCCAGCCCGCGAAGGCCGGCCATGTTCCTGAGTCCAGCCTCGTCCGCCATGGCGATGTCGTACGCAGAGACGGCATGAAGAGGCATGACGAGGACAAAGAGGATGAAAGGTACGGCAAGGATCCTTCTGATCATCAGGAGAGGTACCTCCTGAGGTATTGCCCGGTATAGCTCCGCTCGACGGATGCAATCTGCTCAGGAGTTCCGGATGCGACGAGGTTTCCGCCCTCGTCGCCTCCCTCCGGTCCGAGATCCATGACATAGTCGCAGGTCTTTATCACGTCGAGGTTGTGCTCGATCAGAACGACAGTGTTGCCCTGCTCTACCAGCTGCTGGAGAACCTCGAGGAGCTTCTTGACGTCCGCGAAATGAAGTCCTGTCGTCGGCTCGTCCAGTATGTACAGCGTCTTTCCCGTCCCTCGCTTGCTCAGCTCGAGCGCAAGTTTGACGCGCTGGGCTTCTCCGCCCGAGAGCGTAAGCGCGCTCTGGCCGAGCTTGATGTAGTCGAGCCCGACATCCATCAGCGTCTCGAGCTTGCGTCTGATCTGCGGGAAGGACTGGAATACCTCGAGGGCTTCCCTGACGGTCATGTCCAGTACGTCGGCGATGTTGTATCCCTTGAACGTGACCTGGAGCGTCTCCTTGTTGTATCTTCTGCCGTCGCATACGTCGCACTTGACGAATACGTCGGGAAGAAAATGCATCTCTATCTTCAGTTGTCCGTCTCCCTGGCAATTCTCGCATCGGCCGCCCTCGACGTTGAAGGAGAAGCGGGAGGCGGTATAGCCTCTTGCCTTGGACTCCGTAAGGGAGGCAAAGAGGTTTCTTATAGGCGTGAACAGATCGACGTACGTCGCAGGATTGCTTCTCGGAGTCCTTCCTATGGGACTCTGGTCGATATTGATGACCTTGTCGATGTTCTCGAGTCCGGCCAGGCTCCTGTAGCCGTCGAATCTCTCCGCCTTGCCTTCGAGCCTGTCCTGCAGGGCCGGCAGAAGAACCTCGTTGAGAAGAGTCGATTTGCCGGAGCCCGAAACGCCCGTTATGACGCTCATGGTTCCAAGAGGTATCGTGACGTCTATGTTCTTGAGGTTGTGCTTCGTACAGCCCTTTATTGTTATGCTCTTTCCGTTCCCTTTCCTCCTGACGGCAGGAACCGGGATTGTAAGCTTTCCGGACAGAAACTGTCCCGTGACAGATTCTGGAACGGCCGCGACCTCCTCTGGCGTTCCGGCTGCGACTACGCGACCTCCGAGGGCTCCTGCCCCGGGACCGATGTCTACTAGGTAGTCAGCTGCGCGGAGCGTGTCCTCGTCGTGCTCCACGACTATGACAGTGTTCCCGAGGTCCCTGAGATTCATCAGCGTGTTGATAAGCTTGGTATTGTCCCTCTGATGCAGTCCGATGGACGGTTCGTCGAGAACGTACATCACCCCAGAAAGAGCACTGCCTATCTGTGTCGCGAGCCGGATTCTCTGCGCCTCTCCGCCGCTCAGCGTGGATGCTGCACGTTCAAGGGTCAGATATCCAAGTCCCACGTCCCTAAGGAAGGTAAGCCTGCTTCTGATCTCCTTGAGAATCTGCCGGGAGATTTCCTCCTCCGTCGCAGTAAGGCTGAGACTGTCGAAGAAATCGAGGCTTTTTATGACGCTGAGCCGGCTTGCCGCCATGATGTCGAGGCCTCCGACCTTCACGGAGAGAGCATCCTTCTTGAGCCTCTCGCCATGGCAGGTCTCGCAGACGGTATACGTCATGAACGACTCCAGCCACATCCTGATATTCATGCTGAACGTCTCTCTTAGCCGCCTTTCGAGTTCAGGGATTATCCCTTTGAACTCCTCACTGTACTCGACGTAGCCGGGCTTCGTCGCATGTTCCCAAGTATAAGATATCTTGTCCTTCGTACCCCAGACGAGCTTGTTGAACACGTTCTCGGGCAGATCCTCGATCGGTGTGTCGAGACTATAGCCGTAGTTGCGGAAGAATGCCCCGTATCTCGTAGGGTCGTACTTGCCGTTCTGGCTGCAGGTCTTTATCGCACCCTGGTTGTACGAAAGGCTTCTGTCTGGAATGATCTTCTCGATGTCGAAACTCTTCTTGTACCCGAGTCCGTTGCAGTCGGGACACGCGCCGAAGGGATTGTTGAAGCTGAAAGTCCTCGGCTCGATCTCGCTGAGCGTGATGCCGCATTCGGGGCAGGAGTTCTTCTCGCTGTAGATCTCAATCCTGTCCTCGTCCACATAGCTCACCTCAACGAGCCCGTTGGAAAGCTCCGTCGACTTCTCGATCGCATCGGCAAGCCTGCTCCGCTGATCGGGAGAGAGTTTGAGGCGATCCACGAGTATGGAGATGCTGTGCTTGACGTTCTTGTCGAGCGACGGTATGGCCTCGTCGAGATTGTATATGTGCTTGTCTATGATCGCACGGAAGTAACCGAGCTTGACAGCGTCCTCCAGAGTCTTCCTGAACTCGCCTTTCTTTCCTCTGGCAATCGGGGACGAAACCATGAGCTTCGAACCCTCCGGATGGGAGAAGACGATGTCGATTATCTGGTCGACGGACATCTCAGATATCTCCCGTCCGCACTTCGGACAGAACTTGTGCCCTATCCTTGCCCAGAGAAGGCGGTAGTAGTCGTATATCTCGGTGACGGTTCCGACGGTCGAGCGCGGATTCCTGTTCGTCGATTTCTGCTCGATGGCTATGGCAGGACTCAGACCCTCGATGATGTCGACGTCAGGCTTCTCCATGCGTCCGAGGAACTGTCGGGCATAGGACGAGAGAGATTCCATGTATCTTCTTTGGCCTTCGGCAAATATCGTATCGAAGGCAAGGCTGCTCTTTCCGCTTCCCGAAAGTCCGGAAAGCACGACCAGGCTGTTCTTCGGAAGTTCGAGGGAAATGTTCTTGAGATTGTGTTCCCTCGCTCCTTTTATCACAAGCTTATCGTTCATTCATAGCCTCTACGAGCTCATCGAGCGCGTTGTCGATGGTCACTTCCTTGTAAAGCTCCCCTTTCTTGTATAGAAATGCCTTTCTGCCGATGCCCGTGATCGCGAAATCGGCATTCTTCGCCTCTCCAGGTCCGTTCACCTGACAGCCCATCACGGCCACAGTGACGTCCTTGTCCATGCTCTGGAGCACAGGCTCGAGAATCTTCACCATGCGCTGCGAATCGAAAGTATGACGTCCGCATCTCGGGCATGAGACGAGACGCACACCGCCTTTTCTGAGCCCGAGCGTCCTGAGGATTTCCACGGCGCTGACGATCTCGTCCTCGAGGGATCCCGTGATGGAGACGCGGATCGTATCCCCGATTCCCGAAGAAAGAAGGTTGCCGAGTGCCCATGTGGAGCGGACGGACGAGACTATGGCACTACCGGCCTCCGTGACGCCGAGATGCAGCGGATAGTCGCACCTGGCGGCGAACTTCCTAGCGGCGGACATGGTGATGTCGACATCGCTGGCCTTAAGGGACACGACAGTGTTTTCGAATCCCCACGACTCGAAATCGTCGAGGTATTCGAGGCTTGTCTCGACCATCAGGTCGTCCATTGCAAGACCCTTCGAATCGCGCGGAAGGGAACCGGAATTGAGCCCTATCCTTATCGCAGCCCCGTGGTCCTTGGCGCTTCTGACAACCTCTTCGGTCTTCCATCTTGCTCCGATGTTGCCGGGATTGATCCTTATCTTGTCTGCTCCGCATTCGAGCGCCTCGAGAGCCATACGGTAATCGAAATGGATGTCCGCGACGACGGGAATCGGGCTCCGGCGGCAGATTTCCATGAATACAGGCCTGTCCTGGGAAGAGACATAGCTGAAACGTATGAGATCGCAGCCCATGTGCGATAGAGTGTTTATCCTCTCGATTATGGCCCCCGCATCCGCGCCGACGAGCGTCGAGTCGTACATCGTCTGGATGCGGACCGGATTGTCGCCTCCTATCTTGAGGTTTCTTGCAGTCGCAACTTTTCCGCTGAACATATCTACTCCAAAGTGAACTCCGAAAGTTCTGCTCCTTCGGCTGGCCTTACGAGCCTCGGCTCGCCTGGGAGGAAAAGAACCGCATCGCCGGCCTTGAGGGTCACGATAGCGGTCACCTCGTTGCTCTCCGGCATCTCGCGCCACGTCGTGGCGGCCTGTGCGGTACCGGAAAGGACTTCTATGAAATGTGAAAAGAACCTGTCAACGATGAAGCGGTCCGAAACTTCCACGCTTCGGCCCTCCATCTTACTGATCTCGCAGAGCTTGTCGTCAAGACAAGTGCGCCGGACAAGATTTCTGGATGTATCTTTTACCATAAGTGAAGATTATATAGTAATCGGGAATTTTCTTGAATACTTGTTCGACCCTGTTTGGCTTTATCGATTTTCCGCAATCTATGTACAATCGTTTTTTTCGTCAAAAAAAATTATACTTCAATTTTTATTATTTTTTTTAAATAAAAATAATTTTTCTATTTTCATGCTATAATCCAGAATAAATCTCCAAGGAGGAAAAATTTGAAACTATCGGAAATAGCCGACATAACGTCGGGGCCGCTGACAGGCAGATATACAAAGGACAAGAATCCCGGAAGAAACGTCGTCGGGAAGATGGGACTACTGACGCCAAAGGCGATATCCAACGGATACGTAAGAGCTTCGGAGATCGGAGAGGAAGAAGTCGTGAAGCAGGTACCGGAAAACTTCCTCACCAGGAGGGGCGACATAGTTCTCCAGCTGTCCCGACCCTACACCGCGGCGCTCATAACAGAGAACGAGGAAGGGCTTCTGGTCCCGTCCTACCTGGCTATAATCCGGCCGAAGGACGAGGATGACAGGTTCTACCTTCTTGCATACCTTTCCACCGAGAGCTTCAAGGAAAATCTGGAAAGGACGACATTCGCAAGCCTCAGAAGCCTTCTTACCGTCGGCGCGATAAAGAACCTGCCCGTCCCCTACTTTTCCAAAAACGAGAGAAAAGCCATAGGAGAAAGATTCTTCCGTGCCGTGATGGCCTCGAGACTCGCAGATGAGATATATGAGCTCGAATCTGTTCTTGCCGACAGAAACATAAGGAGAACAGAAGATGAAAATTGTTGAAGGGGTTGCAAATCTTTATGAGGAATTCGTGAAATACACCCGGACGACGGGTGAGAGCGCATCTGCTCTGATTCTTTTCCACGTGTTCATCCGACACTGTCTGGAAACCAGGCGAGGCCTCGTGCTCGACAGGAATTTCGATCTTTACATGTCGATAGCCAGACATCTCGAGAACCCGTACTGCCTGCTGGAAAGAAGCGAGCTTGCAGATTTTCTCGAGGCGGTCGACGAAGCAGCCGAAAAGGAAGATCTGGAGCCGCTTTCGATTTTCGACAAGGACATGAATCTCCGCGAGGACGTTCCTCTCACATACTTGTTCGACAGGACGGAAAACGAAAATTTCCGCCGGATTCTCAAGGCCAGATCGTTCAGGGATGCATACTCGTCCTTCATCTCGCTCGACTTCAGCTCGCGTCGAGCCCTCGAGGACATACTCTACACCGTAAGCTGGCTTTCCAGAAAGGATTGCCCACGAGAGAAAGGCTACAGCATCGGCAAGCTGGTATCGAGACTGGTCGGACTCTCGGACGGCGATGCTGTGATTGTGAGGAGCTCGTGCACTGCAATGCCGGCGGCTTCCTTGGCCCTTTTTTCATCCATAGCCATAAAGGATACGGGAAACGTCGGACTTGCGGCAAGAATGACAAGGATGATGACAGACTCCTCGTCCGCTGCATTCGGCCCTGATACGAAGGTCAAGCTGACAATCACGGACGGAATACCGGAGAACGTGGACAAGGTACTGGCCTCTACCGAAAATCTGATCGCTTTCGTTCCCTCCAACCTTCTCCTTTCCTCGGTAAAGGAGATAGCCGAGAAGCGCCTCTATCTGATCGATCGCCTTTTCATCCGTAGGGTCATCGTCCTCCCGCCGCTCTCGGCAGAGGAAGACCGCAGCCTCGTCATGCTCCAGCTGAGGGAGAACGGAAACGAATACGTGACTTTCTGCGACCTGAAGAAGGACGAGAAGGACAAGGAGATGTTCCTCGACAACCAGATGACGGAAAAGGCTATCGAAATCGCATCCTTCGACGACGCAGACGGCTTAAGAACAGCAAAAGCGACGTACGATGAGATAGCCAAAAGCAATCTTCTCGTCCCAGGAAACTACATGGACGCAAAAGGAAGGGATGACGAGGATACGGAGGATCTTATGGCCCGGATAGAGGAAAAATATGTCATGCTCCAAAGCCTTGCAGAGCAAGGAGCGAGGAAACAGGACGAATTGATCCCGGACTGCCGATAAAAAAAAGACCTCCGTGCACATCCGTGCACGGAAGTCCGAAAAAATGCCGGAATCCTTTCTCAGAGAGCGAGAAGGCAGAAGACGAGAGTAAAAAGAGCGACCGTCTCTACGATACCGATGACAATAAAGTAGTTTGCCGTTCCCTTTCCTGTCTCTGCAAGCGAATCGGCAGCACATGCTGCGACCTTTCCCTGGAAGAAAGCCGAAGTGCCGATCGCGAGACCGCCGAAGAGTCCGAGGAAGAAGCAGAGCATCGGGGATGTCGTACCCGCGGAAATAGCACTGCTGATGAAGTTCATGAGAAGGAAGCCGTAGATGGTCTGCGTAAGCGGAGCACCTGCGAAAGCGACCATGATGAACGGCGCCGGCTTGCCCTGTGCGTAGCACTTCTTCCAAGCGCCAACTGCGGACTGAGATGCGATTCCGGCGCCGAATCCTGATCCGAGCGCGGAAATTGTGAGTGCGAGAGCCATGCCGATATAAGCCATGCTGTTCATATGTTTTTGTCTCCTTTGAAAAACTTTTTTAGTCTTATCTTGTTCCTTTCGCACAGAAAGGTTCGTAATTGTATCCGCTCCACTCCATTCCGAGCTGACCGGAGAATTCGAGCAGGTTCAACCTGACGCCGTGAACGACCACGGACAGAAGTCCCATGACGAGGTTGAGCGTATGGCCGATTATTATGACCAGTACGCCCGCAGGAAGAGTCCATCCGGAGAGCATGCCTTCGGCCATGCCGTTGAACGACTGCGCGATTGCCAGCGAAGCCATGCCGACGGCGAAAAGCCTGATGTAGCTCATTATGTTGCTGAAACACGAAACCGTGTTCAGAAACGTCGTGAAGAACCCTCCGAGCCCAGACTTGAGTCCCTTGGAAAAAGGAACCCCGGGAGCCTGGGAACCGAATACGCACACAAGGACGAATCCTATGCCTACCACAGCAGCGACGAGAGAAAGGTTGACGTCCGTCTTTCCGATGGCAAGGTACAGCACCAGAAGATAGAGAACCAAAATCTCCATGAGCCAGCCGAGATCGCCTACCCAGCTGAGATCCTTGTTCGGAGCCTTGTGCACAATGTTAAGCACGCAGGCGAGCGAAAGCTGGATCGTGCCGAGGATAAAGCAGAACTGCATCAGAGAGTTCTGCGCTGTCTCGGATGAGACCCCGAAGAGCTCCGGGTAGTTGGCCAGCGACGGGATGACAAGCTTCTGCAGGAACGGAAGCGCCACAAGCACCTCCTTTGAGCCGAACCACGTTCCCGTTATCGAGCCCCATACTATCGTGAATCCCGAAAGCACATAGAGCAGGATGTTCAGGTCGCTGGCCTTTCTGCTTTTCACATGCATCAGGATTGCTATGACGAGGAACACGAGTCCGTAGCCAGCATCGCCGATTATCATCGCGAAGAAAAGGGAGAAGAACGCCAGAAACCAGGTCGAAATGTCGTATTCTCTGTATCCCGGGACGGTACCCAGAATGTCGAAAACCGGCTTGACGATCCTGACGATGCCCTTATATGTGACAAGCGTCGGAGGCGTGTCCTCGTCCGAAGGATCCTCGATCAGATATGCCCAGCAGCTTTTCTCTGCACAGGAGACGAACCGAGATTCGTCCTTTGCGGGGAAATAGCCCTGTATATGGACGATGGAATCGTCGTCTGCGAACGTTCCCTCCGCGCGAAGGAAGAGAATGTCCTCCTCGTTCGTCGCGATGCGCCGCTTTATGGAAGCGATGTATACACGGCTGTCGAGCAGAATCTTTCCGATTTCCTCTATCCTCTTGACCGAGACGAGGATTTCCTCGTCCATCTCGGCAAGGGAACGGGTAGGAAGATCGACGGGGCTTGCGCCGTACGAGCGGTCGACGGTCCCCGACAGCACCGCGATGAGACAGGTCTTGTCTTCAGACAGAGTCACGAATCTGATGCCGTCGTCCTTTGCCAGCTTATCCTTGTCCTTCCGTCCGATCGAATAGAACGAAAGAGATATTCCCTCGCCGGCAAGCTCTTCAAGGTCGGATGGATCGAAATTTCCGAGCCATGCGGCTCTGTCCCTTTCCTGGCGGAGCCTGACAAGCTTCTCCGAAAGCATCTTCTTTTCCGAGACGGCGGAAGATATGTCGTCGACGAGACGATCGAGCTTCTCGCCGTCCAGCGGACGATCATCGATGCTTTCATTCTTTCCGACAAGCTCCTCGAGGGCGGAAAGGACAGAAGAGAGGTTCTCGTTCTCCTTTTCGACCTTGACGGAGTCGTCGCTCTTCGAAACCAGGTCGATAATATGCACAAGCCCAAGGTCCCTGAGCTCCGCGACAGTCTCATGACGTCGGGAAGCAAGGGTGACTATGGTCGCTTTTTTCATCTTTTCTATCATATCAACCCGCCTTCACAAGTTTCTTTTTTGCAATCTTTCCACGCACGACGGCAGCTGTCTGCTGGTCCTGCAGGTAGATTCCGATCACCCTGATGTTCTCCTTGGCCTCCGGGATCTTGACCTTCTCGAAGAGATTGACTCTCTGGCTTGTCGTCCTGAGCTCCTTGTCGAGAAGTCTTATCTCCTCTTCGAGCGTCATTATGAGGGCATCGAACTTCGCGATGTCCCTCAGGGCGAAGATCGCCCCGTCGACCCAAAGAGGATACTCCCTGAGGCTGTACCGGATATCCTCGAACTCAAGGGAGTCGAACACAGGGACTCTTACGCCTGCGACGTTGGTCCATGTCTTTCGGACTTCCTTGACCTTTATCAGGGTGCCTATCGATTTTTCGGCAGAAAAAAGCTCGTTCTCGCCGTATACGGCAATCCAGCGATCGAGAGTGCCGATCACCTTCTTCTGCTCCTCTCTCAATTCGGCAATCTGGTTCTCGGCCTGTCGTATGACAAGCTGGAGCTGCTGCTTCTTGAGCTGGAGCGTCGGAAGATAGCGCTGGAACTGCTTGAGCGAGTCCTTTTGCTTCTTCTGCTCGTTCTTCGTAAGCTTGACCGCCAAAACCCTACTCCTCCGTTCCAGTCATCTTCTTCGGCCAGTGCTTCTCTATGAGCTCTGTCTTCAGAAGCGTCTCGTTCGGCTCGAAGCACTCGGCAAGGATCTCCCAACCGAGATCGAGGGCTTCCTCGAGCGGAATGTTGACGGAAAGATCCATTAGGCGCGACTCGAAGAGGCTTCCGTACTTGAGGAGCTTCTCGTCCCAGTCGCTCATCATGAAGCCCATGCTCTTCTTCTCAAGGGAATCCTTGTAGGAGGAGTAAAGCTTGATCATTCCGTCCATGAGGGCCCTGTGGTCGTCACGGGTGTCCTTGTTGACGTTCTGCTTGAGTCTCGAAAGCGATCCGAACGGCTCGATGTGTCCGTTCCTGAGATAATACTGTCCCTCGGTGATATAGCCCGTATTGTCCGGCACCGGGTGCGTGACGTCGTCGCCGGGCATCGTTGTGACGCCGAGGATCGTGACCGATCCGGCACCGTCGAAATCGACAGCCTTCTCGTATCGGCTTGCAAGTGCGGAATAAAGATCTCCCGGGTATCCTCTGTTGGAAGGAACCTGTTCCATCGTGATAGCCGTCTCCTTGAGAGCATCGCAGAAGTTCGTCATGTCGGTAAGCAGCACGAGGACCTTCTTGCCGTCGAGCGCAAAGCGCTCTGCTACCGCAAGGGACAGATCGGGCACGAGAGTGCATTCGACGGTCGGGTCGGATGCCGTATGGACGAACATGATCGTCCTCGAAAGAGCGCCGCTCTTTTCGAGCGTATCCTTGAAATACAGATAATCGTCGTATTTCAATCCCATTCCGCCGAGGATGATTATGTCGACCTCGGCCTGCATGGCGATTCTGGCGAGAAGCTGGTTGTAAGGTTCTCCGGAGACGGAGAAAATCGGCAGCTTCTGGCTTTCGACGAGGGTGTTGAACATGTCGATCATCGGGATTCCGGTCCTGATCATGTTCCTAGGCATGATTCTCTTCGAGGGGTTGACCGACGGTCCTCCGATCTCGATCATGTTCTCGTCGAGCGCCGGTCCGTTGTCCCTTGGCTCGGCTGCTCCGTTGAAGATCCTTCCCAGCAGATTGTTGCTGTAGCTGACCTTCATCGGTACGCCGAGGAAGCGGACGCTGTCTCCGGTGCTGACTCCCTGGGCACCTGCAAATACCTGGAGCGAAACGAGGTCGCCATCCAGCTTTATGACGTTCGCGAGACTCTTCGAACCGTTCGTCGTTATCTCGGCCAGATCACCGTTCCTGACGCCCTGCGCCTTGACGGTGATGACGTTTCCGACGATCGATTCGATCCGCGTATATACCTTCTGCATCTCCTACTTCCTCCTCTTGGACTCGAAGTGCTCCATCAGAGCCTTCTGCCTCTTCTCGAATTCGGGACTTCCGTCCGGAGCTCCGTTCCAGTCCAAAAAGAGCTGGCGAAGCTGGTTGAAGAACAGACGTGCATCCTTCTTGTCGCTGAAGTTGTACTGTGAAAGACAGATGTCATGAAGAACGGAGAACGTGAGCTTCTGCCTGTCGACGGAGACTGTCGCATCGACCGGATCGAAAGAGTTCTGCTGCATGTAGACCGAGTCGATGAGCTCTCCCTTCTGATAGTCCACGTAATCGTCGAGGCTTGTTCCCTCCTCGCCTACGACCTTCATCATCTGGTTGACCTCGCTTCCTTTACGGACGTAGCGATATGTCTCCTCGACCGTCGCACGGGGAATGACGCCCTCGTACTTGCTCCAGGAGTCCAGAGGATCGATCGCAGGATACTTTCTCGCATCGGAACGCTCCCTGGAAAGTCCATGGAAGGCACCGACGACCTTGAGCGTCGCCTGCGTAACAGGCTCCTCGAAGTTTCCGCCGGCGGGAGAGACCGTTCCGCCGATTGTGACGGAACCGTACGATCCGTCGCGCAGACGTACCTTTCCGGCCCTTTCGTAGAACTCGGCGATCCTGGATTCAAGATATGCGGGGAAAGCCTCGTCGCCGGGAATCTCCTCGAGTCTTCCGCTCATCTCTCTCATGGCCTGCGCCCATCTGGATGTGGAATCGGCAAGGAGAAGGACGTCAAGTCCCATGTTCCTATAGTACTCCGCCATGGTGACGGCCGTGTATACCGAAGCCTCTCTTGCCGCTACCGGCATGCTGGAGGTGTTGCAGATGATGATTGTCCTTTCCATCAGAGATCGTCCGGTCTTCGGATCCGTGAGCTCCGGGAATTCCTTGAGAATCTCGACGACCTCTCCCGCACGCTCGCCGCAGGCCGCGATTATCACTATGTCGACATCTGCATTTCGGCTTGTCAGATGCTGCAGAACGGTCTTTCCTGCGCCGAAAGGACCGGGGATACAGTACGTTCCGCCTTTCGCTACCGGCAGGAAAGTGTCGATCAGACGGATCTTCGTAACCATAGTCTCGTTCGGCCTGACCCTCTCCGCATAGCTCTTTATCGCCCTCTTTACAGGCTGCGTGATGACCATGGAAAGATTCCTGGTCTCGCCTGCCCCGTTCTCTATCGTGCAGATGGTCTCGTGGGCCCTATATCTTCCTTTTCCCTTTATGGACTTTATCTTCCATGCTCCGGGCAGGGAGAACGGAGCCATGATCCTGTGGGTGAATATTCCCTCCGGAACACTTCCGAAACTGTCTCCCGCATAGATTTCGTCGCCTTCCTTCATGGAAGGGGTGAAATCCCATTCGGCATCGGGAATCGCCTCAAGATAGACACCTCTCTGAAGGAAGAATCCGCACTTCTCGGCAAGTTCGGGAAGAGGATTCTGAAGTCCGTCGAAGACCTGTGTGAGCAACCCCGGACCGAGTTCGACGGAGAGGAGTTCTCCAGAGAACTCGACTTTGTCTCCGACCTTGATTCCGCCGGTCATCTCATAGACCTGCATTGCCGCTATGCCGTTCGTGACGCGGATGACCTCGCTTTTGAGCCTTGTGCCGTCCACGAGGATATAGCCGACCTCGTTCTTTATAACCTCGGTGTCGAACGCGACGTTGACCATGTTTCCATTGACGCCGGTGACACTTCCAGTTTTGATTTCCATATTTTCAACCTTCCTTAACTGTAAATTCCTTCTGAAGCTCCTTGAAAAGCCTTTCGAACTCCGACTTTCCCTTCTGCTGGGAGAAGCTGGACTTCCGTTCAAGGATCTGAAGCTGCAGAGCATAGATCATCAGCGAATCGCGGCTGAACGGATCGTAGGTGATATTGGCACGGAGAAAATCGAAGTAGATCGAAAGAAGTTCCTTCTCCCCCTCGAGAGGATCCATGGTCCTCACGGCCCTCGATATCCTTTCGGCCAGAACCCTGTCCTTCTCCTCCGGAACCGAATAAGCGCCATCGTCGTTCCAGCCGAGTTTCTTTGCCCTTTCCTCGGCAAGATAGGAATTCACTTTGGAGATGTAGGCCTTCCATCTTCTCATCAGCGGACTTTTCGGGTCTGCGACGGAAGAGAACACGGCACTTTCAAGCTCCTTGAAATCCTTTTTCGACATCTGGCTTCTGCACTTGTCCATGAATTCCGAATAGCTCATGGGAGCCTCGGCATCCATGTTCAGCATAGGCAACGTCGACGCCAGATAATAGTACTCCGCCAATTCAATCCTCCCCCCTCAGACCAGAGCCTTGAGCGAATCGGAAAGATACGGCTTGAGAAGCTTCGCGATCTCGTCGTCGGAAAGGTCGATGTAGCCTGAACCGTCCTTCTCTACGACACGGAATCCGCCCGAGAGCTGGTTCGAAGCCTTCACCTCGAGCCCCTTGCCTATCTTGGAGGCAAGCTTCGATACGAATTCGGAGCTCACGCATCCTGCATCCTTCACCTCGATCGTCGCATTCCTACCTACCATCGAAGAGGACACGACCTCGGTGATGAGCTTCTCGAGAGTCTTTCCGGATGCCGCATCAGCGCATTCGGTCCTGATTATCCTGTCGAGCTCCTCCTCGACCCCCTTTTTGAAAGAAAGCACGGCATCGCGCGCAGCCTGCTCGAGAGAAGCCCGACTGCTCTTCTCTTCAAGCTCTATCTCCTTTTTGGCCTTCTGGATGAGCTTCTCGGCTTCATCCTTGGCAGAGGAAACAATTCGGGCTGCTTCTTCCTTTGCATTCGCAATGCAGACATCGGCATCCTTTCTAGCCTGATCGAGACCATCCTTTTTGATGGAATCTATCAGCTGTTGAATCTGAATTTCCATTATGAACCGCCTTAAAATGAACTATACATCCAATATAGCAGAGTTTTGCAGTGAAAACCAACAATTTGATTGCGTATTAGGTGAAAAAAAATATGTTCAAAGACTTCAAAAAACTTTGAAATGCAAATATTCTGTCAGCATGAGCGAGAATGTCACAATAGAAGCCTTCTTCCACAGGGAGGCCACGAGGGGAATACTCAGGATAAGAAACCTGCTGACGGGAAAATGCTATCTGGCAAAAAGCGAGGATTTCGTGAAGAGCCTGAAGGATATCCGGTTCGCTCTCGATCTGGGTTTTTTCAATTCCGACGAGCTCCAGAAAGACTACGAGGAAACCGGATTGGAGCTTTTTGCAATAGAGTGCGAATGTACGGCGGACCCCGGAGAAGATCTGGACGATCTGATTGAAAAGAAGATCAAAGAATACGAAAAGCGGGGAATCGAACTGTATCGCTGACATTGCCGTACATGTCAGGACCTTTTCCTGTCGTTGATTATCAATGTGCGCACACCCTCTACCGCAAGCCTTATCGCGGCATCCGTGTCGTGCAACTTGGGATTGTCGAGTCCAAGACGTTCCCTCTCCTGGTTGCCGACGACGAAGAAGCACGACCCGCAACGGGCGTCCAGATGCGCGCATACAGTGAAGATAGCCGCGGATTCCATCTCGGATGCAAGTACGCCAAGTCTCTTCCACGCCTCCCACTTCTCGTTCAGCATGTAGCTGACGGGCATGACGTCCGGCTCGTGCTGTCCGTAGAAGCCATCCTTGCACTGCACGACTCCTGTGTGAGTCCTGAGCCCGAGCCGGGAAGCTGCCTCACGGAGGGCGTCCACGACCTCGAACGTCGCAACTGCGGGAAACTCTATGGGCGCATATTCGAGGCTCGTGCCCTCTGCACGCACCGCTCCGGTCGCAATGACCACATCCCCGCCCATGACAGGAAGCTTGATTCCGCCGCAGGTTCCCATGCGGACGAAAGTGTCCGCTCCGCACTTGTGGAGCTCCTCTACCGCGATCGATGCCGAAGGACCTCCGATTCCGGTTGAAGTCACGCTGACCTTCTCGCCTTCTAGATAGCCTGTGTACGTCACGAACTCCCTGCTGTCCGCGACGAGGACGGCGTCGTCCAGATACTTCGCGATGAGGGGAACCCTCTTGGGATCTCCGGGAAGAATCACATATCGTCCGACGTCGCCTTTCTTTATGTGCAGATGGTACTGTATCCCTGTTCCGTTCATGTAATCAGACATATCCGTCCTCCTAGTAGGCAATCATTGTCACACGGTTATGCCGAAAAAGCAATACTTCACTTTCATTGCCTGAGCTTCACATAGGTCTTGCCCATGCCTCCGTCCTCGGGAAGAGCAAAGTGGTAGTCCTCGACATCGTTCCTCTTTCGCAGATAGTCGTGCACCCCGCGCTGGAGTATGCCGTCCCCGAAGCCGTGGATTATCGAGAAAGATTCCATCCCGTCAAGTATGGCCGATTCGAACTGATCATCCAGACGTTTCCTAGCCTCCTCGAGCGTGAGACCTCGGATATCCAATACGTATTCGGCTTTCCTGGATTTCGAGGAAAAGTGGGATATCTGCACGCTCGTGGTCTTCTCGACCGTCCTCTTCATCATGGAGGCAGGAAGCGTCAGCCTAAGCCCCGAGTCGAGCGCGACGAGGTATTTCCCGCCGTCCAGCTTTTTTGCGACCTTTCCCTTGGCGCCCGAGGCACCGCAGAGCACGCTCTCGCCGACCGCGAATTCCGCTACCGGTCCAAAGGATGCGAAACTTCCGCTCTTTTCCTCTATGTCACGCCCAGTCTCCTTTTCCTTCTCCTCGAGCTTCCGGATGAACGCCTTCACGTTTCTGGTCTTCTCAGACGTGAGATTCCCTGTACGCACGTCCTTTACCAGATTCTCGAGTTCCTTCCTAGTCTCCCTCATCCAGGACGAGAGCTCCTTGTGCCCCGCCTTCTCAAGCTCCAGATCCTTCAGACGTAGCCGTTCGTCCTCCTTCTCGAGCTCCTCGACCTTCTTTCGAAGACTTCTCTTCTCCTGCTCCAGCTCCGTCATCTTCCTGTCGAGTGTCCTGCTCTTCGCGATGAGCGAGCTTATAACCTTGCCGGAAGTGCTTTCCGCATCCTTCAGATCGGCCTTGGCCATGTCGACGATTTCCTTTGGCAGGTGCATCCTCGTTGCAGCCTCTATCGCGTGGCTGTCGCCGGGAATACCCGAGATGACCCTGTATGTCGGATTACCGCTCCTCAGGTCGAACTCCATGCTGCTGTTCATCATGCAATCGGTCATGTATGCATAGTTCTTGACCTTCGAGTAATGGCTTGTGACCATCACGAGGCGGCAGCGCGTCGAAAGGTACGAAAGTATTGCTACCGAGAGTGCGGAACCTTCCTCCGGGTCGGTTCCGCTGCCGAGCTCGTCGAGCAGCACGAGTGAACGGACCGTGGCATTGCGGGAGATGAAAGCTATGTTCCTCAGATGGCTGGAGAATGTGCTGGCTTCGTTCTCGATGCTCTGTCCGTCGCCTATGTCGGTCAGTATCCTGTCGAAATACGGGAGAGTCGAGAGCTCGGAGGCGGGTATGAAAGACGAAATCTGGTTCAGCGCCGCAAGCAGGGCGAGGGTCTTCATCGTAACGGTCTTTCCACCGGCGTTCGCTCCGGAAATGACGAGCACACGCGTTCCTTCCTTTATCTCGAGATCGATCGGTACGGCCTTCGCCCCGAGGAGCGGATGACGCGCAGAAACGAGACTTATGTGCTCGCCATGCATGGGATGTGCGCATCTATGTCTTCTCGAATAGACCGCGAACGAATAATGGAAGTCGAACTCGATCACTTCGTCCCTCTTCCTGCCGAGGTGGCGTAGAATTCCCCTCACCTTCTCGCTGAGCTCATGAAGAATCTTCATCGCCTCGGCCCTGATCCTCTCCTCGGCGATCACTACGTCGTTGTTGAGCTCGACCAGGTGGAACGGCTCCACGAAAAGCGTCTGTCCGGAAGAGGAAGAGCCCTGTACGTAGCATTCGAAATCGCTCTTTCTCTCCGCACGGATCGGGATCACCACGCGTTCGTTCCTGTAGACCGGATTTTCGTTCTGCAGCTTGTCGATGTTCGCCTTGATGAAGCTCTGGCTGAAGCGTCCACGTTCCTCCTTGATCCTCTCTAGCGCCTTTCTAAGCGGCTTAAGTCTCGGATGGTCCTCAAGCACGTTACCGTCCCTGTCGATGGACGAGAGAATCTCGTCACAAAGCGCATCGTCCTCCTCATGGAGCTCGTCTGTGCGGGAAAGAAAGGCCAGCATCTTCCTGTAGGACGAGAGAAACTCGCCGACCTTGTAGATGTCCGTTCCCTCGATGTCCCGATGGGTCTCTTCGGCATAGGGGAAGATATGGCTGATGGAAGGGAACGGAGTGAGATCGTATTCCCCGCAGATCAGGTTCATGTAGCTGTCTATCGTCCTGTATCGACGCTCCAGGGCGTCTTCGTCGGTAGTGAACCTGTCTTCCGTGATGTAGGATGCGCTCTCGGGAAAGAGGGAGAGACTTCTCACCTCCTCGAGCACCTTGTCCAGTTCTATGTCGACAAAACCTTTATTTCGCAAGAATCTTCTTCCTCAGATATATCGGACGCCGCTCCTCGAGCGAGTCCAGGATCCTCAGATAGCTTTCGTATCTGTCTTCGTCTATCCTCCCCTCTTCGATCAGGGAAGGAACCAGGCAGCCGTCCTCGCCGCGGTGCATGCATTCGGAATATGCGCATCCGAGATCGGCAAGCTCGGGGAACGACTGCATCACAAGCCTCTCGTCCTCGAAAGGAACCAGGATCTCCCGTACGCCGGGAGTGTCGATTATATCGAAATCCTGTCCCCTGATCAGGAGCGAATAGTTGGTGGTATGCTTTCCCCTGTTGTATTTGCCGCTTATGTCTCCGGTCCTCTGACCGGCATCCACGAGGGCGTTGATCAGGCTGGATTTGCCTACACCAGACTGGCCTACGAACGCGGTTCTCTTCCCCTTGAGATGATATCTGAGCTCTTCCAGATCACCTTCGACGGTGCTGGTATACACCACACTGTAGCCCAGTTTCTCGTAGAGATCCAAGGTATCGAACACCTGTTCCGGAGCCTCGAGGTCGGCCTTGTTCACGACAATAAGCACGTCTGCACCGTGCACGGAGCATATCGCCCTGTCGAGGAAACGCGGGCGGAACGGTGGACTATCGACGGAAACGACGATCGCGACTTGATCCATGTTCGCGGCGATGGTCTGGTTCATCTCCGCCTTGACGTTCCATCTCGAGAACGTGCTCATCCTCTCGCATCGAGCGGTCAGGAGTCCCTCCGAGGCACTGTATGGCTCGAACTCGACCCTGTCGCCGGCCGCAATCGGATTGTACTCCCCTTTGACGGACGAAAGGACTTTGCCTTTTATGCGCAGCTGGTAGGTCGCTCCGTCCTCCTCGCAGAGAGACGTGTAGATGTTGTTGATGCTTCTAAGAATCAAGGCGTGCATACTCCCTGTGATTCTACCATAAAGTTGTGCTTTGTAAAAAGAAGGAAGGTGGAATATAATCACAGCTATGTTTCCACAGCTAAAGTGCAGGATGGAGGGCTGCCACACATATGCCCTCAAGGGACGCGACGTATGCTTCCACCACGCAAAGGACAAGAGCGAGATCCTGAAGGGCTTCGAGGATCTCTTCACGAGGAAGAAACGGGTAACGGACCAGTCGATAGTGAATGCCGAGTTCGAAGGTCTCGACATCACCTCGGCACGCCTTCTTTTCTCCAACTTCGCATTCTGCGTTTTCCGCAACTGCAGGTTCGACGGGAGCCGCATAAACACCTGCTTCTTCGACTATTCGATCTTCGACGATTGCTCGTTCCTCGACTGCGACATCCGCTACAGCGTCCTTGCAGGAAGCACGATAAGGAATTGCAGCTTCACCGGGAGCACCATGATACACTCATCCTTCATGGGGATCGACAGCTACGGAAACGATTTCTCGCACTCCGACCTGTACTTCTCGAACTTCTCGCTCTCGAAGCTCATAACGACCAAGTTCGAGGACTGCAACCTCAAGCGATGCAACTTCCGCTCCGTGATCATCCGCGGGGTGAGCTTCAAGTATTCCAACCCCGAGGAGGCATTTTTCAAGAACCTATGAAAATATACTCCTTTCTGGACCCGAAGCATCAGACCAACGTCTACCTCGTGGTCGGCGAGGACGGACATACAGGAATCCTGATCGACCCGGCAAGCGTCGGCCAGAAACTCATAAACATCATCGAAAGAACGAAGATCGACCTCAGGCATGTCCTCATAACCCATGACCATGAAAGCCATGTCGAGTCGCTCGGGTCGCTGATGAAGATATATGAGCCGAAGGTATATTCGTTCCTCGGAAGATGCCAGGGCTACGAGACGGAAAAAGTCAGGGACGACGACGTCCTAGAGCTGGGCGGCTCATCCTTCGAGGCGATGCACATACCCGGCCACAGCCTCGATTCGATCTGCTACAAAGTCGCCGGCACGATCTTCACCGGAGACACGCTCCTGTCGGGAAGCATCGCGAAGACGAACACTCTGATAGAGAAGGAACTCCTTGCAATGAATATCAGACGGCGCATATTCACACTGGACGACAATACGTTGATAATGCCCGGACACGGCTGCCCGAGCAAGGTGAGGATCGAGAAGATGTTCAATCAGGACATGCTCGAGGCCGTAGCCAGCATGACCTAGAGTCCGTATTCCTCGATATAGGATGAAAACCGGTTCGGCAGGGCCGATCTGAACGTCATCTCCTCTCCGGAAGACGGATGCACTATCGTGAGCTCCGATGCATGGAGCATCAGCGGATAGCCGGACTTCCGGGGGTTGTAAAGCACGTCGCCGACGATCGGATGGCCTATGCTCTTCAGGTGTACCCTTATCTGATGGGTGCGGCCGGTATAGATCCTGATTCTGAGAAGAGCGGAACCTCTAAGCTGCCTTTCGACCACGTAGGCAGTCTTGGCGTAGCGCCCCTTCGAGGGATTGTCGGTGGTCTGGTAGAGTTTCCTGTCGCGCTCGCTGCGGACTATGTTCTTCTCTATCTCGCCTTGGTGTTCGAAAAACTTCCCCTCCGCAATGGCATAGTAGTACTTCCGGCCGGTATGCTCGGCAAACTGCCTTGAAAGGCTCTCCATCGCCATGTCGTTCTTCGCGACGACCATCACTCCGCTCGTGTCCTTGTCGAGGCGGTGTACGATGCCGGGTCTCGAGTCATCCTCCCCAGCAGCGAAATCCTCTCCATAGCGGTAAAGAAGCGCATTCACGAGCGTTCCTTCATGGTTTCCGGCCCCGGGATGGACCACCATGCCCTGCGCCTTGTCGACGACAAGAATATCGTCGTCCTCGTAGATCACGCTGAGCTCTATGTCCTCTCCCTTGACGCCCTCGAAGAATTCCTCGCTCCAGGAAAGCGATATCTCGTCCCCCTTCTCCACCTTGGCGCTCTTCTTGATAGGTTTCCCGCAAAGGAGAATCTTTGTATCCTCGCGGGAGAATATGCTCCTCGAGATGTCGGTCTCCAGGGACAGAACCTTGTCCACGCGGCCGGATGCAGATGCCACCACAGTACGCTCGTGTATCCTAATCACTGAGCGCTCCGATGAGATAATCTATCCCGGCGATCGCGAGAGAGAGACCGGACGCGATTGCAGCACTGTGGAGCATTCTCGTCGATGCCGAGGAGGCCACGGGCGCCCCGAAGCTCCCCGCAAGGTTGTAGCAGAGCATCGACACAGGAAGAGTTATGACGAACGATCCGAAGAAAATGGACTCGGCACGACGTATCTCGTACGACCAGAGAGGAAACTCGTCCTCCTCGTACGGCTCGTATTCGAACTCGATCGGATCGCAGAAGAGCTGGAACGAGAGGAGAAACATGCATATCAGGACAAGCGCTCTCTTCAACTTCTGCCTCCGAATATCGCACTTCCTATCCTGACCTCGTTGCTTCCCTCCTCTATCGCTACCTCGTAGTCGGCACTCATGCCCATGCTAAGGACGCTGATCAGGGAAGATTTCTCCTTCATACGCTCAAATAGACGGCGTGTCTTCGAAAAAGCCGTCCGGTTCAAAGTCTCGTCGAAACCGAGCGGCCCGACGGTCATTATCCCGATGACGTATGCGGCTTCCAGCCTCAGGGAGACATCGAGAGCCTCGAGAAGCTCCTCGGGCGTCCTGAATCCCGATTTCTGCTCCTCTCCCGAGCTGTTGAACTCGAGAAGCACCGGCATCCTTCTGCCGATCCTGGCCGACTCCCTGTCGATATCCTGAAGGAGAGCAATTGAATCCACGCTCTCTATGCGGTCGCACAGCGCGACTGCCTTGCGCACCTTGTTCCTCTGAAGCTGCCCGATGAGGAATACTTCCATGCCATCCGGACGCTGGTCCGGAGCAGGGAATTTTGCGGCAACCTCCTGCACTCGGTTCTCACCGAAACAGCGTGCCCCCTCAAAATAGGCTTCCATTATCATCGAATAGTCCTTTGTCTTTGACACGGGAAGGAGAAATACGCTTTTATCAATCTTTTCCCGCATTTCACGATAACCCATCTTTTCTACTTCCTCTTCTGGACGTAATCGGCTCTGTTCTGCCTCAAGGCATCCTTGTAGTCCTTCCTGATCTTGTTTCTGCGTTCAAGATACTTCCTGAATTCCTCGAGTTCGGTCCTCATCTCCTCGGAGCGGGCAGATATTGTCGGGTTGGAATAAAGGAAGTGGCGGGCAGTGGCCTGTGACCTTTCCCTGGCTTTCTCAAGCTGGAGCTCGAGTTTCTCCTTGAATTCCGAAGGAGCCATCTCGCTGACGATCCTGACCTTCTCCGCCATGTCGCGAAGTGCCTTCTGGAAGGATGCGAGGTGAATGATGGATATGGTCGCATCGATGCTCATGACGACAAGGATCAGCGAGGAAAGGAAATGCCTCAGTCCTTCAGGAATTGAAAGAATCCTTGGAGCCAGGAACGGATCCACCACATAGACCCCGGCAAGTCCCATGATGCCGAAAAGTGTCGAATTGAGTCCGCATACACGCCCATGTATGTTTATCCTATGGGCCGAATAGTCCCATAGCTTCATGTGGAATATCTTTTCGAGTACCCATGACGTGAAGTATTCCAGCGCACTAGTAAGAACAAGACCGAAAATGAATACGAGATACCACCTGTTTCGGAACGGCTCAAGGAAAATTATGACTATCAGCGCCCCTGTCCCATAGATCGGCAGCCACGGTCCGTATAAGAATCCTCTGTTGACGAATCTCTTGGCAGGAATCGAGCAATATATGACCTCGCAGACATATCCTATCACGGAATAGACAAAGAAATTGATGACCAGAAAGTCCAGATCGAACAAAGCAAACCTCCATTAAAAAAGGCCAGGGACGACCTGGCCTTGATGGAGGATACAAGGATTGAACTTGTGACATCCTGCTTGTAAGGCAGGCGCTCTCCCGCTGAGCTAATCCTCCGCAACGTGACTGACTATACACTAACACCAGTTCGTAGGTCAACAGCTTTCGACGAGTTTTTTCATTCCATCAAGAACAAGACCGCAAAAAAACCGCCGATGGCATGCGTCGCATACAAGACATTATATCATGGATGGACGCAAACAAGAAGGGAAAAGAGAAACGGCCCGCAGAGCGGACCGTCCCGATCATTTCATGTTTACCTGCTGATTGTCCTTCAGGATCACGTCGTGCGCGCCGCCCTCTACGATGGACGTCGGGCTGACGACGGTTAGCTTAGCCTTGCTCTTGAACTCGTCGAGATCCAGAGCTCCGCAGTTGCACATCGTGCTCTTTATCTTCGCAAGTGTCATCGCGACAGTGTCCTTGAGCGGGCCTGCGTACGGCACGTAAGAATCGACTCCTTCGACGAAGGAAAGCTTCTTCTCTCCTCCCAGGTCGTAGCGCTGCCAGTTGCGTGCCCTCGCGCTCCCTTCGCCCCAGTACTCCTTGAGGTAGTTGCCGTTTATGTTGACCTTGTTGGACGGCGACTCGACGAAACGGGCGAAATAACGTCCGAGCATGATGAAATCAGCGCCCATGGCCAAGGCCAGCGTCATATGGTAGTCGTACACTATCCCGCCGTCGGAACAGACCGGGACGTATATTCCGGTCTCGTTGAAATACTCGTCGCGGGCTGCGACGACGTCAAGAAGCGCGCTCGCCTGCCCGCGTCCTATTCCCTTTGTCTCTCTCGTTATGCAGATGCTTCCTCCGCCGATACCGACCTTGACGAAGTCGGCTCCGCACTCGGCGAGGAATCTGAAGCCGTCGCGGTCGACCACGTTTCCCGCACCGATCTTCACGCTGTCGCCATATTTTTCCCTGACCCAGTAGAGAGTCCTTTTCTGCCATTCGGAAAATCCTTCCGACGAGTCTATGCACAGAACGTCCGCCCCGGCATCGACAAGGGCAGGAATCCTCTGCTCGTAGTCTCTTGTGTTGACGCCGGCGCCGACTATGTATCTCTTGTGCCTGTCGAGAAGCTCATTAGGATTGTCCTTATGGCTGGAATAATCCTTGCGGAACACGAAGGACGAGAGTCTGCCATCCTTGGTCACGATCGGAAGCTGGTTGAGCTTGTTGGCCCAAAGGATGTCGTTGGCCTCGCTCAGGGAAATCCCCTCGTCGCCGTAGATGAGCTTGTCGCGCTTGGTCATGAACGACTCGACCTTCTCGTCAAGGCTCATGCGCGAGACTCTGTAGTCCCTGCTCGTTACGACGCCCAGCAGAATCCCGTTCGCGGTTCCGTCGCTTGTCACGGCTATGGTACTATGCCCGGTCCTCTTCGTGAGCTCGAGTACATCCGAAAGTGTATCGGTCGGCCTGAGATTCGAATCGCTGGGAACGAAGCCGGCCTTGCTTGCCTTGACCTTGCGCACCATCTGAGCCTCGTCCTCGATGCTCTGCGAGCCATATATGAATGCCACCCCGCCTTCCTTTGCCAGGGCCTCGCCCATCCTGACGCCCGACACCGACTGCATGATGGCCGAGACCATCGGGATGTTGAGGCTGATGGCCGGCTCCTCGCCGCGGCGGAACTTCACGAGCGGCGTCTTGAGGGACACGTTGGCGGGGATGTTCTCCGCCGAGGAGTATCCGGGGACGAGCAGGTACTCAGAAAAGGTGTGGGACTCCCCCTCGAAGAACGTTGCCATGTGGTGTGGCTCCTCTCCCCGCCCGCGGCGGTGCCTGTCCTGGCCGAATTTGAGCCATTGTAGCATCCGCTCACGGGTTTTTCAGGGACCGCCCACCGAGAAGTTCCAGCTCACGAGAAGGACACGGCGGGACGTACAATGTTGCCGCATCGAGCGGAAGGGGGCTTTGATGGACGGCGGGCGCGTACTTGCCGCGATTGAGACGGTCGTGGCGCGGACGCGGGCGAAGGACCCGCTTCGCGGCGAGAACCTCGCGCTTCTCGCGTGGCCGGGCGGCGAGGAACCGCGCGAGCGCCTGGGGGCCGAGGGCTTCGACCTGATCTCCATGAGTTGCCCGCTCGGCGTCGTTGCCGGCAAGGCGGCCGCCGGACGGGAGCGGGAGACGGTGTTTCTCGCCCTGTACTTCAGGGCCGAGCGCTTCGTCCAAGGGCTCCTGCCCATCGCCGCCCCGCGCTCGCACCTCTTCCGCGTGCTCACGTCCACGCACGCCATACAGACCGTGAGGATGACGTCGCCCGACCACGAGCTCCTGAGCGACCTGTTCGCGCAGGAGGCCGTGACCTGCGCCGAGCGCCGCGACGGCTGGGAGCAGGTCGCGGAGGCCCTCGGGTTTGCAATCACGGCGGCGGTCAGCCCCGCCCTGCCCGAGGAGGAGCCAGCCTCGGCGGAGGAGACGCTCGCCGTGATCCTGTCCGATATCGCCGCCCGGCCGGAGAGCGTGACGCTCGCCGACCTCGCTGAGCGCTACTCCTACAGCCAGAGCTACCTCTCCGAGCTCATCCACGAGAGGTGCGGCAAGACCTTCGGGGAGCTCGTCCGCGAGCAGCGCATGGAGCGGGCAGCCATGCTCCTTCGTGCCACGAGCCTGCCGGTGGCCGAGGTCGCCCGGCGCGTAGGATACGCCGGCACGAGCAACTTCTACCGCGCGTTCCGGGA
>CASEKE010000039.1 GCA_949288415.1 uncultured Spirochaetales bacterium
CGAGGTCATGAAGAAGAACTACCTTGGAAAGAACGGCCACCTCGCATTCAGGTGCAACGACATCGAGAGGGCGATCTACGTCCTCACGGAGAAGGGATTCACCGTCAACGAGGACACGGTAGCACGCGATGCCAAGGGCAAGATCAAGGTCTGCTACCTCAACGAGGAAGTCGGCGGCTTCGCCATCCATCGCGTGACGTGATCCACCACGGATCCGAAGGGACGGCTCTCCGGCAAGGAGGGCCGTTTCTCTTTACGCGGAGGTCCTCCGCAGATATCCTTAATCCATGCCAAGGATAGGATACAGAGCACATGACTTCGGCTCATTCGAAAGCGCGGAGGCGCTCGGGGAGAGGATAGAGAGCATCAGACCCGGCTGCATCCAGCTCGCACTGAACAAGGTCATCCCCACCGCCAGGCCATGGCAGGAGTGGGATGAGGAGTACATCTCGGACATCGCAGCCACGCTGCATAGGCATGGCGTGGATATCGCGATCATCGGATGCTACATCAATCCGATCGATCCCGATCCGGAGACGAGGAAGAACGAATTGAGGCGCTTCTCGAAGTCGCTGTCGCTTGCCCACGCCTTTGGATGCCCGTTCGTAGGAACGGAGACGGGAACGGTCTCGCCCACCGGAGGATACTCCATCGATACCGCAGATCCAAGGAACGTCGATGTCTTCAAGGCAAGCCTTTCGGAGATGCTCGATGCCGCAGAGAAGCACGATGCATACGTCGCCATCGAGGCAGTAGCCAGGAACCACTCCATCTCGACGCTAGAGCGCATGGCCGATATCCTCTCCTCATTCCGCACCGATAGGCTGAGGACGATCTTCGACCCGGTGAACCTCATACCATACACAGGCATTCCAGAAGCGGATGGCGTTTCGCTGAGGGTGCCATCGGAGGAAGCGGAGCACCGCTTCGTCTCGGATGTGCTGGATCTCTACGGAGAGAAGCTGGCGGCCATCCACTGCAAGGACTACTACCTTGAGGAGGAGACCGGCCTCAAGGTCGGCGACATCCCTGCCCTCACGGGCATCTTCAGATGGAGGGCCTTCGCAGAGGAGATGGAAAGAAGGGGCATGGATGTGCCATGGCTCCTGGAGAACCACGATCCAAGGACGGTGAAGGAGACTGCAGAGACCATCGCTCATTATTGATGGCCCTGCAGATGCATTACAGAAGATATGGCTGTGAGAAGGAGACGGGATGCCTGTTCTCCGCCAGCACCTTCTCGAGGTATGCGGTATCGAGGCCGAGGTCCGTCACGATCCTGACGAGCATGGATTCGCCCAGGAGGTTCTGCTCGCAGAAGAGGTAGGCAAGAGCCTTCTCGGCTATGTGCCCCGGCTTCATCGCATTGAGGTAGATGCCGGCATCCTGCTCCTTTCCATAGCGCCTGGTCAGATTCGAATAGAGCTCGGATGCCTCAGGCTTCTCGGCAAGGGCCGTCAGCTCCTTCATCAGAGGAGCGGCATTCCCCCTGCCCGCCTCTTCCCCGAGGGGCTTCAGGGTGAAGAACGTGTATTCCTTTCCCGGAAGATAGTGATGCTCCTCGCAGCGGGCGGCATAGTTCGGCTCCAGACCACTGTTCTTGATCCTGTCGCCGCCGACGACGATGAGAGGATCGAAGTATAGCGCCGGGCATTCATCATCGCCCACCTGGTAATACCTGTACGTATAGAACGCGGAGGACATGCAGTCGGGATGCTCGCAGTATGCCGTGAGCGGGATGACATCCGTGGCTATATCCAGCATGAGGCGCGCAGTGGAGTTGAAGAACTCCCTCCTGAAGTTGAGGATGAGCGTCGGGAAGACGAACATGCATCCTCTTTCGATGGCATGGTTCCTGGCGACATAGGCCAGCCTCTCATCGAAGAACGAGGCCTCATCGATGATGTACGTGCCCACTTCCGGATGATCGCGAAGCACCTCCTCGAAGCCGAATGAATCCCTTATCCTAGCGATATTGTCCCCGCAGCTGATGTATCCGGAGCGGTATGCCATCGCGTCATCGGGATAGTCGGTGAACCTGGCGCCATCGATCTCGGAGCGGATGAAGAAGACGTTCCTCCGGTCGAGATCCCCGGAGGATGTCATCTCCCTCACCTTTCCGCTCTTGCGCCTCGCAACTGCCGCATCGCGCCATACGCGGGCGGCGAATTCGGTCTTTCCCGACCCCATCGGGCCTATGACCAGCACACGGCGCCCCGGGGTCGTGAAATCGAAGTGCGTGAACGATTCATGGACATCGAGCGTGGGGAAGCCAAGCGACTTGAGGAAATCGGTCCCCGGTTCCGTATACTCGGTGTTAGGCATTCTCTTCCTTCACGATGGCGATGCCTGCGCTTGCTCCTATCCTGGTGGCTCCGGCATCGATCATGGCCTTCGCTGCAGCATAGTCCCTAACGCCGCCGGATGCCTTGACGCCGAGCCTGTCGCCAACGGTCTTCCTCATCAGGGCGACATCATGGACGGTGGCTCCGCCCTTTGAGAAGCCCGTGCTCGTCTTCACGAAGTCGGCGCCCGCCTTCTCCGAAAGCTCGCATGCCACGACCTTCTCCTCATCCGTGAGGAGGCAAGTCTCGATGATGACCTTGAGGACCTTCCCTTCGCAGGCTGCCCTCACTGCCCTGATATCATCAAGCACCTCGTCGAGCATGCCCGACTTGAGATAGCCGATGTTGATGACCATATCGATCTCATCAGCGCCGCATCCGACAGCCTGGGAGGCCTCATGCGCCTTTGCATCCGTTGCCATCGCACCGAGGGGAAATCCTACGACGGTGCATACATGCACGCCCGTTCCCTTCAGCATCTGGGCGGCAAGCGGAACCCAGCACGAATTCACGCAGACGGATGCGAAATGATGCTCTGCAGCCTCCCTGCAGATCCTCTCGACGGATTCCCTATCCGCATCGGCGGCAAGGATCGTGTGGTCGATATATCCAGCAATTGACATATGGATCTCCTTTCCCAGCTATTATAGCCGGTATGGCGGCTACAGCAAACGCCCCAGTCTGGCGTCCTCGATGCCCTCGCGGATGGAGGGATAGCACCCGCCCTCCTCGATCGACTTGAGAAGCAGCGCTATGCCGATCTCATCATCGTTGAGGTTCAGCGGATAGAACGGATTGGTGAACACCGTCCTCTCCCCAAGCGTTGCATGCGAGAGCGTCATGCTGCCGTTGCCTGTATAGGTATCGCGATGGAAGACGAACGGAAGCGTCAGCGGATAGCCATCGGAATCGACGATGCGCACTTCGCTTTCGGTCATAACGCCCCTGCTGCCCCTGGCCTCGAAGCGCTTTCCATAGAGATAGGAATGGTACTGGTTGGAGGAGAAGTCGTGGATGAAGAGCTTCTCTCCGAAGCGGAGCATGCGGATCTTCCTCTCGTACTCCTCAAAGCTGCCGTCCCTGACCATGCCCTCGCGGCTTCCCGTGCGCAGCATCCTCGACCGAAACGTCTCGCCTGCCACGCTCTCCGGCGCGCCGTAGCCGAAGCCAAGCACCTTCCGCGCGATCGAGGCGGAATGATGGTTATGCAATCCCGAGAGATAGAGCTGATCGACATCCCCGATAAGGGGAAGGGCGGCGAGGAGCGATGAATAGAGGGGCGTGAACATGTACTGCTCGGCCGTCGCTCCCTCCATGTCCTCCAGCTCCTTCAGCTCATCCTCCTCCAGAGAGAGGAACGTCGTCTCGGAGATGACGAACTCACCCCTTTCCTTAAGCTTCCGCATCAAAGGGAAGAAGCCTTCCCTGCCTGAGGCGACGATGACGGCATCGTGCTCGACAGACAGTGCGGACTGCATATCGGTGAAGGCCTTCACGCCTTCAGCCTCGAGAAGCCCTAGGCGCTCGCGGCTTCGCGTGCACCCAGACGCGATCGTCAGGATATCCGGGAGGACCTTCGCGATCCTGATGAAGAACATGGCACGCCATCCGGTGCCGAATAGAACAGCTTTCATAAATCCATCTTACTTGATACTCTCAAGGAATGCTTCAGAATATATTCCAGGAACTCTTCACATGGCTGATGCTCTTCGTCATCCTCCTGAACATCTCGCAGAGGAAATTCCCCCATTCGGAGAAGAAGAGGAAGGCCACCATACTCATAGCAGTCGTATTCCTCGTCATCTATGCGCTTGTGGCGATGTCGGCGATCTGGAAGCTTCCGCCATGGCTGGACTTCATCTACGTCGCTGCAGGCATCGCGGCCATCATCATCTTCCGCAGGACCTTCTGGCCCTTCAGGCTCCATTGCTCCAAGTGCGGGAAGCGCCTCGACTACAACCGCGTGATCGGCTACGACGAGAACCTCTGCCAGGACTGCTACTTCGAAGCCCATCCCGATGAGAAGGAAGCAGAGGAGGCGAAGGCCAAGACCCCGGAGGAGAAGCTGAACGACATCTTCATCAATGCAGACCGCGTCGAGGACATCCCATGGGACCTCTGGGAGCCGACGGAGACCTGCGTGCTCACATACGTCGTCGATGGCGACAGGGTTCTCATGATCGAGAAGAAGACAGGGCTCGGCAGCGGATACATCAATGCCCCCGGCGGACACATGGAGCTGGAGGAGACGAAGACCGAGGCCGCCATCAGGGAGACGAAGGAGGAGACCGGGCTGACGGTGTCCGATCTGGAGGAGCGGGGAGTCCTCCGCTTCCAGTTCAAGGATGGGCTGAGGATGCTCGGCTATGTCTTCTTCACATCCAAGTGGGAGGGGGAGCTCATCGATGAATGCGAGGAGACCAGGCCATTCTGGACGGATATCGCATCCCTCGACTACTCGGCCATGTGGGAGGATGACAGGCTCTGGCTGCCCATGGCACTGGAAGGAAAGCGCTTCTCCGGCTACTTCATCTTCGACGACAAGGAGATGATCGACAGCGCCGTCGATGAAGAGGTGGAAGATACCGACGATGAGGATTCTGGAGAGTGAGGCAGCGATGGGGCTCTGGAACCTCTCCGGTTCCGGATTCCACCGCACGCTCGCGCCTCGCGAGGGCAAGGACCTGATCAAGGCCGCATACAGGCGCGGCATCAGGCTCTTCGACACAGCCTATTCCTACGGCGATGCCGATTCCATCCTCTCCTCCGCACTCAGGGAGCTTGGTTCAAGCGATGCCAGGATCATCGAGAAGGTGATGCCTGTACCGACGATCAGGCGCAAGGTGGAGGCCTCGCTTAAGAGACTGAGGAGGGAAAGCGTTTCGATCCTTCTTCTCCATTGGCCGACATCACAGCCGCAGCTATGGGATAGCCTGGAGGAGATCGCGAAGCTGAAGGCGGAAGGCAAGGCAGAAGCCATAGGCGTCTCCAACTTCCCCCTGGATCTCCTGAAGAAGGCTGCAGCGGCATTCCCGATAGAGTACCATGAACGTCCACTGTCCCTCGTCTGGAGCAGGGACCATGTGCAAGAGGAGGAGCTTGGGCTGAAGACGATCGCCTATTCTCCCCTTGGGATGGGAATTCTTTCAGGAAGACATGCAATCGAGGACATCAAGGATCGAAGGGGCGCGCTCCCAGTCCTTTCCTGCCCAACGCTCCCTGCTCTGCTGAAGGAGCTTGGAGGAGATGCTTCAAAGGCGCTTTCATGGGTATATGGCAGGAAGCCTTGTGCCGTCGTCTCAGGCTTCGGCAGCATCGCGGATCTTGAGATCCTGAGCGGAATCAGGAAACTGGATGAGGAAGAGGATTCGCGACTCTCGGCCCTCTCTGACGCGATATCCTCCGAATGCGCTTCCGACAACATCTTCGCCCACAGCTGGAAGTAGGATACAATCATGCCCATGCTGATACCCACGGAACGCGCAGTAGCGGAGATCGAGGTCAAGAAGTCGCGGTTCATCGCGATAGCCATTCCCACGGACACGATGGAAGCGGTCAAGGAAGCCGTGCTCTCGGTGCGCCGCGAGCATCCCGATGCAACGCATGTCGTGCATGCGTCCGTCATCGGCAAGGCAGGCACGATGTACTCATCCTCCGACGATAGGGAACCGAAGAACACGGCAGGCCGACCCGCGCTTGAAGTCGTCAAGGGCTCGGGCATAACCAACATCACCGTCGCCATCGTCAGGTATTTCGGGGGAACGCTCCTCGGAACGGGAGGGCTCGTCAAAGCCTACGGAGACAGCGCCAAGGAAGTCCTGAAGGTGGTGCCGACCGAACCGCTGATCGAGAAGGCGTCGTTTCGCATGGTCATCCCATACAATTCGTATACGCTTATCAAGAGGCTCTTCGAGTCGCTTGCAGTATCCATCGCCGACGAGAAGTTCGATACGCTCATAACGCTCGAAGGCAGGCTGCCGGCCGACAACCTCAAGGCGCTTGAGGAAGGTGCTATGGATATCGGGCAGGGAAAGATCCTTCTGACGCTCCTCAATACCTAGAGAGCCTGTATCTGCGGTCGCCATCGAAGGCTCCCGGCCCCTTTGAGGCCGATTCATCCCTTCTGTCCATGCCTTCGATCAGCTTGATCGCCACGGACATCGCTATGGACAGCGCTTCTGGAGAGACCTTGTCCGGAGCATCCTCCTCTGTATGCGCAGGCGTCACCTTGCCACAGGCCATCGATGTCAGCGTCGTCGCCTTGATGCCGCAGCGTGCAGCGGATGCTGCATCCGTCTCCCCTCCAAGGATGCCCATCCTGCCTGTCTTCACGCCAAAGCCCATCCCCGTCGCGATCTGCGAGCATCGGGAAGCAAGCGATGAAGAGAGCGGCACCAATCCATTGCCGTCTGCGGAGAGGAACGCAAGATCATCAGGGGAATAGAGCCCATCGAAATTGATGTTGATCGGATTGATGAGGATGTGCGAGCTGTCCCTATACCACACGGCGCTGCCTTCCGCTCCGCACTCCTCGCCATCGAACGAGACGAGCACGATCCGCGTCGAGGAAAGGCCCGATCCGCTGCGCTTGAGATCCGAGAAGTATCTTCCTAGCGTCGCGACGACGGAGACCCCGGAGAGATTATCCCCAGCTCCTGATGTATGCTCGCCCTCAGCCTTCGAAACAGCATAGACGGAGGCAAGGGCGGCAGCCGAGGCTCCAATGAGGAGGATGGCAAGCAGCCAATGCGGCATATTCACCCCCAGCAGCCCTCCCTGCAGAAGCTCCACGACAACCTGAACAGAAGAGCAGGCAAGCTGTACGGCATAGCCGATGGCTGCGGTCTGAAGCGACAGGAGCGAGAGTATCTTGCCCTTCTCCGTCTTCTGGATTGCGGCAGTGTCATGATGGGCTGAGAGGATGACGGTGCGCTCCACTTCCCCATCAGGCTCGATGACGGCATGGACATTCGCGGCATCGTCGGATGGGAAGAGCGACCTCAGTGGGTTGCTGCGTCCGGATAGCTCCCTGAATACCGCAATGGAGAAGAGCACACCCAAGGCCACTGAGATATACGGCAATCCAATGAAGGAGAAAAGGAGCATGATCGCTGAGACAAGCATCGCAGTCATCAGCATCCAGTGCCGCAGACGAGGCACGATGCGCGCGGAAGTGAGAGTGGTATCATCAGAGATCTTCTCGAAGATATCAGCGATGCTCCTTGCCGCCCTCCTCGATTCTGGAGATGCAGCAGGCCTGGGCCCAAGTTCATCATAGAGCTTCTGCAGCAGGGAATACGCTTCATCGGAAAGCTTCGGGGCCTTCACGGCCTCCGCCGGCTCGGGAGGCGCAGGCTTTGCCTTGCGAAGCTTCCCAAGTCCATTCCTAAGCTTTCCACCGATATCCCTGAAAGACAGTCCCATAACAGAAGTGAATATAACAGAATGACGAAGCGGACGTCATCCTGGAAGAACACGCGAAGACCGACGCTGCCGACATTGGCATCATGCATGTAGAGAGGAAACAGCTTTCCTCTTCACGATTGACATGGAGTGCCGCTATCGATATCATACAATCCTTGATTGGTGATTTCCAGAATTGGAGAGATGTCCGAGTGGTCGATGGTGGCAGTCTTGAAAACTGCTGAGGCGCGAGTCTCCGGGGGTTCGAATCCCTCTCTCTCCGATCTGAGGAGAGGTGCGAGAGAGGCCGAATCGGGCTCCCTGCTAAGGAGTTGACCTGGCAAACCCGGGTCCGGGGGTTCGAATCCCCCCCTCTCCGATTTTTGAGACTATAGCTCAGCTGGATAGAGCATCAGTTTGCGGAACTGAGGGTCGGAGGTTCGAATCCTCTTAGTCTCGTCTAACCTGGAGAGATGTCCGAGAGGTCGAAGGTGACGGACTCGAAATCCGTTGTAGTGCTAATTGTGCTACCGAGGGTTCGAATCCCTCTCTCTCCGGATTATTTATGGTCTCCAGATCATATAGGCGTCGAAAGACGCATTTTTTTTGCATTCATACGTCGAATTCCGACGACAACCTTCCGCTTTGGAATGCCTCCTCGCTTTTCTCTTTCCTGTCCGATATGTAGAATATTCCATGAAGGAGGAATTCAGTGAAACACAACATACTTGCCAAATACAACGATTCCGTAACCGACAAGGATAAGTTTGCCGACGAGGTGGAAAGCCTGTTCGGACGTCTCTGCGGCAGCATCGACGGCATACATTCGGTCTCTGTACTGAGAAACTGCATAGACAGGCCCAACCGCTATGACATAATGATTGTCATCGACATGGATAGGACCGCTCTGGATGCCTATGACGATTCCGAGGTGCATCATTTCTGGAAGAACCACTACTCTGGATACCTCGAGAAGAAAGCGATATTCGATTACGAGGACCAGAATTTGGAGGCTTTATGAAAATAGGACTTGTAGATGCCGGAGGAGGGATGCGCGGGTCCTATTCGGCCGGAGTCCTAGATGCCTTTCTCGATGGAGGTCTGAAGATCGACTACGCCTGCGGAGTTTCGGCCGGAGCTGGAAACATAGCATCTTTTCTTGCCGGTCAGAGAGGAAGGAACATCAGGTTCTATGCGGACTATTCCTATGACAAGGAGTATATGGGACTCGGACCTTTCCTCAAGCATGGTTGCGTGTTCAATGTCGGATACATATATGGGGATATCATCAGACACGACGGGAAGGATCCTATCGACTTTGCGGCGTTGATGGCGAATACCGCAGAATTCGAGATTGTTGCCTCCGACGCGCTCACAGGTTTGCCTAGGTACTTTCCGAAATCGTTCATGAAGCTCGACGACTATCGCCCTTTCATGGCTTCCGCATCCATTCCCGTGTTCTGTCGACCTTTTATCATCGACGGGATACCGTATTACGACGGTGCCATATCCGATCCGGTTCCGATCCGGAGGGCAGAGGAGAAAGGCTGCAATCTGACGATTGTGATACTTACCAGACCCGTTTCTGCTTTGAGAACGCCGGAAAAGGATGTCCGTCTTTCGAAATTCCTGCGTCGATATCCGGCGGCGGCCAGTGGGCTTTCTTTAAGAGCCGAGAGGTACAACGAGGAAGTGGCTTATGCTCTCGGAAGGGAGAAAGAAGGGAAGGCTGTCGTCGTGAACCCGGAAAGTCTCGACGGCATGAGCACCATGAAGAGGGACAGGAATGCGATAATGAAGTTCTATGAGAGAGGTCTCCGGGACGGGGAGAGAGCGCTTGCAAAAATAGCCGGATCGGGAAAATGAAATTGTCGAGAAGCCCTGGCGGTTGAAAAAATTTCGATGTTTTGCTTATTTTCCCATGCAATCATGGTGCATTCCATGTTATTTTTATCAATATGAAAAAAGGACTTTTGATTCTAATTGCATTGCTTTGCATCGTTCCTGTTCTCTCTGCCCGGGAACTTGTAGACTATGAACTTCCGTTTGGGCTTGGTACGATAGCTTGGCCTGAAGTAGGAAGACGCGCACTTGAAACCGACCGCGATTCTTTCGAGCTTGAAGGCCCGGAAGAAAGGTATTTCGACATCTCTCTCGAATGCGAGCTCTCGGAGGATTTCTGGGGCACCCCTGAGCGTTTCATTGCAAAGGAGTACCGAGAGGAACTTCGGGACAAGGAAGAGGATTTGAGGGAGGATCGTGCAGATTACGAGGTGCTCGAAAGCGAATGCGACGATAACGTCTACTACTATCTGATCAAAGTGGAAGACAGGTTGGGCGAGTACTTCGTTGCCAGGCTTGGCCTTCTGGATGAGCGTCGTAACTTCTACGAATTCAAGGGTGAATTCCTCGAAGACGATCTTGATGATGTAGAAAGGATAATGGAAAGCCTTTCCGGTCTGGTCAAAAGCTGATTCTTTTCGTAGCGGTTGCCACGACTCAGGATGAATCCAATTCCACAGTCGTGGCTTTTTTCTGCCGAAGGCGGACATGATTTCGTCGAGCCGCGGGTCGGACATTCCTGTCTTGTTCCTTTCGGCATCGGATTCTTTTTCCAGAGAAAATCCTTCCGACGAGGCTCCAATCCTTGCATATGTTTGCCGCGATTGTTCCCGAATATTTCTTTCTGGCCCGTCATCCTCTCCATTCTCAGTTTCTTTTCTGTTATAATGGAAGGCCGATATGTGGAAACTCAGGGATCTCCTATTCAGAAAGAAGACGGTACCAGCAAAGTTCGAAGCAAAGACATCCGAGGCCGGGGATGACTTCCTGAGCATGCGCAGTCTTGCAAAGTATTCCTATGAGATCATGGAGAAGCTCAGTCTCTGCGGACCACGTGCCGCCGGAAGCAAGGAGTCCAGACGGGCTGCCGTAATGATAGCCGGCCTTTTCGAGGATCTTGGTCTCGAAGCGTCTTTGAAGGAGTTCGATCTCATACCGTCTCTCGGCCGTCTCTGGCCAAAAGCCTGCGCCGTTTCCATTCCGTCGTCGTTTGTACTCATGATTGCAGGCCTTCCATATGTTGCGCTCCCTCTCGTTGTCTTTTCCTTTGTCTTCGTCTATTTTGACGGAGTCCTCGGACGACCGCTAGTCAAGAGGCTGAGGAAGAAAGGCAAGGGTGCCAACGTGGAGGCAAGACTCGAGCCCGTCGGCGAAGTGCGCCAGACCGTGATTCTTTCAGCGCATCATGACAGCGCACCTCTCTTCACACGCAAAAAGCACAAGGCCGACTTTGTGCTTCCGTTCGTATCATGCATCTATTCCATGTTCCTCTCTTTTTCACTCTCGATCGCAGAGCTTGTCGGCGGAAAGCTGCTGCGGTTCAATCTTCCATCGCTCTTCGGCTTTCTTGCGATATCGATAGGAGTTGTACTTTCTTTGAGTTCCTTGAAGCTTTGGACGCTGTATTCCTCCGAATTCTCCCCGGGGGTGGGTGACAATCTTTCGGGAGAGGCTGTCCTCATATCGCTTGCAAAGTACTTTTCCAGAAAAAAGACAGCTTCGACGAGGCTCGTATTCGCATCGTTCGACGCAGAGGAGATCGGACATCAGGGGGCGAGAGACTATTTTTCCTCGCTTGATCTTCCTTACGACACCTATGTAATAAACATCGATGGCCTGTACGATAAGGATGAGCTGTGTTTCATTTGTCTGGACGGCAATGGAAGCATCAAGCTTTCCGACCACCTTTCCTCGGAACTTGTACATCTTTCAAAAAGTCTTGGCTATAGTGTGAAGCAGGGAAAACTGCCGTTCCTCGGCGGTTCCACCGATGCGTGCGAGGCTGCGCGTGCCGGGTTCAGGGCGACAAGTCTTACCGGAATGCATCCCGATGCCGAAACGAAGGCCCATACAAAAGATGATACGATGGCCGCCGTTTCCGCGGATACCTTGGAGGAGACGATCCAGATCATGGTGAAATACCTTGAAAGGCTTGACGCAAGAAACAGCGGTGGAACGGAAAGGGACGGCGATGAGAAAAGTCGACTGGATGCGCCAAGACGATACAAGCTTTCGATATACGACGAGGACTAGGATTCCCTTATCGTTATTCTCCCTTGTCCAAGATCTCCGAGGGCTGAGACGAGTCTACCGTAATTCGATTTGGCGACTGACAGCGTTACAACTATGCCGGTTCCGAAGTCTTCCTTCTCTATCTTTGCATCGACTTCGGACACGATTCTTTTGAAAAGAGTATAGAATTCGTATGAAAGGAGAATTTCCAGTCTTGTCTTTTCGATCAGGGGTTCGGTCGAAACGACCTTGAGCACCTCCTTCACGCTGTCGCCGTATGCTTTGACGAGTCCGCCGGTGCCAAGCAGCGTTCCTCCGAAGTATCTGATTATCGAGATGCATATGTTCGTGATTCCCGAACCCTTCAGAACTTCCAGCGCAGGTCGTCCGGCTGTGTTCTTCGGTTCCCTGTCATCGGAGGAGGAATACATGGTCCCCGCATTGCCGACGACTGCGGCATGGACTACATGGGTTGCGTCGGGATGCTCCTCCCTGACCCGGTTCACAGCCAGCTTGACCTCTTCCAGCGATGATACGGGTTCCGCGATTGCGATGAACCTCGATTTCTTGATTTCTATCTCTGCTTCCGCTCTGGCCGTGATTATGTCCAATTTAGACTCCTTCCTCCATGAGTCTATCATAATCCGGTCGTTTAGTCGTTCGAAACCGGAAAATTCGACTGCAGTACCTGGCCTTTCGACTTGAGAAAAATTCCGTACGATTCCTTTTCCACGGCTTTCTTGGACGATTTTCCCGGGTTTCTCCTGCTGTTCGTCGATGAATTGCTGAAATAACCTCCGCAATGGGTTAAAATCATACCAAAGGAGACAAGATTGAGCATTACAGTCCGAGACGCCCTTTCGCTTCCATCCCTGAGAAACGCTCGGCTCGTTGCAGGCGAGGGAGCACTTTCGCGTCCCGTAAGCAGCATTTCCGTGCTGGAGTATCCGGAACCGACGAAACTGCAGAGCGATTTTTTCACTGCCCTGGAGTTCGAAGGCAGCGAACTGGTCATCAGCGGGTTCATAAACATAAAGGATGACGTCGAGGCGCAGATGGCCACGATAAGAAGACTTTCCGAGGTAGGGGAAGTCGGCCTGATCCTGTTCTATGTAGGAATATTCGTCCCGGAGATTTCCAAGGATGCCAAGGATCTTGCCGATTCCCTTTCATTCGCGATAATCGAGATGCCTCCAGGACGGATGGATCTTCGCTACAGCGATGTCATTGCGGATGTGATGGAGGCGATTTTCCTTTCCCGTGGACGCAAGAGCTACTACGTCACCGAGATCATAGAGGAACTTTCCCTGCTTCCAGAGAGTCTCCGGAGTCTTACGACCGTGCTACGTATGTTGAGGGACAGACTTCGTGCTTCCCTTGTGCTTTCATCTCTTTCCGGGGAATGCGAGGGCATAGCTGCTTGGCCGAAGGGACGGGAAGATGAGGTGCGCGAGCTTTTCGAGAAAGGGTCGTTCCCCCAGTCCGTCTGGAAATGTGAGCTGATTGTGAAGAGAAGGAAGGGACGGACGCTGAAGCTTACGATTGTCTCCGAGGACGGGCAGGCTCTGGACGACGATATGACCGGGCAGGCGCTCGAGGCCATAAATCTTTTTCTCAGTCTATGGGACAGGGGAGATGACGAGGCCGTGATATCGGAGCTTGTCAGAGCGATACTCTCCGACGAGCCCGTGCGCATGAGAAAGCTGGCTTCGATCTTCGACATAGATGTCCGCAGCATAGACTCGATGTGGATTGTTCGCCGCATGGATGGACAGACGCTTTCCGAGCAGGACTATTCCGTTTTCAGGAACGCATTGCCTACGACCATACTCCAGCCAGTGACGGATCTCTACGAGGGAAGGATAGTGCTGTTCCTTTCGTCCCGCGGCCGGTTCATCGAAATGAAGTCCCTTTCGAATTACATGGCAAAGGCCATGGATGGCTATATACTGAGCACTTTCTACAATCTGGCGGATACTGCGGCTGTAAGGAATGCCTTTCTTTCCGAGGAAAGGCATCTGGAGGCTACCCGTGCTATTTTCCCGATGAAAAGAGTATTCGGATCGTCCGACATCAGGTTCGCCTCGATCGTGGAAGAGGAGGCGGCAAAGGGAGAAGATGTTCTCTCAGGACATCTGGCGGAGCTTGCCCCCATAGTAGAAGGCGACGAAGGACGAAAGATAGAAGCAGCCAGGACGCTTGCCGTGTATCTTCTGGATGCGGGTGCTTCGGTACAGAGAACCGCCGAGATATTGTCCGTACATACCAATACCATCAAATACCGCATGAAGCGGATCGAGGAACTGCTTGCCTCTTCGTACAGTGAATTCCCTTCCTCCGCTTTGCTTGCGCTGGATGTGGCCCTTCTTAGGCTGTGTTTTTCATAGACCTCTTTTTATCCATTCGGACAAAATAACTATCTTATTTTCTGGACTTCGGGACGATGCATATCATCGTCGATGTGTCGTAGAATTTCCTCATATTCGAAAAGAAGGAGATATCTGATGAGGAAGATAGGGCTATCTGAAATAGAGGACATCGCTCTCGGGGCCGCACTTCTTGGATCGGGAGGCGGCGGAGATCCGTATATCGGCAAGCTCATGGCCATAGGAGCAGTGAAGGAGTGCGGTGAAGTGACAATGCTTGACCCTGAAGAGGTGCCGGACGATGCCCTGATCGTCCCTATTGCGATGATGGGAGCTCCGACGGTGCTCTGCGAGAAGGCTATAAACGGAGGGGAGTACAGGGCTTTGTACGACATGGTCCGCTCTTTCTACGGAAAGGACGTATATGCCTTCATGCCTATCGAGGCAGGTGGGGTGAACAGCATGCTTCCAATAGCGGCCGCCGCCAGGATCGGAATACCGCTGGTAGATGTGGACGGCATGGGAAGAGCGTTTCCGGAGCTGCAGATGGTCACGTTCACCATCGGCGGAGTTAATGCGACACCGATGGCCCTCACCGACGAGAAGGGTAATACCGTTATCTTCAAGACGATAACCAACAAGTGGACGGAGGAGCTTGCCAGGGCCGTCACGATGAGCTGTGGCGGTGCGGTTTCCGTCTCCATGTATGCGGTAGACGGCAGGACTCTCAAAAAGTATGGTGTCCGGAACATCGTGTCCAGATCCTTGCGTCTGGGCAAGGCGTTGCGAGAAATCAAGAAGGCCGAGGAGAAGGATACGGAGAAGACATTCCTGTCTGTCACAGGTGGCTTCAAACTTTTCAAAGGCAAGATTGTCGATGTGCTTCGCGAGACCCGAGGAGCATTCAATTTCGGTCGCGTAGTACTTGAAGGTATAGGGGAGTGCAAAGGTCGGAGCGCATATGTCGAATTCCAGAACGAGAACCTCATGTGTTCCGTCGACGGCAAGATTGTCGCTACGGTGCCTGATCTCATTGCTCTGGTGGATACTGGAACGTATGTTCCTGTTCCGACGGATGCGCTCAAATACGGAAAGCGAGTCCTCGTCGTAGGGCTTGAATGTTTCCCTCTGTGGAGGTCCAAGGAAGGACTCGATCTGGTAGGTCCGAGATATTTCGGACTTGAGACCGATTACATCCCGATTGAGCAGAGGTGCAAGGAGGCCGGAGTATGAAATACAGACTTGGAATAGATGTCGGAGGAACGAATACGGATGCGGTTCTGGTCGCAGAGGATCTGAATGTCATCGCTTCGGTCAAAGTGACGACCAGCAAGGATATTTACTCCGGTATAATCGGAGCAATCGAGAAGGTTCTCGAGAAAAGCGGGATCGACAGGAAGGACATCTCTCGGGCCATGCTTGGAACGACGCAGTGCACGAATGCGATCGTCGAAAGAAAAAAGCTCGAGAAGATAGCGATTCTTCGCATAGGAGCGCCTGCAACCGTGGGAATTCCTCCGATGGTCGACTGGACAGACGACATACGGTTCATTGCGTACAAAACGAAAATCGTCGGAGGCGGTTTCGAATATGACGGCAAGGAGATTGCTCCGCTCGACGAGAATGCGATAGCGGAATTCTTCCGGTCGATCAAGGGCAAGGTTTCTTCTGTTGCGATAAGTTCGGCATTTTCCACAGTCAGAGCGGATCATGAAAAGCGTGCCGCCGAGCTGGCTCGTGAGATTTTGGGCGAAGATGTACATCTTTCGCTGTCCAGCGAGATCGGAAGCATGGGACTCGTTGAAAGGGAGAATGCGACTATTCTAAACGCATCGCTATACAAGGTCGCAGAGAGTTTTACGGAAGGGTTCGAAAAGAGCCTCAGGGAGCTAGGCATGACTAATGCCGAAGTGTATATATCCCAGAACGACGGTACTTTGATGACGGCGGAACATGCGCGGCGGTATCCGATACTCACAATTTCTTCCGGCCCTACAAACAGCATCAGAGGTGCTAGCTTCCTTGCAGGGGGAGAGGATGCGATCGTCGTGGATGTAGGCGGAACGACTACCGATGTCGGATCGCTCGTGTCCGGGTTCCCGCGTGAGAGCGGCGTCGCGGTTACCATCGGCGGCGTCAGGACGAACTTCAGAATGCCGGATGTGATTTCGATAGGGCTTGGGGGCGGAAGCATAGTCAGGGTCCGGCCTGACGGATCCGTGTCCGTCGGACCTGACAGCGTCGGAGCCGACCTCGAGACGAAGGCTCTCGTATTCGGCGGAGATACCATTACTGCCACGGATGTTGCCGTCAAGCTCGGCATGTTCGAACTCGGAGATGCCGCTCTGCTTTCCGGGTTGGATGTCGAGACGGCCGAAAAGGCTCTCGGCGTCATGCGGGAGATGGTTGAGGATGCGATAGATGCAATGAAGCTTTCCAGCGACGATGTCACCGTCGTTCTCGTCGGAGGCGGAAGCGTGATTCTCCCGTCGACGTTGAGAGGCGCAGGCAAGGTACTAAAGCCTGCCCACCATGCAGTCGCGAATGCGATAGGTAGCGCAATCAGCAAAGTAAGCGGCACTTTCGAGAAGCTGGTTTCCTACGATGAATATCCGAGGGATGTCGCTCTGGACATGGCAAAGGAGGAGGCCAAGACCATGGCTGTCAAGGCCGGTGCAAGAATAGATACAGTCGAGGTAGTCGACATCGAGGATGTGCCTCTACAGTACTATCCGGGCAATACAGTGAGGATCAAGATCAAGGCGGCAGGCGAGCTGGCCTGATTGCGATTCAAGGCGCGGGAGATGCTTCGATGCATTTCCCGTACGCCTGTCCACATCCGGAAATTTCACGGGATTGTGGATGCTGTTCGGTTCTTCCCGTGACGGACTGCCTCCATCGATGGGAGAATATGTTGTCCCCGCTGCAGTGCTTCTCGACTTCAAGCCCGAGCCTGCGCAGTCCATCGACAACCTCGTCTCCGGGGTCTTCCGCTTCGTCCATCAAGGCTTCCGCCTGTCCGGTGTTGCCAGCTCCAAGTATGATGGTCTCTGGCTCCTGCCGTTCAGCGAATGCAAGCAGGCAGTCCTTTTCTCCGATGTGAAGGGAAGATGAGGCGTCTTTCAATGCTTTTCTCAGTGCGAGAAAGCTTTCGAGTGCATCGGGGGCGTAGAAGTACAGCTCCTTTCTCCTGTCGTCCGGAATATCGTCCCGGAGAAGACATCCGAATCCGTATATGCCGTAGAAGATCGACGGTAGAGTTTCATTTTCGATGTCTTTCTGGAACACAGGGCAGTATGCTCTTTCGTTGCATGACAGTTCGAAGTCGTTCCGTATCCTGTTTGTGAGCACAGACGGAAAGTTGCTCGTCCCGATTCTGTTCGCAAGACCCCTTTCCTTCAGACGCTCAAGGGTTTTGAGCGACTTGAACAGGTCGTTTTCCGTCGGCCAGTGGAGCAACAGGGTATCGTAACGCGATATGCCAAGCCTTCGCAGTCCGGTCTCGGCCTTTCTCTCCAGCGTTTCAAGAGGCATTATCTTGTATATGACGCTGTAGCCGTCTTCCGTTATTCCTAGTTCCTTCATGGCTGAATGGAACATGCTATCCGCCTCTTTGTACGAGAATGCGGAGTCGAATTTCCTTGTTCCGCACCGGTATGCGGCCTTGACTATGTCTTTGAGGATTCTTGGGTCCTTCCTTTTGTGGAATCCTTCGCTCTCGCCAAGACTCCAGAGTCCAAGAGCTCTAGATATCTTCTTCCTCGTCATAGTAGTTCACCTTACTGTCCAGCATTGTTTTGCCGTCGAAGATGAAGAAGCCGGTGAATATTCTTCCTTTGATCGCTTCCGGAAGCCATATTCTGTCGTCGCCCCACATCGCCGACCAGTCGATTGTACCTATGTCCTGCCAGAACGGGATGGTCTCGTCCGTCTTTTCGAGCAGTTTCCCGGAAAAGGAGGTCGTGAAGTAAACGTAGCCGATCATTCTCAGACCGTCCGTGAACTGGAAGTGCAGCACTCCGCGCCTTTCGAGATCGGTGACGTTCAGGCCTGTCTCCTCCTTCGTCTCCCTGATTGCAGCTTCTTCGCTTGTCTCCTCCGGTTCTATGTGTCCGCCAGGGCCGTTTATCAGCCCTTCTCCCAGACCACGGAGCTTCCGTATGAACAGAATCCTGTCGGTCTTTTCGTCGATGACGTATGTGAGTACGCATTTTTCGTTCGGTTCCCATAGATCCCAGTCGACTTCATTGACGAATCTCGCATCCTTGAACGATTCCTGTATCTCCTCGTCGTTCAGCAGTTCCTTCTTCTTTTCCTCCTTCGGCTTCAGCTCCGGATGTTTTTCATAGAAGCATTCCGTACATAGGTTCTCGTCGCAGCCTAGCCACTGGTCCAGATTGAGTTTCTCTCCGCATTTCACACATCGTCGTCTGAACGGGAAAACGTATTTCCTGAATATGACGAGAAGGGCGATTCCGATTGCGAGAATAGGCCATTCCATCCATTCCGGCAGCGAGAATTGCGCTCTGAGAATAAGAAGGATGAACACAAGCATATAGAATACTGCCATCAGAAGTGTCGCCATTCTTTTTGCGGACGCCAGAGGATAGCGTCTCTGCTGTATGTTGACGAGAATCACAAGAAGCATGATCCAGTTGAATACCGTCGAGAAAAAATCTAGTACCATGGCATTAAGATTACCCGTGGAAGGAAAATAATGCAATCGGGGGCTTATATTCATGTCTTCTGTCCTTTCCTCTTGAGTAATCGCATGCCGTCACAAGTCTTGTTGCGGGTTTCCCGTATTTGGGGTAATCTTTCTAGACGGAGGACTTTTTATGAATATCGCATCTTATATCGATCATACGGTGCTTGCCGCAGATACGCCGAAGGCGAAAGTCGAACAGATCTGTGCGGAGGCGAAGGAATACCATTTCGCATCTGTATGCATCAATTCATGCTGGGTGAAACTTGCATCGGAACTTCTCGACGGAACCGGAGTGAATGTCTGTACCGTCGTCGGCTTCCCACTTGGAGCAATGAGTACCAAGGCGAAAGCCTACGAAGCGAAGACAGCTGTCGAGGACGGAGCGGACGAGGTAGACATGGTCATTAACATCGGTGCCCTGAAGAGCGGCATGTACGACGATGTAGAGAACGACATACGCGAAGTGAAGAAGGCCTGCGGCGACAAGGTGCTCAAGGTGATTATCGAAGCCTGCCTGCTGACCGATGATGAAAAGGTGATGGCGTGCAAGCTGTCCGAGAGGGCCGGAGCGGACTTTGTCAAGACAAGCACCGGATTTTCGAAGGGAGGAGCGACGGTCGAGGATGTAGCGCTCATGAGGCGCAGCGTAGGAAAGAACGTCAAGGTGAAGGCCGCCGGAGGAATAAGGAACTACGAGACCGCAAAAGCCATGATCGCCGCGGGTGCCGATCGTCTCGGCTGCTCGGCTGGCGTCCAGCTTGTCAAGGGCGAGGAAAGCGATGCCGCGTATTGAGCGATCATCGGAGGCCGAAGACTTTCTGAAGTCTCTTGGCTTTCCGACGATCTGCGTGCATGACACTTTTACCCATTTCGATTTCACGACGCCGGGCCGGCGCGTGCTTCTCATCGGGCCAATGGGTTCCGGAAAGACGGAGTTCGCCGCCAGAGTCTGGCGTGATGCGGCGATTGCACGACGGAAGAGCGATCGCGTGAAAGCTCTTACCAGCACGGGAGATCTGGATAGGAGGAACGTATTCTTCGTGAGGAGCCAGATCGACGGAGTACGTTTCACCGATTACCCGGACGATGCGCTTGCGTATCGTTCCGGGTATGTCCGCTGCGGCGAGAAGATTGCACGTATCCGTGATTCGTTCGGGCTCGAGGAGGTAATAAAGGACAATCCCGGAGTGGGAACGTACATCATCGACGAAGCATCGTTCTTCGACGAGAGGCTTGCCTATGTGGTCCGCAACTATTCGTTGGAGAAAGGATGTATGTTCGTGTTTCCCACTTTGATACTGAATTTCAGACGGGACATATTCAATTCCACGGCTCGGCTCATGCTCGATATTGCGACCGATGTGATTCCTCTTACGGCATACTGCGAACACGAGGACTGCATGGACTCTGCGTTCTATACATATCGCTATTATCAGGTCGATGGGAGAGAGTGTCCGGCGCTTTACTTCGATCCTCTGATCGTCGTTGGCGGGGACAGGGAAAAGGACGGATCTCTCGAACCGAACTACGCCTCACGCTGCGACAGGCATCACTATCTTCCCGGCAAGGAATATACCTTTTTCACATTGAAGCCTCTGGGCGAGGAGGCTGGAAGAGGTAATGTGGAGCCTCTGTTGAAGGAGCTTGAGAATCTGAAGGGCGACATCTCTCGTTCGAAGCTCTACGAGAATCTGATGCGCAGATACGGAGACGACTCTGACGGAGAGAAGTACATGGACAGCGTACGGCCCGGCTTCATCGCAGAGAAGGCTCTATGCTACCTTTTTGCAGAGCAGAATATCATAGGAGAGCCGCTTCTCCATCGCATTGTCCACGATCTGGATTTGGATACAGCTTACATGACGAAGACATTGTCGGACAACAGACGTCCGGTATCGTTCGAGCAGGGATATCTGCTTTGACGGAACCGCAGCAGGGTGGAAAGCTGCGTGGGATACTGTCCTGATTGGAAATTGCGCAACAATTTGCTGCGCTGAAGCTCTTCCGACTTTTCGAATGCGTTTTGCGTTTTCATGAAGCAACCCCCAAAAAAGGGGGTTGCAATTTTTTTCCTTGTCTCAGCCTTTAACTGCGCCGGCGAGGACGCCTTTGATGATGTATTTCTGGCAGGATAGATAGAATACGATCACCGGTAGCATAGCGAGGACCAGCATGGCCATCATGGCGCCCATGTCGACCGAGCCGTAGCCGCCCCTGAGGTACTGTATTGCGACAGGGATGGTCTTGTAG
>CASEKE010000040.1 GCA_949288415.1 uncultured Spirochaetales bacterium
CACGAGTACTTCAGGCGCATACTCTGCAACCTCCTTGGCTCATGGGCCGAGAACGGCGAGGTGCCTGCCGACGAGGACTTCCTCGGCAGGATCGTGGAGGACATCTCCTTCAACAACGCCAAGAGATATTTCGAAGGTTGAAAATGACGAAGGAAAAAGACGACGAAAAGCAGATGAGTGCGGTAATGCGCACCATAAACATTCTCGAGACTCTCAGCCAATGCGAAAGCATCAACCTCGAGAGTCTCGCAAAAGAGACGGAATTGCCCAAGGCTACACTGCTGAGGTTCCTCTCATCGCTTGTGAACCTCGGATACGTCTACAGGGACAGCGCCGACAGGTATCACCTCACGCTGAAGATGTTCTCCGTAGGCTCGAGAAGCCTCAAGTACATCGAGCTTATAAGCACCGCGGAGCCGTTCGCACGCGAACTCTGCAGAAGTCTGGGAGAGACTGTACACATGGGAATCCCGCAGGACGACAGCGCCGTCTACGTGCTCAAGGAAGAATCGTCCTATACGCTGCGGATGTACTCCAGAGTCGGAAAGCTGATTCCCCTTTATTGCACTGCAATCGGCAAAATATTCCTCTCCGAGATGAGCGAAGAGGAACTCGAAGGATATCTGGGACGTAATGCTCTAAAACCTTTCACGCCAAAATCGATCAGAAGCGAGGATGCACTGAAGGAAGAGCTTGCAAGAATACGGGCAAGAGGATACAGCATAGACGATGAGGAGCACGAGATGCAGGTCATGTGCATCGCCTGCCCCATCAGAGATTGCACGGGAAAGGTAATTGCGGCGATGTCCGTGTCCTGGCCCATCTTCCGTTTCGACAAGGACAACTTCGACGAATGCGTGAAGAAGATCCGAAGCTGCACGAACAAGCTCTCCGAGATACTTGGCTACAGCGAAGCTTGAATATACGAGGGCCTGGACAGAAGGGAAATGTTCCGGCCCTCAATATCAACGGCAGGTTTTCGCCATAGCATAGGTCGAAGCCGATGCGAGAATTCTTTCCGCATCCTCGACTACGTCCTTCACGATCTCTGCGGCAGGTTCGATACGGCTGACCATACCGGCTATCTGCCCTGAAAGAAAGCATCCACCGTCCACATCGCTGTCGACCACGGCCTTTCTAAGTGCGTCGGAACCCATTTTTTCCAGCTCCTCCTCGGATGCCCCTCCATATTCCTTCTCCAGATATTCTCTTGAAAACGAAGTTTTGAGACTTCTGACAGGATGTCCAAGCCGACGACCGGTCACCAAGGTGCATCTATCGCCTGCTTTGACGATACGGTTCTTGTACTCCGGATGTATGCGGCATTCCTGTGCAGCAAGGAACCGGGTACCCATCTGTATTCCGCATGCGCCAAGCATCAGTGCAGCCGCGAATCCTCGCCCATCCGCAATTCCTCCTGCAGCTATCACGGGAAGGTCGGTTGCATCGACGACCATAGGGACAAGCACCATCGTCGACAGCTCACCGATGTGTCCCCCGCTCTCACCGCCCTCAGCGATGAGCGCCGAGGCGCCGAGACGTGTCATCATTTTTGCAAGTGCGACGGACGCCACGACCGGTATCACATGGACACCGGCTTTCTTCCACATATCCATATAGCGGGAAGGATTTCCGGCACCCGTCGTTACCACGCTGACCTTCTCGCGGGCAACCAGTTCCGCAATTTCACCCGCATATGGACTCATCAGCATTATATTGACTCCGAAAGGTCTGTCCGTAAGCTGCCTTGCAATCTCTATCTCAGCCTTTACATATGACGCAGGAGCGCTTCCTGCTGCGATTATTCCCAAGCCGCCGGCCTCGGATACCGCAGCTGCAAGCCTCCCGTCCGAAATCCAGGCCATTCCTCCTTGGAATACCGGATAGTCTATTCCCAGAAGCGAGCAAATCGGAGATTCTATCATATTCTCCCCCTCCATTGAACGTATTGAACCGATCCATGCACTCTGGCGCGAGTGTTTGGAAGAAAAATGCTTCCGCCGCGCATGCCTAAAGGATCGGACATACGATGATTCATGTTCCATAGACAAGCGACGCCTGTACTTTTACATGTTATCAGATTTCGTCAATATGTATCAACAAATTGCAACACTCGTCCTTCCCAGTGATCGGTTGGCACCGGCATAACGTTTCTCAAAAACTATCCGACCTGTACCCGGATCACATTCCAGCTTGTCTTCTTCAGCGGGATGACGATCTTTCCTCCATTGACCTTCGCCGTCCGAACCTGGGAAGGATGGACAATCTCGGCATCCTCGCCGTTCACCTGGTCAAGGGAGAATCCGGCCATTTCGCTTTGGAATACGACGCTGGCCTTGTCGCCGAAGCTTCTGAGGTCCACCTCAAGCTCCACCGTGTCCTCCATATCCCTGTTGACGGCAAGGATGGTCACAATCTCCTCATCCCCGGAAAGCACCGCGACAGATTCGACAGTGTCGACGTTCTCGAAATACTTCGAGCTGTACCTGCTGCCATGGGAAATCGGGTACATGACCTTGCCACCGGATGTAAATGCAGACGCATCGCGGAACGGATGGAAAATCGTCTGCCTCCATGCTTTTCCATCCTTGCTCGTCATGATAGGCGCAATCACATTCACAAGCTGGGCGAGGCAAGCAACCTTGACGCGGTCAGCGTGTTTGAGAAGCGTTATCAACATCGTCCCGACGACAAGGGCATCCGCAAAGTTGTAGATGTCCTCCAGAAGCGGAGGGGCGACAGTCCATGGGTCGTTTGCCATCTTGTCATCGTCATGGGCTTTCGCATGATACCATACGTTCCACTCATCGAAGCTTATGTTCATCGTCTTGGGGCTTCTCTTGACTGCCTTTACATAGTCGCAAGCCGATGTGACTGTCCTGATAAAATCATCCATTTCGCGCGAGTTTGCAAGGAAAGACGGCATGTCATCAAGCCGTTCGGATCCAAAGTAGAGATGCATGGAGATATAGTCTACCAGGTCATAGGTTTCCGAAAGCGTTATTCTCTCCCATTCCGGATACGTCGGCATATTGGCATTGGAACTTCCGCAGGAGACAAGCTCGATCGACGGATCGAGGCCTTTCATCGCCTTGGCGGTCTCGGCTGCAAGCCTCCCATATTCATAGGCTGTCTTATGCCCGTGCTGCCATGGACCGTCCATCTCGTTGCCAAGGCACCAGAGCTTTATGCCGTACGGATCGGCATGGCCGTTTCTCCTTCTCATCGATGCGTACCGACTCGAGGCATCGACGTTGCAATACTCGAGAAGATTGCAGGCATCGCTGATTCCACGGGTACCGAGATTGACGGCCATCATCACATCGGTCCCCGCCTTTCCTGCCCAACGGCAGAATTCATCAAGTCCGATCCGGTTAGTCTCGAGCGTCCTCCAGGCAAGGTCGAGCCGGGGCTTTCTTTCCGATAGTGGACCTACGGAATCCTCCCAGAAGAAATTAGACACGAAATTGCCGCCGGGATACCGCACAATAGGAACGTCAAGTTCCCGGACAAGTTCCAGGACATCCTTTCTGAAGCCATCCTCGTCGCTCGACGGATGGCCTTCCTGGAAGATGCCCGTATATACGGCTCTTCCAAGATGCTCGATGAAAGACCCGAACAATCTTCTGTCTATAGCGGAGAGGACAAGATTCCTCTCGACGGCAAGGAAAGACTTCTTACTCATTCCAACCTCCTCCAATCGTCGGTGCAAATCGCTCCCGGACCGATGGTCCTCTTTCGCGAGGACAGTTCAATTATAAGGGCAAGAGGAGGCAAACGGGTATGAAAAAAGTCCGCAGATGCGGAGGCTCTCTTCCGGTGGCCGGAAAACGGCTCAAAGCCGAGTTTCCGAATCATGCAAAGCGGAAAAGCCGCACAGCTCCACGGACTTTTTGCAAAGATATGCAGATCAGTCTTTGTAATAATGCCCTATCGCATCCGCAGCCATGATTGCCTCATAGACATCGTCCGCCGTAACGGGGAAAGGCATGTTGTGGATCGTATCGCTTTCCAATGAAGCAAGCCTTGCAACCTCTCTGATCTCATCTTCCTTGACCTCTTTGATTCCGAGATCCTCGAGCGTGACAGGCAGGCCTACTTCAAGACAGAACGAAACGACATCCTCGACCTCGTCCATGTCGGCATTCTCGAGCATCAGCTGAGCGATCGTGCCGAAAGCGACTTTCTCTCCATGATACATTGCATGGGTTTCCTTGATTGCCGTCAACCCGTTGTGTATCGCATGAGCCCCTGCCAGTCCTGCACTTTCGAAACCAATGCCGGAGAGGTATGTATTCGCCTCGATGATATTCTCGACTGCAGGCGTGGCGACCTTCCTTTCCACTGCCAGCTTCGCCTTCAGACCATCCGAAAGCAACGTCTTGTAGCATAGCTCCGCAAGGGCCATAGCAGAAAGCGAACAGGTACCTCCTACGCAGTTTGTCGCATTGCTTCTCCTGCAGGCTCGGGCCTCGAAGTACGTCGCCAACGCATCACCCATTCCGGAAACGAGCAATCTGGCAGGGGCCTTGGCTATGACCTCGCTGTCCATGATCACCGCGTCGGGGTTCGCAGGAAGGAAAAGATAGCTGTCGAAGACTCCGTCATCCGTGTAGATCACGCTAAGGGCCGAGCAAGGAGCATCGGTCGATGCAATTGTAGGCACGATGACTACGGGAAGACCTGCGTAATGTGCGACCGCCTTTGCAGTGTCGAGCGTCTTTCCTCCGCCAACTCCTACGATCACCTCCGCTTTTTCCGCCTTTGCGATACCCAGCACTCTGTCTATCTCGCTCTTGGAACATTCGCCTCCGAAGAATGCCCAGGAAATCTCCGTACCTGTATTTCCGACGCTCTTCTCGATCTCTTCGCCGCTTCTCTTCCTGCCGGACTCAGTGATGAGTACGAGCAGCCTCTTTCCATAGTTGGAAGTATACTTAGCAAGGTTTCCCAAAGCTCCCTTCTCCTGGATGTACCGGGAAGGACTTCCGATTATTTTTGCCATATCGATATTCTCCTTTCGTGGACTTGCCACAAAAAGAAAATAATACCTGTCGACGTCGAAGGCAAAACAGTCGGCTATATTCCTCCTGCCAGAGATATCTCATCCGTATCGAAACCGTCCACGTTCGATGTCTTTTCATTGAAGTGGGGCATGGCTGCAAGAATCCCTTCCTTGAAGCGGAACGGATCGTCTTTCGCAAGAGGGAAAAACACGCGTCTGCCGCCGACGCTCGACTCGTATATCCCCATTATGACCTCGATGACACGTCTGCCATCCTCTCCTGTTACGGAAAGAGGTTCTTTTCCGTCTATGGCCCTGATGAAATTCGAAAGCTGACCTGCATGTCCCTCCCTTTCCAGAGGCGGCAAGGCATTCCAACGGCTTTCGAACGCCTTTCTACCATCTTCATCGTCCTTGGGGAAGCCATTGCCGAGAGCTTTTGAGCAATACACCTTCCAGGGAATGTCGAACGAGGCCTTCTCACAATCGAAATGCATGCGTTGCCCTGCCCCGTGATCGACCAGCGACGAGGTGAAAAGAAGCGGGAAATCCCCATAATCGAAAAGTGCATAAGCATGGTCCTCGCATTCGCTGTTGCCGTGGGCAAGATTCATGACCCGGCCATCCACGCTCTTAGGCATCCCCAGAAGGAAAAGCATCAGATCCAGATGGTGTATGCTCTGGCTCATCAGACATCCGCCCGATTCCTTTTCCCAGGTACCTCGCCACCATAGATCATAGTAATGCTCCCCCCTCCACCAACGACTTGTTATCTCGGACGCAAGAATCCTTCCAGCACTTCCGGAACGAAGCATCTCCCGCGCCCTGGAATACTGCGCAGTGAACCTGTTCTGGCTTATTACCGAAAGTAGCACGCCGTTTTCGGAAGCCACATCGATCATCGCGTCGCATTGATCGATAGACGCCGCCATAGGTTTCTCGCAGACAACATGGCAACCCATGCGCATTGCGCGTATCGAATACTCGGCATGAAGACTCGGTGGAAGACAGATGGAAATAACATCCAGATGCTCTTCCTCTATCATCTGTTCCATAAGGCTATACGGCCGCGCGTCCAAACCTTTCTCGGCAATCAACCTCGCCGGCTTCTCCAAGGTCCGTCCGCATACGCCTTTCACGCAGCAGCCGGAAATCGAAGAGAACGCGTCCACCTGTATGCGGGCTATCGCCCCTGCTCCAACTATACCGACATTGTGCATTTGTCTCTCCATAATGGAAATGATAACCAATATACAAAAAACGGACATGGAATTCCATGCCCGCTATATGAAAGTGACTACAGTGCTCAGCGCTGTACGCGTCCCGATCCGTCGCCCTTGGCAAGAGCCTCGACCTCGCTCTTCCTTGCAAGGTTGAAGTCCCCGCTGATCGAATGCTTGAGGCAGGATGCAGCAACAGCATAGTTGATCGCATACTGCTCGTCATCGTAATGGGAAAGGCCATAGATGATTCCTGCCGCGAAGGAGTCTCCTCCGCCGACCCTGTCGACGATGTTGGTAATCTCGTAGTGTCTCGAAAGATAGAAGCCCGTCTTTCCGGAAAGAGCAGCTGACCATCCATTGTAATCGGCGCTATGGCTTTCGCGCAGAGTGACCGCGATGACGGAGATGTTCGGAAACTGCTTCCTGACTTCCGCGCAGAGTGCCTTGTAGACCTCCGTATCGAGCTCGCCCTTCGTGACGTCGCTGTCAGCTTCGATTCCGAGGCACTTCTGGATGTCTTCCTCGTTGGCAATGATGACGTCCGCATACTTTACGAGTTCCCTCATGACCTCTGGAGCGGTCTTGCCGTAGTTCCAGAGCTTCTTTCTGTAATTGAGGTCGATGGAAACGGTAGCACCGGCTTTTTTTGCAGCCTTCATGGCGGCAAGAGCGCAGTCCGCAGCACCCTGGCTGATGGCAGGCGTGATTCCGGTCGTATGGAACCAGTCCGCACCCTTCATGATCTTGTCGAAGTCGAAGTCATCCGGCTTGGCATTGGCGATGGCGCTGTCGGCCCTGTCGTAGACTACGAGCGACGGTCTCTGGTTCGCGCCGGTCTCGAGATAGTAGATGCCGAGTCTGGAACCCTTGACTCTGTTGATCGAGGAAGTGTCGACACCATACTTCATGAGCTCTCTGACCGCAGCCTCGCCTACTGCATGATCAGGAACAGCCGTCACGAATGCGGCATCTTCGCCGAATATGGAAAGAGAAACAGCTACGTTGGCTTCTCCGCCTCCGAATGTCGCCTCGAGCTCAGGCTTCTGGAAAAGTCTCTCGCGCTCGTTGCTTCTGAGGCGGAGCATGATTTCACCGAATGTCACGTATTTCACGGATTGATTCCTCCTTGGGTTTTTACTTGATTCAATCTTATCATATGGTAGACGAACCCGTTAGTCAATAATTTTCGAAACAATGTTTCATTTTCTTTAAAATACTATTCCATTACATTTCCACCCGTGCTATAATCAATACAGAAACGAAAAAAACATACCAAGAAAAGGAGAAAGTCGAAATGAACAACGAAGAACTCTTCAGAATCTTTCACGATACAGGCATCGTACCTGTAGTTGCCATCAACGATGCGAACAAAGCCGAAAAGCTTGCCAAGGCAATGATCGACGGAGGAATTCCCTGCGCGGAGGTGACCTTCAGGACAGCGGCCGCAGAAGAGGCGATCAGAAGAATGACACAGGCATATCCGGAGATGCTCGTAGGAGCCGGAACCGTCATAAATGCAGCTCTCGCCGAAAAGGCTGTCATGGCCGGAGCAAAGTTCATCGTCTCCCCCGGCTTCAATCCGGAGACGGTCGAATGGTGCCTGCACCACAACATCCCGGTCGTACCAGGTGTAGCAACTCCTTCCGAGATCGAAAAGGGACTCGCTTACGGACTCAAGGTTCTCAAGTTCTTCCCTGCAGAGGCGCTCGGAGGGGTCAACATGCTCAAGAACCTCGCAGGTCCTTTCGGACAGGTCAAGTTCATGACCACTGGCGGTATCAACGTGAACAATCTTCCTGACTATGCAAAGGCTGCCAATGTCCTCGCCATCGGCGGATCGTGGATGGTCAAGGGCGACCTCATCGAGAACGAGGAATGGGACAAAATCACAGCTCTCTGCAAGGAAGCGATGGTCAAGCTTCAGGGCCTCGAACTCGTACACGTCGGAATCAATCTCAAAAATGCCGATGCAGCTTCAGGTGCGGCAAGCGAATTCGCAAAGCTCGGAATGGTCATCAACGAAGGAAATTCCTCCATCTTCATGGACAAGTCCATCGAACTGATGAAGGCGCCCGGACTTGGAGCAAACGGACACCTTGCCTTCAGATGCTACGACATCGAAAGGACAATCTATTTCCTCAAACTCAGAGGTTTCACGGTCAAAGAGGACACGATCAAGTACGACGCAAAAGGAAAGATCAAAGTCTGCTACATGAACGAGGAGATCGGCGGATTTGCAATCCATCTTGTAAAGTAAGCATTAAGTTTTTCCTTCCAGACAGAGGCCACTTCACGTGGCCCCTTTTTTTCAAATTTGCGGATCGATTTTTCAAGGACGTTTTCCATGAAACGAAAACCAAAATGTTACATCGGAATAACATTGCGTTACATCCGAATTTCCATGTAACCGCACGAGAAACATCCACAGAAGACTGGATCTCCACTTCTCCGCGCTTGCGACAATTGCTGAAAATATTCTATGGCGGACCGGGAAAGATGCTTTACAGGAAAAGGCTCAAAAGTACGGGTTTTTCCTTGACAATACTACTTTGTAGTATAAAATATCCGGTAGAAAACTATTCCGGGTCTACGGAAAAACAATCAGGAGAAAAGAAATGAAAAAAACATCCATTGCTCTGTTGGCTGTTCTTCTCATCGTCTCAGCTCTTGTTTCATGTTCGGACAAAGACGCTGAAAACGAAGTCTACTACCTCAACTTCAAACCGGAAGTTGCAGAAATCTACTCGGAGGAAATAGCCCCGGTATTCGAAGAGGAGACAGGAATTCCTCTCAAGGTCGTAACAGCTGCATCCAATCAGTACACGCAGACGCTCAAGAGCGAAATGGCCAAGAGCCAGCCGCCTGTGATCTTCCAGGTCAACGGCCCGATGGATCTGATGGGAAGCAAGAATGACGTCGCACCGCTCGAGAACACCGAGTTCTACAAGCTGCTCTCAGATAAGTCGATGGCTCTCGAACTTGACGGCCACGTCGTCGGAATACCATATGTTGTCGAAGGCTACGGCATCATCTACAACAATGCCATCATGGAGAAGTATTTCGCACTCCCGACCAACAGCACCGGAGTGAAGAGCATGGACGAAATCGACAACTTCGAGACCCTCAAGGCAGTCGTCGAGGATATGACAGCCAACAAGGATGCTCTCGGCATCCAGGGTGTCTTTGCATCCACGTCAATGAGCGCAGGAAACGACTGGAGATGGACAACGCACCTTCTCAACCCTGCTCTCTTCGCGGAATATGGCGACGTGCTGACAGGACAGGAGTCGACGACATTCGATTTCGCATATTCGGACAACTTCAAGGCTCTCTTCGATCTCTATCTTGACAACAGCACCACTGCCCGCGGTCTTGTCGGCAGCAAGAGCGTCGACGATTCGATGGCGGAATTCGCTCTCGGCCAGTGCGCGATGGTACAGAACGGCAGCTGGGGTGCAAGCCAGATCCTCGGAGTTCCGGGCAACACTGTAGCCGACGAGGACATCAAGTTCCTCCCGCTCTACATGGGTCTAGACGACGAAGAAGAATATGGCCTTTGCGTAGGAACGGAGAACTACCTCTGCATCAACAAGAACGTCTCGGAAGAACTCCAGAAGAACGCAGACACGTTCCTCACCTGGCTCTTCAGCTCCGATACCGGAAAGAAGTTCGTCGGAGAGAAACTTGTATTCATCACTCCGTTCAACACGTTCAACGAAGACGAGACTCCTCAGGATCCGCTTGCAAAGGATATGGTACGCTGGATGAACAAAGACGGCATCACACAGGTTCCAACCGTCACTGCCGCCATTCCTTCCGAGCAGTGGAAGGCCGACTTCGGCTCCGCTCTCCTTGGATACATCAACAACCAGATTTCCTGGGACGACGTCGTAAAGACGGCGCAGGACAGCTGGGCCAAGGAAGCCGAGATCATGGGAAGATGACAAATACGAAGCAAATGCCGTCCGGACTCCGGGCGGCATTTTGCTGATGTAAAAAGGGGAACCCTATGGAAAAAACGCTAAGGAAATACTTCGCCCTGTTTGCGTTGCCCGGAGTGATATGCTTCGCGCTGGCGTTCGTGATACCGTTCATATGGGGGCTTGTGCTCTCTTTCTGCGAGTTCACGAACATAACGGACGCGAGCTTC
>CASEKE010000041.1 GCA_949288415.1 uncultured Spirochaetales bacterium
CGCCCCCGCGCGGCCGGGGGCCGGGCGGGGGCGGGGGATTCGGGTCTTGCCCAAAATCACAGCGCGTTGGAGCTGTTCTTCAAAATAACGTCATGGCTGCCGCCCTCCACAATGGAGGTGGAGGACACCACAGTCAGCCGCGCCTTCTCCTGCAGTTCGGGGATGGTCAGCGCGCCGCAGTTGCACATGGTGGATTTCACCTTGTACAGCGTGGTCTGCACGCCGTCGGCCAGCGGCCCGGCATAGGGCACATAGCTGTCCACGCCTTCCTCAAAGCCGAGCTTCTGCGCGCCGCCCAGGTCGTAGCGCTGCCAGTTGCGCGCGCGGTTGGAGCCTTCGCCCCAGTATTCCTTCACATAGTTGCCGCCCACGCGCAGCTTGTTCGTGGGGCTTTCGTCAAAGCGGGCAAAATAGCGGCCCAGCATCACAAAATCCGCGCCCATCGCCAGCGCCAGCGTGATGTGGTAGTCGTGCACAATGCCGCCGTCGGAGCAGATCGGCACATAGATGCCGGTCTCTTTATAATACTCGTCGCGCGCCTTGGCAACCTCAATGACCGCCGTGGCCTGGCCGCGGCCGATGCCCTTGGTCTCGCGCGTGATGCAGATGGACCCGCCGCCAATGCCGATCTTGACAAAGTCCGCCCCGGCTTTGGCCAGGAACAGGAAACCGTCGCGGTCCACCACGTTGCCCGCGCCCACCTTGACCTTGTCGCCGTAGCGCTCGCGAATCCAGCTGATCGTGCGGGACTGCCATTCGCTGAAACCTTCCGAAGAATCAATGCACAGCACGTCCACACCGGCGTCCACCAGCGCGGGCACGCGCTCGGCATAGTCGCGGGTGTTGATGCCCGCGCCCACCACATAGCTCTTGTTCGCGTCCAGCAGCTCGTTGACGTTCTCCTTGTGGCTGTCGTAGTCCTTGCGGAACACCATGTACTGCAGGTTGCCCTCTTCGTCGATCAGGGGCAGGGAGTTGATCTTGTTGTCCCAGATAATGTCGTTGCAGTCATGCAGGCTGGTGGTCGCGGGGGCCGTGACCAGCTTGTCCAGCGGGGTCATGAACTCGGTCACTTTCAGGTCGGTGGCCATGCGGGACAGGCGGTAATCGCGCGAAGCGACAATGCCCAGCAGCTTGCCGTGGGCGGTGCCGTCCGCAGTGATGGCAACGGTCGAATGGCCGGTGCGGGCTTTCAGGTCCAGCACATCGGCCAGCGTGGCTTCCGGCGGCAGGTTGGAATCGCTCGTGACAAAGCCCTTTTTGTACGCCTTGACGCGGCGGACCATGTCGGCCTCCTGCTCAATGGTCTGGGAACCATAGATAAAGGAAACGCCGCCCTGCTTGGCCAGCGCAATGGCGAGCTTCTCGCCCGAAACGCTCTGCATGATGGCCGAGACCATCGGGATGTTGAGGGAGAGCGGAGACTCCTCCTTTCCCTTTCTAAACTTCACAAGCGGGGTTTTCAAGCTTACGTTGCTTGGTATGCATTCCGATGAGGAATATCCGGGAACCAAAAGAAACTCGCTGAACGTACGGCTCAGCTCTTCGTAGATGAAGGCCATTCTACACTCCTTGAACTACTAATACGTGTTTTAGGATAAAAGTTCAACTACCTCCGATCGACCAGAAGAGCCGACTGTCCCATTTTCAGCCTGATTCGGCGACTTCCGACGATCTCTGCCGTTCCGAGAACCGTGGAAAGAGTTCCCTGTGTTGCAAATTCGTCGCATAGCTCGATTTCGGCATCGGGTCCTCTGTTGACGATTGCAACATATGTTCGGTCTTCAAGGTATCTCATCATGAGAAGGCATCCGTCACCCGCCTCGACCATCCTGAACGGCGAGTAGCCGAATCCGTCCACCGAACGCACCTTGCCGAGCGTCCTATGCCACTCGAGATACTTCCTGTTCCACTTGCTCTCGTCCCATTCCATCGGGAATCGCGAACCCTCGACGGACCCCATCGTCCCTCTCAGCTTTATCTCGTCGCCGTAGTAGATGTTCGGCATTCCGGGGAGCATGTACAGCGCAAGTATTCCTCCAAGATACAGATCGTCATCCATGATTTCGTCGTTGTTGTGCAGCCTCGGAGTGTCGTGGCTGTCGATGAGATTCATCTGGAAATAGACGCTCTGGTCCGGAACCGAATCGATCGCGGCCTTCACCGCACCGATGAAATCAGAAGCCGTGAACGGAACCGTCTTTCTCGGACTGTGGCCCCAGCCGTCCTGCAAGAAACGGTCCTCCTCCCCGAGCCAGGAGCGGATGATCCGTCCCGAGCCGTAATAGTTCATGGTGGCATCCCACATGTCGCCCTGCATGTAGTCGGATGAATCATCCCAGCCCTCGCCGACCAGGTACAGCTGGTTTCTGACCGGCTTGAGGCAGGCTCTCACTTCGCGCCAGACCTCGCGGCACATCTGGTCCTCCTCCGTCCTTGCAAGTTCCGGCGCGACATCGAGCCGCCATGCGTCAAGATAGTACGGCGCCTTGAGATACTTCTGCATCGCGCTGTCCGGATCCCTGTAGATCCTATCCCTGAGCTTCTGCGAATTGTAATTGAGCTGAGGAAGAGTCTTCACCCCTGCCCAGCAGCGGAAACTTCCGTCGCTTTTTCTATAGTAGAATGAAGCCTCCTCGCTGGAAGGATCTTCCTCGGCCTTCCTGTACCAGGGATGGTCGCTTCCCGTGTGGTTGATCGAGATGTCCTGAATGATCCTGATTCCCATGGAATGGGCCTTGGCAAGAAGCTCCTCGTATGCCTTGTCGCCTCCGAGCTTGTCGTCGACATGGAAGAAATCCACCGAATCGAAGCGGTGCACGGTCCTCGAGGCGTTGACCGGATTGAGATATATGGCATTGAACCCGAGGTCCTTCAGATAGCCGAGTTTCATCTCGATGCCCTTCAGGTCCCCATTGTAGAAGTCGATGCAGCGAGCATCCTCGAAGCTCTTAGGATCTTCGTCGAAGGAAGGAGTCGTCACCCATGCTCCGTCGAATTCGTATGCACCGGCCTTGACGTCGTTGGACGGATCTCCGTTCATGAACCTGTCCGGGAAAATCTGGTAGCAGGTCGAATTGCCTATCCATTCCGGCGCGTCGAGATCCGGTATTATCTCGAATCGCTCCTTCACGGAAGGAACCCTTCTACCAAGCCCGCTCTTCGAATAGTAGAATGCTACGTCGTTCTCATCGTCGACGACGAAATAATATCTTATCTTCTCCGATGTACGGAATATCGGCATGTCAGCCTCGTACATCGTCGCCTTTCCCATCGCTCTCCCCGGCTCCATGGCTCTGCATGCAGCAAGCCCCGTATATGAATCGTACATCAGCCGTACTCTTGCCGGATTGCCGCACACCGCAATCCCGACCTTGATCTCATCTCCCCCGCGAGGGAATAGATCGGAAACGAAAAGCGAAGAAAAAGAACTGAAACATGAAAGCATGGCATAATCCTCCACGATCCAGATGATATTCCATGAGATGGAAAAAAAGAACAACTAAACGGAAAGCAGGAAAAAATCGCATCATTGCTCTTGCGAAGTCGACAATGCGCAGTTCTTTTTTCCGGCAAAACACGTGTGCAGACAAAGCCGAAACCCCCTTCCCCCATCGTTCGATGCAGTGCTAACATCAGGCTGATGGGAAAAATTGCCGAACAATCCAGTCTCACGTCCGGACCGATAGCGCTTCCGATGATGGCCTTCACGTTTCCGATCTTCCTCGGAAACCTTTTCCAGCAGTTCTACAACATGGCCGATACGATCATTGTCGGACGTCTCCTTGGAGAGGATGCGCTCGCAGCCGTCGGAGCCTCCTATGCACTTACGACGGTATTCATCTCAATAGCATTCGGCGGAGCGGTCGGAGCCAGCGTCGTCGTTGGACAGCATATGGGCGCAAGAAACTTCGAACGGATGAAGACGAGCATCCATACCACGCTGTCGTCTTTTCTGGCCTTCAGCATCGTCCTCAGCATCGTCGGTCTCCTTCTTTCAGGAAAAATACTCCTTGCACTGAACACCCCGCAGGATATCATGGACATGGCTACGGACTATCTGGGGATATATTTTCTTGGCATGCCGTTCCTGTTTCTATACAACGCCTTGTCGGCAATATTCAACGCGATGGGAAAATCGCGCATACCGCTATTGTTTCTCATATTCTCGTCCCTGACCAACATCGCGCTCGACATCATCTTCGTCGGTCCGCTCTCCATGGGAGTCGCAGGAGCTGCGAGCGCGACGGTGATAAGCCAGGGAATATCCGCAGTCCTCTCCTTTGTAGTGCTCTACAGACGGCTAGGAACCTACGAGGCAGAAGAAAGGTCCAGGTTTTTCGAATATGCGATATTGAAGAAGATTGCGCGCGTCGCGCTCCCTTCGATCCTCAGCCAGAGCATAATCTCGATCGGGATGATGCTCGTGCAGGCCGTGGTGAACGATTTCGGATCGATGGCGCTTGCCGGATACTCAGCAGCCATCCGCGTCGACAGCTTCGTCGTATCGCCGTTCACATCCCTCGGGACCGCGCTTTCGGCATTCGTGTCCCAGAACATGGGAGCCGGGAACCCGGACAGGGCGAAGAAAGGCTTTCACGTAGCGATGGCTCTCACTGCATCCGTCGCCGCCGCGATATTGTTAGTCCTCTGCCTTTTCCCCGACAGAATCATCCTCCTCTTTTTAGGGGAGAACTACTCGGCCACGGCGCTGGAGGTCGGAAGCGGATACATACACTTCACGGGATTCTTCTACATCATACTCGGCGCGAAAATATGCACCGACGGTCTGCTGCGCGGAGCCGGTGACATGAAGCTGCTCACGATCGCGAACATTCTCAATCTGGGTTTCAGGGTCGGCATGGCCTACGCGGCTACGCCGATTCTCGGGATAGAGGCCGTCTGGTACGCGATACCTGTCGGCTGGACGATAAACCTTGCAATCGAGGCGGCAAGGTACAGAAGCGGCAAATGGAAAGCCGTGAAGGCCATCTGAAGCCGAGTCAATCGACGCTTTTCGGCGTTCCGAGCCCCACGTCAAGGAGGAACTGCCCGACGACCTTCTCGTAGCGGGGAGTATCCACCATGTACGAAAGTCCGTGCCCCGCACCTGGAAATGATGAGAACCTGATTCTCGGGTTCGCATCGGCGATCTCCACGCTCATCCGGTATGGGACAAAAAGATCGTCCATCCCGTGGATAAGCAGGATCGGAAGCCTGGTATTTTCCACGGCATCGACGCAAGATGCTCCGTCGATCCTGAATCCGCCGAAAAGCCGTGCGGCGAGCTTCACGAATGGAGAAAGGATGGCTGAAGGAAGGTGCATGTCGCGCCCTACCTTCTCTATGATGTCCATCGGCCTGGTATAAGGACAGTCCGCAATCACGGCAACGACGTTCTCGGGAAGCTCAAGTGCGGATGCCATCAGGACGGCGGATGCTCCCATGGAGATTCCCGAAAGTACGATCCTCATATCGCGACCGAACCGGGCCGCGGCATATTCGCACCATGATTTCACGTCCCACCGCTCCATCACGCCGAACGTTATCGCACGCCCCTCGCTCCTGAGCATTCCTCTCTCCTCTATCACGAGGGTGTTGTAGCCGCTTTCGCGCGCTATCCTGTTGCCGCCGCAGAAATCCCGTATCGGACTGCCGTGGTAGCCATGGCACTCTATCTGGAGATCCGCCCCCTTTCTCGTCTCATAGTAGCGGCCGAAAAGCCTGTAGCCGTCGACCGAGGTTATTTCGACGCTCTCGTAGGGAATGGCGGCGAAGACTCTGCAGAGCCTCGCGGTCTCTTCAGCGTAGACCTCGTACTGCCGACCATCGGGAAGAGCCATGTAGTCGTCCTCCCTTTTCCGGGGAGGTCGGAAAGCAATTACATAGATCGCATACGACACGCCGAGCGTCACGGCAACGATAAAAGCGATTGCGGAAAAAAGGATGACCATATCGGAAATCATGCACCAAAACGAAGACAAAAGAAAGGGAGAAGAGAAAAAAAACGGCTGCAGGATCCTGCAGCCTCAGAAAATGTGGCTCCTAGAACGATGCTACGAGTCCCACACCGAAGTACCGCGACTTCTGGTAGAAGAAATTAAGAAGCGGGAACCTTCCATCATGGTATGTCAGCTGTATCGCGAACGACGGACTGTCCGGAGTCTCCTCGAACTGGAATCCGAGAGCGACGGTGTGTTCGATGTCCCACGGCTTATCCGGATTGTACGCAATCTTTCCTATGTAGTCGATCTTCCCGTCCTGATGGAATTGCACGTCGTATGACAGGTAAGCCTCGCCCACTCCTTCGACAGGGTACATGAGCTCCGCTCCAAGTCCTATGCGCCAAGCCTTGTAGAAATCGGGATAATCCGCTCTTGGAGCATAGAAGCCTTCCTGCTCGCCGATGTGCCCGACAAGAGGATGGTTGTAGCTCGGAGTGTTGACGCCGTCGGGAATGTGAGCATAAGGCCGTATCCACGATGTCTGCTGGGGAAGCTCGAACTCCGCCATCACTCTGAAGTACTTGACCGGCTGGTAGGCTATGTCGAGAAGAAGCGAGTTGTTTCTCGTGTACTCGGTGAGAGTATGGTACGAGGATCTGTCGTTCCTCTCATTGAACTTTGCCAGCATCTCATCTCCCCAGTGCCCTGAGAAATGGTGGAAGCCGAAGCGTATGGTTAGCTGCCCCATTATCTGTGCGGTCGCGCCGAGGCCGTACATTCCGTCGAATCCGAGAACGTTCGTGCCTCCGTAGTTCGCGAAAACCGAATTTAGTCCGCCGTGGATATACATCTCGACTGAGATGTAGTTCCTGTAGGAAAAGCGGAGAAGGCCGAGGTTGGTCGCCGCCTTGAGGTTCCAGTAACTGTTGTGGGATGTATCCACGTCATCGAACGGAAGAAGAGCGTAACCTCCGTCATCTCCTTTCGATACAAGGAAATCCGTAGGAAGATACTCGAAGTCCTCGGGAGAGAACAGCATGCTGAACGAGGTGGTGTTCGAGAACGGATACGCCCTGTTCTCCTGGAAGAGAGGATCCATGGGCGCTATCTGGAACGAAAAACCGTCGCCGAACACCCATCCTGCATGGAGCGCTGAGAGACACGAAAACGTCATGACAGCAAGCGAGACAATCTTCTTCATGACCTGATTGTATTACATGAAACCGGATCCGTGAAGAAAGTTTTTTCTGGCCCATGACCGGACACTTCGTGCGGAAGGTCAGTCACGGGAAAAAACGCCGATCATTTTCTCAGTAGAGAGAAGCAAGGATTTCCACGCATCTGCCTATTCCAAGTCTTCCGCTGTCCAGGCAGATATCATAGTTCTGAGCATGTCCCCATTTCATGTCCGTATAATACCGGTGGTATGCAGCTCTCTTCCTGTCCTTGTCTCTCAGACGTTGCTCAGGAGAATCCTCCCTCTCTCCATAGACTTTCACTATCCTCTCGGCACGGAAGGTGATGTCCGCGTGTATGAATGCCCTAAGGAGATCGGCCTTGTCTCGCAGAATATAGTCGGCACATCGTCCCACAATTACGCAGGGTCCTTCCTTGGCAATGCTCTCGATGATCCCATATTGTATCCTCCACAGATAATCCTCGTTCGTAGGTCCGAAGGTACGGTTCGCAAGCGTCGAGAAGAATCCGCCCGAGGCATACTCGCCCGCATTTTTCACGTACTGCTCGTCGAAACCGCTCTTATCCGCCAGTCTCTGGATGATCTCGCTGTCATAGCATGGGATTCCAAGCCTGTCTGCAAGCTTCTTTCCGATTGTTCTTCCGCCGCTTCCGAATTCGCGGCTGATCGTGACGATCCTGTTGTTCATATGTTTTTCCTCCTATGTTGTCACTTTTCGTCCTCGGGGCCGTCCGATACGTTTCCAAGCTTTCCTCTCTCATAAATGATGAAGGCCAACGACATGAGAAATGCCAACCCGTCGGCGACCGGTCCTGTCCATAGAACCCCTTCGACCCCTATAAGACAAGGCAGGATGAGTGCGGTCGGGATGAAGAAGATGATCTGCCTTGCGAGAGAGAGCAATGCAGACTTCACAGGCTTTCCAACTGCTTGGAGATATACTGCGACTACAGTCTGGAAACCCGTGAGCGGACATAGCATAAGGAAGATCCGGAACGCCTTGACAGCGAATTCGTTGTAGAGCGCATCCTCGGTGCCGAAGATCCTGACGACGCTCATCGGGGCAAACTGGAAGACGAGAAAGGCTATGATCGATATTATCTCTGATGCTACCAGTGCAATGTCCAATGTCTTTCTGACTCTTCCAAAGTTCCTTGCGCCATAGTTGTAACCAATTATGGGCTGGGCACCGACTGCTATTCCGACGAGAATGGAAATGAGGATCTGATTGACCTTCATGACAATTCCTGTGGCAGTCAGAGGAATCTCCGATCCATATATGGAAACGGCCCCGTACTTGGAAAGAAGGTTGTTCGTCAGGGCCATCACGATGGTGATTGCAAACTGCGTGATGAAGCTGCTGATGCCGAAAGTCAGTATGTTTACGCAAATTCTTCTCTTGGGCTTCAGCATCGATGGCTCGAGCCTGAACGACCTGAATCTGAGCAGATAATACGCCGAAAAGATGAATGAAGCGACCTGCCCCATTACGGTCGCGATGGCTGCTCCTGAAACCCCCATATGGAACACGAAGATGAATATCGGATCGAATATGGTGTTCACGACTGCTCCGAGCGCCATTGAAAGCATTGCGTACTTCGGACTTCCATCCGCGCGGATAAGCGAATTCAAGGCAGCCGGAATCATCATGAACGGCAAGCCGAGGCCTATGATCCATCCATAGTCGAGGGCATAAGGCCTAAGAACATCCGTCACGCCGAAGAGATCGAGTATCGGATTGATGAAGGCAAGGAAAATAGCTGTAAGAACGATGCTAACGACTACAACCATCGTTATCGCATTGCCGACACCCTTCTTCGCATTCGCCATGTCGCCCTCGCCCAGCTTGAGGCTCAGATATGCCGCACCTCCATCTCCGATCATCAGAGAAAGGGAAAGCGCGACAATCGTGATAGGGAATACAACGTTCGTCGCACCGTTGCCGATATAACCTACTCCCCAGCCGATGAAAATCTGATCGACGATGTTGTAGAGCGAGTTGACCAGGAGCGATATCACACAAGGTATCGCAAATCTGGCAATAAGTTTGCCGATTGGTTCCGTAGCGAACCTATCGGTGTGTTCTGCTTCGATTGTTTCCATTTTTTCTCCTATTAGGTAACTAGTTACTTATTATTGTCGAAAAGAAATGCCATGAAAAGACACCATTGATCCGGAACCAGTCATGATCTTTCGAGGTCTATGTTAGATATTATTGCATCGGTAAGCCTGATGAGAAGTCTGCGTTCTTCCTCCGTGAGACCGCGGCAAAGTTCGAGCAGGACTTCCTCATCCTGGACGAGAATTCTCCTGTGGATTCCTGCCGACTTCTCCGTGCAGGATATATTCTTGTATCTCCTGTCTATCGAGGACGGCACGCATTGCACGAAGCCCTTGGCCTCAAGCCGTGCAAGAAGCTTGGTCATGGCAGGATGCGTGACATGCTCGATCTCCTCAAGATCGTTCTGGTGGATTTCAGCGACCCCGGATTCCTCAAGACGGCTTATCGACCCAAGCACCCGGAGCTGGACGGATGTCAGCCCCATTGCGGAAGCCTTATCGTCGAGTTTTCTTCTGAAAGCGCGATTGATTATCGCTATCTTCAGTCCAAACGGCATCATACCGGCATTTCACCTCTAATAAAAAGTAACCTATTACGTATTTTATGCACCTTTCCACCAATGCCTGTCAAGACGGGATAAAAAAAAAGGGGATGGAGCCATCCCCTCATCTGTAAAATGGAATATCAGCACTCGGCTGTCTTTGCCTCATCGAACTCGCGCACTATCTCGGCAGACGGCTCTGCAGTGAATAGGGAGACAGCAATTATCGACACGGATGAAACGATGAAAGCAGGAAGAAGCTCGTATATACCAAAGAGTCCTCCAAGCGGCTTCACAAGGAAATTCCAGATGAACACCATCGCCCCACCGGAAAGCATGCCGGCGATCGCTCCCGCCCTCGTAGTGCGCTTCCAGAAAAGCGAGAAAAGCATGAGAGGTCCGAACGTAGCTCCGAAACCAGCCCATGCAAAGCTGACGATGGTGAAAATCACGCTGTTCTCATCAAGGGCGATGACGGCACCCAGCATGGCTATGAGAAGAAGCGCCGAGCGGCTCACGTGCATGACAAGACGGTCGGAAGCATCCTTCTTGAACACTCCCTGGAAAAGATTCTTCGAGAAGGCGCTTGCCGCGATGAGCAGATAGGAATCCGAGCTGGATATCGTGGCGGCGAGGATTCCTGCCATCACGAGACCGGCAAAAATCGGATGCATCAGCGTGCTTGCAAGATAGGAGAAGATGTTCTCGGCGCTCGACGAGGTTGCAAACTGCGTCGGGGCATACGCCCTTCCGACTATGCCGATCATGACTGCCGCGAGAAGAGAGATGAGCACCCATACGGTCGCTACCCTTCTGCTCTTTGTAAGTTCGTCGCACTTCCTGATCGCCATGAAGCGGAGCAGCACCTGAGGCATGCCGAAGTATCCGAGCCCCCAGGCCAGCATGGAGCAGATGGAAATGATGCCATACGGCTTTGCCGCATCGAAGAGAGGCATTCCGTCGACGACGATCTGCTGTCCGGCCTCGTCCACTGCGGGGGAAGCTATATGGAAGAATTCGAGATACCCCGGAATGGCTTTCACATTGGCAAGCACGTTGCCCAGCCCTCCTGCCGAAGCCGTTCCCAGCACAAGCACGGTGACCAGAGCGAGGACCATCACGACGGCCTGCATGAAGTCGCTGGCGCTCTCTGCAAGAAAACCGCCAAGGAACGTATAGACCACGACCAGAAGAACGCCGCAGAGCATCATGGCCTTGTAGTCGACATTGAAGATCGAGGAAAAGAGCTTGCCGCAAGTGACGAAGCAGCTTGAAGCATAGACGCAGAAGAATACAAGGATGAAGAGCGACGAAATAGTGAGAATGATCTTTCTTTTCTCATGGAATCTGTTGCTGAAGAAATCGGGTATGGTGATGGCGTTTCCGGCTACGAGCGAATAGCGTCTCAGACGCTTTGCCACTATCAGCCAGTTGATGTAAGTGCCGATCGCAAGACCTATCGCAGTCCAGAAAGCATCGGCGAGGCCCGACCAGTACGCAACGCCCGGAAGCCCCATGAGGAGCCACCCGCTCATGTCGGAAGCCTCGGCACTGAAGGCGGCTACCCACGGCCCGAGGGAACGTCCCCCAAGGTAATAATTCTCGGAACTCTGATTGGCGCGCTTTGCGAAGTACACGCCAATCCCGATCACGACTGCAATGTAAAGCAGCATCGAAACAAACATTTTCAACGAGGCAGAATCCATAAACCGTCCTTTTATTTGAAAGACATGTTACTCCAATAGACATTTGTTTTCCATATGACAAGTAAAGATACTTGAAAAAGTTTCAGAGTTGAGAACCGACGAATCTATTTCATCATCATGTTCGAATTATGGATTGACATTGAATCGTAAAGGAGTCTTCCATGTGGTTCATAACAATATTCTGCATTCTTTTCATCATACTGCTGGCATTCAAGGACTCTCCTGCGGAAGCGGGCAGGTCAGCATCGAGGATACTGCTGACGGTCATTGCGGCAATCATCGTCATCATCCGTGTGCTGTCGTTTGCAAAAGGATGCCACATCGGTCCGGCAGGGCCCCATCCGGGACCAAGGCCCTGAGAGCCGCTTCGAAAGAGAAGAACGGACGGGATCCCGTCCGTCGCTGCTAGATTCCTCTCTTCCCTGAGGCCTTCTCTATTTCCTCTTTCCAGGACAGATCGATTTTTCTGTCGTTTCTCAGCGCAGAGATGGCGCTGCACATCGCGCGGTAATTCAGCTCTGTTCCGGCGCCGGTTGCTTCGTATTCGACTGCCATTTCGGCCGACATTCCCATGGAAACCGCAGTATCGACCGCATCGATATTCGCACCCAGGAAGATGAAATTCCAGCCTTCTTTTCTTTTTTTCTCGATCATGTTCCTGACTTCGGGAAGCGTCCGGTTCCGGCTCGCGTTTTCCATGCCGTCCGTGGTGATGACAAAGAGCGTATGCTCCGGAACATCCTCTTTCCTTGCATACTTATGGATTCTCTCCACATGGCATATCGCATCCCCGACCGCATCCAGAAGTGCCGTGCACCCCCCGACTTCATAGTCCTTGTCGGTGATGTCCTCAACTTTCCCTATCGGAATCCTGTCGTGGACGACAACCGAGCTGTCGTTGAAGAATATGGTTGTGACAAAGGCCTCCCCTTTTTCCTTCCTCTGCTTGTCGAGCAACGAGTTGAAACCTCCGATGGTGTCCTTCTCAAGTCCGTGCATCGAACCGCTTCTGTCGATCACGAACACGATTTCGCTCAGATTCTTCTTCATTTGTCTTCTCCTTTCATCGATCATGGCTCCATGATAGGAAAAAGAAGACGGACAGTGGTCGCTTACGAAGCGACATTTTCACCTTTGCCCCAGAAGCGGCTGGTCGAAACTGAAAAGCGCCTCGTTGATCTCCAGAACATCGTATATCTTCCGCTTGATGAAGTACTCAACGATTATATCCCTTTTGGAGGAATGCGTAAGGACATAGCCGGCCTTGCCCAGCAGGGCCTGCGTCTCATCCAGATCGAGACGGAGCGCAATCGCAAAGGCGATCGCTGTATTCTTGCTGACCCTGTAGGACCTGTCGCTCCTTATCTTCGAGAAGAGTTTTCTGTCGACGTTGGCTCTCCTGTAGCATTCCACCTCGCCCATGCCCTTTTTCGCGATGAGGGACATCAGGCATTCGGAAAAGCCTTCGTCGAGACGCTCGATCACGGACGCAATATCGCTTCCGCATATTTTTGCATCATAGTCCATCTCCGCACGGAGCAAACGCGGAGAGAAAAAACATGGCTTCGGCGCGCCGAGGCAGGAACGTACATATCTTTCTATCGCCTCATAGCGCTTATTTCCTATTATCTGAAATGATTCGATCGGAAGAAGGAGAAAGACTTCCATCTCATGGCATGAAAGAAAATCCTCGATCGCCTCGACTGCCGCGTCCACGGACTTTTTCAATGGTATTGCCGTAGCAGGAAAAAGCACAGGGAAAACAGCGACTTTCCGTATTCTCCGCTCCCATGCGATGGAAAGGCACGTACGATAGAACGAATGCAACGCGTCCACTGTCCTGGAAACTGAGCTTCCGATGCCGGGGCGTGCTGCCACAATGGCGCGGAGCGGATCTGCAATTTCAAAGCAGTTCATTTTCCCGGATGCCTCGTCGAAGCGGTCCGCAGCGCAAACAAGAGCTGCATCGTCCTGATCGAAATCGTCTTGTCTTACTACATATAGCGACATGTATAAAATATATCACCGAACCGGAAGGATTGCACCAAATAAAGACGCGGATGCATCAGCTCCAGAAGACATATGTCCCGGGACCGACCTCGTAGACTTTTTCCCCGATCGTCACCTCTGCCGGCATTTCGACACTTATATCGTATCTTACGCCCGTGCCGATGCATTCCCATGAAGAGACTATCCTTCCGTTTCTGGTCTCGAGAGTGGCGCTCAGCCAGCCGAGTCTCTTGTCGGGATGTGGTTTTATCAAAGCCTTCGAGAATCCGGGACAATCCTCGCTGTGTCCTATTCCTGCGGCCTTCTCGTATATCCAGTCGACGACGGATCCGTATGCGTAGTGGTTGAATGAATTCATCGAGGCGCTCCAGAACGATCCATCCGGCTTTATGCCATCCCAATGCTCCCAGATCGTCGTTGCTCCTTTCGTTATCGGATAGAGCCACGAAGGATACTCCCTCCTAAAAAGCAGGGTATAAGCAAGATCGTCGTATCCGCAGTCGCTGAGGACATGCAGCAGGTATGCCGTTCCTACGAATCCCGTCTTCATGGATAATCCATCGCGCGCTATCATCGCAGCAAGCTCGGACGCGGCTTTTTTTCTGTCCGCCGCAAGATCGAATCCGATCGCCAGGACGTATTCGGTCTGGGTAAGACATTCCTTGAACTCCTCCCGGAAAGCTTTTACTATGCCGCCGTAGAGCCTCTCGTATCCGGAGACGTCCTTTCCAAGTACCTTGCCCGCCTTTACGACGAGCCTTACGGAGTGGGCATAGAATGCCGATGCGATGAAGTCGTCCCTCGAGGCACCCTTGTAGCTTCCCTCCGACGCATCGAGTCCCAGCCAGTCGCCGAAATGGGTTCCTCCTATCCAGAGGTTCTTCCTTTTCGTCGTAGAGGCTATGTAGTCCACCCAACGGCACATGCTGGGAAACTGGTTTTCCAGGACAGTCCTGTCGCCATAGGTCTGGAACACCTGCCATGGACATATTGTGGCAGCATCCCCCCATGCGGCGCTCGGTTCTCCTCCCGGCAGGTAATCGGGCACGACCTGGGCAACCGCCCCGTCCGGTCTCTGGGAAAGGGCAAGGTCCTTCAGCCACTTGATGAAGAAGCGCTCGGTATCGAAATTGTAGGTCGCCGCCTTGCAGAACACCTGGGCATCCCCGGTCCAGCCGAGCCGCTCATCGCGCTGGGGACAATCCGTCGGGACATCAAGGAAGTTGCCAATCTGTCCCCATATGACGTTCGAGAAAAGCCGATCGACATCAGGAACCCCGCATGAGATGCTACCAGTCCTTTTCAGGTCCGAGGAGACTACGATTGCCGTAAAATCCTCTGCTCTGCAGGAAGGATCGAACCCTTCGATCCTGATGTACCTGAAGCCATAGTACGTCAGTATCGGATGGAAGGTCTGACGACCCTTCTTTGCGATATATACAAGTTCGGCTTTCGCACTTCTATAGTTGCCGTTGTAGAAATTCCCTTTGCTGTCGAGCGTCTCGGCGCATGTCACGCGAAGCCTCGCCTTTTCTTCGGCGTCGACGGTGAACTCGAAATATCCGGTGACATTCTGGCCGAAGTCGACCACGCGTTCCCCTTCAGGTGTGACGATAATCTCTCTGGCTGCCACCCACCCGACTTCGCAGATATCCTCTCCTTCCTGAGAAAAGAGCAATTCCGTCGGACCGTCGAACACTGCAGCTGGCTTCCAATCGTAGGAGGAAAAGGACGCATCGTATACCTCGCCGTCATAGATCTCGGCAAAGCGCAGAGGGCTTTCCGACCATATCCAGGTGGAATCCGAGACCAAGGACAAGTCGGTTCCATCGGCAAACGATATGTCGAGCTGGACAATGAGACCGGTATGGCGCCTCATTCGCGCAATCTTGTCCTCCGAGTTCTCCCAGCCCGGCATCGGAGACGAATACCATCCCTTCGCGACGATGGCTTCCAAGGTGTTGTCCGTCTTTACGAGCCTCGTCACGTCGTATTTCTGGTACTGGATACGGCGATCGTAGCAGGTCCAGCCAGGCGCAAGTACCTGACGGCCAACCTTCTCGCCGTTCAGGCTCAGATCGTACACCCCCAGCGCGGATGCGTATAGAATAGCCTTCTCTATTGTTTTTCCAAGCGGAAAAACCTTCCTGAATACAGGACAAACGTCCACGCTTTCCAGCGAATTGCATATCCATTGAGCCTTTTCGAACATCTCATTCTCCTCGAAAAAAATTCCTTCCGGCCATTACCGGCACAGAGACATTCTAAGATATCCTTCGACCTTTCTCCATCGGTTTTTTCCCGGATGGATGCGACATTTCCTGCCGGATGACGTGATCGATGGCAGAGTATTTCAAAACGGACCCTCGTGGGGAGATTGGTATAATGATTGAACAAGTCATAACGTATCTCGATGCAAACAGTGGAGCCATGACATTTTCGATTACAGCAGCTTATGTAGTAGCTACCATATTTATTTGCTGGGCCGATATCAGATCGGCAAAAGCCACCAGAGCACAAGTTGCGGAACAGCAGCGAGAATTTGAAGAGACAAACCGCGCCTTTGTCACAGCCGCTTTTGAGATCATACGAAGTGGAACAGGCCTCTGAGGGAGTTCCATCCCAAAGGAATGGAACTGAGCAGGGTTTCGGAGAAAACGTTGAAGAAAAACCTGGCGCTGATGAACGCCAGGTCCAGGAAAGTTCTGGGATTCAGATCTCCTATGGAGCTTTTCGAATCTGAACTTCATAACTTGCCCAAGTGTTGCACTTAGTTTGACAATTCACTATCGATAAAGCCACTAAGAATACGCCAGGACGTATTCAGTCCTGATCAGCCATTCCTCGAACTCCCCACGGAACGCTTTTACTATGCCGCCGTAAAGCCCCTCGCATCCGGAGATATCCTTTCAAACGGACCTTGCCCGCCTTCATCGTATTCCTTGTAATGGATGCGGAAATCGTAGCTGGTCCAGTCTGGCAAGAACCTGGTTCCCGACCTTCTCCCCTTCCGGATTAAGCTCGTATACTCCAAGCCCGGATGGCTTGATTGAATTCCAGGAAATCATTTCAAATTACTCCATCGATTTTTCTGATGATGGAGTATTTCGACCGCCGATTCGGCACAACGCTGCAGTCGATTCCGGACCGCACTCCCCAAAAGCATGTTCAGCGTGAGATGCCATTCCATCAATGCCTTGAGAGGACAGACGTTTCCCAAGTTCAACAATTTTTGCCTCTATGGTCCTGATGACCTCGAGAAAGGCATCGTCATCCTTTTCTGTCGGATCCTCGATTCCCCAGTCCTCGCGATAGGTACACGGGATGCTAGGGCATGAGACATTGCATCCCATCGTGATCACAATGTCCACAGGAGGAATCTCCTCAATAAGCTTGCAGAACTGATCCCGCTCTATGTCGATACCGTAGACAGCCTTCATGAGCCGCACAGCATCCTGGTTGATCCGCGGCTTCTTTTCCGTACCTGCCGAACAGCTATCGAATGCATCGGATGCAAGGAGCTTTCCTAACGCCTCCGCAATCTGGCTCCTGCAGGAATTGTGCACGCAGACAAATGCAACCTTCGGCCTAATCATCGCAATGCTTTCCCCAGAATCGATTTTGCTTCCTCCTTCCCAAGGACTTTACCGTAGGACAAAACCTTTCCGTCGATGACGAGCGCCGGTGTCGACATGACGCCATAGGAGGCTATCTGTGCATAATCCGTGACATGCTCCACCGCAGCTTCCTCTCCCAGCTCCTCAAGAGCCTCCGTCACGACACGCTCCAAAGCTCTGCACTTTGCACATCCGGACCCGAGGACCTTGATCCTCTTGCCATGATTTGCGCCCTCAGCCAAGCTCTCACCCGCCTTGCCGCCGCAACAGCAAGAAGCCGTCATTTCCTTTCTTTTGCTTTTGAACAATCCCATCTTCTTCCTCCCGATTTCAAATAAGTAGATATTGCAATGCATTGAAAATATATCCGACGACGATGATCCCCACGGTACATAGGCCGATGAAAAGTGCAAGAAGTCTCGGTTTCACGGCCTTTCGGAGCATGATTGCAGATGGCAGGCTCAGAGTCGTCACAGCCATCATGAATGACAGAACAGTCCCCAGCCTTGCCCCCTTCGCGAGAAGAGCCTCAGCAATCGGGATGGTTCCGAAGATGTCTGCATACATGGGAATTCCCACAATCGTCGCAAATATCACTCCGAAAGGATTGTCGTCTCCCAGGGCCGCTTCAATCCAGCTCTCCGGTATCCAGTTGTGTATGACCGCTCCAATACCAACTCCTGCGAGTATGTAAGGGAATACCTTCCTCAGCGTGAGCATGACCTGCTGCAAGGCATATGACAAGCGTTCCTTCCACGCCATGGAAACTGATTCCGAATCAGCAATTCCTGCAGAGAGGATAAAGCTTTCGACATACTTTTCCATGTGAAGCTTCTCGATCATCGTTCCTCCAGCCACGGCAATGACAAGGCCAAGAACGACATAGACCGATGCTACCTTGGTTCCGAAGATGCTCATCAGCAGTACAAGGCTTCCCAGATCCACCATAGGCGATGAAATCAGGAACGAGAAGGTGACGCCAAGCGGAAGTCCCGCACTCGTGAAGCCTATGAAAAGCGGAATCGACGAACAGGAACAGAAAGGTGTCACCGTACCTAGCAAGGCAGCGACGATGTTGGCCCATATGCCACGGTAGCGTCCCAGTATCCTACGGCTGCGCTCAGGAGGAAAATAGCTCTGGATGTACGATATGAGGAAGATAAGGACGCAAAGAAGGATCGTTATCTTGATCACGTCGTAGATGAAGAAGCGGACGCTTCCCCATAATCTATCCGATGTGTCCATACCTATCGCGGACAAAACATTCCCGACAAGCTCATCCAACCATTTCATGCCCAGAACCTGATCCTGGACAAAGTTCCACGCACCCATAAGCCGCTACACTCCTGAGATTCGATTTTATATCAACTTTTTTTGATATGTACCAACAAAAAAAATTTCCACTTGCCGGTAGATTCACTTCCTGCAGCAACAGGATAGCCGTTTTCCTTTCCTCGCATCGGGAGTGAGTATGGCCAGCAACCTTTCAACAGTCACCCGACCTCCTTCTTCGCTGAGACGATAATGTGTCCACTTGCCTTTCTGTCGGCTTTCAACGATGCCAGACTCGCAAAGAATCCTCATGTGGTAGGAAAGTCCCGACTGCGTCAAATCCATTGGTTCCTGCAGCACGCAGGCACACTTCTCCCCTTCTCTGAGTTGCGCCAGTATGGCGAGACGCTTCGGATCGCAGAGCGCCTTGAATATCTTTGCATCGTCTTCGAAGGATTCCATACAGTTGTCTCATATCAAAAATATTTGATGTATTCATCATATCGGACAATTTCATGATTGTCAACTGCGATAAAAGAATCGCGGCATGGAAACTGGTGTGAAAGAACAACATCAAAGCTCGATGTCTACTTCATAGGAATCATCGATCAGCACATATCCGACACCATATTCCCGCGCAAGAGCAAGGCAAAGGGCATTGTCCTCCAGAATACTGTCCATGGTACAGCAATTGTCGTCCTTGCGATTCTCGATCGCATCCGCATACCCCTTTATGTCGTCGAAGTGATTGCGAATGTACCTTTCACTCATGACGAGACATCTGCACACGATATGGGGTAGATATCCGCCGTCGAAATCCTTTTTCCAATCGAAAGGGATGTAGCAGCCTTCTATGATCAAGTTCTGGTCATTCTCTATCACGGTCTTGACTATTTCCCGCACAACAGGCCAAAGATATTCCGTAAGTCCATAGTCATCCTCCGGAGAAAGCTCGGAAAGACCGCTTCGGATGAGCCCCATCTTCAGATGATCGATCGAAAGATACGGGAATCCATATTTTTCAAGCAGTTTCTGGGCAAGCAGAGTCTTGCCCGTATGGGTAGCACCCATTATCAAAACAACCAAATGACGCACTCCTTCATCATTTCATCTTTCAGGACATCGACGATGCATAATGCGACTTCTCAAGCGTTCCACGATTGCATTGCATCTGCGCGAAGTTGCAAGTAGGAGAAACTTTCGCCGCACAGAAGCAGCACACGGAACCTCGGATGGAACATGCTTTGTCCCTGAATAGAACACAAGTTCCACATCGTCCGCAAGCTTCTCCAGATCATGGCCTGGGACAAAAGGCGAAAGCCGGAAAAGAAACTCCCTCGGCGTCTCTGAGCTTCTCTTACCTAAATCGTCCTTCCGCAGTACCCGAGAGAGCCAGAAGTAAAGTCCTACGGAGTTGTTCCTGTTCATGAAAATGAAAACTCTGGTTCTTATCATCAGCCCAAGGGACGACAATCCCATCAGGATTCCCCTTGATACAGATACGGTGGAAGACTTTTGCTTTTTTCCTCCCATGCCGCGACGGGAGAATCTTACGCGCCGAATCCAATACAGTAGAAGCACCGCCGCGCATGAAGTCAGTACAACAAAAAGCAAAATCTGGAATACTTTGTCAGGAAGAGCAGCAGTCAAAGTCTCATGTTTCCTGTATGGATCGTCGGTAACGACGGGTATCAGATTCTGACCGGGCTTGGCCTCCCCTCCCGGCAAGAGTCCGAACAGCCAGTTGATGAAGTCGTAGATTCCATTGAAAAACCTTTGTACGAGCCTCCACAACGCCATCACGGATTCTCCTGCTGCAGGAGCATATCCGGCAAGCAGAAACACAAGAAGAACAAGACTGAGAATCAGGAGCATAGTGGATATCCACCCTCCAGCCCCGGTCCCGCCGTGTCTAAGAAGCAGCACGGAAAGAAGCGATACCGCCGTTGCAGTCGCAGCCATGTAGGTCATCTCGACCGGATAGCTCCTGATGCTGCCGCATATTGCCGCAATGATGAATATCACAATGCTGAGGTCGAGCAGGCGCAAGAAAGTCCTGTAAGAGACATCATCGGAAGCAAGACGGACAGAATATGCGGAAAAGAATACGGCAACCGGCAAGGACATAAGTCTCTCAAGGATTTCCGCCCGGGGAAAAAGAAAGAAAACGGCAAGCGTGAAAAGCAAGGAAAGCATTCCGTTGAAGGCAAGTACCGACTTCTTCTCCCGCCTTCTCGAAAGGAAAGCTGCGTCGAGCGCGGCACAGGCCGCCGCAAAGAAAACAAGAAGGAACGGAAAGATGGAAACGCCCTGGTCATGGGTGACCATGATGAAAAACACTCCGAAAAGCGATGAGACCACGACTTGGAACGCCATTGCCCTGAATGCCTTGGAAACGATCATCTATTTCCTCCGCGAACAATATCGTCCAGACAGATGTGGGAATACTCCCCTTCTGCCGGCGTATTCACTGAAGAGACAACAGTGACCTTCTCTTCCCCGAGAGATGAAAGAATGTCCTTTGACGAAAGAACAGCGGCATCATATGTGAAATGGAAAAAATGGCCGCATTCCGTGGCGCTTGCCAAGATGGATGGGACATCGAACTTGGAAACCTGGATGATGCGCTTGACTTCGTTGTAATCGAACCTGTCCTCCAGAGGCTCATAGGATGAAAGATGGAAAAGAGCTTCCGCAAGATCGTCCCGGACAGTGCATGCGCCTCCATAGCGACCTTCGGGGAGAGAAAGAACAGCTCTGACATCATGGTCTCTGAGTACGAGAAGCTCGGAAGCAATCACGCTGAGGGCCTTTTCCATCTCGTCCTTGTGCTCGGAATAGCTTTCCCCGTCGAAGATCATATGTATGCTTTTCGGAAGTATTTCCTCGTAGATGTTCACGGTCAGCGGAAGGGCGCGGGCAAGAAGCCGCCAGTTGATGTTCCGTACGCTGTCCCCGGCCTGGTAGTCGCGGGTGGACCGTATTACCGTAAAATCCTCCATCACCCCCCTGGATCCGGTGGAAGAATTCCAGAGATTTCTCAAAAACGGGCTTGCATCTACGTCCAGTATCTGCGGATAGACGGCAATCGCAGTTCCCTTGGCAAGTCTTATGTCGGACTCCGACAGCCCGAAACCGTCTCCCGTGGAAAGCCGCCAATCGTCAAGCGTACACACTCCGCGGCAGCGAGCCTCCATGCTGATCGAATAGACAGCCTCCTCGTACCACAGCATTCGCCCGAGACGCCTGGTGCCGACTATTCTCGTAGATGCACCGATTGCTTCCAAGCCGGACCGCTCCCAGCTCTCCGTCGGTCTGGTATCCTTCGGAACGAGCGCCTCGCGCCGGGGAATAGGCATATAGAGATCGAGCCAGGCCACAGGAAGGAACTTGCCGTTGCGTACCCTGAGTTCTATCTCCACGTTCTCGCCGGGGAATACCCCGCGGGAGGAAAGATCCAACGAGGCTTCCATGCAGGAAGATGAGAATGCCGCCCAAAGGCGGGAAGCGAAGGAGAAAAGGAATATGACGAGAAGATAGACCGAAAGCGTCTCCACACCGTAGAAGGCCGTCACCAGGCAAGCGATCCCGGAAACAGCTATCACGGGAAGCGACACCAGCAGGCTCGACCTCTCGAGCGAATGCCTACTTGCCATCCACGAATTCCTTGGCATCGACCGATGCCTTCACTTCCGACAGCACGTCATCGATGACCTTTTTCACGCTGAGTCCGGAGTATCTCGAACTGCTTTCGAGAAGGAGCCTGTGACCCAGCACAGGCTGCGCGAGGGCCTTGACGTCATCAGGAGTGACGAAAGACCTTCCGTTCATCGCCGCGTATGCCTTTGCCGCCTGGTAAAGCGACCTTGAAGCCCTCGGGCTTCCTCCCATTCTTATACGCGGATCGTTTCTCGTGGCATTGACAATCGAGACCATGTATCTGTTGACGGCATCGCTTACATGGACGCTGCGACACTCTTCCTGTACCTGCATCAAAAGAGCAGGATCCGCAACGGCCTCTACGGAATCGAACGGGATTCCATCGCCGACCACGCGGAGCATACGCATCTCATCCTCAGGCTCCGGATAGCCGAGGGAAAGGGAAAGAAGGAACCTGTCCATCTGAGCCACGGGGAGGCGGAAAGTACTTTCGCTTTCGACCGGATTCTCCGTCGCAAGAACGATAAAAGGACTGGGAAGCGGGAAACACTCCCCTTCAATCGTGACTTGGTGCTCTTCCATCGCCTCCAGAAGAGCCGACTGTGTACGAGGGATTGCCCTGTTGATTTCATCGGCAAGCAGGATGTTCGTCATGACAGGTCCCTGACGCAGCTCGAAATCCCCTGTCTTCTGATTGAATATCTTCATTCCAAGAATGTCGCTCGGGAGCATGTCCGGAACGAACTGTATCCTCGTGTAGCCGCACCCCAGGGCTTTCGAAAGAGTCTTTGCAAGTGTGGTCTTCCCCACCCCGGGAAGGTCATCGAGAAGCACGTTTCCGCCTGCGAAAACAGCAGTGACCACCAGCCTTATGCAATCATCCTTGCCGACGATTATCTTCCGGCACTCATCCAATATCCTATCTGAAAGTTTTTTTACATCCATTTCAAGCCTCATAGACGATTATACTCCAAAAGGCATGGAATGATTCAAAACATTCTACAAAAAATCCGATCAGTTTGCGATACATTCGATGAAACCGGCAAAACTACAGAACAATCGGAAACCGATGCCGGCAGAACGGGGGAAAAACGACATCGAACCAGCACTCACTTCATATTTAACCTTCCGCCTGCAAAAATAATTACACCTGCATGAACTTCAACCGATTGAAACCTATCTTGTCCTGTCGTGCAAAATGATATGGAATCATTTCAACAAAACGGATATAATGACAAAAGGGTATTACTATGATCGAAGATAATTCCTTTGAATGCAAAATAAGCAAGATTCCTATTCTTCTCAGTTTCTTTTATCTGATTGTTTCTATCGCGGTTCCATGCGCTCTGCTGTATTTTCTTTTCATTGTCTATCTTCAAATCGAAAAAACAGCTTTATTCGATGTCGTCTTTTTCTTTTATAAAAACATATTTAGTTTTCTAAGAGATGCTTTGGAGGAAATGATATCCACCGGTTCACGAAAAAACTTGTATTTCGTTGCAATCGTATTCCTGATCGGTTTGTTTGGTGTATTGAATCTTCTAAGGGCTGTCTTCAGGTTCTTCAAGACAATCATCAGAGTATTCTCCACAAAGCTTTCAATCGGGACGAGCGCAATAAGCGGTAAGGTTGGCTTCATTAATACGGACAGACTGGAGACAAGTTTATCGCACGTACTGGATGTCCGCGTACGAAGCGGTCTTTTCGGCAAGATTTTCAACTATGCAAGAATCGATATCAAGACTATTTCCGCTACATTCAGGTACGATTACGTGAAGGATGCGGGAAATATACAAAAAATGATCGTGTCAAAAATCTGATTTCCGACATCACACTCAAGTGTGTAAGGCATATTTTCTTTATTTGACTCAAGCGTGGCAACTGAATTTGCCGATGCGTTTGCATAAAAAACCAGCACCGTATCATCCTGCCTCAATGGATATATGTCTTCTACTATAAAGCGTTTTACTGGAACGATCTGAAAGACTTGGTTGTATCAGACAGTATACTCGACTGTGATGGTGGGTATTTTCATCAGCTTCAGGCTGATTTTATCTGGCTGACTGAAACCAATGCTGAAAAGATATCTTTTCCCCTGCAAAATCGACTCTCCGGAATCGTCTATGCTCAGTAAAGACTTCTTGTCCACAAACAAATCGACAGTCTGCACATTCCCTTTCTTCAAAGTCACGCGCTTAAAGGCGCAAAGGCTATGGTTTTTTACTGCATATGCAGAATCGAGATCCTTGACATAGACCTGGAGGACATTTTCAATATCGGAATCCGTAGTAACCTCTGTTCTGATAATGATTCGATTTCTGCAATCAAGAATATTTGCACTTATTACGGATGGAGAACCGTACGACAAGCCAAAGCCGAATGGATAAAGAACCTGAGAATCATCTACAAAGCGATATGTACGGTTACGCATAGAGTAATCCGTATAGTCAGGCATGCCGTCAAGGGTCTTGTAAAACGTTATCGGAAGCTTTCCGGATGGAGAACAATTACCGAAAAGAATATCTGCAACAGCCTTCCCCCCTCTTGCACCCGGATACCATATGTCAAGAATAGCTGAGGCATGCTCTGAGGCATAATTCAAATCGACTGCCGAACCTGCCTCAATCAAGACAATCGTTGGTTTACCAACATTAATCACAGTCTCTAAAAGTTTCTCCTGCATCCCCGGGAGCTTGAGGCTCGTTTTATCAGCTCCCCATCCGGAGTTACCGGTGTCATGCTCTTCACCCTCAAGCGTCTCATCAAGGCCAAGAACAAGTACAACGACATCACAGCTTTCAGCCACAGCAAGAGCTTCACTCATCCTATCACCTGTCTGGGCAAGATCTTCATCATGAAAAGAAGATTTTGTACACCCGAGACTATACTTTACATTAATTCCTCTTCTCCTGGCTTCATCCTCTATTCCTTCAAGCGGCGTTATATAACGTGATGCAGTTCCATGATAGTTTCCCGCAAGAGCAATCCGATTATCGGCATTTGGGCCGATAACTCCGATTGAGGATACATTCTTCAACGGAAGCACTCCGTCGTTCTTAAGTAAAACGATACTCTTCCTGGCAGCTTCTATAGCCAAGTCTGCATGTTCAGGCGTATCCACATCTTCTATGCCAAGGCTATCCCATTCCGTCTCTCCAAACATTCCAAGGAGAAAACGGGTCGTGAAAAGACGTATACATGAACGCGTTATATCTTCATCTGTTACCAGACCTTTGCTGAAAGCAGGTATAAGCGACAAATATGTGCAACCACAGTTTACATCACACCCGTTCTTCAGCGCCAATGCAGCGGATTCCATCGCATTCTTAGTTACTTTGTGATATTCGTGGAAATCGCGGATTGCCCAGCAATCGGATACAAAGTGTCCTCGAAATCCCCACTTTTCACGCAGAATCGATTGCAACGTCGGACTTGCACAACATGGTTCTCCATTCGTTCTGTTATAAGCCCCCATCACCGCCTCTACATCAGCCTCCACGACAAGTGCTTTGAAAGCTGGAAGGTAGGTTTCCTCCATGTCCTTCTTTGTTGCTATGGCATTGAATTCATGTCTAAGATCCTCAGGACCGCTATGAACAGCGAAATGTTTTGCACATGCAGCAGTTTTCAGAAATCTTTTATCTCCCTGTAGTCCTCTGACAAAAGCGCAACCTAGCCGGGATGTAAGATACGGATCTTCTCCGTATGTCTCCTGCCCCCTTCCCCATCGAGGATCACGGAAAATGTTTATGTTGGGTGCCCACAGTGTCAATCCTTTATATATATCGCGATCACCACGCTTTCGTGCTTCATTGTATTTTGCTCTACACTCAGTGGAGATGATATCAGCAATCTTTTCAATGAATTCCTCGTCAAATATCGCACCGAAAGCAATTGCCTGAGGAAATATCGTAGCAGTACCAGCCCTGGCTACTCCATGGATCGCCTCGTTCCACCAATTATAGGCAGGAATATTCAAACGAGGTATTGCAGGTGAATCATATCGCAGCTGTGAAGCCTTCTCTTTTACAGTCATCCTTGAGACAAGTTCCCTAGCCTTCTCTTCTGCCCATTTTCTATTTCTCATATCATTTATTCCTCAAACAGTAGATTTATTTTTCTTCGATTCGATTCCTGAGTTCTTCGGAAGCTTTTTATTTCCCGTGCATGAACCGAGCACAGAGTACAATGTTTTACATCGCATCAATCTTCAACTGAATTCCAATATTGCCGCAGCAATAGGTCTTAGTTTGATTCTGATTCTTTTTTTACCAACAGGCAATTCTTCCTCGTGCCCGAAATAATGAACGATCGCTTTTGTAGAATTTCCAATCTCGAGACTGATGTTCTGTTTTTTTTCTGAGATGTTGGCAAGAGCATAAGCCTTATTGCCACAAGGATCTTCCCAAAGACAGGCAAGGACCGAATCGACTTCAATCGTTTTCTTTTCCCATCCAGAAAAATTCATGCCGACAAATGTCACTCTTGCTTTATTTTTTTGATGTGCAGAAGTTTTTAGCATCTTTCCGAAAACAAGATAATTATTGAATCTTTTAAACAGATTGCATGCTTGTTTTGCCATGGAAACGATATTTGCGTCACACTGTTCAGGAATTTTATTATGGACATCCTTCCATGCCGTCTGTGGCGAACCGGCACATTGGCTTCCATAGACGAAATTTGCGGCTTGAACATAAATACCGCAAGTGTTATCAGATAACATGGAAGACCAGTCTCCCCCATAGCAAGGAAGATATTCATGGTATAGGAATGAGAAAAGCGGCACCCCCCAGATACCCCTAGGCTGATCTGCTACTCTGCCATGACAGACATCAAGAGATTGAATGAAAAGTTCATTGGGAAATTCCTGGGAAAGTGCAAAATCAGGGTTCTCTTTTTTGCATCTCTCCCGAAGAACATCATATATTCCACGCAATGCATCAATTTGCCATTGCCCATGACCAAGCGGATGGCCATGACTTGGATTATAACATTCGGATACACCTCCTCCATAGATCTGGTCGGCTTGTACCAGTGTGGTACCATATTCTTTTACAAGTTTTTCTGAAGCGGCAATCAACTGGGATTGAGCTTGTTTTGTACAGACGCAAGCATA
>CASEKE010000042.1 GCA_949288415.1 uncultured Spirochaetales bacterium
TTCTTTTATTGTGGGGTGAATTATACTTTCAAGTGCAACAGCAAAAGGCAAAAAAGAAGTTCATAAGGACCAGACCGAAGTAAGATTTGCTTACCAGACTAGATCAGGAAGGAGAGGACCTTTTGGACTACACTCTTCTTAGCATGAGGAGTGTCTGGGCTGCCGGATGTACTTCGCGGACCCAAACTGCGCATGGAAGAAGTGGACGAACGAGAACAGCAACGGGCTTCCGAGGGAGTTCCACTCCAAAGGAAGAGACCTGAGCGGATTTTAGGATAAAACGTTGAAGAAAAACCTGGCGCTGATGAACGCCAGGCTCAGGAAAGTTCTTTGATACAGATTTCCTATGGAGCTGTTCGAATCTGAACTTCATAACTTGTCAAATTGATGCACTTGGTTTGACAATTCACCTCAGTATTTTTCTTTGCGTTCTGTCGGATTCGGATGGGAAAAAGAGGGCGACAGTTTCCGATGCAACCTGCTTTGGTAGGCTATTTTATGCTAACATATTTCCATGCTCGAAATACTTGATGTGAACGATTTTGATATTCCAGCGCTTTCCAGGCTTTTCATGACTGTGAGAAAGGAAGAATTCCCCTGGGTCGAGGATGCAAGGCTCGAAGACTACGCAGAATGTACCGCAGGCGAGGATGTCGTTGTCGCATGGCACGACGGAGTTCCGGCAGGATTCATCTCCGTATGGGCATCGGATTGTTTCGTTCACAATCTGTTTGTGGCGAAGGAACATAGGGGATGCGGTGCGGGAAGCGCTCTTCTGGACGAGGCTTTCCGCCGCTACGGCAAGCTTTCCCTCAAATGTGTCGAGAAGAACATCTCTGCCATGCGTTTTTACCTTTCGTACGGCTTTTTCTCCAGGGGTGCTGGAATCTCGGAGGATGGGCCGTACAGGCTTCTCGAATGCCTTGACTGCAGCATTCGCCTGCATTCTTTGGTCGGGAGAAGCGGTGAAAACATCGAGAGAATTGCGGACGTGTGGAAGCGCTCAGTTTCGGCGACGCATAAATTCGTCTCCCGGGAACACTTTGGGATGATTGAAAAGCAGATCCCTTCGATCCTTTCGGCGGTTCCGCAGCTCATAGTAGCTTGCAAGGACCAAAGAATCGTTGGCTTCATGGGGCTTGACGGGAAATCCCTCGAAATGCTTTTCATCGATCCGTCATTCATCGGAAAGGGACTAGGCCGGAGGCTGGTGGAGTACGCATTCACATTTTCGGTCGATAGGGTGGATGTAAACGAGCAGAACGAGGCTGCCTATGGTTTCTACCGCAAGATGGGATTCGTTCCTGCATCCAGAAGCGGTCTCGATGGATGCGGACTGCCTTATCCGACGATACACATGGTCAGAAAACAGGTCAGCCGTTTTCCTGCATGTACGGATTGACGTGGACCATGATGTGCTTCACGTCCGCGAAATCGCTTTCTATCTTTGCGTGTACGGCCTCTGCTATCCTGTGTGAATCGATCAGAGTCAGGTTTCCGTCGACCAAAATTTCCATGTCTACGTAGACCTTGCTTGCGAACAGGCGTGTCCTGAGAGAGTCGATTCCCTTGACCCCTTCGACGGAAAGAGCCGCGGCCCTGATCTTTTCTTCAGTATTCTGGTCCGCCGCCCTGTCGACGAGCTTGTCGATGCTGTCTTTGAAGACGTCGAATGCTGCTTTCAGGATGAACAGGCAGATGACTACCGAAGCGACCGGATCGAGCACGGGAATGCCCATTCTTGCTCCTAGTATGCCTATGAGAGCGCCTACGGATGAGAGCGCATCGGATCTGTGATGCCATGCGTCGGCCATCAGAGCAGATGAATTCAACTTCTTTGCAGCCGCCCTCGTATACCAGTACTGCCATTCCTTTACGGCGATGCTTATCACGGCCGCGACCATGGCCAGAATTCCAGGAACAGCAAGATTTTCAGGGTGCATTATGTTGTCCACTCCGGTCTTTCCTATTGCAAGACCTGTGATCGCCAATACTATGGCGAGTATGATGGATGCAACACATTCCATCCTTTCATGGCCGTACTGATGCTCCTTGTCCGGCGCCTTCGACGAAATCTTGACACCCGCAATGACGATCAGTGTCGAGAACACGTCGGATGCTGAATGGACGGCATCCGATATCATCGCTCCGGAAGATGCGATGAATCCTGCTGCCAGTTTGAATGCCGAAAGAACGAAGTTGACGATTATCGTCACTACAGAGACATGGATCGCAAGATTGCTGTCATATGATTTTTCCATTTTTTCCTCCTTGACTTTCACTGTCCCGCGGAAACCCGCTGCCAAGAAGGCCCGGCATACCCTGTCTTCAGAAGCCTGATCAGTTTGTACTGTAGATTGTTTGCAGCGCAAATCGACAAGAAGAAAATAACATTTCGGAAGTCTGCCGTCAATAGCGGATCAGCCCAGATTACGGCCTTTGGCTACGAGAAGGACAATGGAGAAAACCAGGCCGATCGCAATGGCGAGCGGAATCGCAAGAATGGCGACGGAAAAGCCAAGTGCGTCAATAACTTTGCCGTATCCAAGGTTGAAAAATACGTCCGCGAGGCTCGCGAATGCCATCGCAAGAGTGGTTGCAGTCGCTCCTTTCTCTCTTTCCACGCATAGCCTTGCCATTGCTACCGAAGTCGGATAGACAATGGCGCATCCAAGCCCCGAGACGAATATGAGCGGAAGCATGCCGGCCCGATAGACGAGAAGGAAGGATGCCAGGGCGACTGCAAGGGAGAGCATTATCGAAAGGACGTTCCCGATCTTTGCTATAACCGTGCTGAATGCTAGGCGACCTATCATCATACCGGTAAAGAAGATTGCCAGATATATGCCTACCAGACCGGAATCCATGCCAAGCCCCACGGTCCCGTAGCTCATGAAGTAGTTTATGGTACCATGTTCTCCTATGAGGTAGAATGTCAGAACGAGGGTGACCATGACGAGACTGAAAAGCGATTTCCCGTTCCCGTTCCCGTTGCCTTCTTCGTTCTTTCCGTTTCCATTCTTTTCCGGAATCTCTATCTTCGCTCTGTGGAATCCGACGGCGAGCAGTGCAAGAACGACTGCGATCGTCGCCGTCGTAGTCTGCCATACGGATTTGGAATAGACGAAAGGAGAAAGCAGGAACTGAGGTACTATGAATCCGATCATCTGGATGAAGAAGAGGATGTTGACATATCTTATCGTGTCGTCCCTGCTGAAGTTGTCTGCCAGGAGATTGACGCAGATGTTGAGTATTGTCGTCATTCCTACGGCAAGGAAGAATCCTGCGGCGAGAAGAACGTACGTCGAACCTAGGAATAGCATCGCAACGGCAAGGATCAGAATGACGATGAAGGCTATGACCGCTTTCCTTTCTCCAAGGCGCTTTATTGCGGGACCGCCCGAAAATAGGCAGAAAAGACTTCCTAGATAGCTCAGGGATACGATGAGCGTTATCTGTTCGATCGAAAATCCGAATACTCCGGAAAAGAGCGGAGCGAACAAACCTCGTAGGGTATCGACGATGCCCATCGACATTACCAAGATGGCACAAAGGAAAAAGAGAAATCTGTTTTTCATAAGGAAGCCTCGAACGGAACATCTATAAGATAGTACTGCGTCGGGCGGCTTTGCAAGGAAAAAAGTGTTGAGCATGATGAAAATACCTTGACATCCTACGCAAAGCATGAGAAAAATGTATCATAGTGGCGTTAACGATAACGCATGGAAAGTTAACGATACCGCATCGATCAATAATTGCTTTCAGATGTCCGTCCGAACAGCTGAAAGACATAATTCATCTGCTCGGGAGAGCTATGTGCGGTCTCGGGGGAAATATGTAGTTTTCCCGATGGATTCGGAACGACGGCTCGCTTGAGCCATCACAGGAGGATTTTGAATGCAGAAGGCAGGAATGTCGATTGACGTCAACAAGAAGATTTCGAAAATCGATGAAAGAATCTATGGTTCTTTCATAGAGCATCTTGGACGGGCCGTGTACGAGGGTATCTACCAGCCAGGTAATCCGAATTCCGACGAGGATGGATTTCGAAAGGATGTCATTGAGCTGGTAAGGAAACTCAATGTACCTATAGTCAGATATCCTGGCGGCAACTTCGTTTCCGGCTACAATTGGGAAGACGGTGTCGGTCCGAAGGACAAGAGACCTGTACGACTGGACCTTGCATGGTTCACAACCGAGACTAACGAGGTGGGAATGCAGGAATTCCAGAAATGGCTGGACAAGGTGGGAGCTGACATGATGATGGCCGTCAATCTCGGAACCAGAGGTCCGGACAATGCCCGTAATCTTGTGGAATATGCGAACTATCCGGGAGGAACGTACTGGAGCGAGCTGAGAAGAAGCCATGGAAAGGAGAAGCCGTACGGAATAAAGACGTGGTGCCTCGGAAACGAGATGGACGGTCCCTGGCAGATGGGCGGAAAGACTCCTGAAGAATATGGCCGAATAGCAGCCGAGGCTGCCAAACTCATGAAGTGGACGGATCCTGATATCGAGCTCGTTGCGTGCGGAAGCTCCAATTCGCATATGCCTACATATGGAAAATGGGAGACGACAGTCCTTTCTCATGTCTATGACTATGTGGATTTCATATCCATGCATGAATATTACGGAAATCCTGACGACGATACTCCGACGTTTCTTTCCGAGACGGAGACCATGGACAAGTTCATAAAGGCCGTCGTGGCGTTCTGTGATACGGTCAAGGCCGAGAAGCATTCGGACAGGACAATCAACATTTCCTTCGATGAATGGAATGTCTGGTATCACTCAAAGGAGCATGACAGCAAACTCGAGAAATGGGGGAAGGCGCCTCATAGGCTCGAGGATGTCTACAACTTCGAGGATGCCCTGCTTGTTGGAGGTCTTCTTATCACGTTGCTGAAGCATTCCGACAGAGTCCGGATGGCTTGCCTGGCACAGCTGGTCAACGTGATAGCCCCGATCATGACCGACGATGAGAAAGCATGGGCACAGACGATTTATTATCCTTATCTCCATGCATCCAACTACGGAAGAGGGACCGCGATCTGCGTAGATGTGGATTGTGCGACATACGACTCCAGAAAGCATCGGAATGTCCCTTATCTGGATTCCGTAGCAGTTCTTTCCGAGAACGCGGAAGATCTGACCGTGTTCGTCCTGAACAGAAATCTCACTGAGGATATGGATGTCGTAATGAAGGCCGAAGGTCTTTCGCTGGAACCCGTTGAGCACATCTCTATGGAAGGTTTTGACCTGAAGGCTGTGAACGATGCCCAAACCCCCGATGCAGTCAAGCCGACAACAAAGGCTCTCAAAGACGGGAATGTGCATGTTTCCAAGGCTTCGTGGAATGTGCTGAGATACAAGGTTTGCAAATAGAAAGCCAGATGTTAGAATAGTCGATGTCCCGCCTTCAAAGAGGATGTTTTTCAATGTTTTTTAAAGGCGGGCAAAAGGAACGGTTTGCAGTGAATTTGAAGCAGATTGCCGAGTTGGCAGGGGTCTCGATAGGAACGGTCGACAGGGTTCTTCACAACAGGGGTCGAGTATCGCAGGCCAATGTAGAGAAGATTCTCAGAATCGCGAAGGAAAGCGGTTACGAACCCAATCCTCTGGCAAGTAGGCTCTCCAGTCGAAGGAAGATAGCCTTCGGAGTGCTCATTCCGGAACTGCATTCGGAATTCGGATACTGGCAGCAGGTATACAGAGGATTCCAGGGCGGGGAGAAGGAACTCAGAAAGCAGCAGATAGAGCTGTATTACGCTTTCTATGACCGTTCGCGTCCCGAATCCTTCGTGGAGGCGGCGGATTCGCTTTTCGAAAAGGAAATCACTGCCTACATCGTTGCGCCGTTGATTCCCGATATGATGCGCAGGGTCGCTTCTGATCATCCGGACATACCTTTCGTGTTCATCGATTCCACGATGCCGGAAGCGGCTCCGCTTGTGGACCTTTCCCAGAATACGGAGATGGCCGGTATTACGGGAGCCAAGATGATGAGTCTGCTTGCCCCCGATCTGGACGTCGTATACACTTTCCAGACATTTTCGAGCGCGTTCAACGGCAAGATGCGTGCGCTTCATTTTTCCCGGTACTACGGGCAACTCAATCCCGGGGCACAGGTAATAAACATCGCAGCCGAAAGAGTGGACGATCTCGAATCCCGTCTGGAAGGAATCGACAGGAACCTTCGGTATGGACTCTTTGTCGTCAACGACAACGCGCATGCCGCATGCGAAATATTGAAAAGATTGCAGCTCTCGGAACGTTTCACCGTCATCGGTTTCGACCTTTCCCCGTTCAATCGTTCAGGCCTTCAGGACGGATCCATCGCCGCCATCCTCGGCCAAAGGCCAATATCTCAGGCATACGATGCGATAATGTATCTATACAGAAAATTTGTTTTGGGCATCGACGGAGGGCTGTCTGTGTTTCCCGTCGACATATTCATCAAGGAGAATCTCCCATCGACTGATTGCTGGCTCTGAGGACTTCGTCCTATAGTCGTTCCCAGTCTCTGATGATTATGCTTGACAGATTGGTCGGGAGAGTTGAGAATTAAATTGGCGTTAACGATAACGCAATGAAAATTTTTCTTCAGGAGGAGATATGGCATATAGATTCTATTTCGCCGCGGGCAGTCAGGATCTTTACGGAGACGAGTGTCTGGAACATGTCGCTTTGCATGCCAAGGAAATCGTCGAATACCTGAACAAGGAGGCCGGACTGCCTTTCGAGGTCGTATACAAGCCGACTCTTCTTACCAGAGAGGGGATATACAACTTCTTCAAGGAGGCGGGAAACGACGAGGAGTGCGCGGGAACCATCGTATGGATGCATACGTTCAGTCCTGCAAAGAATTGGATAAAGGGGTTGAAGGCGGCCACGAAACCAATATGCCACCTTCATACCCAGTACAACGAAGCTCTACCGTTCTCTACGATAGATATGGATTTCATGAACGAGAACCAGTCGGCACATGGCGACCGGGAATTCGGACATATAATGACGAGAATGAAGATAGCCAGGAAGGTCATCGTCGGACACTGGCGCAGCGACGATGTCCGCCGGCAACTGGTCGGATGGATGAAGACTGCAATCGGAATCGTCGAGTCCGGGAAGGTGAGGGTATGCAGGTTTGCCGACAACATGAGATCCGTTGCGGTGACCGAAGGAGACAAGGTCGAGGCCGAGCTCAAGTTCGGGTGGGTGGTTGACGCGTATCCTGTGAACGATGTTGCGAAATACGTCGAGGCCGTAACGCCCTCACAGATAAGAAATCTGACTGATGAATACTATTCCCGGTACAAGATTCTTCTCGAGGGACGGGACGAGGCGGAATTCAGACGCCACGTGGAGGTCCAGGCAGGAATCGAGATCGGATTCGAGAAATTCCTTTCGGAGCGGGGATACAACTCCGTCGTCACCCACTTCGGAGATCTGGGAAGTCTCAGACAGCTTCCTGGTCTTGCAATCCAGAGATTGATGGAGAAGGGGTACGGCTTCGGTGCGGAAGGGGACTGGAAGACTGCGGCCATGGTCCGCGTCATGAAGATGATGACGGGAAACAGAAGAACCAGTTTCTTCGAGGACTATACCTATAATCTTGTTCCGGGACATGAGGCCATCCTCCAGGCCCACATGCTGGAGGTCTGCCCGTCCGTCGCAGAGGGCGATATTTCCATAAAGGTCTGTCCTCTGTCGATGGGTGAGAGAGAGGATCCTGCCAGACTTGTCTACACCTGTCCGGAAGGCAAGGCAATAGCCACAAGCCTTGTGGATCTCGGCAATCGCTTCCGTCTGATCATCAACGAGGTCGAGTGCCTGAAGGTCCCTCAGAAGATGCCGCGTCTTCCTGTGGCAACATGCTACTGGAGGCCGGAACCCGATCTGAAGACCGGAGCAGAAGCATGGATTCTTGCAGGAGGTGCCCATCATACCGCTTTCAGCTACGAATTGGATACGGACCAGATGCTTCTTTGGGCGGAGACCATGGGAATTGAGGCCGTCGTGATCGACAGGAATACGGATATTCGTTCTTTCAAGGATACTCTGCGCTATAATGAGGCATATTGGAGATGATTGGAATGGAAAAAGAGAAGATTGCAGCAGAGATAGAAGGCGGACGTTGTACTCTTGGAATAGAGTTCGGTTCAACGCGAATAAAGGGAATTCTCATCGCTTCGGATCGGATGCCTGTGGCAAGCGGAGCGCACGACTGGGAAAATCGCAATGAGAATGGGATATGGACCTATTCCGAAACCGATATCGTCGATGGTCTGAGGGACTGCTATCGCAGTCTGTGCGAGGATGTCAGGGAAAAATACGGAATAGGTTTGAAAAAGCTTTCCGCTCTTGGCGTCAGCGCTATGATGCACGGCTATATGGCATTCGATTCGGAAGGCCGGCTGCTTGTTCCGTTCAGGACATGGAGAAACACAATTACGGAAAAAGAGTCGAAGGAGCTTACAGAGCTTTTCGATTATCCGATTCCGCAGCGCTGGACGATAAGCCATCTGCTTCTTGAGATAAAGAATGATGCAGGCTATCTTTCCAGGCTCGATCATGTAAGCACCCTTGCCGCTTATGTCCACAAGCTCCTTACGGGAGAAAAGGTCATCGGCATAGGAGATGCTTCCGGCATGTTCCCCATCGACATAGAGAAAAAGGACTATGACGAGAAGGATGCCGAGCTTTTCATGAAAAAGTACGGCTATGATGTCCGCAGGCTTTTCCCGAAGGTACTTGTTGCCGGGGAGAATGCAGGTTACCTGACAAAGGAAGGTGCTCTTCTGCTGGATGAAAGCGGCAATCTTGAACCGGGATGTCCGCTATGTCCTCCCGAAGGCGATGCCGGTACCGGCATGATCGCCACCGACTCCGTTCTCCCGCGGACAGGAAACGTGAGTGCGGGAACTTCCGCCTTTGCGATGGTCGTTCTCGAAAAGCCGCTGACGAAGGCATATGGCGAGCTTGATCTGGTGACAACTCCTGATGGATCTCTCGTCGCCATGGCTCATACGAACAACTGCACCGGAAGCTATGATGCATGGATTTCGCTCTTCAACGAAGTGCTTCGGAGTCTGGGCGTGGAAGTAGGCAAGGGAAAACTGTACGATACGCTGCTTTCATGTGCGCTCGAGGCCGATGCAGATTGCGGTGGACTCCTTTCCTACAACTACATTTCCGGCGAGCCGATTACGGGGCTCAACGACGGCAGACCTATGTTCGTGCGCTCCGCCTCGTCCCGTTTCAACTTGGCGAACTTCATGAGAAGCGAACTGTATACCGCGATTGCCGCCATGAGAGTCGGTCTTGATATACTCTTCGACAAGGAAGGAGTGAAGCTCGATGTGATGACATGCCATGGGGGATACTTCAAGACAGCGGAAGTCGGACTGAGAATGATGTCGGCTGCCCTGAAGACTCCGGTAAGGGCTCTTGCCACCGCTGGGGAAGGCGGTGCCTGGGGAATTGCCATATTGGCCGATTATCTTTCGAAAAACAGCATGCCGCTTCCCGAATACCTTGCCGAAGATGTGTTCTCCTCTGCTGAATGCAACACTGTGACGGCGACGGAAGACGACTGCAGCGGTTTCGCCAGCTATTACAGAAGATACCTTGCCGGGCTTGAGATCGAAAAGGCTGCGGTAGACGCGATCGGGGAATGAGAAATGCTTGAAGAACTCAAGGAGAATGTACTCAGGGCGAACCTCATGCTGCCAAGATATGGACTTGTCACTTTTACATGGGGAAACGTGTCTGCCGTCGATCGGCGGAAGAATCTTGTGGTCATCAAGCCTAGCGGAGTCGACTACGAGTCGATGAAAGTCGATGACATGGTCGTCGTGGATTTCGACGGCAACGTCGTAGAAGGCAGACTCAGGCCTTCGAGCGATACTGCAACCCATATCGAGCTGTACAAGTCTTTCCCTGAGCTGGGAGGCATAGTACATACGCATTCGACGAATGCGACGGCCTGGGCGCAGGCCGGAAGGGCGATTCCGTGCTACGGAACGACGCATGCGGACTATTTCTACGGAGATATCCCATGCGCAAGACCGCTATCGGACGAGGAGATCGCCTCATGCTACGAGAAGAATACCGGCAGGGTGATAGTCGAGACGTTCTGCAATCGTGACGTACTTTCATGCCCCGGTGTCCTTTGTGTCAACCATGGTCCCTTCACATGGGGAAAGGATTGCTTCGAGGCTGTGCACAATGCTGTGGTCCTCGAGGAAGTCGCTAAGATGGCCCTGCTTACCGAGCAGATAGATCCGAAGGCATCCCGGGCTCCTGAATCGATTCGGAACAAGCACTACTACAGAAAGCACGGCAAGGACGCCTATTACGGGCAGAAGTGATCGATACCGTCGTGGAAGGGCATCGACTGCCTTTCCCTGTGCGGCTACCTATCTTTTGACGTGATTTTTCCGGAGGTGCGGATTGAGGATACTTGTAGTCAACGGAAGTCCCAAAGGGGACGATTCCATAACGGTCCATACAGCGAAATACCTGGAGGCTCTGCATCGTGAGCACGAGTTCCGATATCTTCCGGCGGCACAGCGTATAAGAAGCTACGAAAAGGATTTCGGTCCTGCTGCCGCGGCTCTCGAATGGGCCGATCTGATTCTGTTTTTCTATCCTGTATACACGTTCATCGTTCCTTTCCAGTTGCATCGTTTCATAGAGCTCATCTGGGAGAACGATGTGGATATCTCCGGCAGGTTCGCATCGCAGCTATCCACATCGAAGCATTTCTACGACGTTACTGCGCATAGGTTCATGGAGGAGAACTGCCTCGATCTGGGACTCAGAGTGATAAGAGGACTTTCCGCAGATATGGAGGATCTTCTATGCGACAAAGGACGGCACGAGGCTGAAATGTTTTTCGACCAGCTGATGTTCTCGTGTTCCAATGGACTTGCCGAGCAGAGAAGTCCTTCGCAGGTCGAAGCGAGGCACACGGTTTCGATGCCTCCGATCCGGCAGGTGCCGAAGAAGGAGGGAAAGGAGGTCGTGATCGTGTGCAGCTATACGGATGACGACAGAGTTCTCATCGACATGATAGCCGGTTTCCGGGCTATGCTCCCGTATGGCAGCCATGTGGTGAACCTTCGCAGGTTCCCGTTCCAGGGCGGCTGCCTCGGGTGTTTCGGTTGCGCCGTTACGGGCTCGTGCGTCTACAAGGACGGTTTCGAGTCTCTTCTGAGGAATGACATACAGAAGTCCGATGCGATCGTGTATGCGTTCACTATATCCTGTCATTATGCGCATTCGAGCTTCAAGTGCTATGATGACAGACAGTTCTGCAACGGTCACAGGACAGTCACGCACGGTACTCCTGTAGGATACATAATAAGCGGAGATTACGGAAAAGAAGCAAACCTGCGGATGATTCTGGAGGCAAGAAGCGAGGTCGGCGGAAATTATCTTGCTGGAATCGCAACCGACGAGGACGATGCGGCGTCATCCGTCAAGGCCTTGGCTCTTGGTCTTGAGTTTGCCATGGAGCGCCATCTCAGTCGACCCGCAAATTTCTATGGCGTAGGCGGAATGAAGATTTTCCGGGATCTCATATATGTCATGAGAGGACTCATGAAGGCGGACCATCGCTTCTACAGGAAGAACGGGCTGTACGATTTCCCTCAGAGGGAGAGGAAGCGTATTCTGCAGATGCAGCTCGTAGGTACTCTTGTCGCCATCCCCGCTGTACAAAGGAAACTGAAGGGACGTCTTTCCGGATACATCGTAGCCCCGTACGAGAAGGTCGTTGCAGAAGCAGAAAAGATTGCGGATGTGAAAAGTTCCCAAGCTACCGCGACCTCCGAATGAGGGAGAGAAGGCCAGCTCAGCAGGAAAAAAAGGTATCCCATGGCGATAAAAGGAAACAGTGTATGAAGTTAACTTTATGCTTCCTTTTTTGGTACTTGACAAACATTTGTTTCTTTCATAGCATGTAAAAGCTTGTTTTGGAGAGATGTCCGAGCGGTCGAAGGTGGCAGTCTTGAAAACTGCTGTGGGGCAACTCACCGGGGGTTCGAATCCCTCTCTCTCCGAAATCGCAAGGTCATGGAAAGGTGCGAGAGAGGCCGAATCGGGCTCCCTGCTAAGGAGTTGACCTGCTAAACCCGGGTCCGGGGGTTCGAATCCCCCCCTTTCCGTTTCTTTTGAGACTATAGCTCAGCTGGATAGAGCATCAGTTTGCGGAACTGAGGGTCGGAGGTTCGAATCCTCTTGGTCTCGATCAGTGAAACTCGCAGCTGTCCTGCGGGTTTTTTCTTTATCCGGAGAGATGTCCGAGTGGTCGAAGGAGGCA
>CASEKE010000043.1 GCA_949288415.1 uncultured Spirochaetales bacterium
TTGTTCATCACGTTAAATAAGGCAGAAAAGGATTACTCTCCATCCACTATGTACAACGACTATTCGATCAATGACGTACTTTTCCATTGGCAAAGCCAGAGTACTACATCTGCAAACTCACCGACGGGTATGCGGTACAAGAAAGCTGGTCATGGCGAGACCAAGGTACTGCTTTTCGTAAGAAAGGAAAAACGCGATCCGGATACAAAGAAAGCCAACGCTGAATTGTATACATATCTTGGACCAGCAATATTCAAAAGTAGTTCCGGCTCATCACCGATGAACATAATTTGGTCTCTTGAGCATCCCATACCGGCAAGATTCGTACGTACAACGACCAGGCTTGCCGCAGTATAGGAAAACCATGTCGATTCATCGATCATTGCAGAAAAACTGAAATCGGCATGGTCTTTTTGAGCAACATAATATTTCAATCGGTTCTTGGTATCCCTTTAAAACTATCAAACAAAATGATTTCATTGTAATTGTTTTTCACCTCTTTTCCAGAATTTCAAAATTGATTGTAAAGCATCGCACAATCAACTTTTATGTATTGATTACATATCTTTACCCATGATTGAAAGTGGAATATGATTAGAAAAGGACGTTGAAAATGGCTAAAGGTGTAATTTATGTTCTTACAAATCCTTCCTTTCCTGAGTATGTGAAAATAGGATATGCAGACAACCTTGAGAAAAGGCTCAAGGAATTCAACAACAGCGCTTGTCTTCCTTTCGCCTTCAGAGTTTATTGCATATATGAAGTGAATGAACGACTAAAGGACAGGGATGTCCATAGTCTGATCGATAAGCTGAATCCCGAACTCAGGGCCATTGAAACATTTGATGGGAAACCTCGAATACGTGAGTTTTACAACATTTCTGCAGAAGACGCATATGAAATTCTTTACAAGATCGCATCAATATCAGGAACGCTGGACCGGCTCAGGAAAATGAATCCGGAAGGACATGAAATTCTGGACGAGAAAATGGCAAATGAAATAAGAGACACCAGCGAAGTTTGCTTTACAGAAGAAAAACATCTATCAAAAGGTACGAACAAGACCAGGTCGCTCTACGACGAATTAAAAAGAAGAATCATATCTTTCGGAAATATCTCCATTGAACCACGGAAATTTTACATTGCCTTCAAGTCATACTCGAACATATGTGATGTTGTAATACAAAAAAACAAATTGCAGATAGCATTGAACCTTCCGGAAGGAAAGCTACAGGATCCACAGAACATGGCAAAGGATGTATCATCAAAAGGCCATTGGGGAAACGGTGATTACATTATCTATATCGAAAATGAGGGCATGCTCGATTATTCGACATTTCTTATAAGGCAAGCATACGACTACCGGGGACTATCATGAGAAAATACATTGCACTTATCTGTTCTATTGCATTGATTCTAGCAAGTTGCGAGCAGCCCATGCAAACAGAGTTCATTGGTTATACGGATTTGGACTATGAACGTTTGATGGTCGGAGAATGGGAGGGCTATGAAGGACAGAACCATATCTCGCTCATCTTCGAGAACACTAATCTTGTTGAAAAGATTGTAGATAATGGGAGCCCAAATATATGCAATTATAGTGTTTCAGGGAACAAACTTTCTCTTACGATCATTAATAGTGGTGCATCCGTTGGCGTCTATTACTTTTTTTTCGATGATGCCGATACGATGTACCTTAGGAAAACAGATGCAGGATCGAAAACCATAATGAAAAGAATTCACTGAAGCATATCCGCCAAAAAGAATCATCCTTTGCCTTTAGACCAGCGATATCGGCATGACGGGCAGGTTCTTTCCGAGTATTGTCTTCTTTTCGCTCATGCATATGATTTTTCCCATCTCAGAAGTGCCCAATACCGTAAAATGACTTGCCATGGAGAAAGTCGGTGTTGCACACAGCTTTATCTCGAACGGATAGAGCCTTCCGCCGGCTTTCTTTACAAGATCTGTCTCTGCGACATTCGTCATCGGACTTGCGTCTATTTCCTCCTTCCCTGTAGAAATGGAATTCCGCATCACCGCCATTGTTCCTGGCATTGCGGATCATCTCGTCGATCACATAAGTTTCGAAAATACGTCCCTTAAGAGGATTTGCCAGGAAAGATCCTACCCCATCGATTCCAAGCAGATAGTAGCAACATAGACCGGAATCGGTAAAGCATACCCGAGGAGTCTTGACCAGGGATTTCAATGCATTTCCCAAGTATGGCTCAAGAAGAAATATTATCATATATGAAAACAGAAGGTTTATCAGAAGCTTCACCTTATACGTGCTGCTGCCCGCTTCATCGGCAATTGCCGAGTAATTGAGAACAGTCCCGGTCCTGGGAACAAGAAAACGTAGAAGCTTCAGAAAAACAGCTTCATCATATCCACCATTCGAAACCTATGCGGCTTGCAACAACACGTTCGGCACTCTTTGCGTCTTCTAGCCCGACATCTGTCTCTACGCTCTGCAACGAGAAAAAAAACACCGCAGGGTCACCTGCGGTGTTTCAGATCGCATTTCTTAAAGAAGGATCTTCTTGAGGTCCTCGAGGATGTCCTCAGGCTTGCCTGAGCAGTCGAGATCCACGAGAAGGCCTTTGGCCTTGTAGTACTCGATGAGGGGCGCGGTGCTCTTCTCATATACCTCGAGCCGGTTGAGGATCGCCTCCTCCTTATCGTCGTCTCTCTGAATCAGAGGCTCGCCGGTCTCGTCGTCGATTCCCTCCACCTTGGGAGGATTGTATATGATGTGGTATGTCCTGCCGGTGCTCTTGCAGACGCGGCGTCCGGAAAGGCGCTTGAGAATCTCCTCTTTCGGAAGCACGAAATTGATTACCTTATCGACATTGCTCATCCGGGAAAGCGCATCGGCCTGCGGAATCGTGCGAGGGAAGCCATCGAGGATATAGCCTTTCTTGGCATCCTCCTCTCCCAGTCTGCCTTCGACCATCTTGATCGTAACCTCGTCAGGTACGAGGTTGCCGCTCGCCATGATCTCCTTGACCAGCTTTCCAAGCTCGGTCTCGTTCTTGATGTTCGCCCTGAAGATGTCTCCGGTCGAAATGTGAGGGATTGCAAAGGCGTCCTTTGCAATGGCTGCTATTGTGCCCTTTCCGGCTCCCGGAGGGCCCAGGAAAACTAGATTCATATCTCTTCCCTTCCTCTTTACTGGTATTACGTTTCGGATATTACCATGTTGATGGACAAAAGTGAATTGTACACAGGCCTTTTTTAACTTATAATTTCCTGCAGGATCTTTACTATGAACAATAACAGAATCATTCTACACGCAACCGACCTGGACGGTTTTCTCCAGGACATCGACAAGAAGCATCTTGCGGAAATCGAAGGCATGTATGCGGAGAGTCTCGATTGCTGCAAGGCCATCGAGAACGGACAGGACATGATCAACAACACAAAGACGCTCGAAAAAAGCGCCCGGGACATCGGTCACAAGCTCGAGGAGATCGTCAAGGAGAACGACAGGATACACGTGTATTCCTTCGATACTCCGGACGAGCTGCACGGAGGCTGCTCCAGGATAATCGCAAAGCTGCGCGACCCGAGAACGGGACATGAAGAATTCCTATATTACATACAGCGAGCATACGAGATACTCTTCGCCCACGTGTTCGCCGACCAGAGGCTGTCGCATAAGAGAAGCATAATCCAGATGACGCCGGTGACGGTCCCGGTCCGCAATTATGCGGTGCACAGGATTCCGAACGTCGACGACATGGTCCATAACGCAGTGATGTGCGTGATGCTCCGCGGAGCTCTTCTTCCATCCATGATCATAAGCAAGGAGGCACAGGACTACTCAAGCGACGACTTCATCACCCCGTTCGCGCTTTTCAAGATCAAGAGAGACGAATCGAAGAACGAGAACAACATGGATTACATCCTCGACCTCGACAAGAGCTTCTTCTCGCTTGAGAAACTCGACGGAAAGGATCTGATCTTCGCCGACCCGATGAACGCGACAGGTGGAAGCCTCGTGACGATCGTCAAGTTCCTGAAGGACAGCGGAATCAAGCCGCGTTCAATAAAGTTCATCAACGTCATCTCCGCCCTGAAGGGAGCCCTAAGGATCACGAGGGCCATTCCGGAAGCGGAGGTATATACCCTCTGGATGGATCCCGTCCTCAACGACAAGGCATACATCCTTCCGGGACTCGGAGATGCAGGCGATCGCCTGAACGGAATAGACAGCGCCGACAACCCGAGGAACATGATCCAGCTGATTGCCGACTACGGACAGAACATCGTCAATCTCTACCGCGACCAGGTGATGGAAATTGAAAAGACCGTTCTCAGGTAGGCTGAAACGATTTCTCATAGCCGTCATGGCACTTCTGCTCGCCTCCTGCAGCACGCCGGAGGTAAACGACATCCTCGTCCTTGTCGAAGGGAACTACGACAAGGACAGGTTACTCTATCAGAAGAACATCGAGAAATACGGCTACAAAGAGCTATATTACAATCTTGCCTTCCTGGAACTCGAACAAGGCAATTTCGAAGCTGCCGTGGAGGTCGCAGAGGAGGCTCTGGAGCTTTATCCGGATTACCTGAGACTCGATTTCCTCGAGCTTTATGCATATAGAGAAATGGGGGAAGACGATCTGTACTTTTCCAAGCTTTCGGAGATACACTCTACGATCCCGGCCGATGAAGAAATAAACAAGCTCTATCTGGCCTCGCTCGAGGAGCGCGGCATGAAGAGCGAAGCCGACGAGCTTGCCTTCTACATGCTAGCCCTCGACTGGGAAGACCGGACGGCGATAGCCCATCTTGCAGAAAGCCATCCTTTCTTCGAGACGCTTCTGGACGACACAGAAGAAACGGACACCGTATTCCCGAGACTGCGTACGGTCCAGGACGTGACACCTCTTGAAAAGAAGAGTTTCCTCAACGCCAGATACGCTATCACGCATGTGGACGGAAAGATGGAAGAGAAGTCTGAGGAGAGCACTTTTCCATCCGTTCCTCCGTTTCTCAGGAGATCGCCTCTCGACCCGCGCTTCATTCCTCTTGCTTCTTCCACATATTCGATATTCCCATACTAAGCGGTATTTCTCGCCGGACAAAAGGCACAATTCACCTTTTTTTTCACGAAAAAGCGTAAAAAAACGTCTTGGCACGGTTTTCCCATATATAATCAGACAAGAAGCTGCCATACAGTAACAAACTGCGGCCGAAGATCCGGCGATGGGACATTTCCTCCAACCTCTCCGGGTATCGCATCTGGAGGGAAAAGCCTTGCAAGGCATATCGGCCACGGAGGCCGCGTCAAGTGAGCACATTGAAAATGACTGCGATGGTGCTGTCATCGATTCTCCTTCTTGTTGTCGGACAGATGATTTCTTTCGGCATTTCATACATTCTTCCTCCATCTCCCGTAACCTATCTTGTTTCAGGAGCGCTGTATGCGGCGCTGTGCTTCTATGCCGTCCTGTTCGTATCCAGAAAGACGGGTCTTTTCAGCCTCGAAGATATCGGGCTCGGAAAGAAGCCGTCTCCGCTCTGGATAGGAGTATCGGCGATCATGCCGATCGCAGTTCTGCTCTGCTACATGGTCTTCAGCGGAGACCTCAGATTCAACGACCACAGTGCGATCGAGAACGTAACCATCCTTTCAAGGACACTTTTCACTGTCTCCCTTGCTGCCGGATTTTCCGAGGAATTGATATTCCGCGGCGTGATGATGTACGCGCTCGAAAAGCGTTTCTCCCCTGCGGTCGCGATCGTCTCGACGTCCGTGATCTTCGCGCTCCTCCACATCGTCGGAAGAGGCTATTCGCCGATCGACAGCCTTCAGGTTGTGATGTCGGGAAGCATCATCGCGATTCTGTTTGCTCTTGTAAGGTACGAATCAGGCTCTCTGGCCAACACCATGATCATGCACTCCGTGTGGAACTTTTTCATGACGGGCAGTCTGATATCTGTCGGGCCTGTCGCAGACAGCAATGCGATAGCGTCCATGGTTATCGACTCCGACAACATGCTCTTCACAGGCGGCGCGTTCGGAGCGGAAGCTTCGATAATAGCCGTCGTCGTATACCTTCTTTTCGCCTTCGTCGCATTCTCTCTAATCGCCAAGAAGTGAAAGCGGTGGCCGATGCGATGCCATCGTGCCACATGCTCCAGGACTGAAACGAGACGAAAAAAAAGCATCGTGACGATCGCACGATGCATATCCGCTTGAATGAATTGCGCTTACTCTTACTTGAACTTCCTCGATTCTGCGACGGCAAGTTCGTCGCAGCGGTTGTTGAACTCGTTCTCCGCATGTCCCTTCACCCAGATGAAGGTCACATCGTGAATTCTCGTCAGCCTCAGGATCTCCTTCCAGAGATCGGTGTTCGGTACATCCTTGCCCTTCTTTCTGAAGCCCAGCTTCTCCCATGCGTACACCCAGCCCTTGTTGATGCTGTCGACAAGGTATTTGGAGTCGGAGTAAAGCTCGACGGAGCATGCGGTCTTGAGCGCGGAGAGCGCAGTGATGGCGCCAAGGAGCTCCATGCGGTTGTTCGTCGTGTGGGCCTCGCCACCGCTCAGCTCCTTCATGGCGTCCCCGTAGCGGAGTATCGCACCCCATCCGCCCGGTCCGGGATTGCCGCTGCAGGCCCCGTCCGTATATATTGTTACCTTCTTTCTTTCCAAGTCTTCTATTCCCATTCTTCGCCGAGGATCATCGAGCGATAGCTTCTCATCTCCACGTCCCCGTCCTCAAGGCCCGCTTCGTGAAGCAGGGAATATAGCTTTTCCCTAGCCTCGCGTATGCCTTCCTCGTCGATATCCTCGGGAGCGAGGATCTCCATCTCCAGGAACGCGCCGAGGTCGTTGACCTCGAGAAGCTCTATGTGGACGCCGTCGTACGTCCACTCAAGTCCTCTTTTCCTCTTCTCGAAGTGGACGACATAGCCCAACGTGAGAAAGAATGCCTTGGCTTTTTCCCACTGGTCGATCGAGGTGGAAAACTCGCGTTCAAAGTTGTTCTCGAACCCGCCTTCCTTCACGGTCTCCTTGGCCGTAAATTCAAGGACACCGGAATTGTTCCTCATCCGCAGCGCCTGCAAAATCTCCCCGGGACGGCGGAAGTAAAGATCGTCCTTCGCGACAGGACCGCCCTCGCAGCCGCAGATGCGCCCAAGACGCCTCTCCATACCCGCGCGATCGGACACCCGGGCCTTGATCTCGATCTCCTTCACGTCAGTCCTTCCAAGGGAAGATCATGCTCTTCAGGCTTCTCGGACCGACCTTCTCCTTCTCGTCGAAGAGAAGATCGTCCCAATTGAGATGCTTTCTGTCGCAGTCGGGGTTCGCCTCTATGTAGTCGTACTTGAACATCAGAAGCTTGATTGCATCCTGCGCGGCAAGCTGCATTCCGGACAGTCCGGGCACCATGCCGAGCGTGAAAACGGAAAGAGCAATGCAGATCAGATTGTATATTGCAAAGAAAATCGTGAAGCCGGTGTTGTCGAGAAGGATTATGAAGCACTTTTTGAAAGTCTTGAGCGGCCTGTCGCCGGGAAGGGCGCACATGAGCGCGAAATAGTAGGGAGCGGCAAGCAGGACAATGACGACGAACCAGAACAGCACGACGCTTATGACCATCGAGACAGGATTGTCTATCATGAAATAGAACGGGATCACGATGAAGCCCATCACGAAGAGTATCATCGTGAAGGCAAAGTAGAACAGCGAATGACGGAGGTTCCTGCGGATCGAGCTCTTTATTGTGGCAAAAGCCTCTTTCCTGTAGTCCGAATAGTTCTTGACGGCAGCGGCCGTCCCTCCCATCAGGATGCATGCAACAAGCCATACCAGAGCGGCAAGCGCATAGCCCAGAACGATGTTGACGCTTCCAAGGCCGAATGCATAGAAACCGACCACCAGCAGAACCATGTATACGAGGTTCATTCCGACAAGACCGATGAGATTGTCCCACCCGTCGAAGAATGCCTTTTTGATAAAGAATCCTTTCATAACAGAATCCAATATATTTCAGTTGGTTCAAATATTCAACAAGGAGAACGTATGGCAATGAAATTCGACGGTATTTTGCCCGTTATGTTTCCCTATGGAAAATACAAAAAAGTATGTAACCTTTTCAAATTTGGTTGAAATGGCCTTGATGTCGATATTAATCGAGGTACTGAAAGGAATTAATGAAAAAATTTCCATCAATTTTCAATCTCATTTGTCTAAATGTGTATTTTGTTATGCCATAAGGAATTAGCTTTCATTTATTCGGAAGTGTCGGAAAAGTGCCTTTTGCATACCGCTTATCTATATCCTTGCAATGCAAAGAAATATCTAAAATCATCTTATATCGAAAGGTTAGTATTTTATATAAAAACAATATTTACAAAATATCGAAGTGATGTTATATAGTAAGTAACGGCTTGAATGATGGAGAATCAGGTCGCCTAGATAGAGGGACTGCCGTAGTCGTTTTGGAGAGGTCCAAAGCGCAATTCGCAAAATGGTCGACACGGATTTGCCCTTATGCGATGCCCCGGTTTCCAAAGGAACTGGGGTTTTTATTTTTCGCAAACTTTCGCTTCCATTGTCGATTTTTTCATCTCTAAGTGCTATTCTGCCCCCATGAAGACAGCAACTAAATGCATACAGACCGGCTACGTGCCGAAGAACGGGGAGCCAAGGGTACTTCCGATATTCCAGTCGACGACTTATGCCTACGACAGCTCGGAGGAGCTTGCCAAGCTCTTCGACCTGACGCAGGACGGGCACATGTATTCAAGGATATCCAATCCGACGGTCGCTGCAGTAGAGACCAAGGTCAACGCACTCGAAGGCGGAGTCGGCGCAATGATGACCTCGTCCGGACAGGCAGCGTCCCTTATATCGATTCTCAACATCACCGAATCGGGCGACAACTTCCTGTGCTTCTCAAATCTCTACGGAGGCACCACAAACCTCTTCTCCGTCACGATGAAGAAGCTCGGCATAGAAGCGAGGTTCATCAACTACTCGATGAGCGACGACGAGATCAGGGCGCTTGCGGACGACAGGACCACCCTGCTCTTTGCGGAGACTCTTGCAAATCCTTCCCTCGAGATGCTCGACATCAGGCGCTATGCCGATCTTGCGCACTCGCTTGGCATTCCTCTTGTCGTGGACAACACTTTCGCGACCCCGATCCTCTGCCGCCCGTTCGAATGGGGAGCAGACATCGTCGTGCACTCGACAAGCAAGTACATGGACGGACACGCGGAGGTAGTCGGAGGAATGATAATCGACAGCGGAAACTTCGACTGGAAGGACTATCCGGGTCTCACAGAGCCGGATGAAAGCTACCACGGCATCGTGTACACCGAAAGCTTCGGCAAAGCCGCATACATCACGAAGTGCCGCACCCAGCTGATGCGAGACTTCGGATCGACTCCTGAGGCCATCCCGGCATTCCTTCTCAACATGGGGCTCGAGACGCTGCACATCAGGATGCAGCGGCACAGCGAGAACGCCATGGCGGTCGCAAGGCACCTCAGCAAGCATCCGAAGGTCGCCTGGATAAACTATCCCGGTCTCGAAAGCGACAGATGGCATGCCCTGGCATCCAAGTATCTGGAAGGAGGATACTCAGGCGTAATCTCATTCGGTACAGTCAACGGAAAGGAAGGTGCACAGCGCTTCATGGATTCCCTCAAGATGGCCAGGATCGTCGTACATGTCGCCGATCTCCGTACCTGTGTACTTCACCCTGCGTCGACCACGCACAGACAGCTCACCGACGAACAGCTGGAGAATGCGGGAATCAAGCCGGAATTCATCCGTCTCAGCGTCGGGCTCGAGGACATCGAAGACATAATCTCGGACATCGACCAGGCGCTCGAGGAGGTCTGATGCCGATAAGGATTCCAACCAATCTGCCGGCGCGTAAGGTTCTCGAGAGCGAGAACATCTTCACGATGACCGAGGAAAGGGCCTACAGCCAGGACATCAGACCGCTGGAAATCGGCCTGCTGAACCTCATGCCCACGAAGGTCACGACAGAGACACAGCTCTCAAGGCTTCTCGGAAACACTCCGCTTCAGGTGCATCTGACGCTCGTGCAGGTAAGCTCGCACAAGGCAAAGAACACCAGCGAAGAGCACATGCTGGCCTTCTACGAGACCTTCGACGAAATAAAGGACCGATTCTTCGATGGCTTCATCATCACGGGTGCCCCCGTGGAGAAGATGGAGTTCGAGGAGGTCGAGTACTGGGACGAGCTATGTTCGATCATGGAATGGACGAAGACCCACGTGCACTCCACCTTCCACATATGCTGGGGTGCGCAGGCCGCCCTATACTACCATTTCGGCATTCCCAAGAAACCTCTGGAGAAAAAACTTTTCGGGGTTTTCAAGCACCGGGTGGACTACTCCAACCCAATTCTGCTCAGAGGTTTCGACGACGAGTTCTGGGTTCCGCATTCACGCCATACGACCGTGGACATAGAGGACATAAGAAAAGAAAAGAGGCTCAAGCTTTTCTCATCCAGCGAGGAGGCGGGCGTCTATGCCATGGCTACGGACAAGGGCAAACAGATATTCATAACAGGTCACAGCGAATACGACAGGGACACGCTGAAAATGGAATACCTGAGGGACATCAGCCAGGGAAAGGACATCGACATACCGAAAAACTACTTTCCGGACGACAATCCCGAGAGAATCCCTCACATGACCTGGAGAAGCCACGCCAATCTGCTTTATTCCAACTGGCTCAACTACTTCGTATACCAGACGACCCCGTACGACATCGACAGGATCTCGCGGGGAGAAAGCACGACATACTGACAGGCGGAGGGGTAGTCCGCAAGCAGCGGCAGAACGCCCCTCGCCCGCTATTGAACAAGCGCGCTTTTTCGTATATCATCAGAGTCACTGTGCTTCGCGCAGAATTTCCGCCCGTACGGGTGAGATACAGTGTAGGAGGATGGAAAATATCCATCCGCGCGTTATGGAGGATTACTATGGCAGTAGTAACCATGAAGAGCCTGCTTGAGTCAGGCGTACACTTCGGACATCAGACCAAGAGATGGAATCCGAAGATGGCTCGTTTCATCTTTACTGAGAGAAACGGAATTCACATCATCGACCTGCAGAAGACGAGCGCTTGCATCGTCGAGGCATACGAGGCTGTAAGAGCCCAGGTCAAGAACGGCAAGCAGATCCTTTTCGTAGGCACCAAGAAGCAGGCCCAGCAGGCCATCGAGGAAGAGGCCAAGAGATGCGGCATGCCCTACGTCTCCAACCGCTGGCTCGGAGGAATGCTTACAAACTTCACCACAATCAAGAAGAGCATCGCAAAGCTCAAGAAGATCGAGAGAATGGAAGCCGACGGTACATTCGAGTCCCTCACAAAGAAGGAAGTCGCTCTTCTCACGAAGCAGAAGGCAAAGCTCGACAAGAACCTCGGCGGAATCAAGGACATGAAGGAGCTCCCCGGAGCACTTTTCATCATAGATACAAAGAAGGAAGCCACTGCAGTCGCAGAAGCCAAGAGGCTCGGCATCCCAATCATCGCAGTTGTCGACACTAACTGCGACCCCACGGACATCGACTACCCGATCCCGGGCAACGACGACGCCATCAGAGCGATCAGCCTCTTCGTCGAGATCATCGCCAACGCAGTCATCGACGCAGACAGCGAGGCTGGAATCCAGATCATCGAGAGCCTTGACGAGGAAGAGGAGATCGCATCCTCCCCGATCGAGGACAAGGACAAGGAAGTCGAGATCGAGGACTTCGCCAACTACGTTCCCGAAGAGAACGAAGAAGACAAGGAGTGATTCTATGGCAAACATCAGCGCAGCAGACGTAAAGAAGCTCAGAGATGTGACCGGAGCCGGAATGATGGACTGCAAGAAGGCCCTCACCCAGGCTGACGGAGACTTCGCACAGGCCGAGAAGATCCTCAAGGAGATGGGCCTTGCGGCAGTCGCGAAGAGACAGGACAGAGCGACGGAGAACGGAAGAGTATTCGTCAAGGCCGAGGGCCACAAGGCTGTTCTTCTCTCTCTTTCCTGCGAGACCGATTTCGTCGCCAAGAACGACGACTTCAAGAAACTCGGTGAGGACATGTGCGACGTGATTCTCAAGAAGGGATACACAGAGGTCAACGACGAGCTCAAGGGCATGGTCGACGGTCTCATCGCAATCATCAAGGAAAACATGAACATCGCACGCCTCCAGGTCGTCGATGTTGCGGACTATGCGGCAACATATGTACACGGCGAAGGCGCTGTCGCGGTACTCGTCAGCTTCTCATCCGACAAGAGCGAGATCTTCGAGAACGACGACGTGAAGGAGCTCTGCCACGACCTTGCACTCCACGCAGCCGCATACAAGCCGCAGTACCTCAACGACAAGGCTGTCGAGAAGAGCTACGAGGACGAGCAGCTCTCCATCTTCACTGCCCAGGTAGCGGCCGACGAGAAGCTTGCTTCCAAGCCCGAGAAGGTCAAGGAGGGAATCATCCGCGGAAAGCTTTCCAAGCTCTACAAGGAAATCTGCTTCGAGGACCAGGCTTTCGTCAAGGACGATACCAAGAGCGTCAAGCAGGTATGCCAGGAGATGGGAAAGAAGTACGGCGCCAAGCTTGAGATTTCTTCCTACGTCGTTTTCCAGGCCGGACTCAACTAAGGAGGTCCCACATGCTCGAAAGCGTACTTGACAACTGCGAAAAGAGGATGAACAAGTGCATCCAGAGCCTGAGCGCCGATTACCAGAACCTCAGGACTGGAAGAGCGAATGCTTCTCTCTTCGAGAAGCTCACCGTCGACTACTACGGTGCCCCCACCCCGCTCAACCAGGTTGCTTCGATCTCCGTTCCTGAGGCACGCCTTGTGGTGATCCAGCCCTGGGACAAGAGCGTTCTTCCTCTTATCGAGAAAGCGATCCAGAAGTCCGAGCTCGGACTCAATCCGAACAACGACGGAAAGCTCATCAGAGTGAACTTCCCCGCTCTCACCGAGCAGAGGAGAAAAGAGCTTGCCAAGAGCGCGAAGCAGACAGCTGAGGGCGCCAAGGTCGCCATCCGCAACGTCCGCAGAGACGCTATCGACGAGCTCAAGAAGCTCCAGAAGTCGAGCGAGATCAGCGAGGACGAGCAGAAGGACGGAGAGACGAAAGTCCAGAAGCTCACGGACAACGCCATTGCCGAGGTTGCAAAGATCGCCGAGGCGAAAGAAAAAGAGATCATGGAGATATGATCGCGTACTCCCACCTCTTCGGGGGTGGGAGCATTCGTATAATGCCGGGGAGGGGAAATGGCAAAGGAACTCGTACACCTTGCGATCATCATGGACGGCAACGGCCGATGGGCCAAGAGCAAGGGACTGCCGCGCACGGCAGGTCATCTGCAGGGTCTCAAGGCGCTCAAGAAGGTCGTCCAGGGTTGCATCGACAACGGCATAAGATACCTTACGGTATACTGCTTCTCTACAGAGAACTGGAAAAGACCAGAAGCTGAGGTCAACTATCTCATGACCCTCTTCACGAACAAGGTCTACGGAGAAATAAGGGCGCTGAACGAAATGGGCGTCGCCATAAGACTTCTCGGCAACAGGGAGGGTCTTCCTCCCGAGGCGCTCAGGAACCTCGACAAGGCCGTGGATGAGAGCGCCGCCAACGACAAGCTCGTTCTTCAGCTTGCGATAAACTACGGCGGGTACGACGAGATATGCAGGGCAGTGAATGCCCTCGTCGCGGAGGGAGTTACCCAGGTAACGCCCGAACTTATCAGGAGCAAGTTTGACAACCCGGATATTCCTGTAGTAGACTTTATAGTCAGGAGCGCGGGAGAAGTAAGGCTTTCCAATTTTCTTCTGTTCGATTCGGCATATGCGGAACTAGGCTTTTACGACGAATACTGGCCGGACTGGGATGAGACGATGATTGAAAGGATCAAGAAGGACTACAGCTCCAGAGTCAGGCGCTTCGGAGGTTTGGTTTGACGTCCCTAGCAAAAAGAATAACAACCGCAGTGGTGGCTTTGCCGCTGCTTTTCATAGTAATCTTCTTCCTGCCGCAGATGAACCATCTGGCATTCGCATGCGTCGCGATCGTGGCATGCCTTTTCGGCGTGATCGAGATGAACGACATGGTCGGCAGGAAAGGCAAGGTCAGCAGGGTCACATACCTTGCTCCCCTTCTGATGCTGTTCCACTTCATAGTACTGTACAACGACCTTCCGCGCACGTTCACCTACTATCTGTTCGTGCTTCTTGCCGCGATGGTGATGATTATACAGATCTTCAAAGGAGAAGCGGACGGATTCGAGACCAGCATAGACATCGCCTCGAGATCGCTTCTCGTCCTGGTATACCCGGGACTGCTCTCGACGTTCCTCATCGACCTGCTGTTCCTTGAGCATTCGACGTCGCACATACTGCTCTTTCTTGCCCTCGTCTTCGGAAGCGACACATTCGCCTACTTTTCGGGAATGGCCTTCGGGCGCAACAACAAGGGAGTTGTCAAGGTAAGTCCGAACAAGAGCGTCGCAGGATTCGTCGGCGGCACGTTGATTCCCGGTTTTCTTGGCCTCGGAGCGTTCATGATCTGGCCCGAGATATTCGGCAGCGGAGCACTCGGAGGCTTCATCCTGGGCTTCGTTACCGCGGTCGCGGGAACGCTTGGCGACCTGCTCGAATCGACGATCAAGAGAAGCGCAGGAGTCAAGGACAGCGGATTCATCATCCCCGGTCGCGGAGGAATCCTCGATTCCATCGACTCGCTCCTCGTCGCTTGCCCGTTCTTCATAATGGTGCTGAAGCTGATGGAGGCCGCATGAGACGGATCGTGATCCTCGGAGCCACCGGTTCGATCGGTGGGACCTGCATAAAGGCCATAAGGGAGCATAAGCTCCCGCTTTTTGTATCTGGAGTGGTCGCGAATTCCTCCCCTGCGCTCGAGAGCATAGCGGCGGAGTTCTCCTGCCCGTTTCTGTACATGCGGAATCACGACGGAAACGATCTGAGAAATTTCCTTTCCTCCATCGATGCGGACATAGTTCTCAACGGCATAGCCGGCTCCTCGGGACTTGAGGCCACGCTCACGGCACTCGATCTCGGATTCGACGTGGCGCTTGCGAACAAGGAATCGATCGTCCTCGGCGGCGAATACCTCTTCTCGTTCGCATCCGAGAAAGGGCGCAGGATAATCCCCGTGGACAGCGAGCATTCGTGCCTGTATTCGCTCATCAACGCGTTCGACAACGTCAGCAGGCTAATAATAACCGCTTCAGGCGGACCGTTCTACGAAAGGAAGGATACGAGTCATGTAACGCTCGAGGAGGCTCTGGCCCACCCTACCTGGAAGATGGGAAGAAAGATCACGATCGACAGCGCCACGCTCGCAAACAAGGGTCTGGAAGTCATCGAGGCTGGATATCTCTTCGGCTTCGAGGCAAAAAACATATCGGTGACGGTACATCGACAGTCCGTCGTCCATTCTATCGTCCAGCTCGGGAACGGCGCGTACTATGCCCAGCTCACGCCGCCGGACATGACGCTGCCGATCGTAAGCGCACTCGCCGACGGCAAAATCGAGCTGAAGGACATAGTGCGTCCTCTCGACTTCGGCAATCTCACCCTGACATTCGGCCCATGGAGCAAGGAACAGTTCCCGCTTCTCGATGCGGCCTACAAGGCGCTTGAGAAGCGCCATGGCTACCCCATCCTATTCAACATGTCGAACGAGGTCGCAGTGAACGCGTTCCTCGACGGCAGGATCGCATTCGACGACATCGCACGCGTGGTTCTGAAGTGCATGGACGAGGATTTCATGGTCCCTGTCAGGAACTACGAGGATACGAAGGCTTTGATGGCAAGGGCCGTGGAGAAGGCCGATGGACTTGTTGCAGCTATCGACAATTCTCGTTAAGTATGTCGTCGGAATACTTCTGATCGGTCTTGTGGTATTCCTGCACGAACTTGGACATTTCATCGCGGCAAGGAGCCTCGGCGTCGACGTCGAGGTCCTTTCCTTCGGGATGGGACCGCGTGTTTTCTCATGGTATGGACGCAAGACGGAATACAGGATCAGTGCTCTGCCCTTCGGCGGATACTGCAGGATGAAGGGGTCGATAGACCTTGCCAAGGCGCTTCACGACGACAAGGACAGCATAGACAAGCTGGAAGCAGGAAGCTACTTCGCGGCCTCCGCATCCACGCGGTTCCTGATCTATTTCGCAGGTCCATTCACCAACTTCCTTCTTGCAGTCCTACTTCTCACCATAGCATCCGCTCTTCCCGTCGAGAGGATATCCGACAAATGCATAGTGACGCCAATATCCGAATACCCGACGATATTCCCTTCAGGCATAGAGCAGCCCGGTATCGAGAAGGGAGATCTCATCCTGGAGCTGGACGGCGAAGCGGTCCTCGACTACCAGGACTTCGCAAGGCGTCTTCCGTCGGACGGTTCGGCTGCGTCGGTGACGGTCGAAAGAAACTTTGAAATCGTACAGGAGACGCTCGAGCCGACAAGGAACGGGGATTCGTTCACATTCGGCATCGCGCTGATGCAGAAGCCCGTTATAGCGCTCTCCGACGATGATGTGCTCCATGACGGCGACTTGATCGTCGCTGTCGACGACAAGGCCGTCGAGTGCACTCTCGACGTGTATGCGCTCATGGAAGAGCAGAGCGTCCTCACGGTCGAAAGGGACGGGACATTCTTCGAGACCGTGCTGGAGAGGACTTCGCCTCTCCCGTTTGCGTGGAAGTCGGATATAGTGGTCAGAAGCGACGACGTCGGACTCGGCACGATCAGGCATGGTCTTTTCCGCGCAGGGGAATACTTCGTCACGACCATCGAGGCTCTGGGAGCTCTCGTAACGTTGAACTTCGACGATGCAAGGAACATCATAGTCGGCCCGATGAAAGCAAGCTATTCCATAGCGGACATCTCGGCAAAAGCCTTCACCGCGAGCACCGATTCGGGGCTGCGGAGCCTGTGCTATCTGCTTTCGATCGTCTCGATCTCCCTATGCGTCGGAAATACGCTCCCGATACCCACGTTCGACGGAGGCGGAATGCTGATATCCTTCGCCGAGATGGTCAAGAAGAGAAACCTCAGACCGAGGACGTACATCTGGCTGCAGATGTTCGGCATGGTAGTAGCCGTGCTGATAATAGTCTGGATGTATTCCCTCGATGCGATGGCGCTCCTTTCAAAGCTCTAGAAGAATTCTGCCAGAGCGCTTTTGAACACGGGCGTCCACCACTCCACGTACCCCATTCTCGTGGGATGTACAGGATCCGCCATGTACGCCGGATTCTCTCCGTCCGGAGGAAGGTGATCCTCCATGTCCAGGATATAAAATCCCTTTGTACAGGAGAGCAGATGCACCTTCTCCGCAATCCTGTCATAGTGCTCGTTTCCGTAACGCGGGCTGATGTATGCAAGAACGGGACAACCCCATCTTTCGGCCGATATCCTCAGGACCTCGGAAACGGCTCCGATCACCGTATCCGGAGCGCTGTCGTCGATTTCTCCGACAGGAAGAAGCAGGCGTGCGTCGTTGGTACCTATCTGCAGGACCAGAAGATCGACTATTGTCTCCTGCCGTCCTTCAAGACGAGGTATGTAGCTGTCCTTTCCCGTGGTAACGAGCGTGGTTCCGCTCACGGCTTCTTTGAATGGGACGATTCCGTCCCTTCTCTCCAGTTCGTCGACGAAGGAATATCCTCCCGAGGCTTCCCCGTAAGTGACCGAGGAACCGAGGAACATTATCCTACGGCCTCTGAGGCATGATGGAGCGCATTTCTTCATTTCTTTTTCTGGTTCGGGTTCTGAGGGGTCTCGATGAACAGGTTCTTGTCCTGGACGATGGTCTCGAAGGAGGTTATGTCTCCGTTGTATCCGACGAAGATCGTACCTGTCTTGCCGTTCCTGTTCTTGGCGACGATGAGCTTGGAGGACTGTATCCTGGCCCGTCCGGTGGAATCCTGTATGAGCTTGGCTCTGTCCTCGTCCGTGAGGTCGGACAGATTCTTTCGCCTATGGATGAACATGACAAGATCGGCATCCTGCTCGATCGAACCAGAATCGCGGAGGTTGTTCAGCTGGGGCTCGTTGTCCTCGCTGTCCCTGGAGACCTGGCAGAGCACTATCACGGGAATCTTAAGTTCCCTTGCAAGCTGCTTCATCGACTTGGAGACGAAACCGACCTGCTCGTGCTTCGGAGTATTTATGCTCAGGCCCGACTCTATGAGTCCGATGTAGTCTATGAAAATTGCATCGATCGACTTCTCTCTCTTCAGCATCCTGGCTCTGGTCCTGAGATCCGAAAGCTTCATGTTGGGTTCGTCGACGAGGTAGAATTCGCTGTCGAATATATTTTCCGCCGTGTTCTGCAGCTCGCTCAGCTCGTCCGCGCCAAGATTGTTTCCGGTCAGAATCTTCGTCAGATCGACCTTGCTCTGGCAGGAAAGGAGTCTCTGCAGGATCTGTTTCGCAGGCATCTCGAGCGAGAAGAAGGCGATCCTGTAGTTCTTGTGCAGCATGTTGCGGATGAGGGAGACCGCAAAAGCGGTCTTGCCTATGGACGGACGTGCGGCGATTATGATGTAGTCGCTGTTGTTGAATCCGCCGTTGGTATAGCTGTCCAGCTGAGGAATTCCGGTCTGGATGTTGTTGTTGACGTATTCGCCGTCCGCACGGGCGATGATCTCATCCAGCACCGGATTGAGCATCGCTCCGGCCTTGTAGTGGTCGGACGAGTCCACGTCGCTGTTTACGGTTATCTCCCCAAGCTGTCTCTCGGCATCGTCAAGAAGCGTGTACACGTCCGAGGATTCCTCGTACGCAGCGCTTCCGAAGTCGGAGGCGACCCTGATGAGGGCACGACGAACCGCCGCTTCCTTGACGATCTTCGCATGCGCCTCCACATTGCCTAGGATAGAATAATAGTCGGTGATCGACGAGACATAGCCGACACCGCCGGCCTTCTCCAGAAGATTCTTCTCCTGGAGATACTTTATAAGCGTGATCTGGTCCACCGCAACCTTGTTCTGGAGCTTCATGTCCTCGATTGCGGAATAGATCACGGCATTTGCCGGATGATAAAAACAGGAGGCGTCCACGATCTGGGATACAGTCTCGTACGCCTCCTTTCTGGAAATGAGGGCGCTGAGCACGGACCGTTCAGCCTCGTCGTTGTGCGGGGGAACCCTTCTGAGCTCAGCGTTCGCCATTGTCACTCCTCGTCTACAGCCTTTTCGGCAGGCTCTGCAACTTCTTCTGCAGCCTCTGCGACCTCGGCAGTCTCCTCGGTGCTCTCGCTTGCAGCGTCAGCCTCTGCTGCTGCAGCCTCCTCGGCTGCTTTCTTTGCTTCAGCCTCTGCCTTCGCTCTGGCTTCAGCTTCGGCCTTTGCCCTCGCCTTGACCTCTGCCTCGGAGAGGACGACGAGCTTGATCATGCTGCTCTCGTTCTCATAGAGGTGGACAAGAACATGGTAGTTGCCGGTCATCTTGATCGCATGTGTAGCGACCTCGATCTTCTTTCTCTCGATCTCGAAACCGAGCTTTCCAAGTTCCTCCTGGATCATCTGGCTGGTGACGGATCCGAAAAGCTTTCCGCTCTCTCCTGCCGGAACGACGATTTCGAGAACGACCGCATCGAGCTTCTCCTTGAGGGAAGCGGCAGCGGCTCTCTTCTCCTGCTTTCTCTTCTCGATCGCAGCTGCGCGGGAAGCGAATACGGCCGCGTTGGTCTTGTTGTAGAGAACGGCGGCACCGGTCGGGAGAAGATAGTTTCTGGCGTATCCGTCCTTGACTACCCTTACGTCTCCCTCTTCACCGAGATTTACGACATCCTGTGTAAGAATGACCTTCATTTTTTTCTCCTTATCTTCGTAACTCGAAGAACGATTCCAGGACCCCTACAAGAGGAAGTCCGAGAACCACGACGATATTTATTCCCGGCATCATCACTGAAACGACCGCAATAAGCATCAGCAACGCAAAGCTGCCGATTCCTCTTCCCTTTCTTCGCAGGCGGTAGAAGACTACCGAAAACCCCTGCACGGCATAACAGATCGTCATGCTGAATGCCACGTTGAATAGAGCGACCGCCACGGCAAGCGGCAACGATGACATAAAGCGGACGGCGAGAACCCCGAGCCATGAGCCCAGGAAAATCCATATGGCCCATCCCTTCAACTCGAGACGGGAGATGGAATCCTCGAAGCCGCTTTCTCTTGAATGCAGACTTCTCTCGGCAAGATAGAAGTTTGCACAGGCGAGGACGAGCACCGACGGAACGGCGATGGAAAGCATTGTGAGGAAGAAGAGGCTCCTGAACATGGAAACCAGATCCTGTCCCAACGCTTCTACATCAAAGAATACCGACAGCACTACCTCAAGCACATTCCCGTAATAGGTTTTTACACCTTCGAGAAGTGCCGGGTCACGCTCCAGAAGCACGAAGAAGACGAGATAGAGCAGTACCGAGGGGATGAGGGAAAGCGCAATGCGCAGATCCCATCTTCTTTTCCTGCTTATCATCCAGATGATGCCCGCCGCTGACAGCGACAGGGGGAAATACAGTTCGATGGCCTGAAGCATCAGCCATAGAGGGGCATCGTAGACTCCCTTGTAGGGACTTGTCAGGAAACCCGTGGAGACTGTTGCAAGCGCGACGGCGACAAAGGCGACAAGGCCCATGTCCCTTCCGCGCCGGCCGGCGAGGACGAGAAGAGGGATGAGAAAGAACGGCAGTCCAATGCTGACGTACTGCAGAACGAACGAAACACCGATGGCAACGATCAGCTCGAGGACGAGCCGACCGTTGGCAATCTCATTATCTCTCTCTTCCGCCATCTGTGATCACTTCTTCTCGAAAGGAAGGTATGCGAGGACTCTTGCCCTCTTGATCTCCCTGTTGAGAGCTCTCTGATGCTTTGCGCAGGTGCCTGTGATTCTTGCAGGGAGAATCTTGCCTCTCTCTGTCACATACCTTCTGAGCATCTCGGGGTTCTTGTAGTCGGCAGGTGCCGCACCCTGGCAGAACTTGCAGACCTTCTTCTTGAAAGAAGTCTTTCTGGCGCCCATCTTTCTGTCCTTGAGAGCGCCCTTGTCCATTTCGTTGAAATCCTTATCTTCACGCATTTTTCTACTCCTGAATTTTAGAATGGGATGACATCGTCATCAAACGACTCCGGTCCGCCGGGAATGTCCTCCGGTACGGATTTCGGAGATACGGTCCTCGGTGCACTGCCCGAATTGCCCGACTGTCCGGCTCTGGTGCCGTACGACTGGCCCTGGTAGTTCGACTGTCCGCCCTGGTAGCTGCCCTGACTCCTTTGATAGCCGCCCTGGCTCTGAGGCTGGAAATCTCCCTGACCGCGGCCCTGACCGCCGCCGAGAAGGGTTATGCTGTTGACAAACACCTCGAGCTTGCTTCTGGTCTGTCCGTCCTGCTCCCAGCGGTTCTGCCTGAGCTCTCCGCTGATTGCAACCTGCCTGCCCTTATCAAGATACTGGTTCACGGACTCGGCCGCCTTTCCGAAGTATACGCAGTCTATGAAGCTCGTCTCCTCCGTCCTGGATCCGTCCGCACCTCTGCGAACCCTGTTCACTGCAATCGAGAACCTCAGTATCGCGTTGCCGTTCTGGCCGTACCTGAGATCTCCTTCCTTGATAAGTCTTCCGGTGAGGGCGACCATGTTCATGTCTGGATTTGCCATTTCTCAGCTATCCCCTTCCACTATATCGTGATTGTCAGTTCTTTGCCGGGTTTACGAACAGGAACTTGAGGACGAGCGTGCTGAGCTGGAAGTCTCTTGCGAGGGTCTTGATGACCTGCGTGTCGGCCTTGAGCTCGAAATAGACATAATGTCCCTTGTCCTGCTTTGCGATAGTATATGCGAGTGTCCTTACTCCCATATCATCCTGCTTGGTGATTTCGACACCATTCTTCTCGAAGGCTGCAAGCACGAATGCGAGGCCTTCCTTCATCTTCTCCTCGTCGGAATTGAAGATGACGGTGAACTCATAATTTGCGATCATGAATTCCTCCTTGTGGTCTTTTCTTTTTTTTCTTGCGATCCGGACACAGGCCCGGATAAAGAGGCTATACTAATGTATCATTTTCCTTGTCGAGGGTCAATCGGGGAAAGGGTTCTCGAAGCGGCGTTCATCCCGTGTTCCAAAGGAAACTCCGTGACGGATGCAAAAAAGAAGGCACCGTCTCCGGTGCCTGTCGGACATAAGCGGGCGTCAATCGACGAACTGCGTCCTATCCGTCCCGTGGACGAACGTAAGGAAACTGCTGCCGTCGACGTATAGCGTCTTTTTGCCGTCGTCGAAGAATACCTTCATGGAAAGGACCTTGCGTTCGAATTCCTCGCCCCTCTTTCCCGCAAGAACGAGATAGGCGGCATTCCTCGCGTAGAGCCTGAGCTCGGAATCGAAGATCATGTCGTCCCTCTTCACCATCTTTCCGGAGGCCCACACAGCAAGCTCGCCAGTCCCCTTGCCTAGGAAGATCCATCCGTCCTGGCTTCTGCAGCTGTCGAACCTGTCGAAGGGAACGTAGAGATGGGTGAATCCGATCGGATGCTCGTCGTCGATCGAATACACTGCGGCCAGCATTCCCTTCTCCTGCCTCAGACACGGCATCTCGCCGTTTCCGAACCAGTAGCCGGGGCGCATGTCGCTCTTTTCGCTCGAGCAGCCCGGATGGTTCGAGAAAATCACGGCTTCCGGATCGAGCGCGGCATACCAGAGATGCTGCTGGTAGCCATAGGTACCGCCCTGGAAGAACGATGTGCCATGGAAGGCCTCGTTCAGGCTCTTGACGCACTCGTGGCGATTGATGTCGAAGTCCTCGCAACCTCTGATGTTCTTCCATCTTCTCGACTCGAGGTCCGTCCTGACGCTCGTGAGCAGGTAATCGGAGTTTTTCTCCAGCTTGATAGTCGCATTGCCCGTGTCGTGCTCGCCGATGTAGTCGTCCTTCATCAATGCGAGAAGCCCGTCCTTGAAGCGGTACTTCGAGGAAGCCAGATATGCCACCCAGCCTTCTCCGTACGAGGAACACGACTCCGGATCGATCAGGTTGACAATGGAAAGTGCTCCCTGCCTGAATGGATGCAAAGCCTCGCGATAAACCCTTCCCATAGGTGCAACGATGGCACCTTTGAACGTGTGGAGCGAAAGCTCGGCGATGAGTCTGTCCGTGACTTTCTCCGCCTTTGAGGAAATCTCCTCGTCGCCGAAGTCGACCAGGTTCAAAAGGACCGCGAGAGTTACGCACATGTACACAGTCGAAAGGAATTCCTCGAATCCGTGCTCAAGAACGTCGTCGAGCCAGTCGACCACCTTGTGTCGGGCCTGTTCGTACATCGTCGAGCCGACTCTTTCCATCCTGGAAAAATACATGTCCGGATATAGCCTGCCCGCCTCCATCGCACAGTAGTAGAACATGAGGCTGTGGTTCTCGCTCCAGAAGCACATTCCGTCGCTTCCCTTGCCGTCCATCCAGAACCTGAAGCCGGCAAGCATTTCGCGGAACTTCTCCTCGATCTCCTTGTCCTCGAAGCCGTAGACCTGGAAATACCTGAGAAGACCGGTTATCACGAAATCGGAGCAGTCGACGCGCTCGTTTACGACCCGTATGGCATCGAGTATGTAATTTCTGTCGTTAGGATTGACTATTGCCGAATACTTTCTCGCTAGAAGATTCGTCGGAGGGAAGCCGAACGGTCCGCGATCCTCGCTTCCGACCATCGCAATCATCCTCATGACCCTGTCGAAGTTCTCCTTGACGCCAAGCCCGTGTCCCGCATGTTCGGGCACCTCGTGTACGGATATCTCGATCGTTCTGGAAATCTCTGCGCCTTCCGCGGTGCAGAAAATCGTTGCCTTGGAAATGTCGGCAGGAACCTTGATGGAAGAAAGCCCATCAATAGATTTTCTTTCGACCGGAAGTCTCATGACTTCGAAGTCGGGACTCTCGCGGTGGAAAAGGATGCTCATACCGCGACCGGCTTTGAACGGGAAGCTTATTACGTCTCCGGACAGGCCTACACCCTCGAGGAATGAACAGGCCTGCATCGTATCCTCGCCGGGAAACAGCTCGAAGAGATCTTCGACGTCGTCCACGATCTCAAGTCCCAGGATGTTCCTTGTATCGCGCGCACCGAGATTGACGCACTCGAAAACAAGCGTATTCTCGCCCTTCGCGAGATCCAGGACAAGAGGAATCTTCCTTATTGGCTTGTAGAGAGGTTCCCTGTTCTCACCTATAAGCTTGCCGCCAAGGTATACGCCCACTCCCATGTAGGTCCATAGGACGGCATCGATCTTCCTGGCCGATCCGCTTTCCAGACGCACTCTGAGGAAGAAGGAGATCTTCTTGAGAGTGTGGTAGAACTTGGAAACGTCCACGAAAGAGGAGCCATAGCTGTAATATGGAATGAATTTCTCCTCCACTTCGCCCAGTACGGGTGAAAATACAGGTACGATCTTTCTTCTGAGCCTTCCCTCGAGCTCGAGCTGGTCCTTGGCCTTCTCGTCGGTCTCGTAGGCCTCGACGGAGATAGGAGTGTGCTCGTATATGGTTATGAAGCTTCCCTTCTCCAGTTTTTTTCCGTTCATAATATCCTCCGACAAACAATATGCCTGCAGGAAACCTGCAGGCGTATGGATGGTGACTTGACTGTATCAGCCCTTGACGGCACCGGCGGTGACTCCACCGATGAAGTAGCGGCTGAACAGGCAGTAGATGATCAGCATAGGCACGATGGCGATGGTGCTTCCTGCGAACATGATGTTCCATGCGGCAGCTCCGTCACCGCTGTTGCGGAGCATGTTGACTCCGACCGTGAGAGGCCTGAGCTTGTCGTTGGTCATCGTAAAGACGAGGGGCATGATGTACTCGTTCCAACCCTGTCTGAACGAGAGCAGAGCAATCGTCGCCATGACCGGCTTGAGCAGAGGCGCCACAATCTTGTAGAAGGTCTGGAAGAACGAACATCCGTCTATGTATGCAGCCTCATCCAGTTCCTTCGGGATCGTATTGACGAATCCTCTGGAAAGGAATATGTACGTCGCCTGTCCGGTACCGACCGAGATCAGCACGACCGATATCAGGCTCTTGTTCATATTGAGCGCGACCGCAAGCTCGAACAGAGGTCTGAGCGATACGGAACCGACGTTGATGAACATGAACATGACGAAGATCGAATAGATCAGCTCCTTTCCCTTGAAGTAGGCGCGGCTGAAAACGTAGCCCGCCATAGCGGAGATCACCAGAGAGATGACCATGACGCCGAGAGAGATTCCGATCGAGTTCATCGTGTAGGTGGCGAAGTTCGCCTGATGCCATGCGTCGATGTAGTTCTGTATGACCCAGTGAGACGGGAAAATGTTCGTTCCACCGAGGAGGAGCTCCTTGTTCTCCTTGAACGATCCCAAGACGATGTAGATGACCGGGAATATCGTTACAAGCGCAAGCAAGGCCATAAGCAGCCAGATGATGGCGTTGACGATTTTACCCTTTGTGGAAACTACTGCGTGACTTCTTTCCATGATCGTTCCTCCTTATACCACATCGTCGAGTCTCTTGGAGACCTTGAGATAGAGAATCGTCACGGCACCGACGATGACAGCCGCCACGACCGACAGGAGGGCACCGTAGCCGATCTGCGGCTGAGTGATGACTCCGGTCTTTCCGAAGATGATGTAGTAGATGTAAAGGAACATGACCATCGAGCGGTTGCCGGGACCTCCCTGGGAGAGTACCATGATGGCCTCGTAATCCTTGAATGCTCCTGTGATTGCAAGCATGAGAACTACTTTCAGAACCGGGCTGAGCATCGGGAGTGTGATCTTGAAGAAAGTCTGTACTCCGTTTGCTCCGTCGATCTTCGCGGATTCGTAGACGTCTGCGCTGATTCCGTTGAGGCCGGTGAGGAAGTAGAGCATGTAGTTACCGAAGCCTCCCCAGACTGCAAGGGCTGTAACGGCGACCATTACGTAGTTCGGATCGCTGAGCCACTGTACCGGTGCGGAAATCAGGTGCAAAGCTTTCAGCAAGGCGTTGAGTATACCGTTCTGGGTCGCGAAGATGAACGTGAAGATCATGCCGGAGATCGACGAACTGATGATCGTCGGCATGAAGTAGATTCCCCTGAAAACGCTCTTGCCACGGATGCCGATGCTGATGATGAAGGCTACAACGAGTGAAAGAGGGATAGTGAATATCAGCTTGTATACGGCATATTCGAAAGTGTGCCCGACCGACCCCCAGAATGACGAGTCGGAAATCATCCTCGTGAAGTTGTCCAACCCTGTGAACGTCGGAGTCGTGAAACCGTTGTAGTTGTAGCAGATATATCGGAAGATCCAAAGGAAAGGATAGATCGAACAGACAACAAGCAATATGACGACAGGCGCAAGCATCAATGCGGCAGTGATCACCTCGCTCTTCGATCTCTTCCTCGGTGGGTATTTGATGATTTTCTTCTTAGCCATGTTTTCCCCTGTGAATGCCCGTTCGGGCAGTTGAAAAAAGCAATGGAAGGAGGAGTCCTCCCCCTTCCATCATAGAGCCGAAAGGCCTTGGATTACGTCGTGAGATATTCGGCTGTTCCCTTGTCCGGGTGCAGTGGATCGTAATCCTTGATCACAAGGCGCTTGATCGAGCCGTTCTTCACATCGCGCTCGAGAGCGTCGTTGTAACGCTTGTTGAGGTCCGCGATCGCATCGTCGATGCTTACGTAACCCATGACAGCGTTCCAGAGAACGGTTCTGTAATCGTCGCCCGTGAGGTTGATTGCAGGCGGCTGCGGATAGACTGCTTCGTAGCTTACAAGCGAGAAGTCAGCAAGCTTTCCGATCTTGCTCTTATCGATCCTCTGGTCCATGTACTCCGTGATCGGCAGACAATAACCGCTCTCGAGATAACCCTTGAGGAAGTCTTCGCTCTGGAAATAGGAGATTACTTTCCATGCAGCATCCTTCTTTGTGGATGTGGATACTATTCCATAGCCCTTGCTGACCGTGATCTGGAGAGCTCCCTCGACCTCACCGGTGAGAGTCGGAACCTCGGCAGTCGTCCACTCAAAGTCCTCGACAGGAAGCTGGGACGTAAATACGGCCGCCTCCTGGCTAGCATTCGACCAGAGTGCAAAAGCACCGACTGTGAACATAGCTCTCATGTTGTCGACCTGCTGCTGGTCAGGATATGCGATGTTCTCCGTAAAGAACCTTCTGCCAAGCTCGAGGATAGGCTTGTAGCCGGAGAAATCGAAGCGGCCGTTGACATAGTCGTAGTAGTAGATTCCGGAGCACTGTGCGCTCATCTCAAGAAGGCGCTCGAACGGAGATGAGCTCGTGAAGCCGATTCCATAGAACTCGCCGTTGCCCTGTCTTGTGATGTCCGCAGCCATGTCGATGTAGGATGCGAGGTCACGAGGTACGGATGTGTAACCGCACTGCTCGAGAAGGTCCTTGTTGTAGATGACCCTGACGCCGCTTCTCATTCCGGAAGGAACCCAGTAGATGTTGTCTCCGCCTGCATTGAGCCCCTCGTACATGTGGTCGTACGGCTCGTTGACCTCCTGGTAGGTCGGATCGTTGTCGATGTAGCTGTTGAGAGGCATGAGCATGCCGGAAGCGCAGAAGCTGTTGTAATCGAGGCTGTTCGCTCCGACGACATCAGGCGCCGTTCCGCCGTTGACGGCAAGAGCGAGCATATTGCCATAGTTTTCGGTGATTACGGTGAGATTGATCTCGATGTTGTCCGTGTTGTTGGCATTGTACTCTGCAATCTTCTTCTCGACATACTCAAGATCGTGACGATCCTCTGTCCAAACTTCGACGACCGTCTTTGCTGCACTCTTCGCGGAACCGGTGGATGCAGCGGTGGAAGAGGAAGAGGACGAAGCCTCGTCCTTGCTGCAGGCGACAGCGAACAGAGCAACGACAGCAAGCAGAAGAATGGAAACGAATCTGATGTTTTTCTTCATTCTGGAATACTCCTTTTGCATTGATTTTCAAGCACCAGGGCATTTTAGCACCCCGATATGTAACTATAATCACCCCTAAAACCGCACTTATGAAGGACACTTTCCATTGTCAAAGTGACATTTTCAATCGACTTTCGCCAACTTCCTTTTTTTTCTCCAATTTTATGCGCCTGGCATAATAGAATTGCAATTGCAGGAATTGATTCAGTATGGAAGAGAAAAACAAATATTCGGTAATCTTGGCCGATGACGAGCCCGGAATACTTTCAGGTCTCTCGAACAGTTATGTCTGGAGAAGTCTGGGTATAACAGTTGTCGCTCTCGCGAGAAACGGCGAGGAAGCAATCGGGATGATCAGACAATACAAACCGACATTCGCCATCCTCGACATAAAGATGCCAAAGCTCAGCGGAATAGAGGTTCTGAAAAAGATAAAGGAAGAGAAAATCCCGACGGAAGTCCTCATCCTCTCCGGTTACGATGAGTTCACGTATGCAAAAAATGCAATTCGCTACGGAGCCAAGGCCTATCTTCTCAAGCCGCTTGACAGAAGAGAGCTCGAGGACGAACTGACAAGGCTCATCGATACAAAGGAAATCGGGTTGAAAAACGACAGCGAAGTATTTCCGTTGCCGCCGAGAATATTCTTCAATTCGCTGATCGACGGAAAGATTCTTTCGCCGGATCAGATTGAAGCCACACTTTCCAACAGCATGATAAGCATCTCGAACAGTCCATGCTTCGTCGTGGTGTTCGATTTCGAGAACCCGGAGAACGTCAACTTCGAGCAGCTGGTGCCGGAACTAAACTCAAGCTTCCTCGAGACGAAGCACAAAATATGGAATTACAATTCACATACGATAATGGCTATCTTCAACGTCTCGATGATCACCCCGATCCAGATTGCGGCGGAGTGCATGCAGATAATAAGCCACATGAAGGTATCTCCCCTGCCCTACGTCGGTGTCGGCGACGTGGTCGACTCAATAGTGAAATGTTCGTATTCATACAACAGAGCGGTCACGGCTCTAAGCTACCGCATATACAGCCCTACGCTCAGGGTCTTCTCATCAGACATGATTACGAACCGTCCTCCGGAATTCAAGAGCGAGGACATCGACTGCACCGATCTTGTGGACTCGATAGTCGGGTACATGATTAGAGACATAGAGAAACAGGTACGACAGTTCATCTCTCGCCTGTTCTATGTGAAGTATCCGCCACCTAACTACTTTTTCTCCATGTGCTTCGAACTTTACAGATCCGTCCTCGAGAGACTCAGACCGCTGGATCTCGACGAGAGGAGCATGAAGCAGGATATCCGGAACTTCTCACAGTTCAAGAGTTCGCGGGAGATAGAGGAATGGTTGATCGAGTCGTTCTCGAACCTTTCCGATACTATACGGCTGCGCTACGGCAACGGTAATGCTGCATGGATTCTCAAGGACAAAGAAAACGAGGAAAACGAAGAAGACAAGTCGATACGTATTGCAAAAAAATACATTCATGATAATATCAGGACACAGATAAGACTTGAGGACATTGCGGCCAAAGTCAATCTAAGCGCGTCCTATTTTGCCATCTACTTCAAGAGCAAGACAGGAATGAATATCCGCGACTACATTCTGATGGAGAAGATGGGATACGCGAAGAAGCGCCTGATGAACGAGGAAGCCAGCATAAGCGACATCGCCTACGAGATAGGCTACGGCGACTACCGTTCGTTCTCGAGAGCCTTCAAGAACATATACGGCATTACGCCGTCGATGTTCCAGGAGGAAAGGAAGAAAGGCAGATGAGGAACAAGATGAGCTTTTCGAGGTTCAATTCGATGAAGCTCTCAAAAAAACTTGCCGGTACCATAATCGCAACGGCCCTGATGCTGCTCATTCTGCTCTCCTTTCTGATCACTACGATCTATTACAATAGCGGAATCAAATCCATGGTAGCGGCTGAAAAGCGCCGACTCGAGGACATCACAGCCAACTTCGACATTGTCCGGGAGAATCTGATACGAGACTTCGTCCGGATCGTAGGAACGGAGGACTTTTTTTCCGAGTATCCCGTCATTGCCTTCTCCAACATCGGTGTGACGACCAAGCAGTACCTGATACAGAACGAGATTTCCGCACTCTCCAACGCGGAATTCATAGTCCATTCCGCATTCGCAATTGCGCAGAATGGAACGTGGTACACGACATACAACGATACGTTGCTCCCCAACGGAACAGCTTTCATCGACATGGATGAACTCAAATCCGTCGAGGGAATAACCATGCTTCCACTCAGGCAAAGCCCGTTTGCAAACAGCGGCAGCGTCATGCCAGTGGTATTTCCTGTCAGAATCGGCGACAGCGCATTGATCGAAATAGCAGAAAAAGGCGATGATGCAGAACTTTTTTTCATCCTGAACATCGACCATAGCGCTCTGCTCTACCGGATCGGAGCGGACAGGGATGAGGGCAGCGGGATATACATCACCACGGAAAAAGGGAAACTTCTCGCCGGATCGGGAACCGAAGAGCTTGAAAAAGGATTGGACTTGGACGAACTCACAGCATTGGCATCCAGCCATCTGGCAGAGGATGGAAAATATTCTCTGATAATAGGGAATTCCAGAATAGTTTCAACGATGCGTACAGACTACGGCATACTGGTATCCACTGTCGTAGACGTCGGAAACATGGCAGAAAACATTTTCGTCACCCTTCTTACATCGCTTTTGGTCGCATCGCTCCTCGTGATATGTACAGCGACGATGATCATTCTCGCCACCAAACATTATGTTACAAATCCAATAGAAAGGATTATCGGAGCCCTAGAAGATATCGAAAAGCACGAATATGACGGACGGCCCGAAGGAATATATGACGATGAGTTCGGACATCTTGCCAATGCAATAGACCACATGAAGAATACGATCGACAGCCAGATACTCTCCATAAGGAGGGAAAAGAGCGAGAAGTACAGGGCCGAAATCAAGCTTCTGTCGGAACAGGTCAATCCCCACTTTCTCTCCAATACCTTGGAAGGCATCCAGCGCGAGATAAATGCCGACGACCCGGAAGTGGCAGCATCCATGATACAGGCACTTTCGATCTATCTTCGTACCGGTCTGGCATACGGCAAGGATTTTGTACCCGCCACGGAGGAAATAAGGCATCTGATGGCATATGTGAGCATAATGAACAACCGGTTCCGCCAGGAAATACAGCTTCTGTACGACATAGATGACGAGCTTTCCTCATGGCAGATGCCGAAGTCGATCCTGCAGATCTTCGCAGAAAACTCGATCAAGCACGGCTTCGACATCGACAGCTCGGGCTATCCGATGGCAAAGCCGATGCTCGAAGTCAGATTCCGCAAGGACGGAGACAAGGTGACGGTATCCTTCTGCGACAACGGAAAAGGGTTCGACGAGAAGAGAGTCATGATGGCATTCCGCTGCGGCGTGACCGAGGACGAGTCGAGACATCTGGGCCTCAACAACATCTGCACCCGCCTCGACACGCTCTACGGAAAGGACAAATACGGAATCGAGGTCTCGTCGGTCTCGTACTTCCGCAACGAAATAAAGCTGATTCTCCCTCTAACGGACTCCATCGACGAATGAGACAGCTATCCTCCAGGTGAAGAACTCCTCCGTTATCCTGTACTTCTTCATCAGCTCCGGTCCGCAGGATGCGGAGCCTACCCCGCACATTCTGTAGTCCAGGATAAGCGTCGGATAGTCGTTGCGTTCGAGCTCGTAGTCGTGCCTTGCCTTCTCCAGCTGCTCTATGGACGAATAGGACACGTTGAAGCTGAACGGCAAAGAACCCTCTGCGACGAGAGATCCGAGCCTCAGGTGCTCCACGTGGAATCTCGACCCGTTCTCCTGGGGCCTGACATACCTCTCTTCCAGATCGGCGGCCTTGCCAGAGAAAGTGTCGATGTACGACGCCCTGTGCTTGTCCTCGTAGCTCTCGTAGGGTCCGTAGCCATAGTATTCGTAGCCGTCGTCCTCATCCGATAGCGGCAGGACGATGCCGAACCGCGGGAAATCGGGATAGACAGTATTTCTCATGACATCGAAGTTGAAAATCACCTTGCCGCTCGCATCCATCTCATAGGTCGCCTTTACTTCCGCGATGCGCTGCAGGGATACAGGGACGAGCGAAAAGACCGCTGAGATCCTCACTCCTTCGGCAGTCGTATCGTACGATGTCGAATAGACGTGGACCTGAGGCCTGTCGAACCCGGCGGCCTTCCACTGCACATTGATCTTCCTGTCGTTGTCCGTAGGTGCACGGTAGATCGTATAGGACATCGGACGGGCAAGACGCTCCTTGCCGTGGCACACCATCGACGTGAAGACTCCCCTTCCCTTCGAGAACCTGTATTCGAACGACGGAGACGCGATTATGAACTCATCCACAGTCTCTCTGATGTCCACCTTTCCGCAGTCGACAAGATAGAGATCCTTTCTTCTTTCCTCGAACAGTCTGTGCTGATCGAACCCGATCACACTGCCATTCTTCTCGTATTCCAGCTTGATATGGCATTCCCCTGAAAGACGGGAAGAAAGCCGGAGGACGTACATGGCCTTTTCACCCGACGGTATGACCGGAAGATGGAAGCGTCCATAGTCCAGACGTTCCTTCTCGTTTTTCACCTCGTACGTGACCGCTATGCCGAGCGTGTCGGAAAAATCGTAGAAGTTCGCGAACTCCAGCTCCACGGAATCATCGCAGAACGACACGAGACGGCTGCGCACCGGTCTGAGGCAGTTCTTGTACTCGTAGTAGCCCACATGCGGTGTCCTGTCTGGAAATACCAGGCCGTCCATGCAGAAATTTCCGTCGTCGGGGAATTCTCCCGAGTCGCCTCCGTAGTGCCACAGCCTCAGCCCGTTCGGCCCTTCGCCGGCATCCACCGCATGGTCGCACCATTCCCAGGAGCAGCCGCCGAGCAGCCTTTCGTCCGAACGGAAAGCCTCTATGTATTCCTCGATGTCGCCGGGGCCGTTGCCCATGCTATGGATGTACTCGCACATGAACAGAGGCTTTACGTTCTCCTCGTCGTCGAAATAGCTCTTAAGATATCCCACGTCGTTGTACATGAGGGAATCCATGTCGAGCATCGAGTCGTCCACGCCGTCGCGTCTGACTTTGGCATGCATGGCCCCTCGTAGTGCACGAGCCGCGACGGATCGAGCTTCCTGACTTCGAGAGCACTTTCCATGAAGGCCTTTCCGTAGCCGGACTCGTTGCCGAGCGACCAGACCATGACGCACGTCTCGTTCACATGTTCCCTCACGTTCCTGAGGTTCCTGTCGACGATCTGGGAGAAAAACATATCGCCCTCGGCGAAGGTGTCGAAGTTGCTCTGATGCTCCCCGCCGTAGAGATGCACGACGCCATGGCACTCAACATCCGCCTCGCTGATGACGTAGAACCCCATCTCGCTTGCAAGCTCGTAGAGGAACGCAGGAGCAGGATAATGGCTTGTACGTATAGTATTCATGTTGGCGCTCTTCATCATCGTCAGATCGCGCAAGATGCTTTCCCTGTCCACGCATGGACCGGTCACGGGATCGCTGTCATGCCTGTTGACGCCGAGGAACTTGACCTTTCGTCCGTTCAGGCGGACCACCCTGCCGTCCCGGGATATCTCCCTAAGGCCGAATCTCTTATGTATTTCCTCGTCACCGCACTTAAGAACGAGCGTATATAGGACAGGAGTCTCCGCATTCCATAGCCTTGGCTCCGGTATGTCGAAGACAGCCTCGGAATCCTCGACCGTCTTCTTCGAGACGAGGTTCCCGTCGGGATCAAGGACGGACGCCTCCACATCGCTTCCGCCGTCTACGTGGACAGAGACCTCCGCATGGGAGTACGACTCGTCGAAAGACTCCGAGATCCGGAAGTCTTCGATGCCGCCCTTCTGCCTGCTGTATAGATACACGTCGCGGAATATCCCGGTGTAGCGGAACTTGTCCTGGTCCTCGAGATAGGTTCCGTCCGACCATTTGAAGACCATCACGCATAGTCTGTTGCGGCCATCTGCGACGAGAGGCGTGACATCGAACTCGTTGACGCTGTGGCTCACCTTCCCCGATCCGGCATATTCTCCGTTGACGAATACGTGGAACGCAGAATCCACCCCCTCGAAGGACAGTATCTTTCTATCACTGTCCTTCGCGATATCGAATTCCTTCACGTAGATTCCCACAGGATTGTCATAAGGAACGTAAGGCGGATCGATAGGAATCGGATAGTCGACGTTGGTATACTGCGGTCGGTCGTAGCCCAGGGCCTGCCAGACGGAAGGAACGGTTATCACGTCCATGTCGGAAACGTCCCTGTCCTTTTCAAGATAGGACATGTCGACCGCTTCAGGACGGGCGAAAACCTTGAATCGCCAGTCGCAGCCCGAAAGCAGGAATCTCCTCTCGCTGCCGTCTAGGCGGAGGGGTACGAAGAGCGAATGCCCTGAGAGGGCATTTACGGATGTCGTTCCGGGATTGATGTGGAAATCGTCTGTTCTCATATCATCTTCTTTACCACTGCCTGGAGGATTTTGAAAGAAAAATCTTTTCCGATTATTGGAACATGCCACATTCCTCATCGGTTTCTGTCCTTGCTTTCCACCGTATGTGGTTCAGAATTAGACTAACCGCTTTTTCCGGAGGTTCATATGGAAGAATATATCAACGGCACGATTGCCCCGCGCATCCGCGGGGATGGGGGCTGGATAGAGTTCGTCTCTTTCGAAGACAACGTACTCAGTGTGGTTTTCCGGGGGGAATGCTCCAAGTGCCAGATTCTGGACAGATGCATCTCCTGGATCGAAGACATGGTCAAAAAGGATCTCGGACTCGAGATAAAGATCGAAGCAAGGCGCGTCAAGCCCTTCTTCTGGGACAACAACTAGGGGGAGAGGACAAATGGCATTCGTAGAAGTCATAAGAAGAAGCATGAGGCCGGAGGAATGGACTGACCTGAGGTTCACCTGGCTCAAGAGAGGCATCGTCAGGAAGCGATGGGAGATAACCGACATCGAGATAAGGGATGCCAGGCAGATTTCCGAGGACAATTTCGAATACTACGGGGACTCTTATCGTCCTCTCAGGAAAGGAGACATGTACTTCACTCCCGACGGAACTGCATTCATAAGGGGTTCCTTCACGATTCCCGAGGACGCAAAAGGCCGACGCCTGCAGTTCTCTCTCCACACCGCGGCCGAGATGCTGGTAAAGATCGACGGAAAATACGCCGACGGCATAGACCCGAACAGGGATCGCTTCCCTCTCGACCCGTTCATCGAGGGGAAGAGCGGATTCTCGTTCGAGATCGAGGCCTACAACAGGAGCAAGCCAGACGACGAGAGAAATCCCGATGCGATGGCATCGCGCGGATGCAGACAGATATTCGAGGGCGCATATGTCGTCGAGGTCGACGAGGATGTGCTAGGACTCTACTACGACCTTGTCATACTGCTCGACATAGCCAAGAGCAGACATTTCGACGAGGACTGCCGTCAGTTCATCAACACTGAGCTGGACAAGGCGCTCAACTTCGTAGACTTCGACACCTACGAGGGAGCATACGAAGCAAGGGACTACATCGATAAGCACATATATGCCAACAAGGACTTCCGCAGTAGCGGAAACGTAGCGCTGGTAGGACACAGCCATCTCGACATCGCATACTACTGGAGACGGATCCACGTGGTCGAGAAGAATGCGCGCACTATCCTCATCCAGCTCAGGCTCATGGATCGCTACCCGGAATTCAGATACTGCCATACGCAACCGTACACCTACGAGACGCTCGAGAAGTACCACCCGGATCTGTTCGCAGAGCTCAAGAAGAAGATTGCCTCCGGGCAGTTCGAGCCTGTCGGGGCGATGTATGTCGAGCCCGACTGCAACATTCCGCAGGCGGAAAGCCTCATCAGGCAGTGCCTGTACGGACAGGCGTACTACAAGGAGAAGTTCGGCTTCAGGGTCGACAACGCCTGGTTGCCCGACGTATTCGGAAACTCATGGATCCTGCCGCAGATTCTGCGCAAGTGCGGCGTCGACTACTTCGTGTCCAACAAGATGAGCACGTGGAACGACACAAACCGCTTTCCGCACAACAACTTCATCTGGAAAGGCCTCGACGGCACGGACATATACGCCTGCGTCCCGCCTACCCACTTCATCACCTGGAACATGCCCAGCCAGATACAGGAGAACTGGGACGCATACCAGGACAAGGAGACAGGCGGGCAGACACTGTCGATGTTCGGCTACGGCGACGGAGGCTCGGGAGTGACCGAGGAGATGCTCGAGATGATGAAGCGCTTCGACAAGCTCTCCATCATGCCAAAAACGGAGCACATGAGGGCCGACGAGTTCCTGTCGAGGAATCTCAAGGGCAACGACAAGCTCGAAGTATGGGACGGCGAGTTGTACCTCGAGATGCATAGAGGTACGTTCACGACGAAATCCGTCCTCAAGGAGACGAACAGAAGACTCGAGTTCAAGCTGAGGACGGCAGAACTTCTCTCAGTCCTCAGGGCCGCGCGCGGAGAGAAATACCCCGACGAGGAAATCAGGAGCCTCTACAAGAAGCTGCTTCTCAACCAGTTCCACGACATTCTTCCGGGCAGCCACATCAATCCCGTCTTCCAGGACGCCATCGCGGACTACGCGGATATCGAGAAGAGGGTCGACAATGTGATTGCCGAAAGCGGCAACAGGTATTTCAACCCGCTCAACCGCAGAAGGACCGAGATGTCGTTCATCGCAGACGAGAGAGGACGGTGCACGAGAAAAGGAAAGAAAGGCTTCTTCGTGAAGTCCGACATCGATTCGCTATCCTCTGCGATCATTGCAATGTGCACGGACGACGATGCATCGTGGTTCGACTTCGACGGACAAAGAGCAAGGACGACATTCCATGACGTGACATTCATGTCAGACGGTTCGATCTCCAGACTCGCCGATCCCGAGGGGAACAAGGTCCTCACGAACGGCAATTTCAACAAGCTCCATCTGTACAAGGACGTTCCCGGCATGTACGACGCCTGGGACATACTGCCGAACTACAAGGATGTCGAGTACGATCTGGACGTCGTTGAACCCCTACACCTCGCATATGCCGACCATACCGTCGCAGAGCTGACATGCACTCTCGCCACACCGGGCGGCAGGAGCACGTGGAAGAGCATCATAAGGTTCTTCAGGGAAAGCCCCGCGATCGAAGTCGAGTCGATCGTCGACTGGGACGAGAAGCACAAGCTCATGAAGGTCATGTTCAAGAGCGAGGTGCTCTCCAGAGAGGTCGTGACAGATGCCTCCGCCGGATACGTACGCAGGGAATGCCACAGGAACACGTCCTGGCAGAAGGCACGATTCGAGGTATGCATGCATAAGTGGTGCGACTTCTCCGAAGCTGACGGCGGATTTGCGGTCATCAACGAGTCCAAGTACGGAATGGGCGTCGAGAACGACGGATTCAGCATCTCCCTTCTCAGGTCGAACATAAGGCCCGACATACTCTCGGACATCGGACATCACGACTTCTGCTACGTCATCTACCCCCATGACGGTTCGTTCATCGAGGCCAAAATCAACGGCAAGGCGCTGGAGTACAACATTCCGCTCGTGAGAAGCGACGTGGAGAATCCGGGATGGGACTTCGGGGACCTTTACCTCGAGGCCGCGAAGCTCGGCGAGGACGGAAAGAGCATCGTCATCAGGCTCTCGGAACAGGACGGAAAGAGAGGTTCGATTCCGCTTTCGGAAAGCGGATGGACGCTCTGCAACATGCTCGAGGACGAAGAGACCGCCCTCGAGGGACGGCTCAGCTACAAGCCGTTCGAGATAATCACGCTCAAGCATGCGATCTGATTCAGTTTTGCATTGTTTTTCTCTTTTCTCCCCGTCAGCAATGGCGGGGAGAGTTTTTTCTCTCGAACAAAAAGGAAGATTATAGTATCATTCTCTCATGTTCGATTTCCATGCACATTATGGTCAAGACAACAGCGAGGCTCTGATCTCGCTCGTGAAGGAAGAGGAATGGAGCAAGGCCGACGGCCTCGATTTCCTCTCCTTCGGACTTCTTCCCTGGCTGGAGGACAACGTTCCGGCAAGAATAGGCAGGATGCTTGAAAGCCATCCGGGTTCATTCATGGGCGAAATCGGTCTGGACAAGCGTTTCGGGGATTCCGAATACCAGAGAAAGGTGTTCGCCGAGGCTGTCGACATAGCAAGGAGCCTCGACAGGCCAATCATAGTCCACTCGGTCGGGACCACAGAGGAGTGCCTCGACATGCTAAGGTCGATGAAGGTCCGCTATGCGATCTTCCACTCGTACTGCTCGTCCTACGAGCTTGCGAAAAAAATAGTCGATGCAGGCTACGACATATCGCTCTCGCGAAGATGCTTCCACCTCAGGGACTATGACAGAATCGTAACCCTACCTTATCTGCTCGAGACCGACATGGAAACAGGAGAGAGGCAGAAAAGGGAAATCGGAGAGATGTACCGACGCCTCAGGACCGACTATCAGGCGCAGAGGAGAAAGGAACTGTGGAAAGACAGTTTGTGAGGATATCCCGCCTGATCGGAGATGAGAACGTGGAGCTTCTGAAGAAGCGAAGCGTCGCTCTCGTCGGCCTCGGTGCGGTCGGAGGACACTGTCTTGACGCGCTGGCAAGGAGTGGAGTCGGCAGATTCACAATCGTGGACTTCGATACGGTCAGCGAAAGCAACATAAATCGCCAGATGCTGGCGCTCCACTCCACCGTCGGCAAGAAGAAGACCGATGTCGCATACAGCCGTGTGATGGACATCAATCCCAATGCCTCGGTCAAAGCCATAGATGCATTCGCGGACGAAAGCAACCACGGAGAGATATTCGAAGGAGCCGATCTGGTGATCGACTGCATAGACTCGCTCGATGCTAAGATATCGCTTCTGGCGGCGGCAAGCAGGAACGGCATTACCGTAATATCGAGCATGGGGGCCGCGCTGAGGAAAGATCCATCCCTGATCAGGATCGCCGACGTGTACGACACCTGGGGCTGTCCGCTTGCGCGCCAGGTGAGAAACAGGCTCAGAAAGCTTGGCGTCCCGCGCGGCATCGATGCGGTATTCTCCCCGGAGAAAGTGGAATTCGAATACAGGAACCCGGCGGATGACGAGGACAGGGATCCTGACGAAGAAGCGATAGGCAAAGGCAGGAAGCGTCTGGTGCTCGGCTCTCTGCCGACGATCACGGCGATATTCGGAGAGACTATGGCGCATCTCGCACTCAGGAAGCTCCTTCCGGACGTTCTTCCATGATTTCTATCTGAGAGCCTTCTTGGCTATGAGGCGGAACAGATCGTATATGTCCCCATTCTCGTCCACCTCGGGAACCGCGAGAATCGCAGGAGAGACGAGCAGCCGCCCGGCCTCGAAAGACGCAGGTGGACCTCCTGAGACGAGCTCAAAAACCACGGTCTCGAGATTGACGGCTGTCTCCTTCGGGATGTCGTCGCAGTAGAACAGCACGAATTTCCTCACGCTCCGGTCTATCTTCCAGTCGGCCATACGCGAATATGTCCGGTTGAAACTTGCAAGGTTCTCTGTCGAAAGACTTCTCTTGAATTCGTCGTAATCGGATGCATTCCCATCGGGTCGGGACGATTCGAAAAGCTCGTATGCGATCGAGGTCTCTATCACAGCAGTCAGTACCTCGCTCCTGGTAGCGGCGACAAGCGGCAAAGGCAGCGCAAGCAGCATAGTCAGGATTGCCAGGCTGAGTCTATTCATGCATCCACCCTCCTTAACTTTTTCCACGCATCAATGATTGTCACACACCGCTGGACATAGGTAAAGCGGAAAAAATGGACGCGACTTCGTTTCGGTGTTATTTTTACCTTATGTTGAAGACAGGTGACAGAGCTCCGGAATTCACTCTTCCGGACATGGATGGCAAAATGCACAGTCTCTCGGACTACAGGGGACGCAAGGTCGTACTGTATTTCTATCCGAAGGACAATACCCCGGGCTGTACGGCACAGGCATGCTCGTACAGGGACAACAAGGCCTTCTACGACGAGAAAGGCGCAGCGATCATAGGCATCAGCAAGGACGGAAAAGAAAGCCACAGGAAGTTCGCTGAAAAATACGGACTGGACTTTCTCATTCTATCCGACACGGAGCGCAAGGCAATCGGCGACTACGGCGTATGGAAGGAGAAGAAGATGTACGGCAAGACCGTCGAAGGAGTCGTTAGGACGACCTTCGTCATCGACGAGGAAGGAATCATAATATCTATCAACGACAAGGTCAAAGCAAAAGAAGACGGGGAGACAGAGAAGAAATATCTTTGAGCCGGACGTCAGGCAGGCAAAAGGAACTTTTCACGTAGGAGGCGCGTTTTGAGAAAAGTTCCTTTTCTTTTTGTCCTTTTCATCCACTTTGCCGCCATCTGCTCATGTCTTCCCGATACCGGGACGCTGGTCGTACGGGCAGAAGGCGGAAGGACGGAACCTGGCTCGTCATTCTCGTGCGATCTTTCGTACGTCGGAGGAAGACGGGCAATGACAAGCAACGACGGCACGTTCGTGTTCGAAGGTCTGAAGGCGGGACAGTACAAGGCGCTCGTGAAATCGACGGACGCTGACGGCAAAACGGTCCTTGCCGGATCAGGAAGCATAGGACTCCTCCCCGGCGAGAGCAGGGAGATCGCAATTGAGCTTTCCAAAATCGAGGAAAGGAAGGACATGCGTCTGCTCGTTCTGGGCCTTGCCGGGTATCCCGAAGCTTCCTGGGATCTCCTTCTGGTGGACGAAAGAACGGGAGAAACCGTTCTGGAACGTTACGGCATAAGGGACGAAGAGATTTTTCTGGAGAAAGTCCCGTATGGCGAATATGAATTGTACATCATCGCCAGGGAAGGAGAAGATATCCTTTTCGAGCATAGAAGCACATTTCCCGTCGACTTCGATTCCTCCCCCGCTCTCGAAGTTGCCGAGGAAGGATTTCCGCCTTCCATCGTGCTCGATACACAATGCTCCGAGCCGATTCTGGCAAAGATTGATGCGAAAGGAAAGGACGGAGGAGAGAAAGCGGAACTCTCTGTAGTCTTTTCATGCCTTCCCGATGGAATCGAAAGCTCGGATGTGGAGATAAGATGGTATGCGGACGGCAGATACGTCTGCAGCGGGCCGTCGTTCGACTACCGGATACCGACGGGCATCACCAGGATCGATGCGGTGTTCTCGTGCTTTCTCCCAGGATCCGTCGGCTCAGCAAGCCTTGCGATCGCAAGGACATCTTGAGAAGAAAAAAATACCACCGGTTGATAGCCGGTGGTATGCCTGTTAGATTGCAAGAGAGAAGATTACTTCTTCTTGTGTCTGTTCATTCTGAGTCTCTTCTTCCTCTTATGGGTCGCAATCTTATGCTTCTTTCTTTTCTTTCCGCAAGGCACAGTGATGCTCCTTATCCAATTGGATTTAATATTGTAATTACCGCTACATTATCGAGGTTTTCCCCGAATCTAGTCAAGTGTCTTAAGAAGGTTTTTTCCCTTTTTGAGCCCCATTGCGGCAAAGCCGACGACATCGGCTATCAACCATCCGACAGGAATGCTGAGGAATATTCCGTCCGAGCCAAGGAAAGTTGAGCTGAGCGTATACGCAAGCAGTACCCGAAGTCCGAGCGAGATTACAGTGAGAACGAGCGACATGCCGGGTCGGCCCATGCTTCTGAAGTAAGCGTAGAAGAAGAATAGAAGCCCGATCAGGACATAGAACGATCCCTCCACAAGAAGGTAGCGCGAAAGAATGCCTACTATCTCCTCTGAAGGGGACGAAAGGAAGACGGATGCTATGGAAGACGACAGCAGGTTCACGGCAAGCGACGAGAAGAGGCCGAATGCGAAGATGAAGGCAAAGGCGCTCATTATTCCCCTTCCAATCCTACCGTAGTCCCCTTTCCCTCGGTTCGCACTGAGAAAATAGCTAAGTCCGTTCCCGTACTCCTGCAACGGAAGGTACGCAATCCCGTCGACCTTCACGCCAATGGAGAATGCGGCCATCATGCCCGGACCGTAGCTGTTCACAAGCGACTGTACCATCAATATGCCGAAGTTCATGACCGTCTGCTGGAGACTTACGAGGAAGGACAGCGAGAATATTTCCTTGAGCATCGCAGCATCGGGATGGAAATCCCCAGCCTCGAGCCGGACGCCCTCGCGCAGGAAAAGCAGCAGGCATAGTATCGCGCTTGCGACATATTCGCTTGCAGTAGTCGCCAGCGCCGCTCCCGCTATCCCCATGTCGAGGAATGCTATGAAAAGAATGTCCAGCACGACGTTCAGGAAAAACGAGAAAAGAAGAGTGGCAAACGGGGCCGTCGAATTGCCGCGGCTGCGGAAAACAGCGCTGGCCCAGTATGTCAGAAAGAGGGACGGAATCCCGGCGAACACGGTTTTCAAATAGCTTTCCGCATAGCCGACCAGGGATGACGGTATCCTCATGAGGACTATCATCCGATCGAGGAGAAGATATGATGCAACCATTATGATCAGACTCGATATCCCGAGCACGACGAACGAGTGGGCGATGCCTACGGCAAGCCTTCTGCCATCGTTTTTCCCCATGTAGAAAGAGAACACTACCCCGGATCCCAAGGAAAGACCGATCATCACCGATCCGAGCAGCGTCATCAGAGAATATGCCGATCCTACGGCCGCAAGAGGCCCTTCGCCGAGGAACTTTCCGACGACGATGCTGTCGACGACGTTGTAGAGGCTCTGAAGCAGGCTCTGGGCGATCAGAGGCAGCGAAAAAAGCATGATTGCGCGGAAAACTCCGCCATGGAGAAAATCTACATCCGTCTTCATGCCTCGAGATTATAGCAAAGAAGAGAAAGGAAGACGAGAGCGTCATGCGTGCCCCTTCATATGACAGAAGACGAGACGATGCACCACACTTTGCACCATTGTCCGCAGTCTTGTGTGCACATCTGCCGGGCTGTCGGTTTTTTATCGGCGAGGCCACTTTTATTTTTCCCGTTTTCTCATATAATGATTCAAGGGAGGAGGTAAGGAACTGAAGGTTCTGGTCATGGGTTTCGGCACACATGCTTCAGGTGCCGAGGCTGCCGAGTACTACGCAAGCTACGGCAACGAGGTCCACATATACGAAAGCAGGCCCAGAGACACGTTCGGCGGAATGCCGCAACGGCTTGAATCCATAGGCGTGAACCTGCATTTCGAAGACCTCGATCCGAAGGAAGTATCCACATACGATCTGGTGGTCAAGACACCGGCCACGCCTCTCCATCTGCCGACGCTACGCAGGGCGAAGGAAATAACCAACGACTTTGCGGCCCTGCTCAAGAACCCGGCCGTGGACCACATGACCAAGATAGTCGTCGTGGGCAACAAGGGAAAGACCCTTGTGGCCTCGGCAATAGTACATGCGCTCAACATGCTGGGCTGCAGGGCACAGATGTGCGGCGTGATAGGAATGTCCGGCTACCACATACTGAAGGACATAAGCGAAAAGGGCGACGACGTATATACCCATCTCGTGCTTGAGATGGCGGCATGGCAGATAACGGACACGGCCTACTCGCTCTACAACAGATGGCCGAAGCTCGATGTCGTTCTGATGACAAGCAAGGTGGACGCGCAGAAACTCGACAAGAAGGAATACTACAGAGTATTCGGTCCATGGGTGGAGAAAGCCGTCATAGACAGGGATTCGAGGAACGTGTTCCTGGACGAGACAGGAATGAACAAGAAGAAGGTAGTCCTCTCCCCGACCACGTTCAATCCCGAACGCGGAGTCGTACCGCTGGAAGCGGCCTTCGACGTTCTCAAGAGCCTCGGGTACCACAAAAAGGACATAGAGAAGGCATTGTCGTCCTACAAGGGAATCCCGCACAGGATGGAGCAGATAGGATTCAGGAACGGCATACTCTACATCAACGACAGCGCCGCGACCATCCCTGAATCGGTGGCATATTCCTTCAAGACGATGGGCCAAGCAAGCATCCACCTGATCCTTGGAGGGACCGAGAGGGGAACGACGGATGCATCCGGACTCAGGATTCCCGTCAAGATGGCCAGCTCGATCGTGCTGCTCTCGGGTACTTTCACAGAGAAGCTGATTCCGCAGCTTGAAAAATGGAAGGTCCCCTACTCCGGTCCTTACGAAAGCATGGAAGACGCCGTCAAAAAAGCCAAGGAGAACGCGGACAACTTCATAAGCAATCTGAATTCCAACACCCAGATAGTGCTTCTTTCCCCTGGGGCAAGCGGATACGAGTACTTCCAGAACGAATTCAACCGCGGCAACATATTCCGCGACGTGGTAAAGGCGCTGATCACGGCAAAGCAGTAAGGGGCAAATTGTCGCCTAGCGGACTTCCGGTCCGTCAATTTGCTTCCGCCCTGCATTTGGAATATATGGAAATACGTTCGGAACATGACGGTTTTCCGCTTGACGAAAATCCTCTTTTCCTGTAGTTTATACGAGTGCTTAGGCACTCTATGCGGTCGTGGTGGAATTGGTAGACACGCTAGCTTGAGGTGCTAGTGCTTGAAAGGGCTTGGAGATTCGAGTTCTCTCGGCCGCACGATGAGGGCTTTCCTTTGGGAAGGCCTTCTTTTTTTTTCATGAATCGACTTTCAAGAACAATGGCGAAAGAAAAAAATCAGCAAGATCAAGCAGTCTTATGATTTGTTCTCCTGCATGGAACAGCAGAGAGAACCTTATGGACTGCACGTGCCATTGCACGCAGGAAAGATGTGTGGATGGATAAAAGCGAGTCATGAGGCGGTTTCCGTATGTAGTGATCGTAACAAGACTCGACGCTTTCTTTTTATCGCCATTTCACCACATATGATGCCATCGAAGTGCCGTATACGGAAGTGGCAACAGTAGCAGAAAGTTTGAGCATAGGTATTGTCCTGCCGTCGTCGAAGACGGGATACAGCGGTTCAGGAACATGGAAAAAGGAATTAGGAGGATTGCTGTTTTGCCTATCTGTGCTGCGACAGAAAAAGAAAACGTATGAGGACGTCAAAGAAAAAACCTGGCGCTAGCGCCAGGCCCGGGAAAAATCCGTGATTCGAATCACCTGTGATTCGAAATTGCGATTTCTTCAAAGAGATGTTCTTCGTTCGACAATCCGCTTGAATTCGTATTTGTGTCAGCCGACGTTTCCGTTCACATACTTGAATACGTGCAGGTGCTTTCCGCCGAATCCGAGCGGCTTTCCATCCACGCAGACAGTGCCGTCCACCGTCTTCATCGGCATTTCAAAGAAATGCTCCGGCTTGAGATATGTCGTGATCTTCTCCACCGGCTCCTGACCGTCGAACTCGAGAACAGATCCCACAGGTATATCGTCTGCGAAGATCAGCTCACAGGTAGAATGGGTCGTGTCGGACGCTTCGGATGCTGCGAGCAACATGCCATAGCTCTTGACGCCCCTGAAGTTTGCGGGCTTCAGGTTGGACACAAGGACGATGTTCCTGCCCATCAGCTCGTCCTTGCTGTAGTATGGGACTATCGAAGAGACAATCTGCCTCGGTTCGCTCTCGCCCGTGTCGAGCTTCAGTATGTAGAGCTTGTCTCCGCCCGGATGCCGCTCGCACTCGACGATCTTCGAAACCTTGAGAATTACCTTCTTCGCAAAAGCTTCCGTGAGGGAAAGCTCCTCAGTTGAATTGTTGTTCATATCTTTCACTTCCTTTTCAGGCATATGCGCCTTGGCTTCCTTCTTTTCCTCCCTTTCCTTCTGGGAACCGGAGTAGCGCTCCTTGAGCTCGGCGATTCTCTTGTCCTCGAGCTTCTGGAAGAGCAGCTCCACTTTCTCGACGACCACGTCTCCCTCAGCCTTTCCGATGTCGCGCCAGGTCAGTCCGCTCTTTCCGATGAAGGAAAGAATCTTCTCTCCTGTCTCCGGGCAGTACGGGGTAAGCATGACGGCAAGGTCCCTTATCAGATAATAGAGGGTTGCCAGTATGCTTGCAGCCTTTTCGGGATCTTCGGTCCTAGCCTTCCAGGGCTCGGAGGACTGGAAAGCCTTGTTGCCTATGTCGGAAAGCTCGAAGATCATGTGTATCGCATCCCTTTCATCCGCACGCTCGAGTGCTTCCGTGATGAGGCGCTCCTTCTCGCATACCTCGCTCCAAAGTGCCTCGTCGATCCTGAAGCCATCGAGCCTTCCGCCATAGAAGCGGGAGATGAACGAAAGCGTCCTGTTGACGAGATTCGAGAGATTTCCGATGAGTTCCTTGTTGATTTTGTCCTGGAAATCCTTCCAGGTGAAGGTGAAATCGCTCTTCTCGGGGCGATTGTAGAACATGTAGAATCTCCAGGCGTCGGCTGGGATACCTGTCTCCTGGACGTCGTTTCCGAATACTCCGACTCCTCTCGACTTGCTGAACTTGCCGTCCTCGTAATTGAGGTATTCCGTGGAGGACATGTGATGCAGCATCGTCCACTTCTGCCCTGGTGCAAGAAGTGTGGAAGGGAATATGACTGTATGGAACGGGATGTTGTCCTTTCCTATGAACTGGAAGAGCTCCGTGTTCTCTGGATCCCTCCACCAGTACTCCCAGTTCTCGGTGGCGTTGGCCGTTATGGATATGTAGCCGATCGGAGCATCGAACCAAACGTAGAAAACTTTGTCCTCGAAGCCTTTCTTCGGTACGGGAATGCCCCATTTGAGATCCCTTGTTATGCACCTCTCCTGGAGGCCGTCCCTGATCCATGAATTCGTGATCTGCACGGCGTTCTTCGCCCAGAATCCATCTACGGAAGCCTTGTCCATCCACTTCTTGAGAAGAGGAAGAGCCTTTGGCAGATCTATATACAGGTGCTTTGTGGTCTTGAGCACGGGCGTGGTCCCGCACACAGAGCATCTCGGCTCTACGAGCTCCGTCGGCTCGAGGAGCTTTCCGCAGTCGTCGCACTGGTCTCCCTTGGCATTCTCGCTTCCGCAGTGCGGGCACTTGCCCTTCACGTAGCGGTCGGCCAGAAAGCGTCCGCAGTGCGGGCAGTAGAGCTGGCTCATCTCCCGTTCAGTGATGTATCCATGCTTGTCGACCTCGTTGAAGATTGCCTGGACTATCTGGGTCTGCTTCGGCGTGCTGGTACGGCCGAAGTAATCGAAGTCTATGTTGAACCATTTGTAGATCGCACGGTGGATCTGGTGGTATTTGTCGCAGAGTTCGCGAGGGGATACCCCTTCCTGGAGCGCCCTGGTCTCGCTTGCGGTGCCGTATTCGTCGGTGCCGCAGATATAGAGCGTCTCGTAGCCGCGCGAACGGCAGAAACGCGCAAAGACATCAGCGGAAAGTACCTGTGTGAGGTTTCCGAGATGAGGTACGTTGTTGACATATGGAAGTGCCGAAGTGACAAGTCTCTTTTTCAATTCCGACTCCTGGGAAAACAAAGTCTGACGGATGTTTGATCAGCCGGATATCAGTATAGCCAATGCAAAAACTCTTTGCAACAATGGCGAATGCAACGTTTTGTCCGTTTCCAATTGTATTGCACACCCGTTCCATATATCATCGATATTATGGAAAATGAAGAAAGACCCAAAGGAAGGAGAAGAAGGATCGACTTCTCTATAGCGCCGAAGCTGATCATAGCCTTCGTCGCAGTGGCATTTCTGGTCTATGTCGCAATGTCCAGCTTCTTCGTCGTAGACCAGACAGAGAGCGCGGTGGTACTCCGCTTCGGCAAGTACAACAGGGCAGTCGGACCGGGATTGCAGATGAAACTGCCGTTCGGCGTGGAAAGGAACATCAACATACCGACCCAGGTCGTACAGACGCTGACATTCGGCTACAGGAGCACGGACAGCACGGGAACATCGCTGACCGGAAGCGAACTCAGGAAGGAAGAGGCCCGCATGCTTACCGGCGATTTGAACATCGTCGATGTAGAATGGATCGTTCAGTACTACATCTCCGACCCGATCGCGTGGATACGCACGGTCGACGACAGGGAGACGACCATACGTGACATATCGCAGTCCGTAATGAACCAGCTTGTCGGCGACCTGCCCATTCTTTCCATCATGACCAACCAGAGAACCGGCATCGAAGTCGATGCACAGGCCAAGATGCAGGAGATATTCGACCGCTACGGATTCGGCATCCAAATCGTGACAGTCAAGCTCCAGAACATCGTACCGCCCGAGGGAACCGTCCAGGACGCTTTCGAGGACGTGAACAAGGCCGTGCAGGACATGAACAGGTTCATCAACGAAGGAAAGGAATACTACAATGCCGAGATTCCATCCGCGCAGGGAGAGGCGGAGAAACTGATCCTTCAGGCACAGGGTTATGCTGCTGAACGGGTGAACAACGCGAAAGGAGACACTGCAAGATTCTCGAGTATGCTCGAGGAATACAGGAACAGCAAGGAGATTACGGGAACGAGGCTGTACATAGAGACGATGGAGAACATACTTACCCAGGGAACGGGACAGCTCACTATAGTCGACAAGGACCTGAAAAATTTCCTGCCATATGGCAACGTGCTTGAAAAGGAGGCGTCGATATGAAAAAGCTGATCACTACTATCGTGGTAGTCGCGGTTCTCCTCATCGTGTTCCTGCTCATGGGGCCGTTCTATACCCTCAGGGAAGGAGAAATTGCGGTCATAACGCGTTTTGGAAAGATTGTGGACGTCAACGAGGTTCCCGGTCTGGCTTTCAAGATGCCGATCATCGACAACGTGGTCCGCTACTCCAGCAAGCTGCTTTCCTGGGACGGAGACGCACAGAGGATTCCGACCAAGGAAAACCAGTTCATTTGGGTGGATGCCACGGCGCGTTGGAGAATAAGCGACGCTGCAAGGTTCTACGAGACTGTCAACACCATACAGGGCGGCCTGGCAAGGCTCAACGACATTCTCGACTCGACAATACGCACCGTGATTAGCGAGAACTATCTCGAGGAAGCAGTAAGGAGTACCAACAGGATTAATTCCATGACTGTCGAGGAGGAGGTCGGAAATCTGGACAACGTCGAGGACGTCGAAACTCTCAGGAGCCTCACGCGGACAAGCACGACGCAGAAGCCGATAACTGTCGGACGTGAGGGACTGTCCAACATAATGCTCGAGGAGGCCCAGCCGCTGACGACGATATACGGCATCGAGCTCGAGGACGTGATAATCCGCCAGATAAGATACTCCGACGATCTTACGGAGAGCGTATACGAGAGAATGATCAAGGAAAGGAGCCAGATCGCCGAAGCATACAGGGCCTACGGACGTGGACAGCTCGCATCCTGGCAGGGACGCACGGAGAACGACAGAAAGCAGATTCTCTCCGAGGCTTATGCGGAAAGCGAGCGCATCAAGGGAGAAGCCGATGCCGAAGCTGCCAGGATCTACAGCGAAGCCTACGGTCAGGATCCCGAGTTCTTCAGGCTGTGGACCACGCTCGAGAGCTACAAAAAGACGCTCGGAAGCCAGAACAAGGTACTCTCGACCGAACCGGATTACTTCGACTATCTGTATGGAACGCACGTGGCAGAATGAAAAGGCTTGATCAGGAGGATGTAGGCGCCGTTCTCGGGCAGCTGGAAAAAAACAGGATGATGAACCTGTTCATGATCCGATGCCTCGAGGACTTTTCGCTCGGCACCGAATCCGAGCTCTATTCGCTGGCAGGAGGTTTCCTTCTGGTTTTCAAGGGAATTCTAGCTCATATCGTCCTGGAGGATGACGCGCCGATGGATCGCGAGCTGGAAAACTTTCTGTCGGCGCACGACCTCAGGTCAGTCATGGGACGAAGCCGGACACTGGAAAGACTTGCCGACATTCTCCCCGACTGGAAGCGGGACAGTTACATTCTCCTCGGGGTCGACACGGCGGGATGCGTCGCATCGGGGTCGTTGGCCGAGAGACTCTCGTCGTACAGCGATTACCGTTCCCTGCTCGAGCTCTACCGATCGATCGACGAATACAGGGCGGACCATAGGAGGCGCGACGACGAAGCGTTCATAGAGGAAAGACTTTCCTACGACAGCTCTCCCCAAGGGCATGACCATTTCACGGTCGGCCTGAGAAAGGACGGGAAAATCGTCTCTGCGGCAACGCTCAACGGATTCATGGTCGTCAACGTATGTACGCATAGGAAATACAGAAGACGTGGATATGCCACTATGGTGATGCAAAAACTTCTGGATGAAGTTATAATGGACGGAACGGGACGCGATCTTGTACTGCTCGCAGATACGCCAGAGGCGGTACGGATGTACGAACATCTCGGTTTCAAATGCGTCGGTTCGTTCTCTGTAATGAGACCGCAACAAGGAGGAAAGCATGCGCTACGCCAGATTCATCCATGACGGGATGGAAAGATACGGAATAATCGAAGACAGGAAACTACGTCTGTTCGAGACGGACTACTTTTCTCCTCTCACGTTGGATACGGTCGACCTTCTCGAATGCACGCCGCTTTCGCCGATCGTACCGACGAAGATACTATGCATAGGACTCAACTACCGCGATCATGCCGACGAGCTGTCTTTCGAGGCTCCGAAGGTGCCTGTAGTGTTCATGAAGCCGACTACAAGTCTTATTTCTCCCGGTGACAGGATCGTCAGGCCGAAGGCAAGCAAGCGCGTGGATTACGAAGGCGAGCTGGCAGTGATAATAGGCCGAGACTGCAAGGATGTCGAACCCAAGGATGTCTCAAGATACATTTTGGGCTATACCATAGCCAATGACGTGACGGCACGCGATCTGCAGGACAAACAAGGACAGTGGACCATCTGCAAGGGTTTCGACACGTTCTGCCCGATGGGGCCGTTCATCTCCGACGAGGTCGATCCGGGCAACCTGGACATAAGAACGGAGCTCAACGGCAAGCTGATGCAGCACTCGAACACCAAGTATCTCATATTCGACGTGCCGTTCCTGGTCAGCTATCTTTCCCATGCGATGACGCTCAAGGCCGGCGATGCGATTCTTACCGGAACACCTAAGGGAATAAGCGGAATGAACGCCGGCGACGAAGTTGCCATAAGCATCGAGGGTCTCGGAAAGCTTGTCAACACAGTCGTGTGATCGCCTCCGCTTGACGATGGGCTCAACCGAAATTAACTTCATAGCATGGAAGACGTCAGAAAGAGATTCGAGAAAGGCAACCGGATACTTTTCAGGAAAACAGACCCTATCCTGATATCGCTTTCGGACACTCTGGCCACGGAGAACCGCAGAGTGGTCGTTCTTTGGGCTTTCAGCCTGGTGAACGAGCCGGTGGCATATCTGTTTGCGCGCTATCCTGACGTGAAGATATTCGTCGAGGCCGTCGACACGGTGCACGCCTGGGCCGAGGGAAGGGAGAAGATGCCAGCGGCGAGACGCGCCATCCTCGCTCTTCACAACACCGCATCGTTCATCGAGGACGAGAGCGACGTCGCGCTGATTCATGCCGTCGGTCAGGCTCTCAGCACGGTCCATACGAAAAAACATGCAATGGGCTTCGTGATCTACGAGCTTACATCGATTGTAAAGGAACATGGGCTCGACGAGGGACTGATGCTGGTTCCGGAACGCATCCAGTATTACTACGACAAGCTGGACGAAGCGAGAAAATTAGAAAAGGAGAACAGGAATCCCTGGGCCGACTTCATGCTAAACGATATCTGACCGGAAAGCCACGGCAGATTTCGAACAAATCTTGAAGAAACCTATTTACTTTTTTCCGGCTTTTCTGTATACATATTTAAGCGTTTGGAAAACATGGCGGCAGAATGGCCATTGCAACATGGCGAACTCAAGTTTTGATATGTTGCAACGCATGCAAAGCAAGTTTTCCCCACATTCGGCGAGATAGCTCAGTAGGTAGAGCAACCGGCTCATATCCGGTCGGTCGGGGGTCCGAGTCCCTCTCTCGCTATACGATCCGGATTCCATCCGGATTTTTTTTTGCTCCAAGCCGTGCTATTCTTGGACCATGGAACACTTCGGAAAATACAAATCTCCCGTCGGGATGCTCTACCTACTCTCATGCGAAGGATTTCTGACCGGGCTATGGCCGGAAAGCTCGAGATTCTTCCCAACGTCGAACTTCGAAAACGCAGTCGAAACGGACGACAATGCGATATTCCTTGCATACAAATGGCTCGATGAATACTTTTCCGGATCTATTCCTTCCATCCAGGTCCCGATCAGGACAAAGGACACCGCATTCAGGCAGACCGTATGGAACATACTTCTCGGCATTCCGTACGCCACGCTCAGAAGCTACAAGTCGATAGCCGAGGAAATATCTCCTTCCATGGCCGCCCAGGCCGTCGGAAATGCCGTAGGACACAACCCGGTATCCATCATCGTCCCGTGCCATAGGGTGGTCGGAAACGACGGAAGCCTAGTGGGATACGGAGCAGGGCTCGATATGAAGAAAGCGCTTCTCCGTCTCGAGATGGAGACGATGAGAAAACTCGGGAAAAAGTGAATCGTGCTTTTCCTCGAGACCGCACAGCCTTATGGTCCCGGTTCCTTTTCGGCATAAAAAAAAGGTGTCGCATTTCTGCAACACCTTCCAACTATGCGGCCGAGAGAACTCGAATCTCCAAGCCCTTTCAAGCACTAGCACCTCAAGCTAGCGTGTCTACCAATTCCACCACGACCGCATATCGTACTTGGTACTCAGATAACTTACTCCAATCAGGCGGACAAAGTCAATATGGATAAACGATGTTTTTTCATTATTTCGACCTGCGTTTCACTTGCACGGGGAAACAGGCCTGATATATTCGGAAAAACATCTACAGCCACCTTTGCCGACCTCAGATCAGATACACTCCCTTTCTGGCGGCCTCAGCCCTGTCCTCGGGACTCCATACGCTTGCCTGCACTTCACCGATGTGCGCCTTGTTCAACAGGAACATGCAGAGCCTGGACTGCCCTATTCCACCGCCGATGGTCTCGGGATACTCTCCTGCAAGCAGCCTTCTATGCCAGTAGAGGGAGCTTCTTTCCTCCGCATGGCAGATCTCAAGCTGTCTCAGAAGCGCCGTCCTGTCGACGCGGATGCCCATGCTGGAAAGCTCCAGCGAATCGCTGCGTACCTTGTCCCATACGATTATGTCTCCGTTGAGACCATGGAAACCACCTGCCGTCTCCGTCGACCAATCGTCGTAATCAGGAGCGCGAAGTCCATGCGGTTTCCCGTCGGAAAGCGCATAGCCTATTCCGATGACGAAAATCGCACCGTACTTTCTTGCGGCCTCCTTCTCCCTCTGTGCAGGGGACAGATCCGGATATTCCTTCTCGAGATCCTCAGAATGGATGAATGTTATCTCGTTCGGAAGGTAGTCCTCAAGTGAGCTGTAAAGCTCTCCGAGCAGGAATGCCGTCCGTCTGATCGCCGAGTATATCTCCCTGACCGTCGCCTTGAGGTAATCGAGGTTGCGGTCCTCGGTCCTGATGCTCTTTTCCCAGTCCCACTGGTCGACATATACGCTGTGGATCGCGTCGACCGTATCGTCGGGACGCAGAGCGTTCATGTCGGTATAGATACCCCGACCAGGCTCGATACCATAGTCCGCAATGGCCATCCTCTTCCACTTCGCAAGCGACTGCACTATCTCCATCTTCTGGCCTCCCAATGCGGAGACTGTGAAGCTGACAGGCTTCTCGACCCCGGAAAGGTCGTCATTTATTCCGCTTCCGGACGGAACGAACAATGGACTTGTAAGTCTGCTGAGACGAAGCGCTCCCGAAAGTTCCTTCTCAAAGATATCCTTTGCTGCCTTTATGGCTTTTTCTGTATTGTGCGGATCAAGTACGCTCTTATATCCATCAGGAACGATCATATATGCCTCCTAGGATTGCCGACTGGATTTTTTCATCGATATGATAGAATATTAGGAAAACATTGGTAAAGTGGGCAGAAAATGAAAAGAAGAAAAATAATCGACGAATTCAAAACCTTCATAGCACGTGGAAGCGTAGTCGATCTGGCCTGCGGCGTCATAATGGGCTCCGCATTCACAGCAATCACGAACAGCATGGTCAAGGACATAATCACCCCGCTGGCGGGATTTCTCATGAGAGGTACCGACTTCTCCGGCTTCAAGATTATTCTCAGGCATGCATCGGATACATCTGCCGAGCTTGCTATCACCTACGGCAACTTCATCAACGCGGTAGTCAATTTCTTCATCGTCGCCATTGTCGCTTTCTTCATTGTCAAGGCCTTCAACCGGATCAACGAAAAAGTCAGACGCGACGAAATAGCGAAGAAGAAACTCGAGGATGAGAAAAAGAAGAAGGACACCGAGGAAAAGGAAGCGCTCTACAGGCAGAGAGAGATCGAGAAGGCAAGGCTTCTGGAGGAAAGGAACAATGTACAGGTCGAGCTTCTCACAGAGATAAGGGACCTGCTCCGAAATGGAAAAAAGGACGCATAGAAAAGGCCTTGAAACGGTTTGGGATGATTGCATTCCGGACTCGATGTAATATTTCGTAAATGCCGTACGGACTTGACACCTCGAGACCATTTTGATTATATTTTCGGTGGCTAAAAAAGGAGAAATTCCAAGTTTCAGGAGATTGTCATATGACGAGAAATGATGAGATCCAGATCAGGAGAAAGACCGGAAACATCTTCAGAGCCGATGAGATTCCCTCAGTATATGCACTCATCAAGTGCTATATGAACTACCAGAACGACACGTTTGCCCGAAATCTTACATTCAAAAAGGCGATGGACGAGTACATCTCGTTTGTTTTCAAGCCGCTCAGGGACGAAATTCTGAAGAACGGAACCACCACAGACATGTTCTATCCGGTCTTCATGACCAGATCGCTCAGCCTTCTCGACAGAGATCGGAAGGCTGAGGAATCCGTAGCGCTCGGCATAGCCTAGCTAGCGCACGTAGCAAAGGGCAGAGGCGACCTTATCGGAAGCCTTGACGCCCTCCAGGAGCTCGACGAGCTTCAAGCCCAGATCCAGGGCATAGGCAGCACTTTTTCCAGTCACGATATTTCCATCCACCACTACACCGTCATCAAGGAAATCATCCTTTGCGCAGTTGCTCTCGCTGCCGGGATAGCATGTGGCCTTTCTACCGTCCAAAAGCCCGGCATTGGCAAGTACTACGGCGGGAGCCGCACAGATAGCAGATACTATTCCA
>CASEKE010000044.1 GCA_949288415.1 uncultured Spirochaetales bacterium
TATCAATAATGTGTAATTTAATCAAAATATCATTGAGGACCCCTACGTTTTCAAAATACATCATTGACCATAGCATTGATACCAAAACACCGGATAATGCCCAAGGAAGAAAGAGAATAGCCCGAAACAAACCTATTCCTTTCACTCTCTGTTTTAATAGTAAAGCAATGCCAAGGCCTAAAACAAACTGAAGGCCTACCTCGGTCACAACCCATCTGACAGAATTGTATAAAGCCTCCCAGAATACTGGATCCTGAAATAGATTCACAAAGTTTTCCAACCCAACAAATCCATCAAGCTTCGGGCGAGATAACAATCTATTTTGGAGACTGAGATAAAAAACATTTCCCAACGGATAAACAAGTAAACAGACAAAAAGAAAGACTGTAGGAGTGATAAGAAGATAAGGTGTCATCTTTCCCCTACTTGTCTTTATTCTTCTATTTTTTCCCATGGTATCCACCTCGTAAAAACATTGTCCGATCACGATAATTTTATGTAAATTTTAATTTCTTCATATTTGATTTCATTTTTTTCAGGTTTGATCGGATAACATTCAAAGGAAATAATTAGTATCAAAAAACAACAATGTAATTGCATAAATATATAAAGCTCAAAAAAATAGCTATTGCCTTTTTCCTTCTGCCGGAACATAATAGCCACGAGGTGAAAACATGGACAATACTAGAATAGCAATATACGGAGCCGGTTCGCTCGGAACCATACTTGGTGCCTATCTGACGAGAGCAGGACTGAAAGTCGACCTTGTAAATCGCAACAGGAGCCATATAGAGGCACTGAGGCAGAATGGAGCCCATGTCGTCGGTAAAGTCGATTTCGTCGTTCCCGTATCAGCTCTTTTCCCAGAGGAGATGACAGAAAGATACGATGTCATATTCCTCATGACCAAGCAGCTGGACAACAGGAATGTCGTTGCCATGCTAAAGGACCATCTTACTGACACAGGAATAATCTGCACATGCCAAAATGGTCTTCCGGAACTTGGGATAGCCTCGATCATCGGAGAAGACAGGACTTACGGCTGCACGATCGGATGGGGAGCGACACTGCTCGGAAACGGCGTGTCGGAACTTACCAGCGAACCGGATGCTCTGACGTTCGATCTGGGAAGGCTCAAAGGCGGCGAGGATGTGAATCTGAGGCTTTTGAAGCAGATACTGTCCAATATGGGACCGGCGGAGATAGACTCGAACTTCATCGGCGCACGCTGGACAAAGCTTCTGATAAACGCTACATTCTCCGGCATGAGCGCAGTGACCGGTGAGACGTTCGGGAAAGTGGCTGAAGAAAAAAGTTCCAGGGAAATCTGCCAGAGACTGATGAAGGAATGCTTCGATACAGCCCACAAGGATTGGATAAAGTTCGTTCCGATCCAGGGCAAGAACATAGAGAAAATCTACGACTACAATACGAAGCTGAAGAAAAAGATAGCATTTGCGCTCATTCCTCTTGCTATGAAAAAGCACAAGGATCTCAAGGCAAGCATGCTTCAGGATCTGGAGAAAGGCAAAAGGTGCGAGGTCGAGGCAATCAACGGAGTAGTATGCGAGTACGGCAGAAAGGTCGGAGTTGCCACACCATGCAACGACAAGGTCGTGGAAATAATCGGGAGAATCGAAAAAGGAGAGCTGAAACCTTCCTGGTCGAACCTCGAGCTGTTCAAAGGCATATGACGGAACACGGGCATGGCAGATGGAGGCCATGCTTTTTTTTGCGGCATCGGTCGACAATATTGCAGGATGGAGTTCTGCAAGCAGTGCGGTACTAATGGCAATTCATTGATGATGTACAATTGCATGTTTGCGGAATGCCGAAACAAGCAAAATGCTGTAGAATGTTGGATTATGAAAGGGGCTTTCATCTATGTAAACGCGGGCAAGGGACATTACATACCCGCAAAGGCACTATACGACACATTCATCACAAACGGCGACGATGCCGTACTCGAGAATCTATTCGTGATATTCGACTCGCCGTTCTGGGACAGGCATACTGAATCCAACTGGCAATTCTTCCTCAAGCATGGCAGGATACAGCCGCTTGCCCACAGGGCCGCGGACAACAGACTTTCCTTCGAATTCATAAAGATGATGACTCTTCAGGAAAGGCACCTCACAGCATTCAGGACATGGTACGAAAAGGAAAAGCCGGATTTCATGATTTCCACGAACTTTCTCGGAGGAGTGCTTCTGCCGGAAGCGGTCCGAGCTCTCGGAATAAAGTGTCCCGTCTACCAATATGCCGCCGACATATTCGACACACCGGTCATCGGAATCAACGACAACATCGACATATTCTTTGCGCCAAGCGTCATAGGGCTGGAAAATGCTGCCAAGAAAGGCCAGCGCAGAACATCGCTCTGCCTATGCCCGTTTCCTCTGCAGTATCGGATGGAACATGAGAAGCCTCTTGGAAAGGATGAAGCAAGGAAGAAACTGAACATCGACGACAGATTCACGATGCTATTCTCTCTCGGCGGCGAAGGTATTGCAGACATATCGCTTCTTCCAGAGCTAGAGGGAAGACATATCGACATGAATGCGATAGTGCTCGGAAAACCAGCTACAGAGACCAGCCGTCTCCTGGACGAATTCGAGAATTACGCAGAACATGTCGGACTTGTACGTCCCGGATTCGTAAACAACGTGAACGAATATCTAGCATCCGCAGACATGACAGTCGGCAAAGCCGGTGCCAATTCGGTAATGGAATCGCTCTACATGAAGCGTCCGACCCTGATAACCCAGCTACTGTACCCATTCGAGGAGGCAAAGAATTTCCTGGAAAGCCATGGAATCGGATGCGCAGAGAATAGCGTCCGACGGCAGGCGGACATAATCGAGGAGACAATCGCACACCCGGAACGTATGGACGAACGGGCCTTCGACGATATCGGAATCACTTTCTCGAGCGAGGATTTCAGGAAATTGCTGCTCGAAAAGACGGTTCGATGGCATGAATCTAGATAGAACCTTTCCGCGTCACTTCAGCCTTCTTCCTTTCGATCAGCATCCTGTAGCGGGCTCGAACCTCTTCAGCGGCCATCGTCCAGCTTCTGTAAAGAGAATCCCTTGCGCCCTTTCCTGCAGAGGCCAGTAGTTCCGGATTGCCAACTATAGCCGCAATCTTTGAAGCAAAAGCATCGGGATCGTTCGGGGCAAGGAATCCGTTCCTGCCATCCTCGATCCCCTCCGAAGTGCAGCTTCCCTCGACGAAAAGCACGGGGAGACTGAAAGCCGCGGCCTCGCGCATCACCAGACAAGAGGTATCATAGAACGACGGGAACGGACCCGATGGAATATAAGGCCTGTACCAGTCTACGGTCTGTTATTCGGCCGAGGAAACGCACGCAATCATCCACACCGTTTCTCTTAACGTAGTTCTCCATCGCTTCCTTGTCCGGACCTATCCCTGCAAAAAGCATAAGGAACGGACAACCTCTTTCATTGAGGATTCTCAGCGCATCGAGGACCATCATAAGATTTTTCTCGACCTTGTGCTGTCCTATGTACAGAAGGACCGGACGATCGATCCTCCCGATACCTATGTAATCGAATGCAAGCGCTCTCAGCGCTTCAATCTCTTCGGCGTCCGGAATCTCCATGTCGCAGCCGTTCTCCATAACGACGATTTCGCCTTTGTAGCCATACTCCCTAAGCTTGTCCGCGGTGGCCCTGCTCGGCACCCATACCTCATCCGCCTTCTCATAGTGTCTGATGAGATATCTTACGGCAAGGTCCGTTATCCACCTGACATGGACTGCACCCTGTATATCATCCCTGAACTGGCTATGGAACGTGGTCACGTGAGGTATTCCCCTCCGTGCAGCAACCTTTGCAGCAAGCTTCCCCAGATAAAACGGAGAATGGGAATGGACAATGTCGAACGGGATAGAATATACATGACGAAGAAACTTCCGGGAATTGGTCACCGGACCATACGGAGCCACGGACGGAAGCGGATGCATGACCGTCCTCACAGTATGGGTCTCTCCTGCTTTTCTATCGAAATCGGGAGCCTCGCGATCCCCCGCAACGACAGCATATGTCTCGTCATCACCCAAAGCGGCTATCTCGTGTACGTAATTTCGCACGACCTGTCCGACTCCGTCCATCAACGGAGGATAAGATTCGTTGAATTCACCTATGATCATTTCTCGGCTCCTTGAAAAAGCTTATGCAAATCCTGCAGCCGTGAAAGTATACCAGCAAACCGATCGGATATGAAGTATCCAAATACGAAAAGGTGCTTACTGCCGATCATCCGGCGATTCAAGCGTACGACCAAGATGCATATGGCTCTCTACCTCGTTCCATGGGACGAAGAACCCGGCACCATGGGAACAGAAGACACTTCCGGACGGATTCTCCCTGTCACGATCCGGATCGTAGCCGCGTTCGAGTATGACTTTCTCAGCATCATGGGCCTCTTCGTATCCGGCGAAGAACAGCGAAAGCGATCCGTCTCCTTTCGTGTAGGACACAACTTCGCTCTGGTACGAAGAAATCGTGCTTACCGGACATCTGCCTCTGATCACCGCCCGCTGTCCGTAGATCTCGACAGGTTGCATAGATCCTGCCATACGACCTATATCGCTCATAGCCCTTCCGACGAAGGCTGAAGGAATATCCAGCTCGAACGAGTATATCGGCTCTAGAAGAATGCTCCTGGCTTTCATCAGAGCCTGCCTCACGGCCCTGTAAGTCGCCTCACGAAAATCGCCTCCTTCGGTATGTTTGAGATGGTCATGTCCTGCTGTGAGAACCATGCGGACATCCGTCAACGGGCTCCCCGTCAGCACTCCAAGATGTTCCTTTTCTCCCAGATGGGTCAATATAAGACGTTGCCAATTGCGATCGAGATCGTCGACGGAGACACGGCTTTCCATCTCTATTCCGGAACCTCGGGCAAGAGGTTCGAGGACGACATGCACCTCGGCATAGTGCCTGAGCGGCTCATAGTGCCCGACTCCCTCCACAGGAGCTGCGATCGTCTCTTTATAGGATATCTCGCCTGCGGAGAACCCGATTCTCACTCCAAGGCGATCCAGAATAAGGCGTTCGATGATTTCCATCTGGATCCGTCCCATGACCGACAGCCTTATCTCGCCTGTCTGTGCAACGTATCTTGCCCTGATTTCAGGCATCTGTCTTTCTATGGGCTTGATATCGGCAAAGAATTTTACCGGATCGCACCCGGGGGGAAGAGTCAAAGCGTATTCAAGCACGGGAGAAAGTTCAGTATCGTGCCTTTCCTTTCCTATGCCGAACGCATCTCCAGCCTTGGCATGGTCGAGCCCCGAAAGGACTACGACCTCACCGGCTACGGCTTCTTTTCTCGGCAGTGAAGACTGTCCGGACGAGATCGAAATCCTGTCCACTTTGTCGGCTCCGAGCATCGACTTCACTTCAAGCTTTCCGCCGGTCACCTTTGCCAAGGCCTGCAGGGAGCCTTTGTCATAGAACAGTTTTGATATCTCCAACCCGAACTCGTCCGGATAGAGCGGAGGAAATGTGAATCTATCGAAGAAATCCAGCAGTTCTTCTATTCCTTCGTTCTTGAGGGCCGAACCGAACATTACCGGAACGAAATCTCCTTCGAAGAACGCTTCTGCAATTTCCTTGTCGCATATGCCGGATCCGTCGAGGTATCTTTCCATGAGCAAATCGCTCTTTTCTGCCAGGCTTTCCTCGTCGGGATCCGAGAAGTCCACCGCATTCGGAGCAATGTCGGAAGCAATACGCACGAACGCATCATGGACGGACACTCTGGCCATGTCCATCTTGTTCACGAACACGAGTACGGGAATGCCATGCCTTCGAAGCAGGCCGAAGAGCATCCGGTCATGGCCGGAGACCGCGCCCTCGGCAACGACCAACACAGCATAGTCGAGCAGAGAAAGACTTCTCTCCATCTCGATGGAAAAATCTGCATGCCCCGGAGTATCGACGAGAGTATAGGCTCTGTCCCTGAAAGAAAGCTCGGCAGGCTTCGAATAAATCGTTATCCCACGCTCTCTTTCGAGGCTGTCCCCATCGAGAAAGGAATCGCGATGGTCGACTCTTCCGAAGGTTCTCCTCGTTCCGCTGACATACATCAGGCTCTCTATAAGGCTAGTCTTGCCGGCATCCACGTGCGCGAGCAGACCTATGACCGTCTTTGGACTCTGCATGGACATACGATAGCACAGACGGCTGGATTTATCTCTTTTTCTTTTTGAAACGTACTGTTATTTTTATTTTGTAAGGGAGAAATCAGGAACAAATGTCTCTTTTCGATATCGGACGTGAAGCAACCGAATGGATGTACAAGGCCTACAATGCGGCAGGATACCATCTGCAGGCAATGATGGAGAGAAAAGGCGGTGTAAGTCTCGACAGCTTCTACTGGATCAGGAGCACGCCGACGATACCATCTCTTGCGGATCTGATCTTCGGCTACAAAGACAAGATATTCGCCGTCGCCATAGTAAAGACAAGAATAATAGACGGGCACAGGGAAATAACTCCGGACGAAGACCGTTCCATAGCCCGGCTCGAGAAAGTATGCAAGGACAACGAGCTCACGGCATGCCTCATGCCGATGAACCAGGATCTTTCTCTGCTGCTGAACGACGGATGGGGTCTCATGAACACAGGTTTTCTGACGCGAGGCGAGAAACTCATGGAGATCGAACCTGACAGGATGGCGGAGGACCGCGATGTGGAGATGAGCACATGGGAGCTCACCGACTTTGCTAACATCGCAGTGAAAAAGGAGATATCGGCCCACGAAGGCTGGGAAGTCATAACCTCCCAGGAACTAGAAGGAGTAGACCCGCAGATATTGTTCAAGGACCAGGACGGGAACATCTGCTACGTCGTCGTCCGCTACAACGTCTATCCCCAGCCGATTCCTTCCCTTCCCGGCAACATGATCGACATACACAGAAAGGTCGCTGGACGATTCGGGGAAGCTACAAAAGGGTACTTCGCCACAATCTCGGTCAAAAGCCCGGAAGCCGACGGGAAGCTATACCGCCGCGGAGGAATTTTGGTTACCGCAGTCGAGATGAAGGAATTGAAGATATCCTCCGTCCGTCCCGACGACGGAAAACATGCGTGACCCGGATAAAAAAAAGAACGGTTCGCGCAAGCAAGTACGCGAACCGATGGGGAATGGTATGAGTTTTATTGGATGGTTTCAGACTACTGCAGGTAATTGAAGAAATGTGGTAGATAATGTGTGCAATTTGTGTATTTATGAACTGCCAATGACGAACGCAAACCGGCCATCGATTGCATCGTACAACAAAAAAACGTGGAATAATCATCACCGCTCCCGTATAATGTCGATATAAGGAGGATGCGAGAATGGCCAACAGGATAATCACGATATCGAGAGAATTCGGATCCGGAGGAAGGACAATCGGCAAGATGGTGGCGAAGGAACTCAATATTCCATGCTACGACAACGAGATTCTCGAGAAACTGGCGGAGGAAAGCGGATTCACGAAGGAATACGTAAAGGAGCAGAGCGAATACGCCCCGCATCCTGCCTGGTTCATGAACACTCTTCTCAACAGGAACGGACACGGAATGAGCAACCAGGACTATCTCTGGATAATCCAGCAACGAATGATACAGGACATTGCGGAAAAGGGACCATGCGTAATCGTAGGCCGGTGCGGAGACTACATTCTCAGAGACCGCCACGATCTGCTCAAGGTATTCATCCACGCAGATTTCGAGTTCAGGAGCAACCGCATAATAAAAGTGTACGGAGAGACAGAAGAGCCGACGGAGAAGCGCCTTTCGGACAAGGACAGAAAAAGAAAAGCATACTATCAGTTCTATACCGACACGGAATGGGGCAAGGCGGAGAACTACCACATCGCCCTGGATAGCGGCAAGATAGGCATACAAAGGTGTGCGGACATCATCACGGGTCTCTTCTGAGCCCGATATATCGGTTTTCCATCAGCTACGCAAGCAATGACGTCGTATTTCCGTCATTATGTCGGAACATATGCCATTTCCGGGCCTTCGGCCGATGGAAATATCATGGCAAAATGCCGCCTCCTCCGATCTGGGTCCTTCTGCAATTACTGAGCCGTCGAACGAGATAAGACGGCTTCTTCCCAGGAACATTTCGTCCCTATCCCCATGCTTTTCCGAACCTCCTCGGTTGGCAAGGACCATCGGAATGGCGTTTTCCGCACATCTTGCCAAAGCAAACGCGAGACTTGTTTCACCGCCGAACGCGGCAACGGTCACGAACAGATCCGCATCGGCTTCAAGACCATTGCGATATACTTCGGGAAACCATAGATCGAAGCAGACCGACGGAAAAATCCTAAGCCCAGAGGACAGAACGATTACATTGCAGGAATCGCCGGAGCAGAACGTAGCCTTCTCAAAATCCGTAAGATGCATCTTCCTGTAAATACCTGCCGTGCGGCCATCATCGACTACGTAAAGCGAATCGAAATACTTTCCCCCGCTTTTCTCGACAGCCCCGAACACTATCACGTTGCCAAGCCTATGCGACAGCTCCTTGAGCCTGTCAGGAAAGTAATTCGCATCGATTCCTTCAAGAAAATCCGCATCGACGAAGTAACCATAGTCCGCCAGTTCGGGCAGTACAACCATCTCGGCCGAGCGATCGACCAATGTCTCTATTCTGCGAAGATTCGACATGACATCTCTGGACGGAGCTAGTTGAATCACACATGTTCTCACAGAACCTTGTACCTCACGCTCTGTATTGTGACCGCCTGAACATACTTCCCATCGATAGCGGAAAGCACCGGATCCCCTATGTCCCTGAGAAGGACAAACTTAACCGATCCACTGTACTTCTTCTTGTCCTTTCCCAGGGCTTCCGCATAGGCGATCCAATCACCTCTTCCGATCCTGTAGTCGACATCGTAACCGTAGAGCCGAAGAAGTTCCATGCCTTTGTCTGCAAGAGGTGCAGGAGTGACGCCGCATAGTTTTCCTGCCTCGAGAGCCCTTCCGATTCCCCATGCGACGGCCTCGCCATGGCTTATGGAGAAATTCGCGGTGCTCTCGAGCGCGTGGGCGAACGTATGGCCGAAGTTCAAAAAGCTTCTGATTCCCTTGGTCTCGGACGGATCTTTCTCGATGTATTTGCGCTTCACGTCGAGCGACAGTCCTATCAGCTCAGCGAGAGTATTCCTATCCCGTCTGAGGATGGCATCCTTGTTGTCTATCAGGTACTCGAAAAGCGCTACATCGTCGGAAAGGAAAGCATGCTTCACGACCTCGCCAAGTCCGCATTTGAATTCCTTCGCAGGAAGAGTCCTCAGAGTATCGACGCTTATCAGAACCTCGTCTGCCGGATAGAACGTACCGATCAGGTTCTTTCCACCCTCGTAATCTATCGCGGTCTTCCCTCCGAGAGAAGCATCCACCATGGAAAGCAACGTGGTCGGAACGAGAGTCAGCCTGGCACCGCGCATGTAAAGCGAAGCAGCGAGGGCGGTCATATCGCATACCACACCGCCGCCGAAAGCGATGAAGCGGCTGTCGCGAGCCATGCCGAACGAGAGCGCACGGGATACTATGAGCTCCAGGCTTCTCAGGTTCTTCTCCCTTTCTCCGGGTTCCAGAATGAGACGACGCTCGGGAAGGTCCCTGAACAGACGTGCGGAGTTCGCATCGAAGACCCACATCACATTGTTTCCATAGCCCGAAAGCTGCTTCGAGAGATCCTTTATGTCCTTTGCGAAGAGGACATCGGTCTTCATCCCGCCGGAGAGCACGACAGTCATTTTCTTATCCATGATTCCAGTCTACTCCGTGAAGGGAAAAAATTAAATAGGGTTTCGTCAATTCCGAAGCTAAAGACAAACAGAGAAAAAAAATGTATCATCCTCTTGGATGAAATCATGAACTACTATTTCGACAATGCGGCGACCACTCCGATATCGGAGAGGGCGCTCGAGAAATACATCAGTACGAGCAGGAACATAACGGGAAATCCCTCGAGCATACACCGCCAGGGAACACAGGCAAAGGAGTACCTCGAGGCGGAACGCCGAAGGATAGCGGACACTCTTGGAATACAGCCCGGGCAGATTGTCTTCACAAGCGGGGCCAGCGAGGCGATAAGCCGGGTGATGGAATCCCTGCTGTGGCTGAAAAATCCTGGCGCTGTCATCATATCGAAGATCGAGCACGAGGCCGTGAAGTCCTATGCGGCCATACTGAAGGACAGAGGCTGGGACATAAGATGGCTCAAGGCCAAGGAGGGACATCCGAGCTCTGTCGATCTTGAAAAGCTCCTTTCCCCAGAGGTCAAGCTTGTAGCAATAATGAGCGTAAACAACGTCACGGGAGCAATCACGGGGATTCCCGAGCTCGTGGCTACGGTACGCAACTACGAGAAGAAGACCGGCAGGAAGATCGTGTTCTTTTCCGACAGCGTACAGGCACTCGGAAAGACCGAGCTGGACCTGAAAGGATGGGACGTGGACTGCGCATCTTTTTCCTCGCACAAGATCAACGGACCGAGGGGCGTAGGGATGCTCTACATCAAGAACCGCAACTTCCTCCACCCGCTTGCCGCCCAGGGCGGACAGGAAAACGGATTGAGGGGCGGGACCGAAAACACTCCCGGCATCAGCGCTTTTGCCGAAGCGCTCGTCGAGCTTTACGAGAACAGGGAAGAAAAGGACAGGAAAGCGGCGGAAGTATCGTCATTCATCCGGAACGAGCTCGAAACCGCGGGCTTCGAGATACTTTCAAAAGCTCCATGCACACCATACATCATAAGTGTCGCCACCCCTCTTCCTGCGGAGGTTTTCACGAGGATGCTGATGGACAAGGGGTTCTGCGTCTCATCGGGCTCCGCCTGCAGCAACAATGCCAAGGGAAAAGGAGAAGGAACGCTCCAGTCGATGGGATTTCCGGCCAGACTGGGAGAAAACGCCATAAGAATCTCGCTTGCAGAGAATCCGGATATGGAGAGCGCCAAGGCGCTCGTCGAAGCGATGAAGGAGATTGCAGATGCCAGATAAGCTCTATTTGATCAAGGAAGGAGAAATATCCCTCAAAGGCGGGAACAGGAACCTGTTCGAGAAAAGGCTGAGGCAGAACATAAAGGACAAACTCGGAAGCTACGGAGTATCGATCGGCAAGCAGAAAGGGCGTATATATCTCGGCATCGACGAGAGCGCACCGGACCAGGAGGTCGAGAAAGCTCTCAAGACCACGTTCGGAATAACGGGATTCGCTCGGGCCTACACGACGGAAAAGGACATCGAGGCTATGAGAGAGACTGCAAGGCAGATACTTCCCCTTTCCGATTTCGCCTCGGGCAAAGGCACGTTCAAGATCGACGCACGCAGAGAGGACAAGAGCTTCCCGCTCTCAAGCTACGACATTTCCGTCGACCTCGCATCGACAGTCCATGAGATGTACCCAGAGCTCGAGGTGGATCTGAAGAATCCGGACCATACGCTTCACGTCGAGGTACGCAAGGAAGTATACATGTACACGGATTCCAGGAAAGGACCGGGCGGACTTCCGGTGCAGACGGCCGGACGCGGCATGATTCTTCTTTCCGGTGGAATCGACAGCCCGGTAGCTGCAATCAGCATGGCCAAGCGCGGAATGAAGCTGGACTGCATATACTTCCATGCATATCCGTACACCAGCGAACTGGCTCTCGAGAAGGTAAAGAAACTCGCATCCCTGATCGCTCCCTACCTCGGCGGGACAAGACTTTATGTGGTACCGTTCACCGACGGACAGCTGAGAATCAAGAAACTTGCATACGAGGATGAGACGACGCTCATGTTCAGGGCAAGCATGATGCAGACCGCCCAGAAGCTGGCGACGGCAAGAAAAGCCTGCGCGATCGTGACAGGAGAAGCATTGAGCCAGGTGGCATCCCAGACGCTGGAAGCAATGAGCTTCACCGACTCCATGACCGATCTTCTCGTTCTGAGGCCACTCGTCGGAATGGACAAGGAAGAGATAATCGGGATATCCAAGGAAATAGGAACATACGAGACGAGCATTCTGCCATACGAGGACTGCTGTGTCATCTTCTCTCCGAAGCATCCTATAACCCACCCCGTCAAGGAAGTCGTCAGACGGCATTACGAGGCTCTCGGGATGGACGAGGAGATCGACAAGGCGATAGCAGCAACCCAAGTGTTCTACTTCAATCCGATGGGACAGGAGGAAGAAAGGAATTCCATGCCGGACAGCGACGGTGAGGATTCAGGACGGGTCTGATAGGACGGCGGAGCATCGGAAAAGTGCCCCGCCGTTTTCCGTATTGCCGATGTACGAAAAACATCATGGACAAATTTCCAGCACCTCGTAATCCGATATTGCGAAATGTTCCACAACTGAAGAAAGAAAATCGGTACGGACACTGATATACAGCGTGATATCGCGGGCAAGCAGCTTTCCCAGAGCCGGATAGAAGCCTTTTCCGGAATTCTCCAACCGTCCGACCTCGTCCAGGACCATAACGCTCGCATCGCTTGCGACCAGATAGTCGTTTGCCTTGTTGAAAGCCTCATGCGAATATGAGAAACGGCCCCACGCATCCTGCTGGGAGAAACGCAGGTCCTGACTAAGCGCCGGATACCTGTGTCCTGTCCTTATCTCCTGGAAGTAATAGTTTCTCTGAGCCTTGTCCTTTACCGTCAGGATTCCGTCGCAGCCTGAGATCGACGAGGCGACAGTCTTCATCCTCGTTGTCTTTCCGCTGTCCTTCGGTCCCGTTATGAAGATCACCTTTGCCATAGGTAAATATTACGTGGTTTTCACCCGAAATCAAGAAAACTTGAGCCGGGATCGCGAAAAACGTCAAAGATTACTCCGTGCCGTCGTCCGGAAACGCGGAAAATCCCGTTTTTTCCATTGTTCCGTCATCGTGCGACAAAAAAGAATGCCGGACGAATCCGGCATTGCTGCACCTATTCAAAGTGCAACGTGCATCTTTTCCTTGATCTTCGCGAGGTTCTCGTTTCCGATCCTGTTCGCCTTCCGCGTTCCTTCGGCAAGCAGTTCCTTCACCTCAGAGAGGTTGGCCTCGTAGTGTGCCCTCCTCTCTCTTATCGGATCAAGAATCTCATTGAGCTTTGCGGCAAGCGCCTTCTTGCAGGCCACGCAGCCTATCTGCGCATTGCGACACATTGAGCAGATGTTGTCGACCTCCGTCTCGTTGAATGCCTTGTGGTACTGATAGACCGTACAGACATCAGGATTGCCGGGAATCTTCACGCTTATCCTGTTCGTGTCAGTGACGGCATTGCGCACTTTGGCCGCAACGCTTTCGGCACTGTCCGAAAGATAGATGGCATTGCCGAGACTCTTGCCCATTTTCGCATTTCCGTCAAGTCCGCATAGCCTCGACACTCTGCTGAGTTTGTACTCCGGTTCGGTGATGTCCGTCCCGTAGAGATCGTTGAATTTCCTCACGATCTTGCGGGCCATCTCGATATGGGGAATCTGGTCCTCCCCGAAAGGCACAAGATCAGCATTGCAGAACGTTATGTCAGCCGTCTGGGACACAGGATAGCCCAAAAAGCCGTATGTCATCTCCTTGTAACCGTAGTTTCTGGCCTCGGTCTTGATGGTTGGATTGTGCGATAGCTGGTTGACCGATACGAGCATCGAATAGAAGATCGTGAGCTCGGCGATCGACGAGACCATCGACTGCTGGACCAGCGTGACCTTCTCCGGATCGAGTCCTACGGAAAGATTGTCCATCGCAACCTGGTAGATGGAGTCATGTATGAGCTCCGGATTCTCGAAATGCGTCGTCAATGCCTGTACATCCGCAACCAGTATGAATTCGTCGTAATCGTTCTGCAGCTCCACTCGGCTCCTGAGCGATCCGACGAAATGTCCAAGATGCAGTTTTCCCGTCGGGCGATCGCCCGTGAGAATCCTTTTCATTCTTTTCCTCCTGTCATGCCTTGGCTGCCGATCCGGCGGCATTTCTGTGGTCGGTCACATAGAAACCGGACCCGTGGAAAACTATTCCGGGCGCGGCGAGGAGCATTCTCTTCGCCGTCGCCTTGCAGATGGGGCAGTCCTCGTCCTCATCCCTTTCGTCGATGGTCTTGAAGGCCTCGAACTCATGACCGCACCTTGTGCACTTGTAATCGTAATATGGCATTATAGCAAACCTCCGAAAAGCCCTTCGGCCTTTCCAAGATAGAGAGCGGCTTCCTCCGCGGAAAGCGGCTTGCGGAAAACCACTGCGCTCTGTCCATCCTGATAGATCATGGCGGAAAGCTGCTTGAAATCGAGCTTCTCCCCTTTTCTCAGCATTTCTGAAACGACATTGTTCTTCAGCAGAGTCGTGAATGTCTTTGCGTTCTTCTCGCTGGACATCGTGATGTTGGCGCTCATGACGAAACCGTTCTCTTCCTTATCAATGAAGATAATAGCGGTTTCCATTTCCTTCAAGACCGTAATCGGCAGTTCGAACCCAAGATCGAGCATTGTTCTGGGATTCTTCACGTAGAAAGCGGCAAGCGACGAGGCCATCAGACTTGAAAGCTCATAGGGAATGAGTATCTCGCGGTTCTCGACCGTTCTGGAATATGCCTCGTCGTAATCGCCCGTCGAAAACAGCAGAAGACCGTTCTCCGGTACGCCGACCGATATTCCGGGACTCAGGTAGTATGTCCCGGAATCGGATTTCACCTTGTCGAACCCTTCCATGGATGAAAGGGCGATTCCCGTCGTCGTCTTTCCGAAATTCCCCTCGACTGCACCGTAGATGGTGTAATCCTCTACGGTAAGAGGATATTTCTCCTCTGCCGTCGTTTCCGGATCGAGAGCGACAGAAAGCCGTTCCGCACGTTCCGTGACCGCATTATCCGGCAGAGCCACGGCGTCGGTCGCCTTGGCCTTGCCAGCATCGACGGTCATCACTATCTCGCTGTCCCGTCCCATGGCCTGGAAGTAGTATTCCCCGGCGTTGAACGGGCTGTGATGTACGCAGGACGAGAAGATGACTATTACGGAAAGCAGCGGAAGCAGTCTTCTGATCATACCTTCTCGACCTTGACCCTGAGACCCTTCTCCGCAATCTCGGTATCTTTTCCATCGTTCTCAGCGATCTCGAGCGAATCGGCAAGAGTCTCCTTCGAAATATATGCTTTGAACATCATGACGCTGTTTTCGATCAGCTCGTCTCCTGAAAGGACGATCCTGATATGGTCCGATACCTCGAAGTCCTTCTCCTTCCTCTCGCTCTGGATGAATCTGACGAGGTCTCTCGCGATTCCTTCCGCAAGAAGCTCCTGGGTTACTTCTGTATCATAGCCGACCGTAAGGGATCCGTCGTTGAGAACCTTTACGTTCTCCTTCTCGCTTCTCTGGACCATGAGGTCTCCCGCGGAAAGCTCGAGTTCGCCGGCCGAATAGCTTACGGTTCTGGACTCTCCGTCCAGGATTGCTGCAATCTCGTCGTTCGTGAATCCCTGTATCAGGGCCGCGACCTCCTTCATGTTCTTGCCGAGCTTCGAGCCGAGCACCTTGAAGTTCGCCTTCGCCGAGTACGTGACGAGATTGCTCTCGTCCTTCTCGATGAATACCTTCTTGACGTTGAGCTCCTCGGAGATGATATCGACATTCCTCTCGAGAATCGATCTTTCCTCGTCGTTTCTGTCGACGATGAAGAAAGATGAAAGGGGCTGGCGGATCTTGAGGTTGGAACTGCTTCTGAGAGCTCTTCCCATTGCGATGGCCTTCATTGCAAGGCTCATCTCCTTCTCGAGGCCGAGATCTCTCTCGTTCTCCTTGTACTCAGGATAGTCGCAGAGGTGCACGCTCTCTGGCATGTCCTCGGTCCTAAGGTTCCTGTATATCTCCTCCGTGACGAACGGGATTACAGGACATGCGACCTTGACGAAAGTCATGATTACCTTGTAGAGCGTATCATACGCCTCTTTCTTGTCCCCATCGTTCTCACTTCTCCAGAATCTTCTTCTCGAGCGTCTGATGTACCAGTTGTTCAGATCGTCGATGAACGCCTTTATCGCCTGGCAGGCAGCCTGGACGTCATATGAGTCGAACGCATCGGTAACTTCCTTGACGAGGCGGTTCGTAGCGCTTATGATCCACCTGTCGAGCGGATTGGACAGCTTCGCGTATTCGGTCTCCGACGGCTTGTAGTCGTCGATGTTCGCATATGTGACGAAGAAGGAATATGCATTCCAGAGCGGAATCAGCAGATCCTTGAGAACATCCTTGACGATGTCGTCGTTCATCTTCAGATCGTCCGCCTTCACAAGGCAGGAAGACACAAGTGCGAAGCGAAGCGCGTCGGCACCGTATGTGTTCACGATTTCCATCGGATCGGTGAAGTTCTTCTCGCTCTTGCTCATCTTCCTTCCGTCGGCGGCAAGCACGATGCCGCTGACTATGCAGTGGCTGAATGCAGGCTTGTCGAACAAAGCCGCGGCAAGGACGGTAAGCGAATAGAACCATCCTCTCGTCTGGTCCTGGCCCTCGTTGATGAAATCGGCAGGGAAGTTTCTCTCGAACTTCTCCTTGTCCTCGAACGGATAGTGCTGCTGTCCGTAAGGCATGCTTCCGGACTCGAACCAGCAATCGAGCACATCGGGAATTCTTCTCATGGTGCCCTTTCCGTCGGGGCTCGGCCATGTAAGATTGTCCACAAAGTGCTTGTGGAGGTCCGTCACCTTCTGTCCGCATTTTGCCTCGAGCTCGGCAACGCTGCCGATGACCTCGATGTAGTCGCTGCCGTCGCACTTCCATACGGGAATCGGATTTCCCCAGAAGCGGTTTCTCGATATGGCCCATTCGCGTGCTCCCTCTAGCCACTTGCCGAAACGGCCATGCTTGATATGGGCAGGGACCCATGTGATCTGCTCGTTTGCGGCAAGCATCTTGTCCTTTATGGCAGGGACATTGACGAACCAGCAGCTCATCGCCCTATAAATCAGAGGCTTCTTCGTCCTCCAGCAGAACGGATATGCATGGAGGTAGTTCTCCTTCTTGATGAGCTTTCCATGCTCCTTGAGCCATGCTATGATGCTCTTGTCGGCATCCTTGACGAAGATTCCTTCCCAGTCGGGGACCTCGTGGGTGAAGCGGCAGGCCGAATCGATCGGGCATACGGTCGGGATGCCGGTTCCTTTCAGGACATTGTAGTCGTCTTCACCGAATCCGGGAGCGGTATGTACTATTCCGCAGCCGTCTTCAGTAGTGACGTAGTCGCCGCATACGACGACGAATGCACCCTGCTTCTTAAGATCGGCGAAATAAGGGAAGAGCGGCTCGTACGTCATGCCCTTCATGTCCTTTCCCTTGAGTTTTCCGACCAGCTTGTAGCCCTTGTTGTCCTTGTAGTACTTGCCGATGAGATTCTCCGCCAGATAATACCTGTCATGGGTATCGTCGTCCTCGAGAAGAACGTAGTCGATCTCAGGACCGACGGCAAGTGCGAGGTTGGAAGGAAGCGTCCAAGGCGTAGTCGTCCATGCAAGAAAGTATGTATTCTCCACACCATCGACCTTGAATCTTACAGTCACGGCAGGATCTACGACATCCTGGTATCCTCCGAGATTGACCTCCATGTTGGAAAGTGGGCACTCGAGGGCTGGACTGTAAGGAAGGATGTTGAAGCCCTCGTAGATCAGACCCTTTTCATAGAGACTCTTGAAGGCCCACCAGACGGACTCCATGAAGTTCTTGTCCATGGTCTTGTAGTCGTTGTCGAAATCGACCCAGCGCCCCATCCTCGTGATGGTGGCCTTCCATTCGTCGGTATACCGCAGGACGATGCTTCTGCAGTATTCGTTGAACTTGTCGACCCCATAAGCCTCGATGGCGGCGTGTCCATGGACACCGATGAGCTTCTCCACCTCGTTCTCCACAGGCAGTCCGTGGCAATCCCATCCGAAGCGACGTGTGACTCTCTTTCCCTTCATCGTCTGATAACGCGGGATGGCATCCTTGATCGTTCCGGGGACAAGGTGTCCGTAATGCGGAAGACCTGTCGCGAACGGAGGACCGTCATAAAATACATACTCGTTGTCGGCCGGTCTCTGCTCGATCGATTTCTTGAAGATATCCTTATCCTTCCAGAAGGCAAGGACTCCCTCCTCCATCCTGGGGAATTCGACTTTGTTGTTTACTGGATTGAACATTCTGATATATCCTTCCTTTCAGCTTTCCATCATAAAGAAAAGAAGGATGCTCTTCAAGTGGAGGAAGAGGGTCGAATACCCCCTCGGAAAGCTCGGCGGGGAATCGTCGTCCGATATATTCCGGTATATTCTCCTCGTCTTGACGTGAAGTAGTCATATGCCCCATCTGGAGATGGGATCGGATGCGGGTGGCTGTCCTGGTCGAGCCAGCGTGTCGCATGTTCGCAAAGAGGTATACATTCGAGTTTTCCGGAATCCCAGTCGGGACGAACGAGAGAGATGAAACGACTGTCCTTGCTGCCGAAATCCACATCGTCGGAAGCGTCGCAATGTACAGCATCCGATGTATTGGACTCACGGCTTCTATCGTAGTAGCAGCCGTCGCATATCAGCTCCTTGCTCCCCTGCACCAGATTGAGAAATTCCCATAACTAATATAGTCCGGATCCAATGAGATCTCCCTTTCCGGCCTGCGGCTATGTCGCAAATCCCGACGAATGCAGATCCGCAGTCGTATCCTCCGTGGTAGACGATCCACTTCCCGCCTGGACACCTTATCTCATGGCAGCCCCGGTCTCTACGGCTACGTCCTTCGCAGCAGCTCCTTACGTCCCCGACGAATCCGTCCGGCATCAGAAGCCACATCCGTCTGATCCCGGTATCTATGCTCGACGATGTGAAATACGGCAGCTGGCAATTGCATCAGTCCTCGGCGACAAGTTTCTCCGGTTCGTCCATACAAAAGATTATACGTCACGCCGCACAGGGAGGAAAGGTTTTCATCGACCTTGCATTCGGCTATAATCAAAGCAGTGAAGAAATACAGAGTACCAGATAGACTGAAGGCTTTCGCCGCGGTCTTCAAAGAAAACGGCCATTCGCTTTACCTCGTCGGGGGTGCCGTACGGGACTACCTGCTCGGCACGGAGAACCATGACTACGATTTCACGACGGATGCCACACCGGACGAAGTGAAGACGATGTTTCGCCGTACGATCGACACAGGAATCAAGCATGGAACGGTGACGGTTCCGTTCAGGGGCGACATGTACGAAGTCACGACGTTCCGCAGCGAGGCCGACTACAGCGACATGAGGCATCCGGACAAAGTCACATTCATCCGCAGTCTGGAGGAGGATCTCAAAAGAAGGGACTTCACCATCAATGCCTTCGCCGCAGATCTCGGCGATGGCAGCATCATAGACCTGCACAATGGAATGCGGGACCTCGAAATGCATCTGATACGTGCAATAGGAGACCCGGAGGAAAGATTCCATGAGGATGCGCTGAGGATGCTGAGGGCCGCAAGGTTCTCCGCCAAGCTGTCGTTCGACATAGAAAAAACCACGTTCGAGGCTATGCGACGCCTAGCCGCCAACATCGACCGGGTCTCGGCGGAAAGAATCAAGGACGAACTCTTTTCTCTCGTGCTTTCGAAGGATCCGGCACGCGGCCTTGAGAATCTACGGCTGTCCGGTCTGATGGCCATCCTGCTTCCCGAGCTTTATGCCACGGTAGGCATCCGGCAGGAAGGACAGCACTCGGACGATGTATATACCCACTCCGTCGGAACGCTGGTACGAGCGACGTCGAACGGCCACACATGGCGCGTAAGACTGGCAGCACTTTTCCATGACATCGGCAAGGTTGCCACAAGGGCCGAGGGTTCGGATAGACCGTACACTTTCTACGGACATGAATCGGAAAGTGCAAGGGAATACAGGAATATCGCCGCCCGGCTAAAATGCAGCAACGAGGAACGAGACAGCGTGTCGCTTCTGATAGAGAACCACATGTTCTCGTACAGCGAAGAATGGACGGATGCCGCCGTGCGACGCTTCATCCGACGTGTCGGAGCCGACAATATCCCTGATCTGATCGACCTCAGAAGGGACGATGCGGAAAGCATCTCCGGCAGCTGCGACAGGCGCATGCTCGACCATCTGGAAGAAAGGATTGAAAATGAACTGGAGAAGGCGAATGCCCTCTCCGTAAAGGATCTTGCGATAGACGGCAACGATCTCATCGGGGTCGGCATTCCTCGCGGCCCCATGATAGGAAAGATACTCTCGCTGCTTCTGGAGGAAGTGCTTGAGCTTCCGAGCCTGAACAGGCGAGACTATCTCTTGCCAAAGGCAAAGCGGATATTCTCAGGATTTCTCGAGTCCTAGGGCGACAAGCGCAAGATGGGCAGATGCCTGCTCGGCACTCTTCTTGTTCTTTCCCTTTGCAGGGCCGTACTTCCTTCCGTCGAACTCGACCACGACAGTGAACTCCTGGTCGTGATCCGGTCCACTCTGCCCGATCACCCTGTATAGCGGAAGCTCCCTTCTCTTCTTCTGGAGGTACTCCTGCAGAATCGTCTTGTAGTCCTTGTAGGCAACCTGGTTCTTGAGGTATTTTTCCACCTGTCCCGCCATGAACGAAAGGACATATGTCCTTGCCGCATCGAGCCCCTGATCGAGAAATATGGCTGCGATGATGGCCTCCATGCAGTCCGCCAGCACGGCCTTCTTGTGCTTGCCTCCCTGCATCTCCTCGCCGCGCCCCATGAGAATGTAGCGGTCGATGCCATATGAGGAAGCGACCTCTGCGAGAGATTCCTCGCTAACGACGCTTGCCTTTATCTTGGAGAAATCCCCTTCATGGAAGCTTGTGAAACCCTTGAAAAGATATTCGGCGGTGACTAGGCCGAGGACGCTGTCTCCAAGGAACTCGAGGCGCTCGTTGTTGTCGGCCTCCATCTTCGCCTCGTTAGTGAAGCTCTTGTGTGTGAAAGCGAGATTGAGATACCTCAGATCGTTGAAAGAAAGGCCATGCTCGCTACAGAAAGACAAAAGCTCCCTTTCCCGGCCAGGGGTAATAAAGGGAGCCTTTTCCAGATAGGAATCCAAATTACTTCAATTCCTTTGCCAAATAGCGAACTGCATCACCGACAGTCTCGAACTCGTTAGCCATATCGTCGCTGATCGTGACGCCGAGCTCCTCCTCGATTGCATAGACAAGCTCGTACGTATCGAGACTGTCCGCTCCGAGATCCTTTCTGAAATTGGCATCAAGCGTGACCTTCTTCTCGTCAATCGAAAGCTTTTCTACAACGAGATCCTTGACCTTAGCAAATACTTCGTTCTCTGTCATCTGTTCTTACCTCTGTGATAATTACTCTTCGTCCTTGACCACGACCTGCTTGCCTGCGTAGTATCCGCACTTCGGGCAGACGCGATGGGAAGGAATAAGGTTTCCACATGTCTGGCATTCTGAAAGATTTGGAGCCGAGAGCTTCATGTTTGCAGCCTTTCTGGATGCAGCCTTTGACTTGGATGTCTTATACTTAGGAGTTGCCATCTATTAACCTCTCTATAATGTTATTGTTCCGACATTTGTCGATAATAGCAAAAACAAGGTTATCACGTCAACGCTTTTTAAGTACAAGTTCACCCTCACTTGAAGCCTTACGGTTCTTTTCTTGACAGTTTTGCCGGATGTGTTACTGACATTATACACGGTTTTGGAAAAGAAGGAAGAGAAAAGTTCCCCCAAAAGGCAAATTTGCATCCTCATCGCTCAATCAAAATGTCATTTCCGACGTTTTTTAAGCTCCATAAGCTCATCGTCCGCAATCCTGAGAGGGCCTCTGAGATCGCACTCCTTCTCTGCGATGGCAAGACCGAACGTCACTTTGTCCATGTATGGAACGACCGATATGGAGTTTCTCACGTCGCATGCGGAGACGCCATCTGCGACGGGGATGAAGAACGCGAATTCGTCTCCGCCCATTCGGAAGAGCCGCCCGTCCGGATTAGCCGACATGAGCGTCGAGGCAAGCGCCATGAGGATGTCGTCCCCGGCTTTTCTTCCCTCGCTGCTGTTTATCTCGTCAAGTCCGTCATAGTCCATTATGATCACGGCAAACCTTCTTCTGTGCCTGGACGACACGAAGTCCTCGTATTCCGCTCTGGACAGCGCTCCCGTGAGGGAGTCGTATCTGAGAAGCTTTTCCAGATTGCGCTTTCCGTCGGTCTCGCCGTCGGAAAGGAAAAGCTGCGCCGACTTGAGGAAGAAGATGAGGCACCCGGCGAACATAAGAAGGTGGAGCACGACCGGGCTGTCCAGCTCGATCGATAAAAGGAGAAGCACGGCCTCCGCCACGAACGAGGAAATGACAAGAGCCAAAGCAACCAGAAAGTTCGTGTCCCGCACTCCCCTGAAGTGTTCCACAGCAGCGAAGGCGAACAGAAGAAGGATGAGCGAAAGCGACAGGAACGCGGCGGTGAGCATCGTCGATACGATGGCATACACACCGGCAAGGTCGAGTATCGCAAGAATCGAGAATACCAGCAGCAGGATCGTCGAAAGAAGGACGATCACGTGCATGAACCTCCTGTCTCCCTTGAAGTCGTAGTGCGTCTGCAGATAGCACGAAAGAGCGAACGGGAGGCTGTATATGCAGAACAACGCTATGTAGTGCGGTATTGTCGGATTCACCAGATAGAAAAATTTGGACTGCGACTGTGAGAAAAGCCATAGGGAGAAAAGCAACGTCAGGAAGAACACGGAAAAAAGAGCGTCCTTCGTCTCCTTCTCCCTTGCGGGGAATATCAGTATCAGAGAGAAGATGGACATGGCTAAAAGCGGGAATGCCCCGAGAAGGGAATCCATCTGCTCATCGAGATAATGGTTCTCGATATCGCGTTCCAGGCCATAGTGCAACTCAGGGATAGACGGGAACCATATGCCTTCGGCCGGTGTGATTCTTATTTCCACCATGCGGCCTGCGGCATTTTCGCCTACAGGTGCAAGACAAAGGAAGAACATCGTATCCCTCACTCTCTCGTCGGAGACGTCCGCCAGATGGCTGAAGATCTTCTCGCCGTCGAGATAGACCTCGGCTCGCTCCTGCGACACATAGAATCCGACAGTATCGGCATATTGGCTTCGGAAGGGAAGAGCGAACCTTATTGTCGCGGTCCCCTCGCCGTACGGCAGATCGTCCTCATCCCCGAGCACGCCGGAATACGACTGGCCGTCGATCTCGTAGGTGAACGGGATTCCTTCAAGCACAGTGTCCGGCTCGAACATCATCGAGCCTTCCTTCGCCAGCTCGATCGTCATGAGTGATATGAACGACAGCAGAAGCAGCGTGAGAAAAAAGTGCCTTACCCCGGAATTCATACCCCACCTCCGTCGCCGAATGAAGCCTCCGCCGCTGCGACGGCAAGCTCAAAGCTCTGGAAAGCATCCACGATGCTCGAACATTCGAAATGCCAGCTTCCTCCGTTCTCGATCACGAAGCTCCGTTCCATGTTTTCGATCTGCGATGCGATATCGTCCCTGCCGTCCTTGAATATGACGACGAATTCGTCGCCCTTCCTATACGCCTCAAGGCCCTCGCGTTTTATTGTATCGGAAAGGGATATGAGCAACCGATCGCGGAACCTGTGTCCATACCGGTCGGCCGCTCCTTTCAGATCCACGATTCTCAGCACCACCACTTTCGTGCCTGCTCCAGTACATTCCGCATAGAGCCCCTCGAGCCCGCGTTCGTTGCCGAGGCCGGTCAGGGCATCGGTGCTCGTCCTCTTCTCCAACGTCGACAGTCTGACCATGTCCACGTTGCTTCTCGCATATGCGAAAAGAAGCTCGAACACGCTCCGGATCGAAGCGAACGAAAGAGGAAGAAAGAACAGGATTACCATAGGCCTTTCGAAAAGACCGGTGCAGAACCTTGTCAGAAGCATGAAGAACGAGAACGCGATCGGAATCATTATGGACAAATCACGACGACGTTTGACATAGCGGAATGCATATGCGAGGAAAAGTACGGCATCATAGAACAAAAGCAGGGTCGCAAGTCTCCGCAGAGGCATCGAGAAACACCAGAGAATGCCGAAAAAGGACGGAACGAGCGAAAGTACATAGAAGCATCTGTCGGATCTCGAATCGTCTTTCAGCTGCAGCATCATCGGAAAGAGCGAGAGAGCAAGTATCGTCCCGTTGGCGAAGACGTTTCCTCCGACATGCCGCAACATATCCTGCGGTATGCTGCAGAAAAGAAGGAGAGATGACGAGAGGAATTCGACCGACACGGAGATGTAGTTGCCCACGTCGTGCTTGGCAAACGGGATGAACAGGAACATCGCGATCGAAGAAAGAAGCATCATCACGGACAGCAGGGAGAACGGCTTGTAGAAATCTCCCGTCGCATGGGCAAGATCGCTGGAGGACCCTATGATCGGCTTCGGGAAATACCATGACATGTGCGGCATGTCCGTCCTGAACATATTGACGGTAACTTCCGCTCCGCTGTCAGATGAGGAAAGCGGTACGAAGATCCGCCTCGCATAAGGCAACAGCGAGCTTTGGTCATCGAATTCCCTCGCCCGGGGCTGTCCGTCGACGAGGATCTCGGCGCCGGCATTCCATACAGCTATGAGCATATCGTCGTCCTCCCCGATGTCGGGAAGGGTAAAAACGATCGACGCCCTATCGTCCAGATCGTAGGCCGGAACGAACTTGGGAAGCACGATATCCTCGCCACGGAACCGAGCGGATACGACATATTCGACGTCGTTCCCGTCGGGATAGTCATAGTCCATGTACGACGCGGCTATGCAGATCACGACAAGCAGAAGGACGGATGTCAGAAGAGAGGCGAAGATGAATCTCCGGAACCTGTCGACTGCAGTTGAGACATCCATAAAACACGTACCCCCATCGCAGATTCTATCATCGCGAACGACAAAGAGGCAAGATGCGTCTCGATATTCAGATGGCGTCCCGGACAAGATCGGCAAGGGTGTAATCCACGACTTTAGCAAGATCCTCGAAGGCTATCTCGACCTGCATTCCTACCTTCCCCGCAGAGAACGCTATCCTGTCAAAGAGCATCGCCGTCTCGTCGAAGAAGGTTCTGAAAGCCTTCTTCATACCGATAGGCGAACATCCTCCGTGCACATAGCCGGTAAGCGGCAGAAGTTCCTTCTGCTTCACCATCTCGATATCCTTGACGCCTGCGGCCCTGGCTGCCTTTCTCAGATCCAGCTCGCATCCCACAGGAATGACGAACACGAAATGCTCGCCGTCCCTTCCGTCTACGGTCACCAGGGTCTTGAAGCACATGTCAGGATCCAGTCCGAGTCTGCAGGCTATCTCGAGCCCCGAAAGCACGTCCCCGTTCTCGTATTCCCGGACGACGTACTCCACCTTGTGCTGTTCAAGAATCCTCATTGCATTTGTCTTGTTCTCTTTCATGTCACGGCCTTTTGATGATACCATCAGCATATGATGAAGTTGCTGAGGGAAATATATCTCATTCCTGTCCATCTGTACAGGTGGATTCTCAGTCCTCTCAAGGGAGGGCCGTGCTGCCGCTATACGCCGTCCTGCTCGACATATTTCCTCGAAGCAGTGAAAAAGCACGGCATAGCGAAAGGAACCATCCTGGGACTTTCGAGGCTGTCCCGCTGCAGCAACTTTTTCTGGGGAGGGAACGATCCTGTACCCGATGTGTTTTCCTTCAGAAGTATAAGGGAGAACTACATTCTCTTCAGAAAGCCTCCTAGAGGCTTCTGGTCACGCTTTCGACGAAAGAAAAGAGAACCTTCATCGCATTCTCGTTGTACCCGCCCTCAGGAATGATGAGGTCCGCGAACTCCTTCGTAGGCTCGACAAAATTGTAGTGCCCTGGGCGAACAACGTTCATGTACTGCTCGATGACCGATTCCATAGTCCTTCCGCGCTCGACTATGTCCCTTTTCAGGCGTCTTATGAACCTGATGTCCGGCGGCGTCTCCACGTAGATTTTCAGATCCAGCAGATTCCTTATCCTTTCGTCGTAGAGCACCATCAGACCGTCGACTATTATCAGTTTCTTAGGTTCCAGCCGGACGAACTCAGCCTTTCTGGAATGCGTCTTGAAATCGTACTGGGGCATCATGGTCGGTCTGCCGTTCTTGAGATCGTCGAGATTGTCGAGCATCAGATCCATGTCGAATGCACCGGGCTGGTCGAAGTTGACGCTGGTTATAGTCTCGTTCGTGACCTCCGGAGCGCTCTTGTAATAATTATCCTGGGCGATAAGCAGACATTCGGGACTTGCCTGCTCGATCCTCTTCACGACTGTGCTCTTTCCGCTTCCGGACCCGCCGGTTATCCCGATGAGCTTTACCGTCATCTCTTCTCCTCCAGCCTATATGTCGTAGTCGCTCTCCATATCGCACCGGCAATCGTATATGCGCCCTCGAACGAAGGATGGTTTACAAAGTCCGGATAGTAGCTGGTTTCAATGGCAAAACCGTCAAAAGCGCCGTACGGCCGGCCGTCCTTCCCCGCAAGATCCGAAGAAAGGAACTCGCCGGTATAAAGCTGGAACGCAGGTAGGGTCGTTCTCATGCTCAGTACAAGACCGTCCTTCTCCGCCGTGAGTACGCTGTCCTCGTCAAGAACGAAGCAGGTGTCGTAAGCTCCGTTTCTCCTCTCCCCTATGCGATGCGGAGAGGAAAAGTCGAAGTCGGTGCCGGCCGTCCCGCAAAGGCCTGTCGGGATGAGCTCTCCGTCCGTCGCCACGTAATTGCTGGCAGAGAATCTCAGGACGGTATTCCTCACATCTCCTCCTCCGAGGTTGAAATAGGCATGGTTGGTGACGTTCACAGGACACTTCCTGTCGCTCGTCACCTGGTAATCGATCGTCAGTTCCCCCTCTTCCGAGAGAAAGTAGGTAGCCATGACTTCGTGGGTCTGGTCGAACCCGCCCTTAGGACCGGATATGAGGGAAAGCGTCACGGACGCGTCGGAATGCCCGGCAAGCATCCAATTCTCGGCCCCGAAGTTCTTCGTGCCCGAGTGGAGGCTGTTCTTCCCATCGTTTCTGTCGAGAACGTACTTTCTTCCGTCCAGCTCGAAGCAGGCTCCTGCGATCCTGTTGGCCACAGGACCGACCACTTGGCCCATGTATGCGTTCTGGCTGGCGTAACCTTCAAGGTCGTCGAAGCCGAGGACAACATCCCTGTCGCGGAGCTTGAAGCTCTGCAGCGTAGCACCGAGCGATAGGACGCTCGCACTGTACTCTCCGACGGCGATCGTATATCGGCTGACGCCGTCCTTCCAGTCCTCACAGATAAACATTACTCATCATCCTCCGTCTTAAGGACAGCAAGGAAGGCAGACTGCGGAATCTCGACATTTCCGACCATCTTCATCCTCTTCTTTCCTTCCTTCTGCTTTTCCAGCAACTTTCTCTTTCTTGATATGTCTCCACCGTAGCACTTGGCGGTCACATCCTTGCGGAATGCGTTCACCGTCTCGCGTGCGATTATCTGACCGCCGATCGCGGCTTGGATCGGGATCTTGAACTGCTGACGCGGTATCTCGTCCTTCAGCCTCTCGCAGACGACCCTGCCGCGGGCCTGTGCATTCTGGCGGAACACGAGCTGCGAAAGCGCGTCGACGCTCTCGCCGTTCACGAGAATATCCAGCCTTACCAGATCGGTCTTCTTGTGTCCGATGACGGAATAGTCGAAGCTCGCATAGCCTCTGGATACCGACTTGAGCCGATCGTAGAACTCGAACAGCACCTCGGCAAGAGGCATCTCGTATATGAGTTCCACCCGCTTCTCGTCCAAATAGTTCATTGCGCTCTGTATACCGCGCTTCTCCATGCAGAGACTTATTATCGGGCCGACGTACTGTGTAGGAGTTATGATGGAAGCGGAGATGTAAGGTTCCTCGGCATAGTCCACGCGCATCGGATCCGGATATTCGAGCGGATTGTCGATCTGGAGGACCTCCCCGTTTCTCATATGCACTATGTATCTTACCGACGGACTCGTGAAGACTATCGACAGATCGAATTCCCTCTCAATGCGCTCCTGGATGACCTCGAGATGCAGAAGGCCGAGAAAACCGCACCTGAAGCCGGAGCCGAGAGCTGCGGAGTTGTCTTTCTCGTATACAAGCGAGGCATCGTTCAGCTTCAGGCGCTCGATCGCCGCCTGTAGTTCCTCATAGTCGTTCGTATCAACCGGATAGATCGAGGAGAAGACGACAGGCTTGACTTCCTTGAAACCCTCGAGAGGCTCGGGTGCGGGATCGGCCTTCAACGTGACCGTGTCTCCTACCCTTATGTCCGATATCGTCTTGATTCCTGCGATGAAGTATCCCACGTCTCCGGCGGAAAGCCTTCCTGTGCTGGAAAGCGTGAGCTTGAATACTCCGCAATCCTCGACCTTGTATTCGGCGCCGGAATGCATGAAAACAATCTCGTCGCCGGTGGACAGCGTACCGTTGAAGATCCTGCAATGCACAATGACTCCGCGGTAGGGATCGTAATGGCTGTCGAATATCAGTGCCTCGAGCTTATCGGAATCGCTTCCGCTCGGAGCCGGAATGTATTCGACTATGGCCTCGAACAGATCGTCGACCCCCTCGCCGGTCTTTGCGGACACCTTTATGGCCATATCGGGATCAAGTCCGAGATCGTGGTCGATCTGATGGAGGCAGGACGGGATGTCCGCACTAGGAAGATCTATCTTGTTTATGACAGGGATGATCTCCAGATTGTGTTCCATCGCCAGGTAGAGGTTCGCCAGCGTCTGCGCCTCGACCCCCTGGCTGGCATCTATCAGCAGAAGCGCACCCTCGCAGGACGATATCGCCCTGGATACCTCGTATGTGAAGTCCACATGCCCCGGAGTGTCGACGAGATTCAGCTCGTACTCCTTGCCGTCACGGGCCGTATACGGTATCGTGACCGCCTGGCTCTTTATGGTTATGCCCCTTTCTCTCTCGATGTCCATGTTGTCGAGAATCTGGGTCTGGGCGGGACCGCGGCTGGTGACAAGACGAGCCCTCTCGATGAAGCGGTCGGCAAGAGTGCTCTTGCCATGGTCGATATGCGCTATGATGCAGAAATTTCTCTTTCTGGAAGTTTCCAACTTACTTGAGCTCCGTTACGTGCTTTACAGGCGGGAAGCCGAACATCTCCCTGATCTCGGCATCATCCAACGTCTCCTTCTCCACAAGGCGTTCGGTGAGCATTTCAAGCTGGTCTCTGTGCTCGGTGAGTATCCTCATGGTCTCGCCCATGCAACGCGAAAGGATCTTTCTGACCTCCTCGTCGATAAGCCGTGCGGTCTCTTCGGAGTAGTCCTTGTGCTGAGCGATCTCCCTCCCGAGGAATATCGGCTCGTCCCCGTTCGACGAGAGGTTTATGAATCCAAGGTCGCTCATGCCCCACTCCGTCACCATGCGTCTGGCGATCTCCGTGGCCTTCTGGTTGTCGTTGCTCGTCCCGGTCGTCGTGACGCCGTAGACGATCTTCTCGGCCGCATAGCCGCCCATGATCATCTTTATCAGATCCTCGAGCATGGTCTGGTTGCGGGAATAGACGTCCTTCTCAGGAAGGCTCATAGTAATTCCAAGTGCTCTTCCGTGCGGTATGATCGTGACCTTGTGCAGAGGATCGAGCGTCGAGAGATAGTAATGCAAGAGAGTGTGTCCGGACTCGTGGTATGCCGTGGCCTTCTTTTCCTCCAGCGTCATGAACCTGCTTTCCCTGGCTACGCCGAGAATGATCTTGTCACGGGCTTTCTCGAAGTCTTCCATGTTGACGGTCATGCGATTTGACCGTGCGGCGAAAAGAGCGGCCTCGTTCACGAGGTTGGCAAGATCCGCACCGCTGGTACCGGGAGTCGCGCGTGCGATCCTTTCAAGATCGACGCTCTCCTCGAGATGAACCTTCCGAGTATGTATCCTGAGCACATCGAGCCTCTCCTGTACATCGGGCAGCTCGACGACGACCTGCCTGTCGAAGCGTCCAGGACGCAGCAGCGCCGGATCGAGAACGTCCGGTCTGTTGGTAGCCGCGATCACTATGATTCCGGGATCCGACGAGAAACCATCCATCTCGACGAGCATCTGGTTGAGAGTCTGCTCTCTTTCGTCATGGCCTCCACCGAGACCTGTTCCCCTTGCACGGCCGACGGCATCGAGCTCGTCTATGAAAAGTATGCATGGAGCATTCTTTCTCCCCTGCTCGAAGAGATCTCTGACTCTTGCAGCTCCCATTCCGACGAACATCTCGACGAAATCCGAACCGGATGTATGGAAGAAGCTGACTCCGGCTTCTCCTGCAACGGCGCGGGCGAGAAGAGTCTTTCCCGTTCCGGGAGGACCTACGAGAAGAACGCCCTTGGGGATTCTCGCACCTATCTTGACGAATCTGTCCGGATGCTTGAGGAAATCCACGACCTCTTCAAGCTCGTATTTGGCTTCCTTCTGGCCCGCCACGTCCTTGAACGTCACCTGCTTGGAGTTCTTGTCGTACTTCTGGGCATGGCTCTTTCCGAAAGATCCCATCATCTTCTGTCCGCCCTGCGCTCCCGTCTGGCGGAAGATCATCACCATCATCACGATGAATATGATCCATGGAACAAGCTGTAGGGCGATGTACCAGAACGGTGTGGGCTCGATTGCTCCGGACACGTCCACCCCGCCCTTTTTGAGCGTATCCATGAGGGTGATGTCCGAATACGGAATCCTCGTCTGCCCGACAAAACCATCCTTGGTGACAAACTCTATTCTCGACGAGTCGTAGATGTCCGCACTCGCGATGCTGCCGTTATCGACCGCTCCGATGAACTCCGAATAACTGACTTCCTGCGCTCTGGTAACCGAAGTGTCGTTGAAGATCATGTATACAAACGATGCTATGAGAAGGACGAACACGACCAATGCAAGCTTGTTCGGCTTGCCCCCCTTGAACTGGGGACCTTTCCCATCACCGCCTCCGGGAGCGCCCCAATAGCGGTACTCGTCGTAGACGTTCCTTTTCTTTTTTCCTTCCTTCTTGTCCGTAGGCCCTTTCTCGGGCTTTCCTTCAGGTTTTTCGGATGTTCCTTCAGTCCGGTCTCCGGCGGTGCTGTCTTTCGAACCTTCGTTCGGCTGCGATGGTTCGCCGCCCTTCGGAGCCTCCCCACCGGTCGTCTCCTCGGGTCCGGCGGAACTGCTTCCGTCAACCGGCTTTTCGATATCCTTGTCGTCTTTATTCTCAAGATTGTCCATTCAATACAATTCCTTATTTCTAACTTAATATAGCCTAAAGTTCCTGTTAAGGGAATAGAAACCGGATGCAACGTTTTCGCACGGGAGAGACTTCCGGGGCTCGAAAGACCGGAAGCGACGGAGGCAGGAATGCTTCCGAGCGACTCGTTTCCGGGTTCCACAGACCCCATAAAGCCGGAAATCAGGCCGAATCACTCCACGGAGAGCGTATTTCCGCCACGCCCGAGCAAATCCTTCGACAACCTGTCGCGTCCTCCGTAAAGCCTAGAGAAGAAACATCTTATTCCAATCCTGTCCTCCAGCACGATGGAATAAGGGACATTGTTCTCCTTCTCCAGTTCGCGTACACTTTTCACCCCGTCCTTCAGTCTTATGACATCGCCTGCCAGAGCCGAACGCACGATTGCAGGCTTTTCAAGCTCGTCCAATGGAAGTCGAAGAAGTCCAGGATCGATGCTCCCGGCATCGATTGAAAGGTGGAAGAACGGATTTTCAGGGCAGTTTTCCAGACTGTATACGAAATCAGACCTTCGCGGGAAGAATCTGACCTCATCTCCCGCCTTCACGACGTGGAAAGAGAACGATCCTCTTCTGGGCCCCGATTCAATGAATGACTCTACGAGAAGAACTTCCTCGCGCTTCAGCCTCGAATGACCGGGAAGGTACGAGTTTGCCAGATAAATCGCCCTCTCTCTGGCAACCGGCGACGAAGAGAGGAACGACGAAAGAGGAAAAGACACGTACCGCACTCCGGCAAAGACGGGAATCGATTCCTCCTTCTTTCTGAGCTCGGCAAGATTCAGACCTATGCGCGAGATGATATTCTTCTCTTCCTGGCTCACGAGAGGCAGGAGATTGTGTCGGATGAAGTTGCGTCTGTACGAGTCGTCGCTGTTGGTGCTGTCCGAAGACCATTTCAGCCCCGCTTCGGCAAGATAGCCTTCAATGATGCGCTTGGGACAGAGAAGCAGAGGCCTGCATAGCCTTCCGTCCTCCATTCTGATTCCTTCGTATTTGTAGAAAGGACTTCCATCCAGCACTCGCATCAGAAAAGTCTCGACTTCGTCGTCCTGGTGGTGCGCAGTAAGGATATGGTCCGCATCTTCGGCAAAGAGCCGCTCGTATCTGAGAGCCCTCGCCGCGGCCTCCAGCCCGATCTTCCCGCTTTTTGCACGGTCTAGTACTTCGTTCCTGTCAAGACTGACTACCTTGAGAGGAATGCCGAACATGGCGCAATTGCTCCGGTTGAGGGCGATTTCGCGTCCGATTTCCTCGTCGTCCCTTATCCTGTGATTGACATAGACGGCCCTGGTTCTGTCATTCGGCAACAGGGAAAGCAGAGCAAGGGAGTCGGATCCTCCGGAAAAAGCGAGGACAAGACTACCGCTTTCAGGAACGGACAGCCGAGAAAGAATTTGCTCTCTGAATGACTGCATTCCAGTCCTCCCCTCTCCTGATCTTGTCGACTGCCATAACAGCCTCGGCGAACACCTGCTCGAGGAGGATCGAATCCTCGGCAGAGAATTCCGACAGGACATACTGGGGAACCTTTACGCCGGCCGGAGGTCTTCCTATTCCGATATATATGCGGATGAAATCCTCCCCGATTGCGCCGATTATGCTCTTCAGCCCGTTGTGTCCCGCCGAGGAACCTCCATTGCGTATGCGAAGCTTGCCGACAGGAAGGTCCATGTTGTCGACGATGACCACGACCTTGTCCTCACCTTTGACGAGACCGGGAAAGACAAGGCCGGAATTGTTCATGTATGTAAGTGGTTCTACGATGCGGAAATCCCCGTCGGTCGCCCATCTATAACGACAAAAGCAGCGTCTACGCATCTTCATACCGTAGAACGCTGCCATTCTCTCAAGGGTCATGAACCCGACGTTATGTCTGGTTTTCCCGTATTTCGCGCCCGGATTGCCAAGCCCGAAGACGATCATGACCGGTCGCTCAGACCTCGAAGAAGTCCACGTGATGAATCACGTTCCTGAGAAGATCGTCCTGGATCTCCTTGATCACGACCTTGTACTCCTTTCCGCCGTTGACGCTCACGATGAGATTCTCGTCCTTTCTGTACTTCTTCTCGTTGTAGTTGAAGTCCCTTGCGTTGATCGTGATGTGGACAGGCTCGCTCTTGCCGTAGATGACGGCAGGAATCCTTCCCGCCCTGAGAAGCCTTCTGGATCCTGCGGATCCGAAATCGCTGGTCCTGAGTTCTGCGTTGATTGTCATTTTTTTCTCCTTCTACTCTCATTGGTAAATTCCAACTACCATGGAGCTCTGTAAATCTAACCTAAAAAAGGGAATGTGTAAAGAGAAGTCTGAAAAAGTTCCGTCTTGCCCTTCGATTTTGCTCATATGCTCCATTCCGAGGGCCGCTCCGCCTTGGAATTGTGCTCAGGTTTGTCTTAAAAATTGGCATAAAGGCAGAAACAGCAGCGAAAAAGGCCATTACGATTCTCCTATTACTTCTTTCGACTTTGCCCGTCACGGCGGGAAGCGGATTCGATGTGCTTAACAGCCTTTACAGAGCCGACCTGGAAACAGCGACTTCAAGGCGGCGATAAAGGTGCTACGGAGCCATCGGAGAGACGATAAACGAGCTCGAGGACAGAATCGCATCTCCCGAAACCGATGCAGTGCTCCGAAAGGAAATGATCGCCAGACGGGAAGAACTGGAGAAATACAGGATCACGCAGGACGAGTCCAAGCATATGCTGTTTCCCATGGATCACATATACGGCGAGGAAGATCTTCTCGAAATATGCTTCCTCTATGATTACAGTCACTACTACAAGTCGTCGATACCAATATCGGACAGGAAATGCGGACGGACGGATAATACGCGTATACATCGACGGCCAGGAACGGTACTTGACTACCGGCACGAATACAGCGTGCAGGAAGGAGACGATTCGGTGTTCGTCGGCTACAGAAGTTCCAACGGAGGTTTCCATACAGTGGAATTCACAACCCTGCTGCAACATGCAAGGAGCGAAGTCGGATCACGCTTGTGAAAACCCTTGCCACGAACGGGGAAAAGAGGCGGGTATGATACGTATCGAAGCCAGAAATCCGGAAAACGGGAACGAGGTCGTACAACTGGAACTTCTCCATCACAAGACAAAAAAAGGAGGATGACTGAGACATCCTCGCTATTGTGCATACAGGGAAGGCAGGATTCGAACCTGCGATGCCGGCACCAAAAACCAGAGCCTTGACCACTTGGCGACTTCCCTACGCTAGTGAAAAAATATCAGAATAACGACCTTCAATCAAGTGCCATAGCCGCAGGACAGCTAAAGGAACCTGCTGCGCAACATGGACGTTCCCCCGTCACATAAGACCTCTGCCGCGGCATCGGCGGTTTTCCTGTCTTCCATCTCCCTTATGCCGAAATAGGTACTTCCGGATCCGGACATCGAGAAGAACCGATATATCGACGCGAGACGTCCGATCTCGTCCGTTCTCGGCGTCACAAGCTCGAAATCGTTTGAGAAGGCCGCAGGATCAGGTATTCCCTCTATCCTATCAGGAAGGCTGGTCGCGGGCCTATTCATGCAATCAAGCTTCGCATATGCGCCACCCGTCTCCACGAAGAAAGATGGAAAAAAGAGATCGACCGCATACGGTAGCACAGGACGACCGGAAACGATCTCCCCTCGGCCTCCGATACGAGCGGAATGCCGACCGGAAGTGAAGAACGGGACATCGGAGCCTACGGCAAGCGCAATCTCCTGCAGCTCCTCCCGGGGAAAATTGAAATATGACGATGCGGCGCAAAGCACTGCTCCCGCATCGCTGCTTCCGCCGCCGAGTCCGGCCTTCGAAGGAATGCGCTTGGCTATTCTGATATCGGCGAGAAACGGTATGCCGGACCTCTCGGAGAATATCCGCAACGCCTTCTCCATAAGATCAGTGCCTCCTTCGGCCAGGTATTTTCTGTTGCCCTCGATCCGGGCCGAAAAACTCTTGGCCTCAAAAAAAGCGATCTCTATGTCGTCATAAAGGTCCACAAGATGGAAGAACGACTCTATGTCATGGTAGCCGTCGTTCCTTTTTTCGAGCACCTTAAGTCCTATGTTTACCTTTGCGTAGGCACGTATCGTCATAGAGCCCATTGAAAAACTCCTTCGCCTGACCACCGTCGTAGAAGGCCTTGGCATTGCGGTTGCGCGGCGACGGATGAGGCAAAGTGCGGACATCCGTACCGAATCTTCCAAGACGGGCGGAAGAAAATGTCCCGACTCCCACCAGGATGGAAGGGCGTACCGTATCGATAACCTCCGCCAGGTATGTATCGCAAGTATCGAAAAGCACCTTCCGGTCATTCGCGGAAAGCTTGTCCGGCGTGACATTCCGACCTTCCTCGTCCAGAAAGCACAGCGGACAGTAGTTGAACACAGTCGCGAAAGAAAAGAACGAGTCGCGTTCCCAGAGAGACGAGATAGTTCCCCATAGTCTTCGTCCGGAGACCTCCACGCGCGAGACGGAAAGTCCCTCGATAGGGCGCTTGGGACATTCCTTTTCAGGACGGTCGATCTCCTCGTCGAGGCGCAGATATTCCTTCACGCTCACTCTGTCACCGAAAGGCACTCCTGTCTGGCACATGCCGTACGGGCCCGGATTCATGCCCAGAAGAAGCACATCCTGATTCTCTCCGACGGACAAGGACAGATAGGCCTCATGCATGCGCCATGCGTATTCGAGCGGATTGTAGATATAGAACGGATACTCGAGTCTCAAAGCCGATACCTGGCCGGCAAATTCGCAAGTCAGGCCGACAATCTTCTCCTTTTTCGTCATGAAGCCATTATAGCACATCTGATTATTCATGAAATAGTATGCTATACTGGCACCATGATAAAGGCAGTCATCTTCGACAAGGACGGAACACTGTTCGACTATGCGGCGTTCTGGGGACCGATAGTATCCCGCAATGCACTTGCCGGTTTCAGCAGATTCCCGCTCGATGAAAAAAAGATCGATGAGATGGCATACAAGTTCGAAGTGATATCGGGAGTGGACAGGAATTTGGTCAACCACCCCAATGGGATTCTTTTCCGACACGACAAGATTTTCGGCAATGTGATGAGAATGGTGATCGCATCCATGAAAGCCGGTCTGAACCCTTTCAAGGTCGCAAAAGTTCTTCTCAACCTAATGGACCACGTGTCGGACGATATCGACGAAGACCTGAAGAACGCACACTTCCCGGACATACGCCCCATATTCCAGGCTCTCAAGTCGCGAGGTATAGTCATCGGAATCGTGACCAACGACCTGACTGTAAGCGCGATGAAGTTCCTCAAAGCCCTGAAAATCGACGACCTTGTGGATTTCCTGCGCTGCCGCGACTCCGGCTGTCTGTCGAAACCCAACCCAGAGGCAATAAAGGAACTGAGAAAGCTCTACGGACTCAAGGGCAAGGAGATCGCAATGGTCGGAGATACGAAGATCGACATGGTCTTCGGTCGGCGCGGACACGTCGGCTACCGCGTCGCGGTACTCACAGGAAGCGGAGACGAGAAGCTTCTGAGACGGCACAGCGACGCAGTGTACCCGACTATCCTCGACATAACGAAAGATCCAGTCCTATTCGAAAAGAGCTGACGAGAGATAGCGTTCCCCGGTATCGGTCAAGAGACACAGCACTTTCTTCTCCGGAAAGCGTTCCGCCATCATGAGCGCAGCAGCGAGGGATGCTCCGCTCGATATCCCTGCAAATATACCGCTTTTTCTCATGGCCGACTTCATTGCAGCGATGCTCCCCTGGAGATTCACGGTCACGATCTCGTCGATCACTGACCTGTCAACATTGTCCGGAACGAAATTCGCCCCTATTCCCTGGATGCCGTGCGGAGCGGCATATCCTTTGCTCAAAAGCGGACTTTCCTCAGGCTCGACACCGATTACCATGACATCCTTTTTTTTCTCCTTCAGATATCTTCCAGTTCCGGAGATGGTTCCCCCTGTGCCGATGGTCGCTACGAACATGTCCACTTCCGGCATGTCCCTGAGGATCTCAGGTCCTGTAGTCTCGTAGTGCGCTCCGGGATTGTCCGGATTGGAAAACTGGTCGGGGATATACGAATTGCCGATTTCCGCCTTCAGCTCCTGGGCCTTGTCCACAGCCCCCTGCATTCCTTTTTCCTTTGCTGTCAGGACAAGCTCAGCCCCGAATCCGGCTATGAGCTTTCTCCTCTCCAAAGACATGCTCTCCGGCATCACGATGACGACCTTGAACCCCATGGCGGATCCTATCGCAGCAAGAGCAATACCGGTATTTCCGCTGGTAGGCTCGATGATCACGGTTCCGTCTTTCACCTCGCCGCGCTCAATGGCTCCTTTCAGCATCCCGTAGGCAACTCTGTCCTTTGCGGATGAAAACGGATTGAAATACTCCAGCTTGGCGTACAGATTGTCCACGCCGAGACCATTTACTTTCACAATCGGGGTGTTCCCTATGAGATCTATGATGCTTTCCTTCTTCATCTTGTCCTCCGTATAGAATGTACTACAGGAAATGCCGCATGGAAAGGACCAAAGGGAAATTGTATCTCAACTTTCTTGCATTATAAGGAATTAAATGACTACTAGTTAATTTTGACCATAATAATTCGAAATGACTATTGAACGTTCTTGACACTCGGTATTCTATTTGTCAATAATTGAGCTATGAACAATTCATGGGATGAAATCGACAGCTTCAGGGGAAGCTTGGTCAACGGCAAATGGCCTACGGTTCCGGAGCTCTTCACGATGGCAGTGAAGCGCTATCCTGACAATGTATGTTTTTCGGTCTTCGATCCGCAGAGGAAGACGATCACCTATCTAGAAGCCTACGAGAAAATAAGGAATATAGCCTCCTACATGAGGGACAAGGGCGTCTGCAAAGGCGACAAAGTCGGTCTGAACGGCAAGAACAGTCCCGAGTGGGCTCTGTCCTACTTTGCAATTACATTTCTCGGAGCTGTGGTAGTTCCGATCGACAACCAGATGAAGATCGAGCGCGTCATGATGCTCTCCGAGTTTGCAGACGTCAAGTTCTTCATAGCCGACTTCGACGTGCTCGAGAAAATGAAGGAGCATGCGAACAGCTGGTATAGAGGACTTCTCGGACTTGGAATGCTCAAGGGCAAGAGCGACGACTATGTCAAGGTCACCGAGATGAGAAGCGAGAATCCGCTTTCCGAAAGAGTGCTGGTGAGCGACGACGACATCGCCGCCATTCTCTTCACCAGCGGAACAACAGGAAACGAGAAAGGCGCGATGCTTACTCATGCCAATGTCGTTTCGAACGTCTACCAGGCTGCAAACGGCATGGGAGTCGACGACAAGGACGTACTCTACGCGCTTCTTCCTCTCCATCACAGCTACTGCTGCACGGCGGTCCTGCTCGAAACCGTAAGACATGGTGCAGAATGCCTCTTCGGACATGGGATCGTAGTCTCGAGGATGATCAACGACCTCAAGAACGGACATGTCACAGTATTCATGGGGATCCCGCTCTTGTACAACAAGCTCATATCCGGCATCATGGACAAGGTCAGGAAGCAGGGTGCGTTCAAATACGGACTCATAAAGGCTCTTATGGGCTTCAACGGCTGGTGCAAGGTACACTTCCGGAAAGCTCCGCTCAGGAACTTCTTCGACAAAAAGATTCTTTCTCAGCTCGGACTTGACCATGCAAAACTTCTGATCTGCGGTGCAGGTCCGCTTTCTCCGACGGTATTCAAGCAGTATCAGCAGTTCGGACTGGACTTTCTGCAGGGATACGGACTGACGGAGACCAGCCCGATACTCACGCTCAACCCGCCGGAGCATTTCAAGATCGACTCCGTCGGACGCGTGTTACCCTTCATCGACCTCATCATAGCCGACAAGGACTCCGAGGGAATCGGTGAAATCAGGGTCAAGGGCCCGAACATCTGCAAGGGCTATCTCAACGACGAGGAGCATACGAAAGAGCTCTTCGACGAAAACGGGTACCTCAGGACCGGCGATCTTGGTACGGTCGACAGCGAGAACTACGTTTATCTCAAGGGCAGGAAGAAGAACATCATCGTGACTGAAGGAGGAAAGAACGTTTTTCCGGAGGAGATCGAGGACATGTTCCAGCTCTTCGGAGAAGTGGACCAGATTCTCATCAGGGGCTTCCAGCAGAAGAAGGATGTTCCGTGCGAATGCATCGAGGCGGTCATACACCCGGCCGTGGATCTCTACAAGAGCAAGGGCATCACGGACTTCGATGAAATCCGCAAAGACATCGAACGTGTCGTCGAGATCGTCAACAAGGAACTCGTAGGCTACAAGAAGATCGAGAAGGTCACGGTTCTCAAGGAACCTATGGAGATGACGACAACCAAGAAGATAAAGAGGAATACCGTACAGGCCTGACTCCTCTTTCATATGCTTTTCGAAGAGACGGATAGGATTTCCTTCCGTCTCTTCTTATATCCTTTCCCCTTGAACTTTTTTCCGCTTACTACTTATATTCATCTTATAGGAACACGCGATGTACGACGAATTTGAGAAGATGGCTGTCCTTATAGACGCCGACAATACACAGCTTCAGAAGCTCGACGACGTTCTCGAGGAGCTTTCCACCTACGGAAGGATAATAGTCAAGAAAGCTTACGGCAACTGGAAGAAACCAGCCCTCAAGAACTGGGAAAGCAAGATCATGACTCTCGCGATCAAGCCCGAGCAGCAGTTCGACTACGTCAAGGAGAAGAACACCAGCGACATCGCCCTTGTCATCGGAGCGATGGATCTGCTCCATACGGGGAACTACGATGCCTTCGTTCTGGTATCTTCCGACAGCGACTTCACTCCCCTTGCGATCCGCCTCAGGGAGGCCGGAGTGTACGTCATCGGCGTCGGCGAGAATAAGACTCCGAAGCCGTTCATAAATGCCTGCGACGACTTTCTGATGATCGAGAACATCCACGGCGACTACGAAGATCGCCTCGGATGGGGACAGACGGTGCCTGCAGACGAATCGGGAAAGCCGATCGTCAGCGACGAGGAAGCAAAGGACGGAAGTGCAAAGAATCCCAGGAAAAAGAGCGCAAAAGACGAAAAGGACGACAAGGAGGATGCTCCCATCCTCAAGGCACCGAAGCTCAGCGACATACACAAGCTTCTCAAGAAGGCTGCAGGAAAGCATGCGGACGAGGATGGATATGTTCTGCTCTCGGCGGCAGGCTCGTTCATAAAAAGGGTACGTCCGGAATTCGACTCCAAGGTATACGGATACCCGAAGCTCAAGGATCTCATAGAGGCCTTCCCCAAGAAATACGAGATAATGAAGGTCAATCCGCAGAGCCAGACTCCGAATTACAAATACAGATGCATAGACTGAAATGCAAACTTTCCGATGCGGACGACGTTCCGCATTTTTTTCATCGGCTCCTATAATAAATCAAACAAAAAGAAACCGTATACGGAATGATTTCAATAAGATTGCATCTCATCACCATCGCACAATGGCCCATGCCTTGTTGCCATCGCGACGATTTGCCCGTATCATTTGAATATGGATCTGCTCATAAGAAATGCAACTATATTGCCGATGACGGGAAAAGGACTTCTCATCCATGAGGACCTTGCAACGAAGGACGGAAGGATATATGCGATAGGAAACATTCCTTCCGATTTCTGCCCGCAGAAGATCATCGATGCGGAAGGAATGCTTCTTCTTCCCTCATTCATCGATGCGCATACCCATCTCTCGATGGGTCTGATGCGCAACTACAAGGACGACTGTCCCAATCTGCAGGAATGGCTCGGAGAGATATTCCCCATAGAGGACAAGCTGAACGCCGACGACATATACCATGCGTCGAAACTCGGCATCGTCGAACTCATCAAGTCGGGTTGTACGCTATTTTCCGATATGTACTTCTTGCAGGAAAGCACTATCAAGGCCACGAAGGAAGCGGGAATAAGAGCCGTCATAGGACAAACATTCTTCGGCGACGGAGAC
>CASEKE010000045.1 GCA_949288415.1 uncultured Spirochaetales bacterium
TAAGAAGAGTGTAGTCCAAAAGGTCCTCTCCTTCCTGATCTAGTCTGGTAAGCAAATCTTACTTCGGTCTGGTCCTTATGAACTTCTTTTTTGCCTTTTGCTGTTGCACTTGAAAGTATAATTCACCCCACAATAAAAGAAACCGCCCTTTCGGACGGTTTCCATGCTTCAAAAGCAAGTTTTCAGATGTTGTACCACCTGATCTCGTTGGAATCCAGATCCAGATCGAACGAAGATCCGTCGCCTCTGAAGACAGTGGTCTTCTGCGGTTCGTAGGTATTGTTGACGACGCAGTACTTTCCATTCTTGACGAACGCATGCACTTCGACGTTGTAGTTCGTGCTGAACCAGGTATGGAGAAGATCCTCGCTCGAGGATGCCCACAGGATCGCCCTATAGAGAAGCCTGTTGTTCTCGAAACTGTACGGCAGTCCGGAAATATAGACGCTTCTGCCATTGCCGTAATCGTTCGCGGCAAGCTGGACTTCCTTGTCCTTCTGCCTGATCACAGTTGCGCCGGGCAGGGCATAGATTCCGTGGACGCTCTCGCCGAAGTCGATATCCCCCTCGCTATCGGCAGTGATGAAGTGCTCGTGCTCGTCCCAGTTATACTTGTCATAGTTGAACGTGAACCCTGTCTCCTTCTCCACGCCCATGACGCCGGCAAGCTGGAAGAAATGTCCCTGTGCCTGATGAGCGGTAGGCTCTCCTACTCCGATGAAGCCGCCACCTTCGAAAATAAACTTTCTGACAGCCTCGACTATTACAGGATCCCTCCAGTTCTCCCCGCCGGTATGTGCGGTATCGGCACCGCCGACATTGATGATCACATCAATGTTCTCGAGCATCTTAGGATCTTTCCTAATGTCGTCGAAGCTTATGAAAGAGACGTCGAACGGTGCCCCGGAAAGGGCTTCGATGACTCCTGCATAGCTGTAGTTCTGCTTCTGGTAGAGCGCATGGTGCACCATGTGGCACCCCCAGCTTCTCATCTTTCCCCAGCAGTTGAGGACTGCAACACGCTTGAAGCAGTACGGGGTCGTTCCCTTGATGTTCCTGTATAATTCCCTGAACTCGTTGCATACCGACTCGACATAGTCGATGAATTCCGGGAACTTGAGCGCGAGCTTGAGGTATCCGCCATAGCCGATACGATCGATTGGCTTTCGCAGGATCGCCCTGCGTGCAGTCACCCAGTTCACCTTCGCTTCCTTGACGGGATCTCCTCCTTCGTGGAACGTATCCGGGAAGAAGTAAGGCAGGAATCTTCCCTCAGTGTACTTGACGCCCTCGATATCCGAAATAAGGCGCAGAGTCATGCCGTTTCCTACGCTTCCTACTACAGCATCGAGCCCTATGGTCTTGAACTCGGGCATGAACGGTTCCGTACCAATCCAATGGTCTCCGAGGAACATCATCGCTTCCTTGCCGCACTCGTGAGTGATGTCGACCATCTCTTTTGCGAGCTTTGCGACCTCTCTCCTCTGGAAAGCCTGGAAGTCCCGGTATTCCTTAGTCGGGATCCTGTACTGGTTGTTGTGATAGCCCTGGTCGATGATGAACTCCGGACGGAATCTGTAACCGACCTCCTTCTCGAACTGATCGAGAATGTACGGGGAAACCGAAGCGGAATAGCCATACCAGTCGACGTACTTTTCGCGGGCAAGCTCGTCGAATACCAGTGTGAACTGATGGAAGAACGTCGTGTACCGGATGACGTTGACATACGGATGTTCCGCGCAGAACTTTCTCAGCCTCTCCATGGAATATCTATGCGTCTTGGGCTGTCTTACATCGAACGTGCACTGCTTCTCGAAATCCTTCCATCCGTTTGTCACGGCATTGTACATATGGACAGGATCCCAGATGATGAACGCAAGGAACGAGACAGTATACTCGTGGAACGGCCTTGCTTCCTGAATGGTGACAAGACCTGTGTCCTCGCTGTAGCTCCAGTCTGAGACTGGGACGACCTCGCCGGTGGTGCGGTCGATGACCTCCCACCATCTCTCTCGGTCCTTCGGATTGACCTTGAGCATGTCGGGATAGAGTCCCTTCATGAGCTTGATCTCGAGAGGTCCTTTGTCCGTAGAGCAGAATGGCGTCATTATGTACATCTGCTGCACTTCGTCCGGATTGGCCTTTGCCCAGGCATTGTCCTTCCTGGTCGTATAGTATGTGGAATAGATCTTTGCATCGGCCTCTGCAAGTTCCTTAGGAAAATCGGTACCGTCGCAGTCGCGGATCGCATCGGCGCCCCAGCGCTTCAGGATTTCCAATGTCTCGGGAACGATGCCCACATCCGTAGGGATCGTCACGCGACCCTTCTTCAGTTCATCACTCATTTTTGGTCTCCATAAAGATTTTTCTTTGTTTGGCATGTTTCGGCAAGGGCGGGGAAATCCCCACCCCCTGACAAGCTATCAGCCCTTGACTCCGCCGCCGGTCACACCCTGGATGATCTTCTCGGAAAGGAAGATGTAGAGCAGGAAGGTCGGGAGGAATACGATGATGACGGCTGCAAACATTCCGCCGTAATCGCCGGAGTATTTCATCGCGTTGACGATCTGCAGCAGTCCGACTCCTACAGGCGTCATGTTTCCGCTTGGAGCGAAGATGAGCGCCATGAAGAACTCGTTCCATACGCCGAGAAAGTTGAAGATCGTCACGGTCACCAGGCCAGGCTGCACAAGGGGGAAGATGATCTTCCAGAATGTCATCATCGGCGAGCAACCGTCGATATATGCCGCTTCCTCGTAGCTTCGCGAGAGCGTCGCGAAGAAGTTCAGCAGGTATACTGTCGTATACGGCACCCTCATGAAGATGAAAAGTATGATAAGAAGTATCCTACCCTTGAGGTTGAACTGCGTCGTGATTGCGAAGATAGGCAGAATGATCATGACAGCCGGTATGCTCATCGCTACGATGAGGCTGTTCTTTATAAGGCTGTTCGCAACGAACTTGAATCGGGATATTACATACGCCGCAGGAGCGGATATGAGTATCACGACCACGCATGTAGTGATCGAATACAGAAGCGAGTTTCCGAAGAAGAGCGATACGTTATGCTCGTTCCAGGCCTTCGCATAGTTCTCGAAGTGAAGTCCGGTCTCGAACTTGAACACGTTCCCGCTGAATATTTCCCTGGATGTGGAAAGACTGGCGGCAAGTATCCAGAGAAGGAATGCCGCAGTGAACAGGATCCATATTCCGAGGATGATGTATGTGGGAAGGAACCTAACCTCCCTCTTCCAACTGAAGGTAGTAAGCTGTTTTTCTTTTTTCTTCATTTCGTCCTCCTTAGAACTCAAGGTCGTCGTCCTTGAGGACCTTGTTCATGACGACATACACTATCATGATGATCGCTGCAAGCATTACACCGATTGCGGCACCGGCACCCGCGTCACGAACGTTGTTTCCCTTCGATCCGAAGACTATGTCATAAAGATAGATCACAGGAACAATGGTGGACGCCTCTGTATCGACCGGGCTGAACATCTTCGACCAGAGGAAGAATGTCGCAGTGTTGATCGTCCAGAAAGTGAAATTGGTCTTCGTCACGCCCTTAAGAAGGGGGATGGTTATCTGCGTAGCCTGCTGGATCTTGCTTGCACCGTCGATGGTCGCAGCCTCGTAGATGTCCTGAGGAATCTTCTCGATTCCGCTGATGAAGATGAGCATGTAATATCCTACAGCTCCGAAGATGAACGCGATGAGCATCGACCAGAACTTCATGTCGGTTCCGAGCCACTTCACACCTTCTCCTCCGAAGGAACGTATGATCACGTTCAGCATTCCGTAATCCTGGTTGAACACATACTGGATCCACATGGTGGCAAGAGCAACTGCGCTGACGACGTTCGGCAGATAGATTGCGGCCCTGAAGAACTTCTTGAATCTGATTCCGCTTGTCAGCATCATCGCAAAGACCAGTGCGATCGTAAGAGTGATTACTCCGCCGACCAGCCAGATAAGGAACATGTTCATCATCGAAGTACGGAACGATGCGCTCTGGAAGAGACCTATGTAGTTCTGCAATCCGTAGAAATCCCAACTGGATACGGGGCTGGTTGCACTTCCTATCTTGAAGAATGTCATCAGGAATGTTCTGGCGACCGGATAGAGATACATCACGAACAATGTAAGGACAGTCGGGGCCAGGAACAAAATGATCATTTTCTTGTCTTTCTTCATTTTTCTCCCCTTAGAAAAAAATCGGGAAGCCGATAGCGGCCTCCCGTCTGAATCAGCACTTCAGGATCAATAGAGCTTGTCCAGAGCCTGGCAGAACTCGAGACCCGTCGAGAACTTGCCTTCGAAGAGCTGGATGACAGTGCTCTTGAGGTTGGCCTTGATCGCGCTGTTGTCGCCAAGTCCCATGGACCAGGAGAGAGGTTCCTTTGTTGCAAGGAGAGCCTCGACCGTTCCATCCATGATCGCAGGAGCGACGTTGCTCGGATCCGCAGGAATCTGCTGGGCTTCGTCCGCCATCTTCTGGTCCCATTCTCCGCTTGTGAGGAAGAGGCAGAAGTCGATGGCCGCATCAGGATGTTCTGTATACTTCGCGATGGCGAGGGAGTTGGCACCGGCATATGCGTTCGTGCTGCCGCTTCCGCCGTTCTCGACGCTGATCGTAGGATAGTTGAACATACCCCAGTTGACGATCGTTCCGGTCGTGTTGTTGACTTCAGGAGCGACATAGTTTGCGCATACGACCATCGCAACCTTTCCGGTCAGACCAATCTTGTTCTGGGAGGAAGGATACTCGTCCGGAGCTCCATCCGCCAGATAGCCGGCATTGCGGAATGCGATGATGTCGTCGGCAGCCGCGATGGCACCTGCGTTGTTAGCCCATCCGCCATTCATCGTAAGATCGTGCGTTGCAGCCTCTCCGATTCTTCTGTCAAGGTGATAGCCGAAGAAGAAGTCGGAATAGGTGGAGTCGAGAGCCATAGGCTGATAGCCGTTGTCTACCATGGTCTGGCAAGCAGCAAGGAACTCGTCCCAGGTCTCGGGAATCTCGATTCCACAAGCCTCGAAAATGTCCTTGTTGTAGAAGATTCCGCCGACCTGCGGCTGCTCTGCGATGGAGGAAAGGAATCCGGACCAGCCGGTAGCTACGTCAGCAAAGCAAGCATAGCTCTGAGCTGCATAGTTCCTGTCCGCTGCAAGCTGTGTGAGATCAAGGCAGTAATCCTTGTATGTCTGTCCGATTCTCTTGTAGTCGTCCTCGAAGATATCGACCTTCTCGCCGGACTCGAGAGCTGTGAGAATGATGGTATTTACATCCCTGCCCTTCCACTCGATATTGATCTTGCATCCGGTCTCAGCAGCGAATGCATCGGCTGCCTGCTGGATGACCTTGCCCTGAGGCTCGGCGGAATTCCACATCGACCACATCGTGAGCTCGATGCCGGCATACTTGCCGTCGGCATTCACAGCAGTCTCGCTTGCGCCACCAGCGAAAACGCCGGAAATAGCGAGTGCAGCGACGAGAGCAACTGCCAAAATTTTTTTCATTTTCATTTTTCAAACACCTCCTGTGTTTTTCTTTTTTCTGCTTGATAATTTCAGTTAACAACCGATTTTGGCATCGAACAACAAACATATTGACCTTTTTTTTATATTTCTTGTCATAAAATGTATTTTTTGTGTTATTTGATCAAAAATAGCACTGAAGTTCATGTACATCCATATTTCCAACCAGTCGAGGAAAAAGTCATGCTATCATCTCTGGTATGACAAAAAAGAACATAGTCATGGTACTGGTCGACGACCTCGGGTGGAAGGACGTCGGCGGAGACTTCTACGAGACCCCGGTCCTCGACGAGATTGCGAAAAACGGAATGGTTTTCGACGAGGCTTATTCGACCTGCCCCGTGTGCTCCCCTTCGAGGGCGAGCATACTTACGGGAAAGTATCCGGCTTCACTGGGCCTTACGGACTGGATAGACAACTCGGGAAAGATCCATCCGCTTGAAGGCTATCTCATCGACGCCCCATATATAAAGCATCTGCCGAGAAGGGAGGACAATCTTGCAAAGATCCTGAAGAGAAACGGCTGGAGGACCTATCACGTGGGAAAATGGCATCTGGGAGGTACGCCCTACCATCCTGACCAACAGGGTTTCGACGTCAACATAGCAGGATGTTGCCTTGGACATCCACCGAACGGATATTTTTCTCCCTACCGGATAGAAAATCTCGAAGATGGCCCGCAGGGAGAATACCTGACCGATAGACTCACGGACGAGGCGATCGGATTGATAAAAAACAACGGGGACGCACCGTTTCTTCTCGATCTATGGCACTATGCGGTGCACATGCCTGAAGGAGCAATCGAAAGCGACGTCGAATACTTCAGAAAGAAGGCCGCCGCAATGGGACTTGACAGGATAGACCCGTTCCTGGACGGAAAAGAATTCCACACGCTGGACAAGAGAGGAATGCACGTGAGGAGAAGACTGCTGCGTTCCGATCCGGTATATGCGGCGATGATACTGAGCGTGGACAGAAACCTCGGAAGACTGATAGAAGCGCTCGAGGAAACAGGGAAAAAAGAGGATACGATCATATTTTTCACAAGCGACAACGGAGGTCTCTCGACGGCGGAATGCTCCCCTACTAGCAATCTTCCTGCCTCGGAGGGGAAAGGATGGGTATACGAGGGAGGTGTGAGAGTCCCTCTGATCCTCTACGGATCCGGCATTCCGAAAGGAAAGGTTTCCTCCTTCCCTGTGACCGGAGCCGATCTTCTTCCGACCATCCTGGACATGCTCGGTCTGGAAGCCCCTGACACAGACGGGACAAGCTTCCTTCCGACCATACAGGGGAATGAGCAGGAAGAAAGAGCGATATTCTGGCACTATCCCCATTACGGCAACCAAGGCGGGACGCCGGCATCGGCCGTACGGAAGGGCCGATGGAAACTCATCGAATTCTTCGAGGATTGGCGGACCGAACTGTATGACCTTGAAGCAGACATAGGAGAAAAGAACGATCTTTCAAGCCAGTATCCTGAAATTGCATCCGAGCTCTCCAGACAACTCGCAAGCTGGAGAAAAAGCATCGGAGCAAGGATTCCGGAAAGGAATCCCAAGGTGGACCATCCTCTGTAGCCGGTCAGAACGATCGGAAACGAAGACTTGCAGGAACTCCTTCGGATTCTCGGCCCGTACGCACAAGCAGTTCTTCATAGATGGTCCCAAGTTCGTCCGACCCTTCCCGGATATCGTCGGGAACCACAAGTCCTCTTTTCTTGAAGAATGAATATGCCTCCTCGTAAAGTCCAAGCCGGAACAGAGCGACCATATAGGAACAGGATATCCGTCCGTCCAACTTGACGGAAGCGGCGAAGATCTCATCGTAGGCCTTCCTGACGAGGCCCGGCTCATCCGCCAGCAACAGCATCTTGACAGCATCCTTGGCCAGCGCCGGGGAATCAGGCATCATCCTGACGGCCCTCATCATCAGCAGCGCGGAATCCTTCTTTCTTCCAAGCCTCATCATGATTGCGGACAGAGCATGCAGAACCCACACGTTCTCGCCGCCGATATCGGATGCAAGACGCGCATGCCCAAGCGCTCTCTCGTAATCCCTTCTGGCGAAGAAGCAGAGAGAGAGGGCATATTCCATGTACCAGCTTCTGTCCTCAAGGTGTAGCAGAGCCTCGAAAATCTCGTCCTCGAAAAAGAACGTTCCAGGGGCCTCTCCGGGCCCTATGTCGAAGCCGCGACCGCTTTCCACCAATTCCAGCCACGACGAGAACTTTTCCTCGTCGAAAGGGAATTCCAGATGTCTTGCCAGTGCTCTTTGTCCTTTTGGAGTGCGTATATGTCTGATGAAACCGCTTGCGTCGCTTCCCTTCCCGACCAGTCTCCCCGGCTTTTTCGCAATGCTATCCCTCGTCTTTGCGAGAAAGCTGTCCATATCGATAGTCTTGTACAACGTCGATGCCTTCGCCCCTGCTTCGGCGCAGAAGTCCTGCCAGCCGAGACTGGCATCCAGCTGGACGGCGCTGTAGCTCTCAAGCCATTCCCAGCTGGTCATGGGAGCCATAGGAACGCATCCGTACTGAGTCTTCCCGAGCCCCGCCTGCAGCTCGAGATATCTTCCGGCCTTGTCGGTCAGGAACGCCTGCCAATTGTCCGACCCCTGATTATGCCCCCAGGAAAAGAGTTTGCGGGAAGCAAGACGCGACGTGGAAACATGCAATAGGCCGAATCCGTCGCGGTCTGTTCCAGCGATGAACTTCACAGGAGCCTGTCCCATATCGAAGAAGTAGTCCACCTGCCTCGGAATGTCGCAGAAATGGGAGATGTCGATTCCGTCGACATACGGAATTCCGACCTTTTTCACGGAACCTCTTCCATTTCCGTCCATGGAGAATGTATATGCGCTCTCTGCCGGAACCGCGATTCTTCCGCCATCGTATTCGGGGAATGCGATGTTCGACCACCAGTACATAGGAACCACTTTTCCGCTTTCATTTACCACCCTCATCCTGGCAAGAAGCGAATGCGAGCCTTCAGGGAGCATGAAATCCATCTGGTAGACGACTCCTCTGACTCTCTCGTATTCGTACATGCGAAGAACGGGATAGCCTTCCTCCGATTCGAGCAAGGCGACATAGACGGGCTTTGCGGTGAACGGAGAATGCCCTATAAGACCTATGTTCCACTCTACTCCCCCGCTGAACCATGCATCCAGTATGCCGAGATTCGAGAATCTGATCACGTCGTTCGTATAAAGAAGATTCCGCCCCGAATCCTTGTCGACAAGCGACCATAGCCGCCCCCCGAGCTCAGGAAGAAAGGTTGCTCTGAGATGTTCGTTCTCGAGAACGGCCGCTTTGAAATCACGGGTAACGAGCTTCCTCGAGTAAAGGTTCTGCCTTCTGTACGGGAATGCTTCGGAAGCCGTCCCGTAGCCTTCGTATATCTCCTCATCCTCGCCAAGAGAGAAGTCGATGTCGTTCTGTAGGATGCCGCCTCCAAGCAGATCGGGAAATTCGGTCTCGGCCAGGTCGCATGTCCGTATCGCGATCTTTTCGAATCCAAGCGTCGAAGCCATGTCATGCCCTCCCAGCAGGAAATGTCCTGCTTCTGATGGTAGATTACAATCGGCAAGGAAAAAAAGACATATCCGATATTGCCGAATTCTTTTGAAATCTTGCTTTTTCCGTTCTGCGGAACGATAATCATTTCCATGAGCCAGACAAGATACGAAGTCGAACAGCAGAAACAGCAGATGCCGGAACTCATGTACGTCTCGTACTCCAAATACGAAAGGGACTGGGCATCTGTCATGCACTCCCATTCGACAGCCGAGATCATATACGTGACAGGAGGAAACGGAACGCTGAAGATGAGAAGCGGAAACTTCTCGCTCTCCGACGGCGACTTCGTGATGATACCTCCTCACATAATGCATACTGAGACCAGCAGCTCGGAAACTCCGCTCGAATACTATGTGCTCGGAGTGGCCAACATCACCGTCATGATGAGGGAAGAAAAGAGTTTCTCGCCTATACTCGACCTCGGATCCAGCCGTGACGAGGCGAAAGGCTACATAACCCAGATATACAGGGAAATGCAGGAAAAGAGAGAGGGCTATCAGATGATGATGAAGAGCCTTCTCCTGCATCTCACAGTCATGATGATGAGAAGGAAAAAGCTCGAACTGGGCTTCGAGGAAAGCCTAAACCTCAAGACGGACCTTGCGAACGTAAAGAGCTACATCGACAGCCACTATGCAAATGCGATCACGCTGGACGAGCTTGCGGAAATCGCAATCATGAGCAAGTTCCATCTGGTGAGGGAATTCACGAAGGCTCTGGGAACGAGTCCGATAGAATACCTGCAGGAAAGGAGGATCGGGGAAGCTAGGATACTCCTTTCGTCCACTAGCATGAGCATCAGCGACATCGCATCGTCGATCGGCTTCTCTTCCGCATCCTACTTCTCGCAACGCTTCAAGCTGGTCACAGGGACGACCCCGATAGAATTCAGGAACTCGACGCGTCTGATGCGTGGAAAATAGAAACTTGCAAACTTGGTCGATCGGTCCTACAGTAAGAACATGAACAGAAAACCGAACATTCTCGTGATAATGGCGGATCAGTTCCGCGGGGACTGCATGGGAAATGCAGGCCATCCGGACGTCAAGACACCCTACCTGGATACCCTCGCAGGAAGAGGCGTTGCATTCGACAACGCTTACTCCGCATGTCCGAGCTGCATTGCAGCGAGGGCAGGATTCCATACGGGTCTCAAGCCAGAGCACCACAAAAGAGTCGGCTACGAAGATCTGGTGCCCTGGAGATACGACCGGACGATTGCAGGAGAGATGGCGAAGGCCGGCTATTACACGAAGTGCGTCGGGAAAATGCACGTGCACCCTTCGCGCAGTCTGCAGGGCTTCCATCACGTCGAGCTGCATGACGGTTACCTGCATGCGCTGAGATACCAGGACAGAAACACCTACTTCGAAGCCCAGAGGAACTCGGACGACTACTACCATTGGCTACGCAACGAGCTCGGCGTGGATGCCGACAGCATAGACACAGGACTCGAATGCAACAGCTGGTGCGCACGGCCATGGTGCTACGACGAGAAATACCATCCGACGAACTGGGTTACCGACCGCTCGATCGATTTCCTGCGGACCAGAGATCCCGAAAAGCCGTTCTTCCTTTTTTCTTCCTATCTGAAGCCGCATCCCCCTCTCGATCCTCCGAAATACTACTACGACATGTACATGGACATGGATTTGAGGGGACCGGCAATCGGCGACTGGGAGACGACGGAAGATCTTGAAAAGTACGGAGCTATCTTCGACAGCAAGACAGGCCCAAAAGACAGTTTTCTGATAAAACAGATGATGGCGGCCTACTATGGGCTCGTCACACACCTCGATCATCAGATAGGCAAGCTTATACAGGCACTTGTCGAACACGATCTCTACGACAATACAATAATAATATTCACCGCCGACCACGGCGAAGAGCTCGGGGACCATCATCTCTTCAGAAAATCGAGAGCATACGAAGGTTCCTCCCACATCCCGCTAATCATCAGCGCTCCCGATTCACTGATTCCCGGAATCAGGAGAGGAGAACGGACCGACTCTCTCGCGGAACTCATGGACATCATGCCTACTGTACTCGAAATGGCAGGACGGAAGATGGAAGGTCTGGACGGATCCTCGCTCTGCGGAATTCTGAAAGATACGAAGAAAACCGTAAGGCAGTATATCCACGGAGAGCATTCATATCTCGATCTGTCTAGCCATTGGATCGTCACGGAAAAGGACAAGTACATATGGAACTGTGCCACAGGTAAAGAGGAATACTTCGATCTGGAAAAGGATCCCAGGGAACTTGCCGGCGATGACGGAAAACATGAGGACAGGAAAAAAATCCTTCGCGACATTCTCATAAATGAACTGGAACAAAGAGAGGAAGGTTTCGTGGAAGATGGGAAACTCATTCCGGGCCGACCATACCCGCCTACTCTTTCATGAATATCGAGGGATCCCAGTTTTCCTTTTTTCCGTCCGGAAGCCTGCCGTTTTCCACTCTTCAAACAAGGAGTGGATGTATGAAAAAACGCTATTTCATTGTGCGGTTCGACGCCGATTTCACCGGTAGCGATCTGGAAGAACTTGTCCTGGAGTATGTACAAAGCATGGAGTCGGACCAATCGTATACGACGGATACTGCGATTCCCGACGGAATCCCATTGGCCTCGTTTTTGATAGACGACGATGTACGGAGAATCGAAGGCGTTCTTATGGACTCCCAAGACGGCAAGGAGCTTCTGATTACGGAGGACGGCGAAGCTTTTCCTCTTCGCATGGATGAATTCCTCATGGCTCATCCGAGATCCGGCAAGAGAATTCCGAAAGAGGGTCTGGACGAGCAGCAGGCTTCGGTGCTGTCGGCTTCTGCACTTGCACCCGTACTCATGATTCCGAACGGCTTCCGGCTGAAGGACAATGCCATGCTTTCCTCGTTCGAGATAGTCCAATCCGACCCCGGCAGAAGATACATATCCATCCATCAGGAAGGGCGAAGGACGAAGAAAATCATTGCCGAGGAGGAGGGTCTCGATGAAAAGCTCCATGCCGCACTCCACGCAGCACTAGCGAAGGCAAGCAGGAGATTCTTCTCCCATGACGAGGTCTCGAGGCTTGCGGAAATGAGGAAAAACGAAGCTGAGCTGAACTCGAGACTACATGGAGAGGAAATACAAGGCTACATCCGCATGGTGGAAGATGCCGAGGAGGAGAGCGCAAGACACAGAGCGGAACGGGACGAGGCCCTGAGGGATGCAGATATTCTCAGAGCCACCATAACGGATCTGAGGCATCAACTGGAGTGCAAGATGTCGACGAAAGGAAAAAGCATATCGCTGGAATTCGGAGAGAAGGAGTTCTACCAGGGAGAAGTGCACGACCTGGTGCTGTCGCTGATCAGGAAAGAGGCGACAAGACGGCCGGCATCGAACTGTGGCGAATACAGGAAATACCATCTGCTGTCCTCGATTGCGGATGCAAACGAGATGATGCACGGAGCACGGAAAATAAGGGAGGTGCTTGAGCGTACGCTTCTGGACGGCAGAAGCATCTCGAAAAGAACGATCAGAAATCTGGAAAGCATAGGCTTTTCGGTCGATTGCAGGGGAAAGCATCCTGCCATCTGCTTCAATGGCGACAGCAGATATACATTCACCATGCCGCTGACAGGAAGCGATACACATTCCGGAATGAATCTTCTGAAGGAGATAGAGCAGTCTCTGAACCTCAGGGATTGCTAGGAGAGAACCCCATAGTGCTCTCCCTCTTCACAAGCGAAACCTTGACGCTGATGCTCATCGACGGGAAATCCTTGCTGCCCCTGATGTTCTTGAACGTCGACACGGCTATGCGGGCCATCTCGAAAATCGGCTGTCGGATGGAAGTTATCGTCGGGCTAGTCATCGTGGCAATGGTACTGTCATCGAAACCACAGAGTTTGATATCCTCAGGTATTATTTTTCCACGCTTTCTTGCCACTTGTATGGCCTCTGCGGCTATCACATCCGACGATACGAAAAGGCCGTCCATATCGGGATTCTCCTCGAACACACGGTCAATAAGGCTATAGTAGTCCTGACTGTGGAACATGCTCTTCGTCGCGTTGTATATACGTGGCTCCAGGTTCATCTTCCTCATGGCATCTCCGTAACCCTCGCTTCTGCTGTCGGCAGGCATCGAGACATCCTGCTCGCCGGATATAAGCACGATTCTCCTGCAGCCTAGGGATAGAAGATGCTCGGTCGCAAGCAATCCTCCTTCGTAGTTATCGCATATGATGCTTACAGTGCTGTTGTTGTTCGTTCTCTCGATGCTGACGAGAGGAACGTCGAAATCCGCAAGTTTCACCGCCTTGAAATTGCCGGAAAGAAGAATTATTCCGCAGACGCGGTTTCTGCGACATTCGGCAAGAAAGGTCATCTCCTTCTCATCGTCTCCGTCGCTTATGAAAAGAAGCGGCTGGAAACCGGCCGACTCGAGCTCGTCCTCGAGAGCCGAGACGAGAGAGGAAAAGTATGGATTGATCAAAGTGGGCACTATCAGCCCCACTATCGACGAGGACGACTTGCTTAGACTGCGGGCAATCTCGTTCGGCTGATAATTGAGTTTTCTCATCGCCTGTTCGACAAGATCCCGGGTCTTGCCGCTTATGTATCCGCGATTGTTCAATACACGGGAGACCGTTCCGACGCTCAACCCGGTCTCTTTCGCCACATCCTTTATCGTCGCCATATCTTCACCCTTGCCACAATTAACGAAAAAAACTTTTTCTTTTTGATATATTATATAGTAACCGCAAAACATAATAAAGCAAGAAAAATATATAAATTTTCCTTTACAAGTGAAATAAAGTGCATTACGATTATGTCAACCGCTTAACACAAAGGAGTCCGAAAATGCCGTCGACAGCAGAAAGGATGAAAGAGCTGGAAGAGCTATATACGAAGCTGTATCCGGACCAAAAAGGATTCGAAGAACTCGTTCGTACCATGGACCGGTACGCACAGGAAAGAAAGGCCAGTCTGAGGGCACTCGACGAGAAAAGACGGTCGATGCCGCTATGGTATCTTGCCTCGGACATGGTGGGAGAAACCATGTATACGGAACTTTTTCGCGGCAACTTCGAAGGACTTCGCGGAAAGGTAGACCACATAAAGGGAATGGGTGTCAGATATCTGCATCTGATGCCTTTCCTCAGGATGCCAAAAGGAGACAACGACGGAGGCTTCGCCGTGAGCGATTTCATGCACGTCGACGAGAAGTTCGGCAGCGACAAGGATCTGGAGAACCTTGCGGACACGCTGCGCGAGAACGGGATAAGCTTATGCATGGACTTCGTCATGAACCATTCGGCGGACAGCCACGAATGGGCGATCAGGGCAAAAAAAGGGGAAAAGGAATACCAGGACATGTATTTCTGCTATCCAGACAGGTCGTTCCCCGACGAATACGAGAAGACAGTGCCGGAAGTGTTTCCCGAATCAGCCCCGGGAAACTTCACATGGTCGGAAGAAATGGGAAAGTGGGTACTCACGTCGTTCTACCCCTACCAGTGGGATCTCAACTACGCCAATCCTAAAGTGTTCAACGCAATAGCGGAGGCCATGCTCAGATGGGCCAACATGGGAGTCGAGGTCTTCAGGCTTGATGCAGTTCCGTACATTTGGAAGAAGCTGGGGACAAGCTCGCGCAACCTTCCCGAAGTACACACTATCGTACGCATGATAAGGATAATCCTCGAAGAGGTGGCACCGAGCGTGATTCTGAAGGGAGAGGTCGTCATGGCGCCGAAGGAGCTTGCTGCGTACTTCGGGACCGCGGAGCATCCGGAATGCCATCTGCTCTATGGGGTTTCGACAATGGTGAACCTCTGGGGCGCTCTTGCCAGCGAGGACGTGAGGCTGCTGGAAAGCCAGGTCGAGGCGCTGCTCGCGCTTCCTCCACACTGCAACTTCGTCAACTACATACGCTGCCACGACGACATAGGCTGGGGTTTCGACGAACAGAAGGAACGAGAACTGGGAATCGACCCCCTGAAGCACAAGATTTTCATGTACAGCTTCTTCTGCGGACGATACCCGAGCTCTTATGCCAGAGGCGAGCTCTACAACTACGACGAAAGAAGTCTCGACGCACGCTCGTGCGGCACGACCGCCAGCCTTGTCGGCTGCGAGAGCGCTTTCGAAAACGGGATCGAAGCCAGGATGGACAGCTCGAAAAGGCGTTTTTTCCTTCTCTATTCCGCCGTGTACGCCCTGCGTGGATTCCCGCTGATAAATTCCGGGGACGAGATTGGACAGCTAAACGACTATACATACAGGAACAATCCGGACAAAAAGGACGACCAGAGATATCTGCACCGTTCGCGCTTCGACTGGAAGAAGGCGGAACTCAAGGATGAGAAAGGAACATACCAGAATTTCTTCTACTCCACGCTCAGGCTGCTTGCCGACATACGCAGGAGCCATTGCGATGTCTTCACCCCCGAGGCCTCCGTCTCCACTTGGCACACGCACAACCCGCATGTGTTCGCGATACGGAGAATGAACAAAGGAAAGGACATGCTGATAGTCTTCAACTTCTCCCACGAGGCACAGAACGCTCAGTTCGATTACTTCGAGGGTTCGTATCGCGACATTCTGACAGGTCGCAGCCAGGAGCCGGGACTCAATGTGACGCTCGGAGACTGGCAGGTCCGATTTTTGGAAAAGATATAACATTCGGTTGACATAGATTTTTCCTGTAGAAAAATCATTAATTTGGCTAATTGAAACAGCAAATCTGTCATGTATGAAAAAAAATATGTTATACGGTTGACATATCGAATTTCATAGCTTACTCTATAGAAGCAAAAGGAGAAAAACAATGAAAGCTTTCAAAAAGATTGCTTTGGCTGCATTGGTTTGCACGCTCTCAATCGTCCTTCTTTCCGCATGCGGCAAGAAAGAAGAATCATCGACGACCTCCGACTCCACGGCCAAATCAGACGTGTCGATAACGATCCTGAATTCGAAGGGAGAAATCCAGGTAGCGCTCGAGGATATGGCAAGCGCATTCGAGAAAGAGACGGGAATCAAGGTGGACGTCCTCGCATGCGGCGCTGGAGAGGTCCCCTACACCAAGATTACGAGCATGTACAATTCCGGAACGGCTCCGACAATGGCCATTCTCGATCCGCTCGACATAGACTCTCTTGCCCAGAGCAAGGCAGTCGACCTCACCGACGAGGAATGGGTTGCCGAATGCGAGAATTCCGTCATGAGGATCGACGGAAAGGTCTATGCCTTCCCGCTCTGCATCGAGGGACGCGGAATCATCTACAACAAAAGTGCCGTCGAGAACGTTCTGGGACATGAATTCGATCCGGATTCGATCGACAGCTACGACGCGCTCGAAGCACTTCTCGAGGAGCTCAGAGCAGGTGGAATGGAATATCCTATCGTCATAAGCAAAGAGGACTGGTCACTCGGAGCCCATATGCTCGGCTATATCTACGATGCCTACGACGGAACCACTGCAGGCGGAGCCGAACTGGTCGGAAAGCTGAAGAGCGGAGAGCTGTCCGTAGCGGACTATGACAGGTTCAACCAGCTCGTAGATACGTTCAGCCTTATCAAGAAGTACAACTACAACCATGCCGACCCGCTCGGAGCCAGCTACGACAGAGATCCCATGTACCTTGCAGATGGCGATGCAGCTCTCTGGTTCAACGGATGCTGGGCATGGCCGAACATCTACGATTCCGGAGCTGACAACAGCGACGAATACGGATTCCTCCCGTTCGTACTCGGAAACGAACAGGATTTCAACAACACCGGTATGCAGGCATCGGCTTCCAAGATGGTCATGATCGACAAGGAACAGAGCACCGCCGAGGAAATCGAAGCAGCCAAGCAGTTCATCGACTGGATTGTCTATAGCGAGACCGGACAGAGAATGCTCGTCGAAGACTGCGCACTCATTCCTTCCTGCACGAACAACCAGACAGCGTCTCTTGACCCGCTCAGCCTCGACATAAGAGCCAAGATGGCTGAAGGAAGGACATACAACGCATCCACCATCCTGCCGAGCGACCACTGGTCCAAGCTCGGAGCGAGCATGCAACGCTTCCTTGCAGATACGATCGACAGGAACGGTCTTGCAGCCGAGATCGATGCCTACTGGGCTGCTCAGAACTGACGAGGTTACACTGTGCAGGCTTCGGCCTGCACATGGTTGAAAAAGGGGAAAACAATGGACAGCAACAAGAAAATGAAGTTACGGTACGAACTATCCGGCTTTGCACAGTTCGCGCTTCCGGGTGTACTCGTGTTCGTACTCGTGGTGATCGTACCGTTCGCATACGGACTTTATCTGACGTTCACCGACTGGGACGGCGTGAGTACCGCCAAGAACTTCATCGCTTTCAAAAACTATGCGGCACTCTTCTCCGACAAGACGTTCTGGACGTCGATGCTGCTTACGCTCAAATACGTATTCTTCTCTGTGGTTCTCGTGAACGTCGTGGCCTTCGGCCTTGCGTTCCTGCTTACAAGCGGGATGAAGGGACAGAATTTCTTCAGGACAGGATTCTTCACTCCGAACCTCATAGGAGGAGTCGTTCTTGGCTTCATATGGCAGTTCATATTCTCCAACGTACTTGTGGAGATCGGCCGATCGACCGAATGGGGCATTTTCAGCCAGAGCTGGCTCTCCGATCCCACAAAGGCTTTCTGGGCTCTTGTAATAGTCACAGTCTGGCAGCTTGCCGGATATATGATGATAATCTACATCGCCGGCTTCACTGGAATGAGCACCGACGTCCTCGAAGCGGCAAGCATCGACGGGGCGACAGGATTCACCAAGCTCAGGACGATCACGATCCCGATGATGGTCCCCTCCTTTGTGATCTGTCTTTTTCTGACGCTTTCACGCGCGTTCATCGTCTACGACATCAACCTCACGTTGACCAAGGGTGGTCCCTACGAATCGACCAAGATGGTCGCGATGCACGTCTATGAGACGGCATTCACGGCACGCAACTACGGCGTGGGCCAGGCGGAAGCCCTGTTCCTGTTCCTGGTCGTGGCAATCGTAAGCGGAATCCAGGTATACATCGGCAAGAAGGGAGAGATAGAAGCATGAGCGAAAAAGCATTGAAGATAAACAACAGAGTCGGCGGAACCAAGGCTCTCCTGGCGGATGTAGTAAAGTTCATCATAGTGCTTTTCTTCTTCTGCATGTTCATGGTGCCGTTTGTAATGGTCCTGATAAATTCGTTCAAGACGAAGAGGGACATCATCAGAAGTCCGTTCTCGCTGTTCGCATCCGAAGGCGGGCTGTCCTTGGACAACTACATCGGAGCATTCGAAAGGATGAACTTCCTCAGAAGCTTCGCCAACAGCCTTATGGTGACGACGCTTTCGACCGTTCTCGTGATAGTCCTGTCCTCAATGGTCGCCTACTACATCGTCAGGAACAAGAACAAAACTAGCAACGTGATCTACTTCGGCATGGTCGCATCGATGATAATTCCGTTCCAGGCAATAATGATTCCACTGGTATACATCTACGGAGCACAGCTCAATCTTCTCAACCACAGAGCTACGCTCATATTCCTGCACACAGGCTTCGGAATGAGCATGAGCATGTTCATGTATGCGGGCTTCCTGCGCTCCAGCATACCGCTGTCGCTCGAGGAAGCTGCCAAGATCGACGGATGCACCAGAATGGGGACGTTCTTCAAGATCGTATTCCCGCTGCTCAAACCTACGACCGCTACTCTTACAGTTCTCAACGTCATGGCGTTCTGGAACGACTATCTGCTTCCAAGTCTGGTTCTCGGACGGAAGGAACTCTATACTCTGCCTCTATCGACATATTCGTTCTACGGGACATATTCGTCGGACTACGGCATGATAATGGCAGCTCTGATTCTCACGGTTCTTCCGCTGCTCATACTCTACATGTTCCTCCAGAGGCAGATAATCAACGGAGTCATCGCAGGAGCGGTGAAATCCTGAAAAAAGTACTTGCAAAACCGGTATTATCGTTATAAAGGAAATAGCATGAAGCTTATCCTCGAAAAGAACTATCTGCTCGTCCCGGCAATGTCGTCGGGCGAGCTCGAGGCCCTTGTGATAAAGGCCAGCAAAACGGTAATCCCATTGAAGGTCGCCTTTCCGAGAGACGGAAAGGCAGACTTCTTCGCATCCATTCCTGCCTCGATACTCGGCAAAGGGGAAATCGAGCTCGTGGGGAACCTTCCGGAGTCATTCACGAGAAACATATCGCAGAGCGACGAGCGATATGCGAATGTATCGCCCCAGAGACCTCATGTTCACTTCTCCGCAGAAAACGGCTGGATCAACGACCCCAACGGACTCTTCTTCTCGGACGGCATATACCACATGTATTTCCAGTACAATCCGTTCTCGTCTCAATGGCAGAACATGAGCTGGGGACATGCTACGAGTCGCGATCTGCTGCACTGGCAGGAAGAGGATATCGCAATGATTCCGGACGAGGACGGAATGATATTCTCCGGCTCCGCATATGAAACGGACGACAGCCTCGATTTCTTCTATACCAGAGCCTCCAGACTGGAGGAGAAAGACGAAAGCTTCCGCTTTTTCTCGCAGCGTCTCGCTGTAAGCCATGACGGAGGGACGACACTCGAGAAGAAGGGCGACATACTGGGCTACCAGTACGCCGACACAAGAGATCCGAAGGTCTTCCGCCATGAGGAATCGGACTCATACATAATGGTTCTATGGACGCGCGGCAACGAATTCGGATTCTATCGCTCCAAGGATCTTGTCTCGTGGGAAAAAGCAGGAACAGTGACTCTGGAAGGCGGCTGGGAATGTCCGGATCTGTTGAGATTCGGAGATAGATATGCGCTTTTCACCGCTGACGGGACATATGCTATGGGCTATTTTGACGGATATGGATTCACGAAGACGGGAAAAGAGAAAAAGCTGTACATGACGAACCTGCCCTATGCGGCCCAGAGCTGGAGCGGCCTGAATGACAGGGTACTCATGGTTCCTTGGCTGAGAAGCGGACAGCACGGCACGCACTGCGGAGCGATGGGATTCCCGACGGAGATCAGGACGGACGGAGAGAAACTGCTGTCGTTCTTTGCCAAGGAGCTTTGGATGCATGCCGTCCCGACAGACAGGATATGCAAAGAAAAGCCATTCGTCGCAGTCCTGAAGTCAGGCAGTGTAGATATAGGCGGGCACAGGTTCGAGAAACTCGCCGACGGAGTCGCTGTGGACGGAATCCTATATGCGGCCGGAAGCAATCCCGGAAACATCGAAATTCTTGCAGACGGCTATATCCTCGAGGCAAGATGCACATCAGGAGAGATCAACATCGCACTCGAAGGCGATATGGCGAAGGACTTCGTGAAGAACGGCGACATCGAGACATTTTCGATAGATTGACAGGAACGACGAAATGGAAGAAAGAAAATGGTGGCACACCGCCACCGTGTACCAGGTATATCCAAAGAGCTTCAAGGACTCGAACGGAGACGGAATCGGGGATCTTGCAGGCATCACTGAAAAACTCGATTACCTCCAAAATCTGGGAATAACGATCCTTTGGATCTGTCCGTTCTTCAGAAGTCCGGAAGTCGACAACGGCTACGACATCTCCGACTACATGGATATCAATCCGAAATTCGGTACGATGGCAGACATGGAGAAATTGATCGAGGAAGCGGGCAGAAGAGGAATCTCGATCATAATGGACCTTGTGGCTAACCACTGCTCGGACCAGCACCGCTGGTTCCAGGAAGCCCTCAAGGGAAAGGACAATCCATACAGGAACTATTTCATCTGGAGGGACGGCAAGGACGGCAAGGCTCCCAACGACCTTAAGGCAGCCTTCAGCCTCGACGCCTGGCAAAAGGACGAGAAATCCGGGCAGTACTACTTCCATCAGTTTGCAGTAGAGCAGCCGGATCTCAACTGGGCAAACCCTGCTATGAGGCATGAGCTCTATGACATGATGAACTTCTGGATAGGGAAAGGCATAAAAGGCTTCCGGATGGACGTGATAGAACTCATAGGAAAGGATCCCGACCGCAAGATCACGGCGAACGGACCGATGCTCCATCCATACATCGAGGAAATGGCAAGAGAAACGTTCCTCGGGAAAAACCTCTTCACCGTAGGAGAATGCTGGAATGCGAATCCCGACGAGACTCTCAGATATACAAACGGCAAGGAACTCGACATGGTGTTCCAGTTCGACCATCTTGTGATAGACGAAGGCAAGAACAAGTTCGACATACTTCCCTTCGACTTCATCAAGCTGAAAAAGACGTTCAGGAAATGGCAGGAAATCTTTTCCGACAGAGGATGGTATGCACTGGTATGGGACAACCACGACCTTGCCAGAATTGTATCGCGCTATGGCGACACGGAAAGGTACTGGAAGGAAAGTGCGAAGATGCTTGCTCTCACCCTGCACGGCATGAAAGGGACGCCTTATGTCTACGAAGGCGAGGAAATCGGGATGACGAACATGGATTTCGAGAACAAGAGCCAGCTGGATGACATCGAGTCCATCAACTTTCTCGAAGCGGAAAAGGAAAAAGGAAGGGACGAAAAGGAACTTCTGCGTCTCATATCGCTCAGGGGAAGGGACAATGCCAGGACACCGATGCAATGGGATGCGACCAGGAACGCAGGATTCACCTCGGGCAAAACGACGTGGCTATGCATGAACCCGAACTACAGAAGCATCAACGTCGCCGCAGAAGAAAACGATCCGGACTCGATTCTCTGTTTCTACAAAACGCTGATACACATGCGAAAGGAAGGGAAATACTCGGAATTGCTTGTCTACGGAAGATTCGATATGCTGATGGAAGACGACGAGCACATATTCATGTATACAAGGACGCTGGGCGGCAGAAGACTTACCGTGGTCTCCAACTGGGGAGGTTCGGAAGTGGAGGCTCCTTCAGTCGGCAATGACGACAGGATCGTCCTTTCGAACTACAGGGAAAATGGAAGCGTGCTCAAACCGTACGAGACCAGACTATATGCCAACTGCTGAGAAGGAGGATGAAATGAAGGCACTTTGTTTCGGAGAAGTCCTTTGGGATGTTTTCGGAGACGATAGGAAACTTGGAGGAGCCCCGCTGAACGTTGCCGGGCACATAACAAGACTCGGAGGATCGGCAGAAATCGTCAGCGCCGTAGGCGACGACGATCTCGGAAGAAGCACTCTTTCCTACATAGATCGGATCGGAGTCGGAAGAAAATACATGAAAACGGTCGCAGCCGAGACCGGAAAGGCGATTGTGACGTTGAAGGACGGGATTCCGTCGTACCGGTTCACCGATCCTTCGGCATGGGACGAGATCGCCCTCACGGAAAGCGAGAAAGAGGAAATCAGGAATACGCACTACGATGTGTTCGTATTCGGATCCCTGGCCCAGAGAAAAAAGGAAAGCCACGAAACGCTTCTATGGCTGCTTGACAATGTGGATGCGGATAACATCTTCTTCGATGTGAATCTCCGTCTCGACTTCTATACAAAGGACATCATCGAGCACGGCATAGAGAAAGCCGACATACTCAAGATGAACGACGAGGAAGTCCCTGTGATAGCCGGACTTCTCGGCATCGGGAACGATGAAAATGCGATTGCAGGAATCAAGGACAAGTACGGCCTGAAAATGGTTCTTCTTACATGCGGCAAGCAGGGAACCTACCTATATACCGACAAGGGAGTCATCCATCAGGACATAAGGAAGGTGAAGGTCGTAGACACCGTGGGCGCCGGAGACAGCCTTTCGTCCGGATTCCTTTACTTCCTGTCCAAAGGCGAAGAGCTTGTCGACGTAGTGAGAAAGGCAAGTTATCTTGCCGACTACGTGGTACAGAACCAGGGAGCCATTCCCGAGTATGACGAATACCTCAGGAAAGAGCTCGGACTGGATTGACAGAAGGTGGGAAAGGCTTTTCAGGGTGGATGATTTCCACCCTGTCTTTTTTCAGTATGCGGTACGCCCTGAGAGCATGTCGGAAAAGATTCCTCCGGCAGAGGCAAGCTCTTCGTAGCTTCCCTCCTCCTCTACAAGTCCATCCTTCATGACGACTATGCAATCAGTATTGCGGAGCGTCGTGAGACGATGTGCTATTGCGATTACCGTCGTTCCTTGTCTGTTCATCCTCTCTATCTCCGAAAGGATTTTTGCCTCAGACACGTTGTCTAGGGCGCTTGTGGCCTCGTCAAGTATGAGGACATTCATCTGACGAAGGAAAATTCGAGAGAGAGCCAGGCGTTGCCTCTGCCCGCCGGACAGGTTCTCCCCGGCCTCCGAGACGAGGAAATCAAGTCCATCGGGCTTGGACGAAACAAAGTCGCCCAGATTGGCCTTTTCCAGCGCCTGCATTACCTCTCCATCCGACGGGGTGCGATCCAGTCCATATATCACGTTCTCCCTGATGGTGCCGGTGATTATGAAAGGTTGCTGAGGAACGAGCGTCAGTATACGGGAGAGCTCGACTCTTGAAAAATCGGAAAGCGCTCTTCCCCCGATAGCTATGTCACCCTCTCCCCTTTCAAGCTTCGCAACAAGCTTGACAAGCGTAGACTTGCCGCTGCCGGACGGGCCGGCAAGACCTAGATACATTCCCTCCGGTATCGTCAGATCGACTTTTCCGAGAATCTTCTTGCCCGGATTCTCTTCATATGAAAACGACGATATGCCGATCCTTACGGCATGGCCGTCGCCTTCGGCCCTGCCGGTCTCGTCGAGATACGAGAAGTCCGGAACGATGGAAACGAAAGAAAAGAAGTCTTCGGCGAGAACGAGGGCTTCAGATGCCTCGTCGAGAATTCTGTGCAGCTCTCTCAGCGGCCCAGTGAGCTGGGTGAAACAGAGATATGCCGTCAGAATGGTTCCGACCGTTATGTCCCCCCTGAAGGCCAGGAATACGGCAGAAGCGATTACAAGAACGCTGAAGACCACCTCGTTTGCGAACTTGAGAAAATCGTATCCGGCCATGGCGACATGGTGCTTCATCTCCTTCTGCCTCAGTTTTTCCGAAAAAACGCCGATCCTCCCAGTCTCGCGGTCCGTAGTGTCCAACGTACGTATCGTCTCTATTCCTCCGAGAAGCTCAACCATCGTACCATCCATTCCGGCCTTTCCTTCGAGCAGGGAGACTCGGATCCCTCGCTGTGTGGATATCTGGCGGAACACTATGAACAGCCCTACGGGAATGACGAGAATGATCGACAAGGCGACAAGGAAAGGAAGCGAGGTGAATATGACTGCTATGGCTGCGATGCCTGTAGCAAGGGAAGGAGCAAAATCCATGAACACAAGCTTAACAAGCTTGCTCGTTCCCTCTATGCTGCGATTGAGGCGTCCGTAGATGTTCCCGGTCATATGCGTCCTGAAATAGCTCATAGGAGCCTTGAGAAGCGCCTCCGTAGCCTTTATTCTGGCCTTCTCCTCCGTGCTTGTGGCAGCATCTTCTACAAGTATGCGTCTGACGACCTTCAGGACCTCGTTGACGAGATTCACCACAAGGATGAACACCAGAACGGGAATTACAGAAGAAAACGACGCGCCAGCCGAAGAGAGAACGCTGTCGGTAAGAAAGCCAAGAGCCAATGGCGTCAGCTGGCTCAGCACGGCCGTGACGGCAAGAAGCAGAAGCACGACAAGAAAGAAAACGCGTCCTTTTCTCCCCAACAGAGATACAAGTTCCTTCATGAGAATCTTCCTGCCATTGTCCATACGATGCCTTCCTTATTGGAAAATGATACAACATAAATGAAGGAAACAAGAGATAATATTGTATTCTTCTTGGTATGTCCTTCAATCGGATCCGTCAGCGGGCCGGCTTGCAGACAAGATGTGCCATAGTGTAAACATCTCTTTCCAAAGTTTCAGGATCCTGACGACACAGAAATTCCAGCAGGTATGTTCGATCCGTTCCGAGAACGCCAACATACGACTTCCATTCTTCCGCATCCAGAGGCATTCGAACATCATTTTCTTCCTCTCTTATCCAGGAGAAGACATGTACGATCTCGACGGTATCTTTCAAAAGCGATAGCTCCTTGAGTCTTTCGCTGTGCAGAAGCTCCGGGTTAGGCTGCCAATACGAAGCTATTCCTGTCTCTCCGATAAGCTCCATTGCACTTTCCGCTGTGTCAGTAAGAGTATTTCTGTGATACTCCCAGAACAGTCTGATTCCATAGCTCGACGCACGCTCCTTGATTTTCAGAGCTTCGTCGACAAGCTTTTTGCGCGCGTTTCCGTCTACCATAGACGAACCTTTCCTGCCTGCCCATATTCTAATTCTGTCGGCTCCAAGCGCGGCGGCGCTGTCCAGAAAAGGAGAGATGTCCATACCGTCGCCGAGGAAGAAATACGATCCGTATGACGATATCCGTACATTTTCATCCGCACAGAGCCGCCTTACGTAGACGGCCTTTTCGATATCGCCATGAGGAACGTGTACATCGCTTCCCCATTCGACTATTCCAAGTCCCGCCCGGCCCATCATGGCGACGATCTCCTCTACGGACTTTTCCCGATAGCTCACCGATGCAAGGCCCAGCCTCATGACGCATCCTCCTGGAAAGAGTCTACCATGGGAACGGCCAATATGCACTTGCATTCATCAAGGATCCGACAAGCGTCCATGGAAAAACAGCAAAGTCAAATACCTTGCCGCCCAGAATCAGGATTTCGATTTTTCGACGACCTAATTCCTGCCAATTGCAAACATCAAGCATTATCTGGTACTATAAATTGAACCAGACAACAGAAAATCGAATTTAAAAAGTGGAATCGCAGGGAATTGACGATTATGCAAGTTTCTCTCGAAACCCCATTATTTTGAAGCAATTTTTCCTTCCTTCCTTTTTCCTATGGTCCGGAGGCTTCAACATAGTACTTCCCAAAACGAAGTCCCCGGATCGCGAAGGAAAGCGGAAGGAAGGATTTTTTCATTTGCCGTCGAACGAGGGAAAAGGGAAAATAAAAGCTTGAAAAGGACTTTTTCGATGGAAGAAAGCATCTCCATGAGGTAGAATGAACAGGAAACGATATGCAGAAATCACAGATAGTCCTAGAGGAAATAAGATCGAGGATCGAAAGCGGCATCTGGAGAAGCGGTGCCATGATTCCTACCGAGGCCGAGCTATGCTCGATGTTCGCGGTAAGCCGCATAACGATCCGCAAAGCTCTTGAGGAGCTGGCGGAAAAAGGATACATAAGACGCGTACAGGGAAAAGGTACGTTCGTATCCTCGAATTCCGTCCTCAACTCGGGACAGTCACCTCTCGGATTTTCCCAGCATATGGCGGAATATGGAATCGCAGTAAGTTCTCGCCTGGTCTCCGCAGAACTCATCGTCCCCCCATACGAGATAAGACGAAAGCTGTTCCTACGCGAAAATGAAAACGAAGTCTGGCATTTCAGAAGATTGAGATTCGTAATGGAAAGGCCGATAGCCCTCATGGACAGCTTCATCAGGAAGCCGATCGGCGACATGATGCATGAGATGGAACTTGGGAACTCTTCCTTCTTCGAACTGTTCGAAAAGATCACAGGAGAGAAAATCGTAGAGACAATCGGCTCCGTGACCGCGATAATACCGGAGAAGGACATTTGCGATCTGATGCAGGTTGAATACCCGTCGGCTCAGCTTCTATACAAGAATACGGCATATCTGGAAAGCGGCACGCCGATACAGTTCGACCATTCGATCTTCAACAGCAGAAGATACGAGTTCACGGTGGATCTGAAGGACAATCCCATCGTCCCTATTTCTCCCATTTCCCCTTGACGAACTCGAAAGAATCGAAATAACCGAATATCTTTTCCACATCGTTTGAAAACAGCAGGAAATCACGGAATTCCTGTTTTATGAACCCATCCTGTAACATTCTATCCAGCTGCATCTGCAAACCGGAGAAAAATCCTTTGTAATCATAGAATGCAACAGGTTTGCCGGAGAAACCTATCTGGTACCAGGATGATATCTCCGCACCTTCGTCAAGGGTCCCTATTCCACCGGGGAAAACTATGAACGCATCTGCCTTTTCGTACATGAGCGCCTTGCGCTGATGCATTGTATCGACTAGATGGAATTCCTTAGAGAGTTTCTCGTCTCCTTGTTTGTAGAATCTTCTTGGTGATACGCCTATTGTCCTGCAGCCATGCTCCGTCATGTAGGCAGAGATATCACCCATCAAGCCTCTGCGTCCTCCGCCGTAGACAAGCCCCCAGCCTCTTTTTTCCAAGGCCTGCCCAAGATCGACGATCGACTTTCTCAGATCGGGATCGTTGCCATAGTTGGAACCGCAGAAAACAGCTACGTTGTCTATCTTCATCGACTTCTCCTTTCATCGTCGATCCATATCGGGTTCGACAGCAGCCTCATGCTTTCTGCATCACGCCATGCCATGCCCCAGAATTTCGCTTTCACAGTATCCTCGAAAAACTCCGTACGGACGAATGCGAATTTCTCCTGGATGAATCGTATGCAACCTTCGTTCATGGCGAATCGATATTCTTGCCGACCTTCCTTTTCGGAACCATTGAAATACTTCACATCGAAAAGCTGTGCAGAAGCCATTATGAAAAGATTTCCGGAAGGATTGTCCCACACGGAAAACGAAAAATCAACCGGTCCTCCATAGTATGGAATTCTCTGGCCCATCTCATAGCGTTTCCCGCGGTATTCGGCATGAAAATCCATCTTAGAACTCCCCATGGCAACATAGACCCTTCCTCGCCTCAGACCTTCCACTATGCCGCGGGAAGACAGTTCGGGAGCATGGATATATGTGAATATTCTTCCGAACGACCAAGGTCCGTCTTTCTGGTCCGGGTTATGGCTATCGGAAGATCCGACTCCTATCATACGGTACCCCTGACACAGATATCCGTCGTAAAGTGTTGGATACTCCAACGATACAGCGGCATCAGGTGTGGCCCAGAGATCGATCAGATCGCTCTTTTCCGGAGGGAAACCGGAATATCTCCAGCCGACCATGCCGCTTAAAGGGTGGTTGATCCCGAAAATTCCTCCCTGCGAATGGATTTCATCGGCAATGCTCTCCATAGTCGGACGTTTCCGAAGATCCAGGAATGCCGCAAGTTCCTCATTGTCGTCGACAAGCGGATCGATCCAGGTCTTGCAGGCATGTACATTGGCATGCCCATAGTCTCCGGATATCTCCATCGACGCAATAGGAAGAACTCTGTGTCTTCTGTAGCATTCCTCGATTCTCAGCCAGTGACTTGCCGTGAAATGGTCGGTTATAGCGACAAAATCCAACCCGACCTTGTCGGCACTTTCAAGAACGCTTTCGACATCGGTACGCCCGGTGCTTTCGCTGGAATGGACATGCAGTTCTCCGCGATACCACCCTTCTGTTCGGCATCTGACTTCATCCATGAAAGAATAGAAAAGTCTTGGGACATTGGTTGCATGGGCAGTATCGCCGCATACCTTCACGACTACGTCTATGTCCTCGAAGAACCGCCTCTTGTATAGGACAAGTTTCCATATCCCGGACGGTATCGGTCCTGGGATGCAACCAGGGGAGGCCGAGTTCTCGCCTATCCTGTAGGTCTCGACACCTTCCCCTGAAAATCCCTCGGAGGCCTTGAATATGCGTACATGTCCGAGACTGTCGAACAATGCCACAGGAATTTGAGCCTCCTTGACGGAACAGCGCGAAATCGAGATCTCAAGGGCGCCCAGACCTTCCCCAACGAAGAAGGCAAGCCTCCCGTACTGCAACGATTGCCTGCCGTCCCTGGCCTGGTAAAGCAGTCTTATGCCGTCCTTGAAGATCTCCGTCATCGCTCCTCCTAGTAAATGAACTCTCCGAAGCTCTTGGCCTCGTCGATCTCGCTCTGGAAGAGAGCCGTATATTCTTCGAGTACCGTCTTCGCATCCTCGTTGTTGAGGATGATCCTACTCATCATATCATTTTCCCTATTGAAAACATCAAGTATGTTCTTCGTGACACTCGGAACAGGTCTGCCGAATTCAAGCTGGTCGAGCATCTTCTGATATGCCGGATTGGCTGCCAGATATTCCTGGACATCCGGTTCGTCCAGCACGCTCATCCTGACAGGAAGGTTCTTTGTCTCCATGAAGAACTCCTTGACGATGTCAGGAGAAGACATGAATTCGAAGAATTTCAGGCAAGCCTGCTTCTCCTCCTCCGTCACGCCGGAGGTGATTGCAAGGTTTCCGCCTCCGATCGTTATGGCATTTCCACCCTTTCCTGCCGGGATGAACTCGAAAGACCAGTCGCAGTCAAGAAGAGACTCCGCGGTTGGAGCGAACGAAGATGTCTGGAACACTGTCGCCACATGCCCGTCAAGGAAAGCGCCGTTGAGTTCCTCGAATCCTCCGACAAGAGCAGGAGGCATGAGAAGAAGACCTTCGTTGTTCATCTGCTGGAAATAGGTCATCAGGTCCACGATCTCGGGACTATCCAGAAGGACTTCGCCATCCTGCGTGCTGATCTCAGCACCCCAGGAATATGCAATAGCATCGAATATGAACTGATTGAAGAAGGAATACCCGTAATAGTAGTCGTCTCCAAGACTCTTGATCTTCTTGGCGTCCTCCAGGAATTCATCCCATGTGGCGGCGACACGATCGATTCCGGCCTCTCTGAGAAGATCGTTGTTGACATAGAAGCCCTGAGTGCTCCTGTTGTACGGGATGGCGTACAGCTCTCCGTCATATTTGAGATCAATGAGCATAGATGGATAATAGTCCGAAATAAGATCTTCGCTCAAAAGGCCCTCGAGAGACGAAAGAAGACCAAGCTGTGCATAGTATGGAACATCGATGTAATCGCAGATCAGCATGTCCGGAAGATTGTGCGCATTTGCAGCTGCGGCGACCTTCTGTCTGAGAATCGTGTAACCACCCTGATGGATGACGTTCACCACGACATCGCTCTGACTTTCATTGAATGCGGCAACCTGCTTGTCGAATACGCTTGCCTTTGTTCCGCTGAGAGAACTCCAGAGTTCTACGGTCACAGGCTCGGATGAACCTGTCGCCGTCGCAGCGGTCGTAGTTGCGGTCACAGTCGTTGCCGCATCGGAAGAGGTCCCGCTTTTCGAGCAGGCTACGAGCATCATCGCAGCGGCGAAAATCGCCATGACGACAAAAAGTTTCTTTTTCATTTTTTTACTCCTTTGGGCTATCAGCCTTTTATTCCACCGTCCATGTAGTCGTTCATGAAATACTTCTGAAGACACAGGAACAGAATTATCATCGGAAGAAGGACGTAAAGCGTGGCTGCCATCAGAAGATGCCATTGCGTTCCGCCATCGCTGACTTCCTTCATCATCACTATCCCGACCGGCAGGGTTCTCCTAGAGACGCTGTTTGTCATGATGAGGACCCAGAAATAGTCGTTCCATCGCCATTTGATCGCCATGATCGCATAGGCTATCAGGCCAGGCTTGACCAGGTGCGGCATTATCGAGAACGCAATTCTCAGATGCCCGGCCCCTTCCATCTTTGCTGCCTCGATATAATCCTTCGGCAGACTTTGCATCGACTGTCGTAGAAGGAAGATTCCATATGCATCCGCCGCGAACGGTATAATCAGGCCCAGATAGCTGTCAAGCCATCCGAGTTTCGTCATGATCGAATAGAGGGGAATTATCGCAACCTGCGTAGGCATCATCAGTACCGCAAGAACGAACATGAACGCGATTCTTTTGCCGGGAAACCGGAGTACGCTGAACGCATATGATGCAAGAAGCGCAGTCATGAGCTGAAGAAACGTTGCCGATATCGATACGATCAGGCTGTTCACCGTATATATTCCGAAAGGTTCGATCGAGAATATTTTTATGAAGTTTCCAAAAGCCGGGGGGAAAGGAAGATGCATCGGCCGTTTCAGCACCGCAGCCGACGACGACTGCAGACTCGTCAGTATCATCCATAAGAACGGAATCATGACAAGAGCCGACACGACGGAAAGAAATACTATCCTTATTATTTTGAAAGCCTTCTCGGAAGGCGACGATGCTGCATATTCTTTCATTTCAGTCCTCCTTCCTCGACGAGATAACCTGCTGCAATATGGTGCAGACGAGAAGAATCAGGAACAGTATCACGGACAAAGCCGATGCATATCCCGCCTTGGAACGTCTGAAGGCCATCTGGTATATGTAAAGGTTCAGGACGTTCGTCGAATCGTACGGACCACCACCTGTCATAACGGAGACTATGTCGAATACCTGCATAGCCTGTATGAACGATGTCAGCAAGAGGAAATAGGTGGTAGGTTTCAGAAGCGGAAATGTGATTCTCACCATCTTCTGGAACGATGATGCCCCGTCTATCGTGGCAGCTTCGTATACATCGTTCCCGATGCCGGCAAGTCCGCTTGAATAGATGAGCATCACATAGCCCATCGATCTCCAGACGGAAAGGGAAATGACGATCCACATAGCATAGCCCTCCGTCATCAGCCAACGTGGACTTTGTTTGCCGAGCATGGAGAAAATCTGCCCCGACAGACCGAAGTCGGGATCGAATATCCACATCCAGAGTATCGCGACCGCACTGGCTGTCGTCACGTTCGGGACAAAGAACATAGTCTTGAGGAAACTTCTACGTTTCGATGGCTTACCGAACAGGGCTATCGCCACCATCAGGCCCAGAAAGACCGAAATCAGAGTGGAAAAAATAGTATAGAAGAATGTGTTCCCCAGAATCTTCCAGAATGCCGGCGAAGTGAATATCGACTTGTAGTTCGCCATGCCGACGAACCTTTTCTCCGGGGAAAAAAGGTTCCAACTGGTCATGCTTATCCTGAAATTGTCGATGAGCGGAATATATTTGAATACCAGAAAAACGAGAAAGGCAGGCAGCAGGAACAAAAATGCCGTAGCCACCTCCTTTTTGCTGTAGCGTTCCTTGGAACCGATCACAACTCACCTCCTCTGCCTTTGTTCAAGGCAGTTCCTTATTCTATCCATGACGACACGCGTCACGGCATATGTCGCATCCACGCCATCGAGCGCAAGCCCGGTCGAGAGTCTGGATCCGCTAAGTGGATTGTCCGATACGTAATGCACAATTCCGAAATCGAAGCTGGAAGATGCGAAAGTGACGGATTCATTCTCCGGATACCGCTTCGATTCGAGTATCTCATAGACCGCAGATAGATACGGTCCGGCCTCCATCTCCATATCCGTTATACCGTCGAGCAGAAGGTCATTCAGAAGCTGTCTGTTCTGGAGGAAAGTTCCAAGTACGGTCACCGCCTTCTGGTTGTCGTATATTCCATGCATCTCCGGATCTATGTAGCGGAGAATGCTCTCTGCAGTTATTGCATTCGGAAAGAAATACTGGTTCCTCGTATGCTGATCGTATATACACGAAGGAATCAGAATGTCTCCTCGCTCGGCAAAAAGCGATGCCGCCTTGCCTATGACGTATACACCGAGAATCGACGCGACATGCTCACTGATCTTGTTGAGTATGAAATATGCCGTCCTTCCGAGGGGATAATCGATGTTCAGAATCAGGGCATCGGTATCGGTAGTCCAATTCTCCAGCCCTATTCCAGTATCTCTTCCCGAAAGCGATGCTGAGAGCTTTCCCAGATCTATTATCTGGGTGGGAACATCAAGAGTCTGGAGGCTCCTTATGCGAAGTATGCCGACGCTTTCCTCGTAGCGTATCCTCCTTGCTGTCACCGCCTCCCCATTCTCCGAGGCTTCGTACTTCATCAGAAGATAGTATAGGATGTTCTTCCGTTGCAGTTCGGAGGTTTCTTTGTCTCGGTATTCACCTACGAGATCAGAGAGCGAATCGTCGGACGAAGCGAACGAGAGTATCTCATCCGATATGCTTTCGGCAAATCCGGAGATGAGATTGATCAGACTGTGCGTATTCGAGGAGACGAAATAGATTCTCCTGTTCTCGAGGTCGGGGCAATGTCTGATGATCTGCTGCCACCATATCTCGGTCTCCTTCCTGTAGCGGCAATAGCTGGCCTCATAGTTCTGTACGCTGAAATTGCACGGCTCTTCGGCCATGCGTCTGATGGCCTTCGCATACGGCTTCAACTTCGAGGCATCAACAAGAAGAATTCCGGAAGCTACCCTGGCAATTTCCTCATCAGCCATCCCGGAAGTGAATCTGATGCCGGATCTCTGGAAGTGGGAATGTGCTTTGTTCCACTCTATCTGCAGACACATCAGCGACGGAATGACATCGTCGATATCCGACTTTGACGACATAAAAGCCACAAGAGTCGACTCTCCATCGAAAAGATATCTCCTTCGTCTGGAGCTGGCGAAAGCCTCCTGCCAGGAGGATACTGCGACGCCGTTCTCCTCAAAGAACGTCTCGCTCTGTCCGAGAAGGATCTTCCTTGTGGCGAATATGCATTCAGGCAGACGCTGTGTCACATATCTGAAAGCCGCATAGTCGAACACGTCGTCGCATGCGTGCTCATGGATGCAGGGCTGCATTCCCGCATAGGCGACCTCAAGCCTCTTGAGGGGGATCGCCCCGGAGCTTCTGAGCGTCATGTAGGTCAGCTTCATGAAGCGGCTGATGCTCTCGTTCGATTCGATTCCTATCCTCCTCGGGCTCATTTTCAGTTCTCCTTGAGTTCGTCGCGCAGTTTCATAAGAAGCTTTCCGAGCATGCTCTTGCCGGTTCCGTCGGCTCCGATTCCCCAATAATAGTCCTTCTGGGAGTTCTCCATGAGAATCGCATCCCCTGTATCCAGAAGAAGCTTTCGAAGATCATCATGCTGTGTAAATTTCGCACGTAACACCTTCATCATGACATCATCCTTGCACGCAATCCAATCAGGGCGGTATATGCATTCTTCACTGTTGCCAAGATTCTTGGCATCGTCGCATGTCGCCGCAGCCCGCACCTTCTCCCTGAAGTTCTCGTCAAGGCTCTTGTTCGCCTGGTAATAGTGCTCGCTCGAAGGCCATATCTTGCCGTCCAGATCGATATCTACCAGCCAGTAGTTCGAAAGGTAACCGTAGTCCTCGTATTCATAATAGAACTTTATTGTATTCATATATCCTCCATATAAAATACAACTTTGTTATATGAATCATACGTCCGTAAAATATAGCTGTCAAGTAAATTATAATTGTAAATCTATGTTAATTCTTTGTTATAAAATGAAATCTAAAGGATTTTGAATACATGTAACGACTTTATCGTCAAAATAAAATTATGGCCTTAACATAACTAATATGTTCCACCAATTAATTAAGAATTACAAATTTGTTATTAAGTTGACGTTCTTCTTGATGCGCTTCTTCCAGATAGACAAGCCATCGCTGCATGGCGAACTCATCCGTTCGGGACACCTGGCCCTTTACAAAGCCGCACAAAAAACATATACTTGCCATGTTTGAAACCTTGGAGAGGTGTCCGAGTGGTCGAAGGTGCACGATTGGAAGTCGTGTGTGCTCAAAAGGTACCGGGGGTTCGAATCCCCCCCTCTCCGTTTTTTTCCGGCAACAGATCCCAAGCAATATGAGCCGCCCAACCCCGTCAGGATCGGAAGATAGCAGCGGTAAGCGGAATTCATATGTGACTCGGTCAATTTGTTGCCGGTTTTCTTTTTCATCATGACACGGCAAGCATGCCGGCCAGCGCTTTTAATTGATAAGGAACAACACATCTTGCCTCGTTTGACCGAGAGGCCCATATATTCTAGAATGGCTTCATGCAGAATCTCGATTTCATCACACCGCCATGGTATCTCGAGTCGCTGGAGCTCGAGCCGGCTCCTGTATACGAGGCTATAGGCCTGCAGTTCGTTGCCAAGGTATCGTTCGATGCCGAATCGATAGAAGGCAAGCCCATCGTCGAAACTACCACCGAGAACGTCATGTACGGCTACATGGAAGGAAAGAAGCTCTACATCACTACGGAGCTTCCCATAGTTGTCGACGACGACGGCAGGAAAAGGACGGTCAGACCTGAATGGTTCCCACGTCACGGACTTTTTTTCTGAACCGACCGAAATATATATGAAAAATCCTGATCGCGGATTCCGGGAGCAGTAATCCGCCCCCATTCTGTGCTATAATCGCAAACGGAGGAAAAATGGCCTACGAAGTAACAGCCACAAGGAAGAGACCCCAAGACTTCGATTCGCTTGTCGGACAGGAGTTCGTCGTATCCACGCTGGAGAATGCGATCAAGGAGAACAGGATAGCTCACGCATATCTCTTCAGCGGCCCGAGGGGAGTCGGAAAGACAAGCTCCGCAAGGCTTCTTGCCAAGGCCCTGAACTGCGAGAAGGGACTCTCGGCACACCCGTGCGGAGTCTGCGAGTCATGCAGGGAGATAACGGCAGGGAACTCGGTCGACGTCATCGAAATCGACGGAGCCAGCTACAACGGCGTCGATGCCGTGAGGGCAATCAAGGAGGAGGTCACGTTTCCTCCGCAGGCGTCCAGGTACAAGATATACATAATCGACGAGGTCCACATGCTGAGTATCAGCGCGTTCAACGCATTGCTCAAGACAATAGAGGAACCGCCGGAATACGTAATCTTCATATTTGCAACCACTGAACTGCAGAAAGTCCCGCAGACGATTCGCAGCCGTTGCCAGCAGTTCCATTTCCAGCTGATCAGTCAGGAGAACATCGTGAGATGCCTGAAGAGCGCCGCAGAAGATCTTGGGATACAGGCCGACGAGGACGCTTTGTACTGGATAAGCAAGGAAGGCGCTGGATCGATGAGAGACAGCTATACGCTCTTCGACCAAGTGGCAGCATTTTCGGAAGGACACATAACTCTCGGGAAAATCCGGGAAAAGCTTGGCATAGCCTCTGGAGAGGCGATAGCCTCCATACTCAGATTCTCCTATCAGGGGGACACCAAAAGCGCAATCGAAGCCCTCGACGAGCTTTTCTCGAGCGGCGCAAGCGAAGGACAGCTTCTGAAGGATTTCACTGACTATGTACGTTGCCTGCTGTTCTACAAGGCTGGTATACGCCGGGCAGAGCTGTTGTCCTTCCCTCGGCAGGATATGCCCGAAGACATAATCGAAATGTACTCGAAGGAGATGCTGGAAACCGTCCTCAAGGCATTGATGGACCTATACAGAGACATAAGGTATTCGATAAGTCCGCGGTTCGAACTTGAACTGCTGATTTCTCGGCTCTCATCCATAAGATTCCTTTCCTCCCCTCTCGAGACTGTACGCAAACTGGAAGAGATACGCAACAGCATCAAGGAAGGACGCATCGAAGTAAGAAGCCAGGTCGTCCCGGTCCGGATGCGTCAGGACGAAGGCTCAAAAAAAAAGAGTCCTGAGCCGGTAGAAGACGTACAGCAAGACAAGGAGGGCTCCACGGAGCCCGTTGCGGAAGCACCTTTCCAGGATGAGGATGCCCCGGCTATGGACGATGGGTACGACGACGGATACGAAGCGAAGGAACCGCAAGCCGACGAACTTATAGGAAATCTCGCAAAGGCCCTGAAGGCAGACGGACGGAGCATCGAATCGATGGCGCTTTCCAGCAAGGTGGTATCTTCCGCACTGGAGAATGGCCGCCTGTCCATCCAGGTCGAATCGAGGATGGCATACGAAACCCTCACGCGCATCAGAAGACTGATGGAAGGCGAACTTGCCAAGCTCACCGGAAAGAACTACCTTCTTGATGTGCAGATCTTCCACAAAGAGGAAGAAAAGCTCTCGAAGGAGCTGGAATTTCTGAAACAGCAGTTCAGGAATTCAGAGATATACGACATCAAGGAGGCTGTCAGACATGAATCTAAACCCGTTCGAACTGATGAAACAACTAGGGTCGATAGAGGGCCAGATGAAACAGATGAAGGAGGAGATGTCTAAGCTTACGAGCACCGGAAGTGCAGGAGCCGGCCTGGTGGAGATCACGATAAACGGAGACTTCATCGTCCAGAAGATAGACATCAATCCCGTGATGATCGACAAGAATGAGAAAGATACTCTGGAAGTGCTCATACAGAGCGCATTCAACGACGCGACCGTGAAGATGAAAGCGATAATCGAGGATGCGACGAGGCGCAGACTCCAAGCGGCCGGAGTCCCTAACATTCCGCCCTTCGGAGGAAGATGATGAACGCGATCGAGGATCTTGCGAGACTTCTGAAGAAACTTCCCGGAATGGGCGAGAAATCGGCACTTCGCCTGAGCTATCATCTGATAAAGACCGATCCAAGCTTCAACAAGGCTCTCGGAGAGAAGATATCCACACTCCAGGACAGGATACATCCCTGCCCAATCTGCGGATCGTACACCGAAGATGACATATGCCAGGTGTGCGCCGACCAGAACAGGGACAGAAGCCTTCTGTGCATAGTCGAACAGCCGCAGGATGTTGTGACCATCTCTCAGGCTGGAGTGTACAACGGTCTCTTCCATGTGCTCGGAGGCGCCATAAATCCACTCGAAGGAATCGGCCCCGATTCGATATCGATCGCTCCTTTGATGAAGAGGATAGAGGAAGGGGCGTTCAAGGAAATCATAATCGCGACAAACCCGACAGAGGAAGGAGACACGACAGCGCTGTACATACGCAACATGCTCAAGAACCATGGAGAGATAACCCTGACACGTCTTGCATCCGGACTTCCGATAGGCGGAGATCTGGGCTATGCGGATAAGACGACTCTAATCAGGTCGATGAGAGGACGGATCAGACTGTAGATATAGCGCAAGGCCGGCCAGGAAAAGAATTGCGGCCGGAAAGAAGAAAAGGAAGGGAGAGGTGAAAAGGAAACTTCTCCCTTCCGCCATTATCGACCCGAGACTTGGGATATCGACCGGAAGTCCGCAGCCCAGGAACGACAGAGAAGCCTCCGTGAGGATGGATGTAGAAAATATGCTTATACTCTGGTTCGCAATTTCCGGATATATATGCGGCACATAGTGGCGAAACACAATTCTTCGTCCTCTTATTCCCTCGGCACGCAAAGCCAGCATGAACTCCTCTTTTTCAAGAACCAGAAGCCTAGCCTGGCTCGTCCGGGCAATGTTCGGTATCTGGGACAACGTCAGAGAAAGATAGAGGATATCGACTCCCTGCCCGAAAAGAGCGACAAGGAAAAGAGAGAAAAGAACTGCCGGCAAGGACTTCAGCATGTCGGACAATCCTCTGGAAAGGATGCCTATCCATCCGTCTCTGACCATGGCAACGGAAAGTGCGACACCGGCCACGGTAGCGCTTGCGGTAACGCAGAGCGACAACAGGAACGATACAAGGAATCCTCCGGATGTACGTGCAAGCAGATCGCGTCCGAAGCTGTCCGTACCGAACGGATGTTCGGCCGAAGGCACAAGCAGTCTCGAGGAAAGATCGGTGTCGGTTCCATGTACAAACAAGACTGCCATTGCAAGCAGCATAGCCATGAGCACGAAGCCCAGAACACGCTTTCCGCTCATCTTTCTTCCCTCCTTATCCGAGGATCCGCAATCGACATCGCTATCTCGCTTACGATGGACGAGAAAGAGACGAACAGAAAGAACAGCATTATCAGCGTGACTGCAAGCCGTATATCCCTGCTCAGGGCGGCCGATACGAAAAGCGATCCCAGCCCCGGAAGCGCGAATACGCTCTCTGTGACCGCGCTTCCGGCCATCATTGCACCGAAACTCTGGCTGAGAAGGGCAAGGTAAGGCGGCAGCGACGGACGGAGAATGACGTGCGACACTATTTTTCTTCCGCTCCTACCCTTCGCAATCGACGTCGTCACATACGGCTGTCTTGCCTCGCGGCGAAGGCTATTCTTCAGGACGCGGGAAAGAAGTGCGGAATGCATCAGGCTCGTGGAAAGCACAGGAAGCAGCATATGACGCAGATTTTCGGAAAGAGAAACTGAAACAGGGACGAAACCTCCGGAAGGAAGTCCGGAGACCACCACTATGAGCAGTATCGACAGTAGAAAAGACGGCAAGGAGAATATGACTATCGAAAGAATATCTCCCGCGACATCCAGGAATGCCCCGCTTCTGTGCACGCCTGTAACGGCCATCACCAAAGAAAAGACGATCGACAGACAAAGGGAAAGGAGAGTCAGCTCAAGCGTCACGGAAAACCGCGAAAGAACGAGGCTCGATATGGCAGTGCCTTTTACGTCATAGCCCCAATCAAGCAGAAAGAAGTCCTTCATGAACGAAAGATATCCTACGAACGGATTTTCCGAAGTTCCCAGATGTGCGTTCAGGGCAGCTACGCTCTCTTCGTCGGCATAATCCCCGAGAAGGTACGAAGCCTGGTTTCCAGAGGCAAGATCCGCCAACATGTATGCGACGAAGGATACGGCAAGAAGCAGAACCAGGACGCTTGCTATTCTTCTTCCCATCCAGTCTTCCTCGCATTCCAAAGATGCGCACCATCGAAATAGATGACGCCTTCGAGGTCGCTCGACGAAGCATGGATCGTCATGTAATGACCTGGGACTATCACGGGAAGATCGGCATAGTAGAACTCCTGTGCTTCGTTCCAGATTGCGACGGCCTCCTCCATGCTCGGCGCATCGAGAAAAGATTCCAGATACGCTTCACTCGTCTCGCTAGAATACCACCCCGGATACGTAGGGGAAAGGTAGAGCTTCATTACAGGCAGGGGAACCGAAGAAAAAGCGCTGATCATTATCTCGAATTCGCCTTCGTTCCTCTTTTCAAGGAACCCAGCCCAATCGAGAACGGTTATGCTTGCATCAAGACCCGCCTGCTCCAGTTCGTCCGCAAGAACTACTGCAATCTTGTCCAGATTGGACAGATTCGAAACCAGTATTCTCACCTGCCGACCTGCAAGATCGTTCTCCTCGATGAATTCCCGGGCCCTTTCGACTCCTCTTTCTATTCCGGGATCCGGAACGGAAAAAGGTCCTTTCTCCATGTAATCCTCATGAAGAGCATACCCGTAATCGCCGTAGCAGGCCTTCATCAGACTGTCAGGATCGATTGCAAGGTCCACGGCTTTCCTCAAATCGGGATCGGCCGTCCTCTTGTTGAAAACAAGAGCTATGGAGCCGGACTCGTCCCCTCCGTACAGCTTTATTTCTCCGTTTTTCTCGAACGCCGGGATGTCCTGGCTCATCACGTCGTTGATATAATCGTATTCTCCCCTTTCAAGACCGATTCTACGAGCAATTGAATCGGGGACAATCAGGTATTCTATCCTGTCTGCATATGCCTTCTTGTCAGCGGCAATTCCATCCCCTCCGCGGCCGGTGCCGACATACGAGGGAAAGCGTTCCAGCACGATCCTGTGCCCTTCCTCGTATCCGGAAAGCATGTACGGTCCGGTTCCTACGACGGAAGAGACAAGGTCGTCAGGAGAAAGGCAGAGTTCCTTAGGCATGATAACGGCCGAAAGGGGGCTGGAAGCAAGAAGATAAGGGAGGAAAGTCAGGGAATTCATTGCTTCGAGGACAACCTCTCCGTCGTCCGAGACCTCGAACCTCGCCGTACCTGCGATCCTGGCGGCATCCTCGTAGCAATCGATCCACCTGTTCAGGCTGCAGACCACATCCTCCGGTTCCATCAGTGTCCCGTCATGAAAAGGCACGCCGCTCCGAAGTGTCGCAACGAACCTTCTTCCTTCGTTCTCGAGGCGATATTCCTCGGCAAGTTCCCCTGTTATGTTTCCATCCTCGTCAAGCACGAACAGCCTTTCATAGACTTGGCCGACCAGCATGTCCCTGAGAGACCTGTTGTTGCTTCTCATGACATCCAGCGACGGCACATCCTGGCTGTATGCCACGTGCAGAACACGGCCCTCATCCTCAGGAGCGGAACATGCGACAAGCAGGAAAGACAAAAGCGACACAAGGTACAGGAGCTTTTTCATCATGAAAACAATGTATCCTATTTCCGATTCTTTTCATAGTGATGAGTTTTTACCCATGAATGTATAAATATTCATATATCGGACGATATTTTCATATTTTATGCATCAAAGTACTTGAATAATGCATATCGGATGAATATGATGCTATTTCGGAAAACTGGTTTAGAGAGGTTTCGAAAAAAATGGGAAAATACATTGCAACACTGCTTTCCATCCTTGCCGCATTTCTTTTTCTGACATCATGCACGAAAGAGAACACCGCGGCAAGCTTGGAAACCTCAAGCAAAACTATCGCAGAGGAATCCGTCACGGATGACGACGGAAAGACCGAAGAGCCGCTGACATTCACGATTGCAAACGGAAGCGAGCCAATGAGCCTGGATCCGGCACAGATGCAGGGTACTGTCGAACACAGGATCTTCGAAGCGCTTTTCGAGGGCCTCGTCTCGACAGATGAAAACGGACAGCCTGTACCCGGAGTCGCAGAAAGCTGGCAGATCAGCGACGACGGCCTTACCTACACCTTCACTCTTCGCGACGATGCGCTATGGTCCGACGGAACGAAGATAACGGCCGACGACGTAGTATATTCCTGGCTCAGGGAACTTGCGCCCGAGACAGCATCGCCATATGCATGGTTCCCTGCCATGTTCATCGCGGGAGCCGCCGAATACAACGCCTCGGAGGCCGGTGCCGACGCAGTGAAGATAGCCGCGATCGACGAGAGGACCTTCACCATGGAACTCATAGGCCCGTTTCCATATGTGCTGAACGCTCTTACGCACTACACTTTCGCCATAGTCCCGAAACAGGCCATCGAAGCCCATGGAGACGAATGGACGCTCCCCGGCAATTTCGTCGGAAACGGACCGTTCGTGCTCAAGGAATGGGCGCCTCAGAACAAGATAGTATGCGAAAAGAGCTCCACCTACTGGGACAAGGATGCCGTAAGCCTCGACGAGGTGATCTACCTAGCTTCCGACGATATCAACACCAACTACATCATGTTCCAGGCCGGACAGGTCGACTGGTGCACGACGGTACCCGCGGATCTGCTTGATTCGATCATGATGAGCAACGAATACCAGGCATCGCCGCAGCTCTCGACCTACTACTATTCGATCAACGTCGACAAGGCACCTCTCAACGACGTGCGCGTCAGGAAGGCGCTCGCATACGCAATCGATCGTTATGCCCTCGTCGATTCAGTCCTCAAGGCCGGCCAGATACCATGCTGGGGAATAGTTCCGCCGATGCAGGGATACGAAGGACTTGGCGACGACAGGTTCGATCCTGAGCTTGCCCAGGAACTTCTTGCGGAGGCCGGATATCCGAACGGAGTCGGATTCCCGACCATAAGCATCCTGTACAACACGGATGACAACCACAAGGCGATAGCCGAATTCATACAGGCACAGTTCAAGGAGAATCTCAACATCGAAGTAACGCTCGAAAACCAGGAATGGGCGACCTACAATGCGAACAGGGACTCACACAACTTCGAGCTCGCCAGAGCAGGTTGGGTCGGAGACTATCAGGATCCGAACACATTCCTCGATATGTTCGTATCCGGAGCCGCAATGAACGATGTCGGATATGCCAACGAGGAATACGACGCATTGATCGAGAAGGCAGCTTCCATGCCTGACGGAGCAGAACGATATGCGGTGCTTCAGGAAGCCGAGAACATGCTTGTGCTCGAAGACCAGGCAATCATACCCCTCTTCTTCTATGTTTCGCAGCATCTTGTAGACACGGCAAAATGGGGAGGATGGGAAAGCAATCTGATGGATTACCATCCGGTCAAGTACATCTACAAAAAGTAGAGAAACGGAGAAGGGACTGCCGGCAAGGCGGTCCCTTTTTCCATCCGACGTGGTGTTTTGCCCTTCCTGCTTTCCGGCAAATGTGACACAAGTCCCCATTCGGGACACGTAACGTCTCTTTCCTGTACAAAAAAACGCAATCATTCCGTGCTGTCGCTTTTGAAAACCGGCAGACGGATTTCCTCGATGAAGACTCCACCCTCGGCACGGGAGGAAAACGACCCGTTGTGATAGCCTGCGATTCTTCGGCATGTCCTGAGGCCGATGCCGGAACTGTCCTTCTTCAGAGGCTGTGGCAGAATTCCGTTGCTGATACGGATACAGACCATATCATCTTCCCTGAAACAGGCAAAAACAACGGGAACCGACGGATCGGAATACTTTTCCACATTCGAGCTTATATTGTCAAATGCTCTGGCAAGGAGAGAGACGTCGGCCAGTACGGAACATGAAAGAGGAGAAAACGAAGCCTCCGTCATGAATCCTTTGCTCTCCAAAGAGAAAACCACATCCATCCAATACCGAGAAAAAAGCGGATAGGCATCCACCTTCTCCAGTTCCGGCAGATCCCATCCTGACGAATAGGCGAGAAGGTACTCGAAAAGCTTGTCCGCCATCGATTTTATGAGACCTGTCTTTTCGAGGCTGCGCCTGATGAAGTGCTTCATCTGTTCTTCGCTGTCGTATTTTCCGCCATCGAGAAGTTCCAGGTAGACGAGAAGAGACGTCAGGGGTGTCCTGAGGTCGTGGGACAGCGCCGTGACCAGTTCTGTGTTCTCGGCCCGGATCCGGTCCTCGGCGATCTGATGCGACACAACCGCTTTCCTGAGCTGTTCGATCCCGTTCGCCAGCTCCCCCAGTTCATCGCTTCCCTTGACGCATATCTGATAGTCCAGATTTCCGCCTGCAAGGATGTCGATTTCGGTTTTCAATCTCTCGATATACTTGAGCTTCCGATGCACGAAGAATATGAAGCACGCATAAAACGATATGAAAGAAAAGAAGCCTGACACAACTATGGTCCAGTAGTAGTATGCATCCCCTGAATAATAATAGAGGAACGCACTCAGGACCGTGCCGTCGCAGAGAACAAGCTCATGCCGGTTTCCCTCGTCCTCCAGAGCCGGATCGTATACAGCCGGATTCAGTTTGATCCGCGATTTCAGTACCGACTCGTACACTATTTCATCTCCCAGATAGACGGACAGATAGACCCGATCTCCCCTGCTGCACCATATGTCCAACGGCCTCAGGTTGGAAACCGATACATCTTCGTCCTGTACGAAGGCCTGCAGATCGTTGAAATACTTGTCTCCCATGCTGTCCATGAACTTCAGGCCGTATACGGTCCTGTCAAGTATTTCGTTGCCAAGCAGCATGAATAAGAGGAAAACGGCACCGGCGACAAAAGTCGAAACTGCAATTCCGACAAGAAGCTTGGCCTTGAGAGGGATGTGCCGGTCAGCCAATGCGGTACCCCCTGCCCCATACAGTCTGGATGATGCGGCTATTCTGGTTGTCGTCGCCGAGCTTTCGCCGTATGTTCCTGATATGGACCATGACAGTGTTGTTGGAACTATAGAAAAAAGGTTCGTTCCATACGCTTTCGTAAATATTCTGTGAGGAAAAAACCTTTCTGGGATGGGTAGCAAGAAGCAAAAGTATCCTGTACTCGATATCTGTGAGAACGACATCCCTGCCGGACATCCTGACGCTGCATTGGGAAGTATCTATCTCGATACCGCAGGGAACCTTTACTATATTACCGGCTTCTTCATTTTTAGCTCCGTACTCGCAATAGCGTCTCAGGAGAGCCTTCACTCTGGAAACGATCTCGCTGCACGAGAAAGGTTTTACAAGATAGTCGTCCCCGCCCACGGAAAAGCCGAGAGTCTTGTCCGAATCCTGGGACTTCGCCGTCAGAAAAAGAATCGGGACCGGCGAACGCTTACGGATTTCGGAACAGACAAGGAATCCTCCGAGATCGGGCATCATGACATCGAGGATGACGAGATCGACAGTTTCGTCCATAATGCGCAGAACCTCTGCCCCATTCGAGGCTTCGACAACGTCATACCCCTCGCTTTCAAGCAGAAGTCGAAGGACCTCCCTTATTTCGGGATCATCATCGGCGAAAAGAATCTTGCGAGGATTCAAAGCTTCCTCCAGAAGTTTTTGACAATTATAATGCCGGTGCAGCCCATTGTACAGGAATGAAGTCCGAATTTAAGATTTCTTAAGAATTTCCAAAGTCCCATATTAAGAATCTTCTGATAGACTCCGTTTCAGAAAAGAACGGAAGGAACCATGGAACAAGATACTGAATCTGTAGAAAAAAAAGGAATCGGAATCAGGAACTGCCTTACGATATTGCTGTTTTCCCTGCTGCTCTTTTCCATTGTTTTTCTATCGAAGGCCTATTTCTCCGGCTGTTTCGACTCCGCGGAAAGCCTGAGGGCATATATCGGAGGATTCGGGCTCTTTGCGCCGATGATACTGGTCCTGATACAGATCATCCAAGTCATACTTCCCATCCTTCCCGGATTTCTAGGATGCATCGTCGGAGCGGGAATGTTCGGTGTATCGGGAGGATTCATATACAACTACATAGGTATAAGCACAGGATCGATAATCGCCTTTTTCCTTGCCAGAAAATTCGGATCCGCCTTTGTGAAAAAAATGATTCCGGAAAAGAAATACGATTCGTATGTCGAATGGGTGAACACAAAAAAAAGCTATACCGTCTTTCTCTTCCTCGCAATCCTTCTACCGCTCGCCCCAGATGATTTTTTATGCTATTTCTCCGGTCTGACCGGCATGACCGCAAAGAAGTTCATATGGATCATCATATTGGCCAAACCTTGGTGCATTCTGGCTTACAGCATCATATTCGGAAAATTGATTTAAAGGAGGTCCGCGATGCTCGGATTCTACAACTACACCGTCATTCTCACGTATCTCGGAATGGTGATATCCTTCCTGGGGATAACAGCCTCGCTGAACGGAGGACTGCATCTCGCACTGGTCTGCCTCATGATCTCGGGAGTGTGCGACATGTTCGACGGCAAGATAGCATCGACCAGGGAACGTGACAGGAGAGAAAAAAGTTTCGGAATACAGATCGATTCGCTGAGCGATCTGATATGTTTCGGCGTGCTTCCAGCGATAATAGTGTTTCAAATTGCGTCGGAAAGCAGAAGTACGGCCTACATCTGTGCCTTGTATCTTCTGGCGGCACTGATACGACTTGCATACTTCAACGTCGAAGAGGAGGAAAGGCAGAGAAGTACAAAAAGCAACAGGGTCTCGTATCTGGGGCTTCCCGTAACGGCAGCGGCCCTTTTCCTGCCCCTTTTCATCTGTTTTGCAATTTTCTTTTCCCTGCCGACGGACAGAATAGGGAAAGCCGTACTTGCTGCCATGGGCATAGCCTTTCTCACTCCATTCCCGCTGAAAAAGCCGGCATTGAAGGGAAAGATGGCATTGCTTATATGCGGATGCGCGGAACTGTTTTTGATATTCAAGGTAAGAGGACTATGAAGACGACAAGCGTGGAATTCGCATACAGGACGGCATTAGGCAGATTCCTGCTACGGATAATTCTGCACACGCATATGGACAGGATTGTCGTTGCATACCTGAAATCCCCGCTGTCCAGACCGCTGATCGGAAGATACATCAAAAAGCATCGCATCCCCATGGACGATTTCAAAGGAAGAAACTTCCGTACGTTCAGGGACTTTTTCGCAAGAAGGAAGGCGGATATCCGATTCGACATGGCCCCTGGACACCTGATCAGCCCCTGCGACAGTTTCCTAAGTGCCTATAGAATAGAAAAGGACAGTATTTTCAACATAAAAGGCACAGAATATTCCGTCAAAGAGCTGATCGAATCGCAGGATCTTGCAGAAGAATACAGCGGAGGGCTGTGCCTGATGTTCCGCCTGTGCGCCTCTGACTATCACCACTATTGCTATCTCGATGACGGATACCAAGGAAAGAACCACTACATACCGGGTTCGCTTCACAGCATCCAATCTGCGGCCTACGAGAAGTATCCAGTTTTCAAGACGAACCGGCGAACATGGACGCTCATGGCGACGGAAAACTTCGGTCCGGTCATACAGGTCAACGTCGGGGCATTCGTCGTAGGAGGCATCGTCAACCTCCAGGAAAATGCAAGGTTTTCGAAAGGAAGCGAGATGGGATACTTCGACCTGTGCGGCTCGACGATCGTACTGCTGTTCAAGGAAAACCGGATTTCCCTTCTCAAGGAAATAGAAGAAAAAATCTTACATGGCAAAGAAGCCAGAGTGACACAAGGAATGTGGATTGCAGATGCAATCTGCAAAAAAAAATGACATTTACTCGCGGAACAGAGGAATGAAAAAGGGACCGATGCCCGCAGGCAGGAGTCCCTTCGCATAAGCTCCGTTTTCTTAGAGTTTGTCGATCAGCATGCTGCACTTTCCTGACGGAATGGGCAGTGTCTTCTTCTTGTCCTCGTCGAGGATCTGTATAGTGAAGTAGTAGAGCTTCTCGCTTTCGAGCCTTATCTCCCATCCTCTCTGGTTCTTGTTCGAAAGGATAGTGATGTTGTTCTTCTTCAGGGAGAGCTTCTCGATTCCCATCGCCTCGAGCGACTGCATGGTCCAGTAGACGGTCTTTCTGGGAAGCGAAATGTCCAGTCCGATTATGTCCTCGATTGCAAGAGTTATGGATATCAGGCCAAGCTGCGGAAGGCATCGCTTGCGGTTCTCCTTTCCTCCGCTGAGGACGGGGGCCGCGCCCTCGCTCATCGGCTTGTATATCTCCCAGCAATCTCCCATGACCTCCTCTCCGGGATGGAGAGTATCAAGGATGAAATAGAGATGTCTTATCGCGCACTCGCGAGCGAATATGAAAGAATTGTAGTTCTGCAGTCCCTTGACGACCATATAGGTTGCAAACGGAACGACTCCGCATCTGTAGCCGTCGCCGTTCTCGTTGTAATACTTGGAAGACACAGGAACCGTCGGGAACGGGTTGTCGGTTCCGAACTCCTTGTCGTCCTTCAGCTGGTCGATGAGGAAAGAGGCATATTCGTCGTTGGGGATAACGGCAAGCAGCGTCCAGTAGCATCCGATGTGCTTGTTGCGTATGATGTTCTCGTTCTCGTCGAGATCGTAGTAGAACTTGTCCTCCGGAGACCACATCATGCTGTTGATTCTCGTCTTCAGAGCAAAGTAGATGCGCTTATAGCGGAACGCAAGCTCCTTGTCGTTGAGGATGTCACCGATGTACGACATATAAAGCGCCGCCATGGCAACCATAGCATTGTAGTCTATCGTGTATACGGCACCTTCCCTTTCCAGGCCAAGCATCTCGGTAGCCTCATAGGGAACGCGGAAAAGGCCGTTCGGCTGCTGGAAATTGGCCCTAAGCCAATCGAAATATTTCTCCATGTAAGGCACGACATCCTTGAGCCTCTTCTTGTTTCCTATCTTGTGGTAGAATACGAACTCGACATAAGGGAAAAGAGGCAGGGAGGCTCCCAGAGGGTTTCCTTCGCTGACCACAGGCTCCAGAGTCTCAATGTCATATCCTGCCGCGATCGAACCGTCTTCCTTCTGTCTCGCATAGAAGAAATCGACAAGGGAATATGGGCTGTAGGTCTGATTGCTGTAGGAAAGGAAAAGAGAAGACAGCATGGCATCGAAAAGCCTCAATTCCTTCCCGTAACCTTGGGTGAAGAACCCTTCCTCGAAGTTCGGGTTGTCATCGGCGGTCTTCCAGTGCTCATCGATCCACACCCAGGTTCTATCATACATGTCGACAAAATCCTGGTCGTAAAAATGTATTCTTGGAACGTAATCCTTTACCACAAAAAACTCCGTAAAAACAGGCAAAAATCGTGAATTTTCGTCCTAAAATCGCATCATATAGAATAAATTGTTTGAGCTAGATTGTCAAACTATTTTTCATTGCAATTTTTTCTTACAAAATAAGAAATTAAAAATTAATTCAAAATTTGACAAGCCTGTACGGCAACATGACGGGAAATATCAGGACCGGAGCGAAGACGCGGGGGCGAAAATTCTCATGCAACGTGCAAGCAGGCATATGTCATACTCCATTCCGTCATTGATGGCCATCATCTCGCCGTCCACATGGCTTGTAATGTTCGCACGTTCGGAAAGTATCCTGACCTTTCTGACCTTTGCAGTATGGAATGTCTTCTTGTTGTCGACATGGGTTCCCCTGATGAACTGCATTGCAGCCACGAACAGAGAGAAGCTGGAAAGGGGCCTTTTGGTATACATCAGATCGAAGTATCCGTCATCCAGAACGGCATTTGGAGCAAGCATGAATGCGCTGCCCATCCTTCTTCCCAGACAGATAGACACCTGCTGAGTCTGAAGAAGCACTTCCTCTTCGTCGTCGATCAGTTTCAGAAGATATGGTTTGGGTGGAGCCAAAAGGATTCCGATGAAAGCCACTATATAGCTGGGCATGCCGTTGAGATGCTTGAATCTCATTGCACGATAGTTCACAAGAGGCTCGAAACCGTACCCGTTCCCGTTCAGAAAGTACCTTGAACTGTCCTTGACAAGGTCTGTCACCTTCCCGAGATCCACTTTCCTGACACAGCCTTCCACTATTATCTGGGCAGCCTTCCTGACGTCGGTCGGAATGCCCAGAGAGTATGCATAATCGTTGCCTCGACCTATCGGGATGATTCCAAGCTTGACACGCTCCGGATTGTTCGATTTCATTATCCCGTTCACGACTTCGTTGACCGACCCGTCACCGCCTGCCGCAACAATCACGTCGAAGCCTTCGTTGGCCGCCTGCGTGGCAAGCTCCTCGGCATGGTCCGGACCTCTGGTATATGCGACGGAGACACTTATCGAATGCTCCTTGAAAATGTCGACTATCTCGCGGGCCTTTTCCATTCCCTTGCCTTTCTTGGCATTCGGATTGATTATCAGCAGAACGTCCATGGCTTCTCCCCTGTACCAATTCTACAAAATGGTTTTTCCTCTTGCAACAATGCTCTTTAACCTTTCATTTCTTTCTGATAGATTACATTGCTATGCAGTACGGACATCTTTACAGGAGACTTTTCTCTATAACATTTCCAATAATGATACAGAACCTGATCTCCTCGTCTCTTTCTTTCGTCGATACTCTGATGATCGGGCAGATCGGGCAGGACCAGATTGCCGCCGTCGGCATAGCGAACCAGGTATTCTTCCTGATCAGTCTCTTCTTCTTCGGCATCGCAAGCGGTACAAGCATATATCTCAGTCAGTACTACGGTGCAGGAGAGACGGACAAGATGGAAAAGACCATGGCATTTGCAACGGCTATCTGTCTGGCAGGAGCTATGGTCATAAGCGCGTTCTCATTCATCAGACCGGATCTGATCGTCCGTATTTTCACAGAAGATCCCGCAGTCATCGAACCCGGTGTGGAATACCTCAAGGTAGTCGCATTCAGCTATATGTTCTCTGCCGCCTCATCCACGCTGTCGATCGGATTCAGAAGCATCAACAAAGCCCATATACCTATGACGGTCACGCTGATATCGCTGACGCAGAACGCGATTGGAAACTACTTGCTGATCTTCGGCATAGGACCGTTCCCCGAGATGGGCGTTGCCGGAGCGGCTCTTTCTACAGCACTCGCCCGCCTCGTAGAGCTTGTCGTGCTCATCGCCTTCACCTGGGGAGGGAAAGCCCCTTTCGCATTCCGCGACAGGAAGGCATTCTCCTGGGACAGGGACTTCAGGATAGCATTTTCGTCGACAAGTCTTCCCGTGATGTTCAACGAAGTCTTCTGGGCTATCGGCATGATATTGTACAAGGTCGCATACTCCAGACTCGGTACCGAAGCGCTGGCGACGATCAACATAACGGAAAGCATAGCGAACTTCTTCTTCATAGCGATGATGGGAGTAGGAAACGGAACCACCATTCTGCTTGGAAACATACTCGGTTCAGGAGACCGGAATACGGCAATCGCATTCTCGAAGAAGATATTGGTACTATCTGTCGGAATAGGATTCTTGATGCTTGCCCTGGAATTCTCGACCGCACCGCTGTTCGCCTCCTGGTTCAACGTAGGTCCGGCGGTATTCGCATCGGCGGTGACATGTCTCAGGATATGCGCCCTTGCCCAGCCGCTCAAGAGCATCAACATGACGAACGTGGTCGGAATACTTCGCTCGGGTGGAGATACGAAGGCGGCGATGCTGTGCGAGATCATCGGACTTTACGTCGTGGGAGTTCCTCTGTCTTTCATTGCAGTGCTCGTCTTAGGCCTTCCCCTTCCGGTAGTCTATGCCGTGACCGCACTCGAGGAACTGACGAAGCTGATATTGGGAATGCATCGATACAGAAAAGGAATCTGGGCAAAAGTCCTTTCAGGCCGGGCTTGATTTCTACGGCTTATGTGCCATTGTTCCACAACTTTCCTTTCGCCTGTGCTATAATCAATCAATATGAAAAAAATTCTTAAAGGCGTACTCGCCGTTACACCAGACGGCACGGACAATCTGGACATCACCATCGAAGATGGGATCATCGCAAGCATCGACAAAAGCAAGGAAAAGACACCTCTGATCGCAATACCCGGATTTATCGATACACACATCCACGGCTTCGGAGGAAACGGCACCGAGGATTGCAAGCCGGAATCGATTCTCGGAATGTCCGAATCTCTGATCAAGTTCGGCGTCACAACATTCTTCCCGACGATCTACACCGACGTGGAGAGCAAGATGAGGAAAAGCATCCATGCCTGCTACGAGGCAAAGGGCAAGGAAAAGGGCGCTACGATCGGCGGCATCCACATAGAAGGACCATTCATCTCTCCGAAGCGCATCGGAGCCCAGAACCCGGACGGAAGAAAAAATCCTTCCAAGGAATTCTTCGAGCTGCTGCTATCGGAGGCTCCAGGTCTCGTAAAGGCCATGACGATGGCCCCGGAACTTCCCGGGACGGAGGAAGTGGCAGCCTGTGCGGCAGAGAACAAGGTGAAGCTTCTCTGCGGACACACGAACGCGACCTACGAGGAGACGCTGAAGGGACACGAGCTCGGAGTAAGCCATGGAACGCACCTGTTCAACGCGATGGTCGGACTGCATCACAGAAAACCCGGAACGGTCGGAGCGATACTTACGAGCGACATGACGACGGAGATAATCGGCGACGGGCTGCACACGCATCCAGCGATTCTCAAGATGGTCGTGGACCTGAAAGGGTCCGATAGAGTCGTCATCGTCACGGATTCGCTGAGGCCGACGGCACAAACGGAAGGAAAACTTACGGCAAACGACGTCGAAGTCGAGCTTCTCAACGGACTCTGGGTCACAAAGGGAAATCCGGATCTGATACAAGGCTCCGCTGCGACCATGCTAAAAGGATTCCAGAATCTGATCGGCTGGGGCATATCGCTCGAAGATGCCGTCAAGCTAACCTCCTCTACTGCCGCCAGACTCTATGGACTTGACGATGTGGGAACTATTGAAGTAGGAAAGAAGGCAGATATCGTAGTCCTTAACATGGACTATACCATCAACGAGGTAATAAAAGGCTGAAAATGTGGTACGACAATCTTTCCGATAGAAGGCTATGGGAGATCTTCGAGGAGATCTCCAGAATACCGAGAGAAAGCGGCAACGAGGAAGGCATAAGAAACTTCCTTCTCAGATGGGCCGATGAGCACGGGCTTGCAAACGATACTGACGACATTGGCAACGTATTCATCTATGCGCCCGCAACAAGCGGACACGAGAACGTCCCTGCTATAGCATTGCAGGGCCATATGGACATGGTATGCGTGAAACGTCCGGGATCGATGCACGACTTCACGAAAGATCCGATAGAGATAGTCTGCGAAGATGGAATCATCCATGCAAAGGACACCTCTCTCGGTGCGGACAACGGCATAGCGATCGCAATTGCCCTGTCGATCTTCACAGATCCGACAGCCGAGCATGGACCTCTGGAAGCCATCTTTACTGTAAGCGAAGAGACGGGACTGACCGGAGCATTCAACCTCGATGCAAGCAAAGTCAAGGCTCGCAGGATGATCAACCTCGACAGCGAGGAGGAGTCGATCATATACATAGGCTGCGCGGGAGGAGTCGACATGAAGGCCGTCCTTCCTCTCAGAAAGACTACGAACAAGGCTGCGCACACCTATGAGATAAAGGTCCATGGACTTCTCGGAGGACACTCAGGAGGAGAAATCCACAAGGAAAGAGGGAATGCAGTGAAGCTTCTTGCCAGAATCCTTGAAAGAATCGGACGCTACAGTCTGGTCTCGATCGCCGGCGGCACGAAGCACAACGTGATTCCATCGGAAGCCGTTGCAACGATTTCTGCATCTTCCGACCCGACATCGAAGGTGAAAAAGGCCGCCAAGGAAATCGCAAACGAGCTCAAGTATGCCGATCCGGGATTCGATTTTACGGTGAAAGAGATAGACAACGTCGACGAAGTCCTTTCCTCGAAGACCCGCGACAGGATCGTTGACCTACTGTTCACCGCTCCGCACGGAGTCAAAACAATGAGCACAGCGATACCAGGCATCGTCGAGACGTCGAACAACCTTGCAATAGTCGAAACCGGGAAGGACGAATTCGTCATACGAAACAGCATAAGAAGCAACATAGGTTCTGCAAGAGATAATCATCTCCTGATGTTGACCACCCTTTACAAAGCCTATGGTTTTTCCGTGGAAGCTGGCGACGGGTATCCTGAATGGGAACCGGATCCGAATTCGAAATTCCTGAAGATCGTAGCAAAGGCGTACAAGGACATCCTCGGCAAGGAACCTGAGATAACCGCGATCCATGCAGGCCTTGAATGCGGTATAATAAACAAGCGCATAAAAGGAATGGATTCGATATCCATCGGACCGGACCTTCTCGACGTACACTCGGTGAACGAACATGTAGTCGCAGAATCCGCAGAGAGAATCTCGTATTTTATACGAGAGCTTCTGGCAAGGATGAAATAGGACCATCATGTCAAGACCACGCATCGGAATAATCTCGTATCTCGAGGAGAACAAGGAAAGCGTATTCCGCTTCAGGCAGAACATGATAAACGAAGCCTATACTTCCGCCTTGCTCGAATCGGGAGCGATTCCCTCAATAATTCCGTCGATCGGAGACAAGGAGGCAATCGATCTCCTGCTTTCTTCCGTAGACGGGATTCTCATACCGGGAGGAGAGGATATCGATCCGAGTCTATACGGGGAAGAGAGTGAAGGCCTGAGCCAGAAAACGAACAAGGATCAGGATCTCTTCCAGAAAGACATCATATTGAGAGCTCTGGATATGCACAAATGTATCATGGGTATATGCAGAGGGCATCAGATTGTCAATGTCACTCTCGGGGGAAAGCTGTTCCAGGATATTCCGTCACAGGTTCCGAATGCGACTATCCACAAGGACATATCCAATGCATACACTACTTCGCATGCAATCCGAATCGAAGAAAACTCCATGCTCCGACAGGCCGTCGGCTCTGCCATGATAAAAGTCAATACGCTTCACCATCAGGCTGTGAGGATACCGGGCTGCAAACTGGCCGCATCGGCATGGGCGGAGGACGGATTGATCGAGGCCACAGAGGATCGCGAAAGAAGAATAATCACAGTACAATGGCATCCTGAAGCTCTTCAGGACCAGGAGGAGGAAAGGGAAAGGAACCTGCGCATATTCAGGTTCTTCGCATCCCTCGCACGGAAATGAGAAACAGACTGCAGAAACTTACCCTTATCAATCCCCTCACTTACAAGCCGAAGGAGATGGACTTCAACGCGATGCTGCGATTCATACTTCTTGCGCCTGTCGGAACCGATGCCTTCATCAGATTCCGCTTTTCGTTCTCCGACTCGGGAGCAGCATTCGAACGGATGGAATCCGGATACAAGGAACCCCTGACGGAAAAGGAAAAGGCAGAGACGGAAGCCGGGATGAGGCCGAAGATGCGCGAAGGAGAGACGCTATCGATTCCGAGCGGTACTTACTACTTCGAACAGTATCCGGACCTCTCCGAGGAGAAACTTTTGACGAGAACGCTATCCGCACTGCTCTCAGTAGGAAACGGCGACGAGATATACGTCAGGCTGTTCAAGGAAAACATGCTCGAATGCGTCATGCAGGGATTCAAGGCACTCTAAGTGTTGTTACTGAAGGGAAAATAAGTTAGATTCTTATGGATAGGAGTCGACTGATTTGAACGTTGAGACAATAGACAGCACACTTCATGTGATCACTTTCGACGACGGCAGTGTCATCCACCTGATCGGAACGGCGCACGTATCCTCCGGATCTGTGGAACAGGTCGGAAAAATCATAGATGAAGTGCAACCAGACAGAATATGCATCGAGCTGGACAGCTCGAGAATGAAAAGCAAGACGGACACGAGCTATTCCGATACCGATATACGCAAGGTGATCAAGGAAGGCAAAGGATTCTTCCTTCTTGCGAATACAGCTCTTGCATCCTTCCAGAAAAGGATGGGAGCCCAGACCGGAATCAAACCGGGAGAAGAGATTCTCACAGCCGCCAAGCTTGCAAAAGAGAGAGACATTCCGATTTCTCTTTGCGACAGGGAAATACAGATAACTTTCAAGCGGGCATGGGCGAAATCGTCCTTATGGAACAAGATCAAACTGCTTGCAACTCTCATCTCGGCCGCATTCTCGGACGAATCGCTGTCCGAGGAAGAGCTCGAGAAGCTGAAGAATCAGGACACGCTGGAAAGCATGATGAACGAGATTGCAAAGGAACTGCCTGCCGTCAAGGAGGTCCTGATCGACGAGAGAGACCGATACCTTGCAACCAGCATATACAATGCACCCGGACGAAACAAAGTGGCTGTGATAGGTGCCGGCCATACCGGAGGAATCATAAAAACGCTCGGGCAGCTCGAGAAAAACGAGATAACGAACGAAACAGAATCTCTGGTATCCGTCCCGAAAGGCAAGCCCGTCGGCAAGGTCCTATCCTATCTCATACCTGCACTAATAGTGCTTCTTATAGTAATCGGATGCATACAATCGGGTTTCGACCAGGGAATCAGGATGTTCCTTCTCTGGGTAGTCGTCTGCATGTGCTCCACAGCTGTCGGAACGGTCATTTCTCTTGCCCATCCGCTCAACATACTTCTCTGTGCCGCCACCGCACCGTTCTTCGCGCTCAATCCAGTACTCGGAGTCGGAATGCTCGGAGGAGTGCTCGAGGCGACGTTCAGAAAGCCGAAGGTCAAGGATTTCGAGAACATGACCGACGACGCAGGGAAACTGACAGGATGGTATAGAAACCGGATACTTCATGCCTTGCTTGTCTTCCTTCTGTCAAGCATAGGAAGCTCGCTGGGAACACTCGTAGCATTCCCTATGCTGATTGCACGGCTATAGGAAAAAGATATACAAAGCCCTGAACAACCGAGGAAGAAAACCTCCCGATGGACTGGAAATCCGAAGGGAGGTTTTTTGATGGAGAGCATGGACGAACATAGACAGAACCTGACAAACAGACGGAAATGAAAAATCATTCTATTGGCAATATTTCCGGTAGCACAGAGTCCGATTTCCGCTCGATGAAGATTAGTAAGGACTTCGAACCAATACCCATATACAACTCATCTATAGTCAGGAAAAAGAAATATCTTGCATCAGCATGAAACCTTCCATCCGGCATCGATCAGATCGTCTATGGTTTCGTAAGGCCCTATAACCTTTTCAGTTTTCAGGTCACGCACATAATAGCGATCGGAAAAAGCGTCCACAAGATCCACATATCCGTTCCGGCCGTCCAGATGCACGACATGGCAACCGCTGCCGAAAGCAAACGATCCGACCGGCATATTGTAAAGGATTTCCCGTGTCTCTATCTTGTTTCTCTCAGGCCAGGAAGCAGACTTCGATATATTCTTCATGTTTTCCTCCCTATGGACTATAGCCCAAAAAAGAGGAACATGGATCGAAACTAGAGAAGAAATGCACTCTTGATTGCGCTTCGAAGCGTCCTGACCTGTATATTCGACCCGGAAGACAGACGTCCTTTCTCGTATGGAGTAAGCAGGCTGTCGAATCCGAGATCCTGTGCAGCCTTTGCACGTCTTTCAGCAAAGCCTACATACCTTACTTCCCCTGCCAGCGACAGCTCTCCGTACGACACCAGCTTTGACGGTATGCTCTTGTTCATCTTTGAGCTGAACAGAGCCAAAGCCAGAGGAAGCTCGATCGACACATCGCTCAGCTTCACTCCTCCGGCAACATTGACATAAATGTCCTGGTCTGAAAGTTTCATACCAACATGGCGCTCAAGGATGGCAGCGACACGAGACACACGTGCAATTTCGATCTTGTCGGAATATATACGCTGCAAACCGGTTTTGGCAGGAACAACCAAGGCCTGTATCTCCACGACGAAAGTCCTGGAACCTTCGGCTATAGATGTAAAAGCAATGCCGGGAGGAAACTCTCCTTCCTCCCTTGAGGATAGGAATATGCCAGTAGGATCCTTGATGCCATGCAAACCCTTCGCATCCATCTCGAAAAGTCCTATCTCATCCACAGAGCCGAAACGGTTCTTTGCTGCCCTAAGCAGACGGATGCCGCTTTCGGCATCCTCGAAGTACAGCACCGTGTCTACCATGTGCTCGACTATCTTCGGGCCTGCTATGTTCCCGTCCTTCGTAACATGTCCCACGAAGAATATTGCAGCTCCTATCTTCTTGGCCAGAAGAGAAAGGGACAGGCAGCAAGCACGCACCTGGTTCGGAGAGCCCTGCAGAGAGGCTACAGAAGCGCTCGACAGGGTCTGGAGGGAATCTATCACCACAATGCGCGGTTCGAGGCGTTCAAGGCATTCCTCGAGCGCCTCAAGACGCGTATCGCAAAATATCGATATGTCATCAAGCCGCAGACCAAGCCTTTCTCCTCTCAGCCGTACCTGTGAAGGAGACTCTTCGCCGCTGACATAAAGCACATCACCTTCGGAGGAAAGGTTTGCAATCATCTCGAGCATGAGCGTGGATTTTCCTATACCCGGCTCACCGCCGACAAGAACGGACGACGGAATCATGACCCCTCCGCCAAGAACGCGATCAAGTTCGTCATATCCGCTCGAAAGCCTGACAGCCTTATCGGCAGGAACTTCGGAAAGTTTCTTTATTCCCGTCTCCATTACGACAGATGCAGGAGAGGCGGTCTTTCTCTCGGGAACGACCGTCTCTTCCTCAAAACTGTTCCAGGAACCGCATTTGTTGCAACGCCCCATCCACTTTGTCTCGACATGTCCGCATTCAGTGCAGACATACCTCTTCTGGACTTCCTTCATGTCTAATCAGAAATCGAGCAGTTCAACCTCGAAAATCAGATACGAATTTGGAGGGATTACTCCTGGATACCCATATTCGCCATAACCAAGTTCGGGAGGAATAATGAGAGTGCGCTTCTCCCCCCTTGTCATCGTCTGAAGCGCTTCGTTCCAACCTTCTATGACCTGTCCGATCTTGAAAGATGCAGGCTCCTTGCGTGCAATCGACGAGTCGAATACCTTTCCATTGAGAAGGTATCCTTCGTAATGTACTGTGACGTACTGACCGAACTTCGGGGAAGATTTACCGTCTCCGGCCTTATCGACAACATACATAAGACCTGAACCTGTCGTCTTAACTCCGGGATATCTGTTGTGGATTTCCTTTACGATACGCTCCCTGGCCGCCTTCTGTTTCTCGAGCTGAGCTTTCTCGACGTTTTCCACATAATCGCTGAAAGCTTCTCCCGACGTGTCGAACTTGTTTGCATCTTCACCGACCCTGACAATCTTCACACTGTTGATGCGATCTCCCTGCTCTATGGAATTCACCACATCCTGGCCTTCGACGACATGTCCGAATACGGTATGCTTTCTATCGAGCCAAGGCGTCTCGACATGCGTTATGAAGAACTGGCTTCCGTTTGTGCCGGGGCCTGCATTGGCCATCGAAAGAACACCAGGCCCTGAATGTCTGAGGGAATCGTCGAATTCATCCGGAAAGCGATACCCAGGTCCGCCGGTTCCATCGCCCTTTGGACAGCCACCCTGGATCATGAAGTCCTTTATGACCCTATGGAACGAAAGTCCGTCATAGAACGGAACCCCCTTGTCCTCCATATTAAGTTCGCCTTCCGCCAATCCGATGAAATTGCAGCAAGTCATCGGACATTTCTTGTATTCAAGTTCAAGAAGAATTTCACCTTTTGCAGTATCGATGACGGCATAAATACCGTCTTTCAGCTTACTAACATCCATAATTAATTCCTTATATTATAACAGATTATTCATCAAACAAGTCTTCGTCTTTACTCAGGAAGGAATATATTCTCTCCAATTCCTTCTGGCTACGATACCTAATCTGTAGCTTCCCTCTTCGCAAAGATCCCTTGATTTCCACTTTCGCTCCGAGAACGGATACGAATTTTTCCTCGACACGGATTATATCCGTATCCTTCTCCTTTTTCTTCCCTTTTGGAACCACCTTGTGTCCGGCATTGTATTCCGAGGCAAGATGTTCCGCCTCTCTGACAGTAAGCCCATCTTCGACAATCCTGTTTCTCAGAAGCCCATAGTCGGCAGGATTCGTCAAAGAAAGGATTGCCCTTGCGTGTCCGGCAGACAGCAATCCCGATATGACATCATCCTTTATGCTGTCCGGAAGCACCAGAAGACGAAGGGAATTGGCAACGGCAGAGCGTGATTTGCCGACTCTCTGCGCAACTTCTTCCTGGGTGTATCCGGATTTCTGAATAAGCTGCTGATAAGCAAAAGCCTCTTCCATCGGATTCAGGTCCTCACGTTGGACATTTTCTATCAAAGCAATTTCAGCTCTTTGCAGTTCGGTAAAGTTCTTTACTATGACTGGAATCTCCTGCAGACCCGCCATTTCCGCCGCTCTATATCTTCGCTCTCCGGCAACGATCGAATACTTTCCTGGAGCATATTCTTCTACTATGATCGGCTGAATTACACCCTGTGTCCTTATCGAATCGGCAAGTTCCTTTAGCTTTTCTTCGTCGAAGTTTTTTCTGGGCTGATTCGGATTGGGTTTCACGTGAAACAACGAAACATTCAATACCTCGTTGTCCTTGGATTCGAACTCGTGCGGAAGAATCGTCGCATTTATGACATTTTCTATCTGGGCATCGTAGTCGAATCCATTCAAAAGGGATCCCATTCCTTTTCCGAGTCCGTGCTTCTTATCAGTAGACACGACTTGCAACCTCCTTTGCCAATTGAGCATACGCTTTCGCGCCTGCACTCCCCTTGTCGTAGATGTTTATCGGAAGTCCGTGGCTTGGAGCCTCGGAAAGCCTGGACGATCTTGGAATGACCGTCTCGAAGACAAGATCCTTGAAATATCCTGTAACGTCATCGACCACATCCTGGTTGAGTAGGATACGTTTGCTGTACATGGTAAAAAGTATCCCCATGATTCTCAATTCAGGATTGAGACTTCTTCTGACATTCGTAATCGTTCGCATCAGAAGATTGAGACCTTCCATAGCCATGTATTCGCATTGTAGCGGTATGATGACCGCATCCGCCCAGACTAAGGCGTTCATAGTCTCAAGTCCCAAGGAAGGAGGACAATCGAGAAGTATATAGTCGAACATCTCATCAAGACATGAGAGCGCGTTCTTCAGATAGAACTCTCTATTATCCTCATCAACCAATTCGATAGCCAAGCCGGCTGTATCGACAGAACCCGCAATAAGAGAAAGATTCTTCACTATTGTCTGCTGCAAAGCGTCCTTTGCATTTTTTTTGCCGATAACAACCTGGTATATGGTACTCTTCCTTCCATCCCCTGAGACAGCACCTGTAAGATTAGCCTGAGCATCAAAATCAATCAGCAGAACCCGGAAACCCATCTCCGCAAGGCAGGAGCCCAGATTCACGCAGGTCGTAGTCTTTCCGACTCCTCCCTTCTGGTTAAAAAAGATGATCTTATGAGCTTTCATGATTTTAATATTATGAAAAATATCATCACTTGTCGACAACTATTTCAAAAACTTGACCGAGGCTAACTCTTAAAGTATATTGATACATACATTGAAGCAAAGGAGAGGGAAACCCTATGGAAGATAAAGTAAAGGAAGCTATCGAAGCCATCAGACCGGCACTTCAGAATGACGGAGGAGACATTGAATTCATCAGGATGGAAGGAAAGAACGTATACGTAAAACTCGTTGGAGCATGTGCAGGATGTCCAATGAGCCAGCTGACTCTTTCCAACGGAGTTCAACGTTATGTGAGGGAGACCGTAGATCCAGAACTAGTCATTGTGAACGAAACATTCTGATAGGCAGAACAAACACACGAACCAATCCAGCCTCGACAAGGCTGGATTTTTCTTTGTTTCACGTGAAACACAGTAAAAAAACAAAACAAATTATACTTTCCAACATTATACGACAACCTAAAACATGACAGACCTAAACAAACCCATAAAATACTGTATACAAAATAGGGTTTTGAAAGAATATGCCAAGTGCTTTCATAAAAGAATGTTGCCCAAATTTTCATACAAACATCAAATAACATTATTTAGGTATCACAACCATAAAATAAAAATTACGCAAAATTCTATATCAAGGTTCAATAAAATGCAAAAAACCATCTCTAATATAAACTTACAATTCTCTATCTCAGAGTAAAGCAACAAAGAGTCAAAACCCACCTGACGACTGAATTTACTTATATTGTCAGAACATCGCCATAACAAAAAAAATTTCCGTTTAATTAAGAAAATAGATATTTTTTTCCAAGCAATATCGATACTGAACTAATTTCCAAAATTTTCTTCGAAAAGTGAAGAATTCCTTCTAGCCTTATTCAACTCGAGAAAGAACCTTGGGTACAAGTATGACCACGACAAAAACAATGGCAGATCATATCGTACAGCTCCGTATCAAGTTGCTTCAAACTTTCTTTTGTTTCACGTGAAACACACACGCTTAAACACGGACATGTTGTGCAAAAAAGAATAGATATAATTTGACAACGCATTATATTTTGCTGGATTCAGGGCGGTTTTCGAGGTTTACAATTGAGACTGTAAATATTTTTTTCTATATATATCAAGTAATTATATCAATTCATCGTACAGCAAACTTATACTGTTTCATACTATATCGTATTATTTTCCTTATTAAAGTTTTTTTTTGGAGTTTTCTTGCGCGTTCATTATTTTAAGAAAATTTAGCGAACAGTCAAAATTATAAATGCTGTTTCACGTGAAACTCCTAATTTATATCTAGCAATAATGAAAATCAACGTTACCGATCTTTTATAAAAAAACGAATCACACATATGAATAGAACGCTGTTCGGAGACTTTCATGCCATACATCAAACATTATTCTGGCATATGACATACGAACACCTCTGCGACAAAACCCATGCACATGAAAACATCAAGCAGAAGTGTTTTTTTATGATTACAAAAAGGCATTCTATCACAAATCAAGTAACACACACTTACTTCTTGGGATGGACGGACAATGCTGCTATTCCAAATTGCTTTTTATCATTATTGCATTTTGACAATCGAGCACCAAAATGCTTAAACAACGTTGAGACACAAAACATAATTATACAATCAGGACTCTTCGTCGTTTTCGAAAAACATTCATAAAATAGATTAATAAAAAAAGAGAAAAGCCGCTGAAGAAAAAAAACAGCGTTTCACGTGAAACATGGAAAACATGCTACAGAACCATCAGGTAGAAACATACAAAAAAAGGTACGGAAACATAAAAAAGTCAATTCCATTGTATCAGCTATACCCCTGATATGACCGGTTCTGGTAAGTTTTTTTGTTTTCATTTCTTTTTTTCCAAAAACATCAAATAAACGCTTAAAATGCGGTTTTTGAGCTTAAAATACTATTGATAGAAACAGATTCTAAGTATCTTTTACACCAATTCTATACTATCTAATAGGGTACTTTTCCCATGCTTGGAATAAATATCATTTTCTCACTGTTTTTATGGCATTTAAACACCACGAAATAGCCATTGCGAGTTTTGCCGTATGGAGTCTTTTGGATACGGAAAGTATAAAGATCGCCACAAAAGAAGGTAAGTAAATATAAACACCTATGCACAACTGCTTAGAAAAGATGTTCATTCCGCTTTGTTACATGTGGAGTTGTCTTATTTTCCAATTGTTGATGAGAAAAAAGTCCACGTCATCGGACGTGGACCGGAAAACAGTTTTAATGACAATCAATCTTCTGCGTTTTACACTTCATCGGAAGCCTGTACTTCGGAAGATACAGATGTTTCTACAGAATCCATTACATCCGCATCAGGAATATCAGAAGCTGTATCGTCATCTTCCTCGTCGTCTTCCTGATATGTTGTCACGGCCATGGCGTTGATCATATCGTTTGCTCTCTTGAACGAAGCGACTTTGACACCCCTTGCGGCACGTCCCTGCGTCGAGATATCCTTGCAATGCACTCTTATCGCCTGACCCTTCATCGTGATGAAAATTACATCATGATCGTCGTCGACAGCGAATGCATCCACGATTCCATTCTCGCCTTTTTCAATACTGTAGATCTTCTGACCAAGAGTGGCTCTGCCATGGTTGTTGAAATCCTCGAACCTGACTCTCTTGCCCTTTCCTTTCTCCGTAATCATGAGGATGTTCTTTCCTTCCTCCACTCTTACGAGAGCAACAAGACAATCCTCGCCGAGAAGCTTGATTCCCTTTACACCATGAGTGCTTCTACCCATAGTCCTAATGTTGGCAGCCTCTGTTCTAAGGCCTTTTCCATCGCGTGTCACGAGCATCACATCGTCCTCGTCACTGACGAATATGGACTGTGCAAGCTCATCATCCTCGTCGAGTATTATCGCCTTTACACCACGTACCTTCGCATTGACGAAATCGTTGAGCCTTACCTTCTTGACTACGCCGTACTTCGTTCCCATCAGGATATACCTGTCTTCGCTGAACTCGGTGAAGGTGATGATAGAGGTAACCTTCTCATTGTTCTCGATCTGGATGATGCTCTTCAGGCTTGTTCCCTTTGCCGTCTTTGCGTTCTCAGGAATTTCGAATGCCTTTACATAATATGCCTTGCCAAGGTTCGTCACAAACATTATGTAATCATGGCTGTTGCAGATGAAAAGGTGCTGTACGAAATCGCCGTCTACAAGCTTGGCTCCGATCGTTCCCTTTCCACCGCGCTTCTGTGCCCTGTACTCGTCGATAGGAATCCTCTTCGCAAATCCCTTGTAGGTTATGGATACAACGACCTCTTCCTTCTTGATGAAATCTTCGGGGCTTGCATCTTCGAGCTCTCTTTCGACGATCTCCGTTCTTCTTCTGTCTCCGTATGTGGCACCGATGGTTCTCAGCTCTTCTTTGACGACGCCGAGGATCTTATGCTCATCGGCAAGAAGTTCCTTGTAATAGGCAATCTTCCCTTCAAGCTCGAACAACTCCTGGAGAATCTTTTCAGTCTCAAGATGACTCAGCCTGCCAAGTTTCATATCAATGATAGCATCAGCCTGTATCTGTGTGAGATTGAAGGCCTTCTGAAGGTTCAGAGAGGCTATCGTATTGTCTTCAGCCTCCTTGATGATGCGGATGACCTCATCGATATTCTCGAGGCCGATCTTCAATCCTTCAAGGATATGAGCCCTCTCTTCAGCTTTTTTGAGGTCATATCTGGTCCTTCTTGTAACAACTTCCTTTCTATGATCGACATAAGCGACCATCATTTCCTTCAAATTGAAAAGTTTAGGCGCTCCGTTCTGAAGGGCGAGGTTGTATACATTGAAGTTCGACTGCAGCTGCGTTCTGGAGAACAGCATATTGAGCACGATGTTCGGCACGGCATCCATCTTCAATTCGATGACTATCCGTATCCCATCGCGTCCGGATTCATCCCTGACAGCGGATATACCCTTTATTACCTCATCTTTCCTGAGTTCGTCGATCTTCTTTACAAGTTCGCTCTTGTTCACCTGATAAGGAATCTCGGTAAAAACTATCCTGTCGTGACCTTTCTCGCTCTGTTCGATCTCATATCGGCTTCTTATTACGACTTTTCCCTTTCCCGTGGTGTAGGCATCCATGATGCCCTTCTTGCCGCAGATAATGCCGTAAGAAGGAAAGTCAGGACCCTTTACATACTCCATTAGCTCGGGAATAGTAATATCAGGATTGTCAATCAGTGCGCAAAGGCCGTCAATCACCTCTGTAAGGTTGTGAGGAGCAAGGTTGGTAGCCATACCGACGGCAATTCCGGAGGATCCGTTCACGATGAGGAACGGGAAAGCCGACGGAAGAACCGACGGTTCCTTGAGCGATTCATCGTAGTTCGGAGTGAAATCGACCGTATCCTTTCCGATATCGGCCATCATTTCCTCTCCGAGCTTGCTCAGCTTGGCCTCTGTATACCTCATTGCGGCAGGAGGATCTCCATCAATCGATCCGAAGTTTCCCTGAGGTTTTACCACAGGATATCTTAGAGAGAAATCCTGTCCAAGACGTACCAGAGCATCATAGACAGATGCATCTCCATGCGGATGATATTTACCAAGCACGTCTCCGACTACACGTGCACACTTCTTTGTCTGAGAATTGGCCTTGAGGCCCATTTCACCCATTCCATAGAGAATTCGTCTATGGACGGGCTTCAGACCGTCCCTGACATCCGGCAAAGCTCTCGATATGATTACGCTCATTGCATAATTGAGATAGCTTGTCTTCATTTCGGTTGAAAGATCGGACTGTATGACTTTTCCAACCTGTTCTTCCTGGATATTTTCGTCCATAATCAATTCCTTATATGTCGAGCACGCTTACATAGTTAGCGTTCTTTTCAATGAATTCCCGTCTTGGTTCGACATCCTCTCCCATGAGCATGGAGAATACTCTATCAGCTTCTTCGGCATCGGAAAGCTTGACCTGTCCGATGTAACGTGTTTCAGGATTCATGGTAGTCTCCCAAAGCTCTTCCTTCTCCATTTCTCCAAGACCTTTATATCTCTGGGCTATTATTTTGGAATTGTCTCCACCCGCATGTTCGTCTATTATCTTCTGCTTTTCTTCTTCCTGATATGCATAGTAAGTCTTCTTTCCTATCGTTATCTTGTAGAGAGGAGGCATTGCAAAATACACATATCCGGCCTCGATCAGAGGCTTCATGTACCTGAAGAAGAAAGTAAGCAGAAGGGTTCTGATATGAGATCCGTCTACATCGGCATCAGCCATGATGATGATCTTGTGATAACGGACCTTCGAGAGATCGAAAGTCTTCTCATCGCCATTTTCGTCCATTGCATCGTGATCCGCCTGGCTTTCGTTGTACCTTGTGATACCTGCACCGATCGTCTGGATCACAGGATGAAGCTTGTCGTTGTTGAGAACTTTTGCCTCCTGGGCCTTCTCAACATTGAGCATCTTTCCCCATAGAGGAAGAATGGCCTGAAACCGGCTGTCACGTCCCTGTTTTGCAGTTCCGCCTGCGGAATCTCCCTCAACAATGAACACTTCACACTTCTCCGGATCCTTCTCGCTGCAATCCGCAAGCTTTCCGGGAAGTCCTCCTGTCTCGCTTTTCTTCCTTATGTTCTCCCTTGCCTTTCTTGCAGCTATTCTTCCGATTGCCGCATTCGTAACCTTGTCGAGCAGTTTGTCGATATTTTCAGGATACTCGTCGAAATAGTTGGTCAGATTCTCGTAGACAAGTGAATCGACAATGCCTCTTACCGCTGAATTTCCGAGCTTCATTTTCGTCTGTCCTTCGAACTGAGGCTCAGGAATCTTGACGGAGACCACCGCAGTGAGACCTTCGGATATATCAGATGCCTCAAGGCTCTCTGAATACTTTTTCATGTATTTGACGCTCTTCTTGAGCTGATTGTTCAAGCATCTTGAAAGAGCTGTTCTGAAACCGACAAGATGTGTTCCACCTTCGCGAGTATTGATGTTGTTCACGAACGTGTAGATCTTCTCGTCATACTTGTCGTTATACTGAAGGGCAACCTCGACGGAAACTTCCTTGTTCTCGCTCTCGATGACTTTCCTGCCTTCGAATGAAATTGGCTCGAAAAGGGTGGTCTTGTACTCGTTGAGATACTTCACGAAAGAGGCAAGACCTCCTTCCGCGTGCAGCTTCTCGTGTTTTTCCTCAGGTCCTCTCTTATCGAAGATTTCGATGTTTATGCCCTTGTTGAGGTATGAAAGTTCCCTGAAGCGGGCTAGCAGCGTATCATAATTGAAACTGTTGCGTTCCATGATGGAGAAATCAGGCGAGAACTTTACAGTAGTTCCGGTCCTGTCCGTATCTCCAATCACAGCGACATCTGCCTCCGGAATGCCTTTGTGGTATGTCTGTCGATAGATATGAGGAGCTCTGTATACAGTAACCTCCATCCAATCTGAAAGCGCATTAACACATGACACACCAACACCATGAAGGCCACCCGAGACCTTGTAGGCATTTTCATCGAACTTTCCACCGGCATGAAGTTGCGTAAGAACAACCTCGAGGGAACTCTTCTTCTCCGTCGCATGTATATCGACAGGAATTCCTCTTCCATTGTCCTCTACGGAACATATTTCCCCGATTTCACTGTTTTCAAGAGTGATCACGATATTGTCGCAATATCCGGCCATGGCCTCGTCGATGGAGTTGTCCACGACCTCATAGACAAGGTGGTGCAGTCCGTCTATACCGGTGGAACCTATGTACATTCCCGGACGCTCCCTTACAGGTTCAAGACCTTTCAGGACCTTGATCTCTTCGCCAGTATAATGTCTGCTGGCTTCTTCCTTTCTTACTTCGTCTTCGCTCATGTCAGTCCTTTTTATTGGTTTTTGATTTGAAAACAAAACGTACGACTTCCAATTACATTGGAAGGACAAAAAAATTATACTTTTTTCAAAGAAAAAAGGCAACACGTCAAATATTCAAAATGTCATATAAAAATCAATGGTGCAGAAAACTTCTCCGAGCATCGTTCCAATTTGAAAATTCCACTTGCAAAACTAAGTAGGCCGTAGGTAACATATAACTCACGAGGAGGACTCAATGGACAAGGAACTTTGGGAGCGTGTCAAGGAACAGCTGGAATCAAGCCTTCCAAACAAGAAGAAAGTCTGGTTCAAGAAGGTCTTCTTCGTAAGCAGTACAGAAGACGAGATCACTCTGGGTCTCAACTCGTCATTCTGTCTCCAGGGACTGGAGAGGAATGGAATAGAGGAAATAGTCAACACTGCAAGCGAATTTGCAGGACATCAGGTCTCGATCAAGCTGATAGTCACGGACCAGAAAGCAGTGCAGGAATCATCGAAGCAAGCTGAAAGAGAAGACGGACGTACCGCATCTTCGCAAAAGCCGTCATCGCAGTCGACATTGCCGGAAAAAGGGAAAAAGGCAGATGAAAGCAATGAGTCTGCACCGTACGGAACTACGTCGACCCAGTATTCGATGAACGAAGAGACACATTTGAATCCGCACTATACGTTCGACAATTTCGTAGTCGGGGACAATAACAACTTCGCATATAACGCAGCAAAGGTAATCTCCAGAAATCCAGGCCTCAGCTACAATCCATGCCTTATCTACGGAGGAGTAGGTTTGGGAAAGACCCATCTGCTGCAAGCAATCGGAAACTACATAGTGAAGGACAATCCGAAGATGAATGTCCTGTACATAACAGCCGAGAGCTTCACCAACGAGCTGATAAACGCAATCTTCAAAAAGAATGCTTCGACACTCTTCAAGAAGAAATACCGAAGCGTCGATGTGCTTCTGATCGACGACATACATTTCCTCCAGGACAAGGAGTCTTCTCAGGAGGAACTGTTCCATACATTCAATGATCTCACAGAGAGAAACAAACAGATAGTATTCACCTGCGATCGTCCCATAACGGAACTGAAAGGAATAACGGAACGCCTCAGAACAAGATTCACGAAAGGTACAAACGTAGATCTGCAGCCACCTCTCTACGAGACAAGAATGGCCATAGTGCAGAAAAAATGCGAAGAAATGCATTACGATATTCCTCGTGACATACAGGAACTAATCTGCCAGAACATAAAGACCAACGTAAGGGATCTTGAAGGGGCACTCATAACGCTGGATTCGTTCTCAAAGCTCGTAGGAAAGGAGATAACAAAAAAAGTGGCTCTCGACCACATAAGAAACTTCATTCCTGCCACGGTTCTCAAGGAATCCGAAATAACGATAGATAGAATAATCGACGAAACTGGAAAATACTTCAACATACCGTCTTCGGAATTAAAAAGCAGATCAAGAAATAAAAATGTAGCTACTCCGAGACACATTGCAATATATATAGCAAGTGAAATGACGACAAGAAGCCTTTCGGAGATAGGAAAAAGCTTCAACATACAGGACCATACATCTGTAAAATACGCAATAGACAAAATCGCCGCCAACATAAAGGAAGACGAAGATCTCAAGAACATAATATCGAATATAAAGAAAGCGATAATGGACGAGAACGACGACAGGATCTACAGATAAGAAGAAGCAGTATCTCCGTTAGTAATACTCCACGTCAAAATTATGATTACGTACATCGATAAGGTCTTCCGTCATGAAAAGGCGGAAAGTTTTTCCATTTTAAGAACAATCTATTGCGTTTGCTCGGACATGGACTGCATCAACAAAGGTTTAATATATTATTTAATCAATTTTTATCATTAAATAAAATATATTTTTATATAATAATATATATAATTATTTTAAGTATTTTTTTCTGATTAATATAATTTTATTATTTTATTTTATAAAATAATATTTTTTGTTTTTAGTTGACATAATATATATTATAATATAAAATATCAAATGTAAAACAATTTGATACAATAAAAGGAGGTAATACAGTTGAAAGTTTTCCTCGTCAATGTGGAAAAGTCGGTGGAAAACATGAGGAAAACCTGTGGAAACATTGTGGATAATCTGAGGAAAAAAAACAGTTTTTCCACGGGAATGCAGAAGCAAAAGAGATGAGGTAGAAGCAGTATGTGGAATACCTGTGGAAAAAAGATGGACTTTTCCACAGTTTTATCCACACCTCAATTTCTTTTAAGAGAATGAAAAATATAGAGTTTTCCTTGTTTTCCACATTCCTATTACTACTACTAGTTATATAAATATGAAAAATAGTAGTTATTGTTGCAACGAGGAAAAAAAAGAGGAAAAGCAAACAGCTTAAAAAATAGACTGATTGCTGTTATAATATACAAAGGTTCCTCTGCCTATGGAAAAAGGAAGGTAATGATTCATCGCTCCTTTCCGAAATAGAACAAAAATTACGGATCCAGGAGGATATCGTTCTTTACTGGATCTTACGGAGAAAATGATATGAAGTTCATATGTTCATGTGAAGCATTGAAGAAAGAGATAGGTTTCGCTATAAATTTCACAAGCAAGCGAAATGCTCTTTCCATCTCCAGCAACGTTCTTCTGGAGAACAGCAACAACGTACTTACCATAAAGAGTACCGATACGAAGAACGGCTTCGTAGGCAGCATCGAAGTCGAGACCATCATACCAGGTTCGACCACTGTCATATGTGAAAAGCTGCTCGACGTACTCAAGAACATCCCTTCGGACATATCGCTGGAAATAAATGAAGAGAACGACAAACTATCCATAAGAAATAACAGCGAAAGTAAGTTTCTTGTAAACATCAGGACAATAAGCAGCGAGAAATATCCTGAGATGCTTACAATATCCGATGATGAATTCTTCACGATCGGTCAGCATGATTTCTTTTCTATGATAGACAAGACACTGTTTGCCGTGAGCAAGGACGAAGCCAGGTACTTCCTTACCGGCGTCTACATGGAGAAAAAAGATGACAAACTCGTTCTTGTAGCCACAGATGGAAAAAGACTTGCCTGCATAAGAAAGGAGATAGAACACGAGATTCCTACTTTCAATCCAGTGATTCTTCCTCCTTCGTTCCTGATGAACCTCAAGACCATAGGAAGCGGAGACGGAGTACTGTCTCTTGCCATAAAAGATGGTTCCATATTTGCGAACATCGAAGGACATCTCATATATTCGCTTCTCATAACAGGTTCCTATCCTGCATATGAGAGAGTGATACCAAAGGATTTCAGCTACAGATGCATCGCCGATACCTCCGATATGGTCAACGCTATAAATCTTATATCTGTCATGATCGAGATAAAGAGCAGGAAGATTTTCTTCGACATCAACACAGAAGGTGTGATGGTAAGCGGAGAAGACAACGACGGAGACAGCAAGAACATTATACATTGCAGCTACGACGGTCCCGAGACCAAGCTATGCTTCAATTACAATTTTCTGCAGGATGCTATAAAGAAGATAGACAGCAAGAATTTCTGCATCGCTTTCAACAATGCAACAAGTGCAGTCGGAATTCTTTCCGATCCTGAATCCGATTACATCTTCATCATCATGCCGATGCAGTCATGACAGATTTCGAAGAGATAGAAATAAAAAATTTCAGGAACATATCCTCCCAGCGTCTTTCTTTCGACAGGGAGGATATTGTACTTATCGGTACCAACGGTCAGGGAAAGACAAACTTTCTCGAAGCTGTATACATACTTTGCTACGGGTCTTCTTTCCGTACTCCTTTCCTTAAGGAATGCGTAAGCTATGGAGAAAGCGGATTCGTTCTGGAAGGAACTTTCCGTAACGAATTCGGAGAACTCCAGAAAATAAGAAGCGTATTCGAGGAAGGGAAAAGATACATAGAGATCGATGGAAAGGAAGTCAAGGACAGAAAAGAGCTCATATACCAGTTTCCATGTATAGTTTTTTGTCATGAGGACATTTCATTCATAACAGGAGAACCTGAAACGAGAAGAAGATTCTTCGATCAGATGATGAGTCTTTCTTCGCCTGTCTTTCTGGATAACATAAGACTATATCGAAATCTTCTTGCAAAAAGAAACGCATCGATAAAGACTGTGAACTATGCCTTGCTGCCTATCTATGACGAAAAAATAGCCAGGGTAGGAGTCGAGATAATGAGGGAACGCAAGAAATGCATTGATGATTTCAATTCTCTTTTTCCTTCTCTTTATTCGAAGGTTTCCGGTGGAAAAGACGATTTATTTATAACCTACCAGAGTTCGTGGGACGAAGATGACGAGGAATTTATAGTGAACTATCTTCGCGACACGAAGGAAAGAGACATAAAAATGCAGACCACTACAAGCGGAATACATCGCGACAGGTTTGTGATAAAGGATTCCCATGGAAATTTCAGCCAGACCGGATCTACCGGACAAATAAGACTATGCTCACTTCTTTTCCGGGTTGCTGAAGCAAGAAGCTTTCAGAAGGTCACAGGAAAGAAACCTATTCTTCTTCTCGACGATGTGCTCCTGGAACTTGACGACAGAAAAAGAAGCCTGTTTCTGGATGAACTCAGCGATTACAGCCAGGCTTTCTATACGTTTCTTCCTAGAGAGAACTACTTTTCGGACGATGGCAGAAAACCTGTATTCTACAAAGTCGAGGATGGATGCTTTGAGAAAGACGAGAGACATTACGATCTTTCGTGATATATTCTCTAATAAGGAGAAGACGTCTTGGACGAGGAATCAAAGTTGTATCATAAGGCCGGCGATATTCTCGAGGAGATCATGTCCGGCATCGAGAAAGGATCTGTAGACAGAAAAGAATTGATTGTCAGGAAAAAGTGGTCTTACATAGCTGGAAATCGTCTATGCCGATACGGATCTTTCGTCAAATGCGAACATAGTACTCTTTATATAAAGGCAGACAGTCGAAACTATGTGACCATATTTCTTCTTAACAGAAACGGGATTCTCCGACGGTACAACGAAGTGGTTCCGTCGGATAGGGCACTGCTGCTGTCAGTCACGTCCGACCAAAGCATGTACGGTAGCCAAAGGTGATCGGTAATTCTTTTTCTTGCAAGACTAAGACTCCACTTTTTTCATTATTGTTCTTTCAATAGTATTGACCTCAAAGGCCTTGTTCTGTAGAATTCGTTAACTGGACATCTATGTCCTCAACAAACAGGAATACCGCATCACAGCGAAGAATATTGGAGATTACTCATGAGTTACAAAGGAAAGAGAACTTACCAGCCCAGTAAGATGAAGAGAACCAGAAAGTTCGGTTTCCGCGCAAGAATGGCTACCAAGGGTGGTCGTCTTGTTCTTGCTCGCAGAAGAGCAAAGGGCAGACACAGCCTGACAGTCAGCGATGAGAAGAAGCCTTACTAAGAAAGAAATCATCAGAAGCAAAGCAGAGATTGATCGCATTTTCAAGCATGGAAGAAAGATTTCGTGCGAGGGAATGCGATTGCTTGCTTTAGGCAACGGAACATCTTTCGACCGCTTCATGATCATTCCGGCTCGAGGCTATGGAAGAGCTGTGGACCGGAACAAGCTCAGAAGAAGATGCAAGGATATCTTCCGTTGCTGGAGAGGCAGGCTGGATCCCGACCTTGATCCTGATGGAACTTCAGGTCTGGACCTGATTCTGGTAGTGTATCCGAAAAGGGTTTTCGATTTTTCCTTGCTTGAGTCCTCTTTATTGTCATTGTTGGACAGGATCGATCGAAAATAGCTCCTTCACTTCTCTTCATGCAGAGTTCCTATTCCAACCTTCGAGGCTACACGACTTCTTTTCAAAACAAAAAACGGAGATGACATGGATAGGAATACCATCATTGCCATCGTACTCTCGGCTATTGTCATCATAGTCGGCACTACGATACAGGCAACGCTTTTCGCACCGGATATGACAGAGCAGACTACTGCGGTAACTGAGGAGATAATCGCCTCGGAAGAGATTGCCGTAGCTACATCCAGCGCTGCTCAAGCATATGGAAAAACTTTCACTGCTTATGGAGAAGATCCTTCAACGACACCATTTACAGTCGAAAATGAGGTACTTTCGATAGTTTTCGACCCTGTAGGAGCTACTGTCGATGATATAAAGCTTACACAGCATCTTACGGAAGGGCAGCCTTCGAGTTTCCTTTTCAAGGATTCTGACGATGTAAATCCGTTCATGCTTTATGTCGGAGATGACCGGACGAATCCTGTCGACGCAGTATTCGATTACGAAATCAAGGAACTGAGCATGGGAATAACCCAGGTCACGTTCAGCCGCGATTTCATCACCGACGACGGAGACATATTCACAATAAGGAAGATATTCGCCGTTCCTGACAATGACGAATACATGATACAGCTTGTAGTGAGCATCACAGGAAAGGATGGTGCAGTCATTCCGTTCAATTACGATGGAAGTTCATATTCCATCAATTTCGGACCGCAGGTAGGACCCGAGTTCAAGAATATGAGTTCCAGCTACGACTACAGGAGAGTCAACGTTCTCAGAGAGGACAAGAGCGGAAAGGACACTGTCAAATATGACAAGAGCAACAACTACGTTTCCGATCCTTCCAAACCGCTCGATTGGATGAGCCTGACAGGAAAGTACTTTGTGGCAATCGCAATACCTGAGACCGAAGGTACTGTAAAGGAGTTCTCTTCTACCTACAGGACATATGACAGCGGAGTTTCTCAGGAAAACTATATGTACATAACCAGGATCGCTGCGAATTCCGGAGAGATCGACGATCTTTATTCGTTCTATCTCGGCCCACAGAATGCGCATGATCTTGCTCTCTACGACAGAGCTCAGGACAACATATTCGGACTGGAGAACCACAGGCTCAAGAAGGCTATGGAGAGTTCATGGCTTTCATGGCTCGAGACTGTACTTAAGTGGTGTCTCGTAATGATCTACAAGGTTATTCCGAACTATGGTGTCTCCATCATAATCCTTACGATTCTCATCAAGCTTGCCCTCCATCCTATTTCGAAGAAGGGCATGGAATCTACGGCGAAGATGAGTGCGCTTTCTCCGAAGATAGAGGAGATCAAGAGAAAGTTCCCGGATGATCCACAGCAACAGAACCTTGCGATGAGTAAGCTGTACAAGGAGGAAGGCATCAATCCTATGGGTTCGTGCATTCCTATGCTCATACAGTTCCCGATTCTCATTGCATTCTACGGGCTGCTGAACAAGAATATCGAACTGAGAGGAGCAATGTTCATTCCTGGATGGATTCCTGATCTGTCGATACCGGAGACAGTCGCTACTCTTCCGTTCAACATTCCTCTTCTGGGCAACCAGGTTCATCTGTTGCCGATACTCTATACGTTCAGCATGATTCTTTCGATGAAGATCACACAGCAAAGTACCACGTCCGCTTCGGGGCAGGAAGGAATGATGAAGTTCATGACATACGGAATGCCTATCATATTCTTCTTCATCCTTTACAATGCACCGTCCGGACTACTTGTCTACTGGTCTGTGATGAACCTGATTTCCATCGGAAGCCAGATTTACGTGAACAAGAAGAAAAAGGGCCAGTTCGTACTAGAGATACAGAAGAAGGACGAAGCGAAGGCAGAATCAAAGAAGAAGAAAAAGAGAAGGTGAAGCATATATGTACAAGGATTTCGAAGGAAAGACCGAAGCCGAAGCGCTGGAGAGGGCAAGGGCCGATCTCCGGCTCGGCGATAACGACGATGTCTATGTAGAGGTGCTCGAGCAGACAAAGAAGAGCCTCTTCAAGAAGAGCTTCGTGAAGATCCGCGTCTATTACGGAGAGACTTCCGGAGACGAGATGTCGGATAACGATGAGAACAATGCCATTCCCGGACAGGTGCTCGAGCCGGAGAACGACAACGAGAGAAAGATTGTTTCGTTCCTTGAGACCCTCATCTCGAAGATGGGATACGAAGGAAAAGTGACGATCAATTTCAGGAAGGATAGCAAGCTGGGACTTGATATCGACAGTCCTTCCTCGAGCATCCTTATCGGAAGGAAAGGAAAGAATCTCGATGCCATACAGCTTCTTGTAAACGTGTATGCAGGCAACCTCGACGAGGATCTCAAGATTGTGATTGACAGCGAGAACTATAGAATGAGACATGAGGAACTTATCGTCAGGAATGCCTACAAAGCTGCAGAGTACGTCAAGAAGAGCGGCAGAAGCAAGCTTCTGGAACCGATGAATCCTTTCGAGAGGCGGCTTGTGCACACGGCTCTCAACGAAGTCGATGGCGTCGATACGAAGAGCGAAGGCGAAGGTCTTTACAAGCAGGTCAGAATCATTCCCGTAAAGAAGAGAGGATGATCCGCTTCATAGAGCGCGATTCGAAGAGTGCTGCGATTCCTCCAGGACGGTTTTTCATCCGACTTGGAGGAATTTTTTTATGAAAGCATTGATTGCTAACCGGACGTTTTCAGATATCCGGTTTCTTCTTTTTCCCATATGTCGGATTTTATATTGCATCCGCTTTCGGAGTGTCCGTCGGACAAATGAACATTTTTTGCAGAGGAACATTTCCGACCGTCTTGTCTGGTTTCATTTTTCCTCAATAGACAGAGCTGTCATACTCAAAGATGATCGGACAAAAGAAAAGGGCTGTCTTTCGACAACCCTTGCTCTGCTGGTGCAGTATGATCAATAGTTCTTTCCGAGAAGCTCGAAGTATGCCTGAGGATGTGCACATACAGGGCAGATCTTCGGAGCGGCCTTTCCAACATGGATATGTCCGCAATTTCTGCACTTCCAGATCATCTCACCATCCTTGCTGAACACAAGTCCGTTCTCTACGTTGTTCAAAAGAGCGAGGTATCTTGCCTCGTGTTCCTTCTCGATCTTTGCGACACCTCTGAAAAGAGCTGCAATCTTCGTGAAGCCTTCCTCGTCGGCTTCCTTTGCCATCTTGTCGTACATGTCGGTCCACTCGTAGTTCTCGCCCTCTGCGGCAGCCTTGAGGTTGAGAGCTGTGGTCTGGATCTCTCCGCCTTCCTGGAGAAGCTTGAACCAGAGCTTTGCATGCTCCTTCTCGTTGTCTGCAGTCTCAAGGAAAAGAGCTGCAATCTGCTCATATCCCTCAGCCTTTGCCTTGGATGCGAAGTAGGTGTACTTGTTTCTCGCCTGGCTCTCGCCTGCGAATGCCGTCTGAAGATTCTTCTCTGTCTTAGATCCCTTGAGTTCCATTTTGATTTATCTCCTTTGCTCTGCATTTTTCGCAGAGTCCTTCAAAAACAAGATTGTATGTGCTTATCGAGAATCCGTCATCCTTTACTTTTGCCATTTTCAGCAGATTGTCCTGATTCTCAAGCACCACGTCGAATATTCTACCGCATCGCATACATTTTGCGTGGTAGTGGGGCATCATGTTGTGATCGTATCTGTCGGAGCCGTTTCCGAGCTTTGGAATCCTTCTGATGCATCCTTTCTCTTCCAGAACCGCAAGATTTCTGTATACGGTGGCTTTCGAGATCGTAGGATAGCTCTCATGTATCTTGTCATAGACCTCTTCGGCGGTAGGATGGCAACCTAGTGAAAGAAGAGTGTTGTATGTTACTTCCTTCTGTAGAGTGTTTCTTTCCTGTTTCATCGTCGGTTCCTGTTATTAGTAATATATCATTATTGATAATATATGTCAATAAGATGAAGCAAATCATGCCGCTTTCTTTCTGCGCACTTTACCAATCACATTTTTTTCTCGTCTTTGGGAAGAATGATGTTGAGTATCACAGCGACTATAGTTGCAACTACGACAGGACTCTTTGCGAATACCATAGTGACCCAGTCGGGGAACTGGTTGAGAGCTTCCGTTACCTGGCTTATTCCTACGCCAAGGGCAGCCGAAAGCCCTACGATGGAAGTGTTTCTGTAGTTCATAGGCTGCGAGACTACGAGCTTCATTCCTGTCATGGCTATTGATGCGAACACGCTGACTGTTGCTCCTCCGAGAACGCATTGCGGGATTGTGGTAAGTACGGCACTGAACTTGGGAATAAGTCCTGCGATTACCAGCATTGCCGCAGTCAGGGAAATGACCTTTCTGTTTACGACCTTTGTAGTCGATACAATTCCCACGTTCTGGCTGTATGTGGCTGTCGGAAGACCTCCGAACAGCGAAGCCAGGATATTCGAAGCTCCATAGCAGATTATTCCACGCTTGAGTTCGTCTCCGTCAGGTTCCCTGTTCATGCCTCCGATCGTCGTTGCGCTCATGTCTCCGATGGCCTGTATGCTATTTATGGCAAACAGTATTGCAAAGGCGAATACCGCCGAAAGTTCGAATCTGATTCCGAACGGCATCAGCTTCGGAAGAGCGATAATTGATGCGTCGGCTACGCTGGAAAGCGAAACCATGCCGAACGGTATCGAAATTATGTATCCGGCCGCGATGCCTATGAGAATGCTTGCAAGTTTGATCAGACCCTTTCCGAAGTGGTTGCATGTAGTCACGATCGCAAGTGTGAATATCGCTACAAGCCAGTTCTGCCATGATCCGAAGTCCGGATTTCCGCTTCCTCCTGCCATGTATGTTATTGCAGTGGGGTAGAGCGATAGTCCTATCGTGAATACGACCGTTCCCGTTATCAGAGGCGGGAAAAGATTCTGTATCCTCTTTGCGAAGATTCCTATTACGATTGCAATAGCACCGCCGACTATCTGTGCACCGAATATCTCTGCCAGTCCGAATCCCGATACGATTGCCTGCATGCTGGATAGATATGCGAACGAAACTCCCATTATCATCGGTAGTCTTGCGCCAATGAAAAGCTGTAGGAGCGTGGATACTCCTGCAGTTACCAGAGATGTCTGTATCAACAATACGCTCTGGCTAGGCGGAAGAGCTGCAAGATCGGCGATTATTATCGATGGCGTCACGCATCCGACTATCATTGCTACAAGATGCTGCAATGCCATCGGGAAGGCCAGATGAAGTTTCGGCATTTTGCCGTTCAGGTCGAAAAGAAGGGAATGATCATTGTCCATAGGAAAATGGTACTACACTTTCCCCATTAAGCAAGAAAAAGAACTCCGTATTGTGAAAAATAAGGGAAAAAATAAAATATACTCCGAAATTTTTTAATTAAAGGAAGTTTTTCTCTATATTATTTTTGAGTTCCGCACTTTTCTCTTTTGAGAATTGTGCGCCCAGTTGGCTGATGATCTCTCCTGCAAGATAGCTTGCGATTCTTCCGGAGGTCTCTACGTTCGCGCCCATTGCGACTCCGTAGAGATATCCGGCTGCGTATGTGTCGCCCGCACCTGTCGTATCTACCGGTTTCGTGGTCCCATACAGTGGTATTTCGTACATTTTCCTTTCATGGGAAATATATGATCCTTTCTTTCCGTTTTTTATGATTGCTGTCCTGCATATCTTTCCAAGGGACTTCGCGCATTCCTTTGGATCGTAGTTGTCGAGAAGGTATCTGGCCTCTTCCCCGTTTGCAAAGACTATATCGGCATATTCTTCTATGAGGGAGAAAAACGTCTGGCGATAGCGTCCTACGGCGAACGGATCCGCTATGTCGAACGATACTAGGAACCCGGCATTCTTTTTTTCCGCCAGGACCTTCCTTATCGCTCTTTTCTGCGGTTCCGTATCCCACATGTATCCAGTGAAATGGAATATGTCGGAACCTTTTGCACTTTCGAGATTGACGTCTTTGGCGTCGAAGAATCTGTTTGCTCCAAGGTAGGTGCACATAGTACGCTCCTTGTCTTCCGTGACGAGGATGATCGATGTTCCAGTAGGGGCATCGTTCCCCACGAGCTCGTCCTTTACGCCAAGGGATGAAAGCTTGTGCCTGTACATATCGGCATGCTCGTCGAACCCGACTCCTCCCGCGAGTATGGTCTCAACCCCCAGACTCTTGAGGGTGACCATCGTGTTGGGGCATGATCCTCCGCAATTGTATGCGATTTCCTTGTTCTGTATGTATGAGAGGATTTCCTGTCGTTTGTCCGTGTCTATGAGATTCATTGTACCCTTGAAAAGACCAAGGTTCACGATGTCCGTATCGTCGACCTTGACCAGATAGTCGATGAGCGGATTGCCGATTCCATATACTTTCATAACCTGATTATATACAAAAGCGGTCGAAGCATAAAGGAAAAACATGGAACGCTATATATGGTTTTCCCATGAGTTTTCCACAGGATGGGGAAATATCATATTATGTATCGTAAACCTGCTTGTTTCTTCGGTTTTCATAAAGCAATCATACATACTGTTAGATAATATATAATTACTTTATATATAAAGAATTATCGTTGTAATCTAAATATGGGAAAACAACGGAACCGATATAAGTTTTCTATAATGGATAAAATACGATATATCAATTATATCCGAAAGTTTTCCACCGGTTTTCCACAAAAATATACACATGTTGAATTTTAGGAATAATTATTTTTAGTAATGAATTTTATTTCGAACCGTGTCACTTTGTACCTACGCTAGATGTAGCGTTATGACCTTTTCATACTTGGTTCTCTTCAGTCCGTGAAAAGTTTTGCAGTTGCTATTTTTTGCTTGGTCAGGCAGTTTCGGATGTAATGTATTTTCAGTTATTCAGTATGGTCTGGACAGCTGCGATCGCATATATTGCGGCTGTCTCGGCGCGCAGTATGTTTGTATGCAGCAGTACAGGCGTGAATCCTAAAGTCTCCGCCTTGAAGCATTCCTCGTCCGAGAATCCCCCCTCGGGGCCTACCATTATCGTCACATCCATTCCGCTGTTCTCTCCGAGAAGTTCCATGATGGCGCGGGTCTTCTCCCTGATTCCCTGATGCAGGATGATTTTTGTTCCTTCGGTCTTTCCCATCGCTTCGTCAATATCGTCCAGGCTCTCCAGCTCCATCAGTCTTCCTCCTGACTGCTGTACGGCTTCCCTTACAATTTTCTCGACGCGTTCGAAATCATGTCCGACAAGACTTTTCTGTTCGCTGAACGCTCCAGGTGCGAAAATGAGCTTTTTCACTCCCGCCTCCTGAGCCTCCCGTGCGATTTTCTCGTTTTTCTTTCCTTTGCAGATCATCTGGATCAACGTGATTCTTGCCGCGGGACCGTCGTAGGCGGGCATCCCATCAAGAAAGTTCTCCGAGCTTTCACTCCTTTCCAGACGCAATGTATCTTCATCGATCAAAGTTCCGTCGTAGAGATTCTCTTTCTCGTCCTTGCATTTGAGGACCGTACCGGTCTCGAGTCGCAGGACCTTTGTCAGGTATTGTCTTTCACGCTTTGTGAGCATGTATAGTCCGTCGCTACGGATGTTGCATCCCTTTACAAGGAGAATCCTCATATTCTTTCCCTGAGCATGTCCATGGCCGAAAGCAGCACTTCGTCGTAGTACAGATCGGCTATCGGTCTTTCGTCGAAATCCATCGAATATACGTATTCTTTTGTTATAAGGTTTCTAAGTATCTCCACCGGTACACCTGTATCCTTGTTTTCTTCCGCGAACAGGTCCACGTTGTCCTTTGTGTATTCCGGATGCATTTGCCTGAATGAGGAGAAGTGGTCTTCCATCATGAAATTTTCGTAGGCTACCATCTCTTCGTCCGAGTATTCCTTTTCCGGGATGAGCACGTCCGGTGTTATGCCCTTTTCGTGTATAAGGTTGCCTTGCGGGGTGTACCAGTTCGCGCTAGTGAACTGGATGAAGCCGTCGCCGTACGGAATGATCGACTGAGTGATTCCCTTCCCGAACGTGACATCGCCTACGCTGAATGCTCTCGAGTTTTCGCAAAGAGCGGCCGTGAGTATCTCGCTGGCGCTTGCCGTTCCCCCGTTCACTAGAATGGCTATCGGGATGTCTTCGGAAATTTCCGTATCGTCCATGGCGGCATAGGAAATTGCGCCATGTCCGGAGCCTTCCTTGTATCTTACCGTCATTATCGTCCCCGCGTCGAGGAACATGTCCGCAATCTCGAGCGCGGGCTGCACGGATCCTCCTGCATCGTTCCTTAAGTCGATCACTAGGGCCTTCATTCCCTGTCCCTGGAGCTTTGTGAGTTCTTCCTTGACGCGTTCAGATGTCGTATTGGCGAATTCTGCAATTTGGAGGTAGCCGATTTGGGAATCCAGCATTCCTGCCACCACAGTCGGGATAATCACGTGTTCAGGCCTCAATGTCAGATCGAACACCGAATCTCCTCTGTGGACCGTGATGGTTATGTCCTTGCCTTCCTCGCCTCTTAGGAGCTTCGATGCTTCGTTCGCATCCATGGCGGAAATGTCCTCTCCGTCGATATGGCTGATAAGGTCGTTGGCTCTCAGTCCCGCCCTGTCTGCAGGACCGCCTGGGAACGGCGAGGTGATAATGATCATATATGTCTCCGGAATCGTCGGATCCGCATATGCCGGATTGACTTTGGTGAGATATGTACCTATCCCGACGTATTCTCCCTCGTAGTCGTTCTCGTAGCTTTCCGCGTCGTCCGCAGCGATATAATATGAGTACTTGTCGCCAAGGGAATCCACCATCGCGGAGATCAGATTCTCTTTCATCTCCTCCATGTCGATGTCGTAAAGAAAATTCTGCTCCAGATAGGAATAAAGGTTTCCGAGCGAATAGAGAATTTCCGACATCTGGGGCTGGCCGGACGTGCCTTTCATGCTCGACAGGCTCTGGTTCAGAGCCCCGTCGAGTATTTTTCCGATTGGGTTGTTCTCCCTTTGCGGGGCAGCCTGGAGCAAAATGGATATTATCAATGCCAAAATCACAGTCAGCAGAAATCTTTTTTTCATATAGATGATATTAGCTTTTTTTTCCTTTGAAGTCATCATTTCTTTTGATGACGGAATCCTTGTCCCCGGAGCCAAGGTTGACGCGAGGCGATGTAAGAAACTATACTCAGAACATGGCCTTCTTCGTGAATTATCCGAGCTGGATAACCCCTTACGTCGTACCGTTCCTTCCTGTGCGATGGTATGCAGTGATGTACATAGTGGCCTTTGCCGTGGCATATCTGCTTGCCCGTCATCAGGTGCGCAACGACAGTACGATATCCTATAGCGAGGATGAATTGGAAGGCATCTTCTTCTGGAGTATTCTTGGCCTTCTTCTCGGTGCACGAATATTCTCGTGCCTGTTCTACAGCGATACAGTGTATTATCTTACCCATCCTTGGATGATGTTCTGGCCTTTCGAGAACGGAAAATTCGTGGGATTGCCGGGCATGAGCTATCATGGCGGAGTCGTCGGAGCGTTCGCGTTCGGATGGATATGGGCCATACGTCACAGGAAAAGCATTCTCGAGATAACTGACGTGATAGTCGCAGGAATTCCTCTGGGGTATACGTTCGGCAGGATCGGAAATTTCATAAACGGAGAGCTGTACGGTAGGGTGACCATGTCTTCGTGGGGAATGATTTTCCCGCAGGCTGAGCGATTCAGCACTACGATAAGCTGGGTACGCGATGTCGCGGACAGAGTCGGCATACCGTACGTATATGGAGAGTACGTCAATCTTCCAAGGTATCCGTCGCAGCTTTTCGAAGCTTTCGGCGAAGGCCTGCTTCTCTTTCTGGTGCTGTGGTTTGTAATCAAACCTCTGAAGAAGAGAAGACATTGGGCGAATGGTACGATCTTCGGATCCTACATAATAGGCTATGGCCTGACGCGTTTTGTAATAGAGTATTTCCGTCAGCCGGATGCCGACATAGGCTACGTGCTGCAGCTTGGAAAGGTAAAGAGCGACAATATAGCGCTGTTCTCTTCGGTCCTGGACATCAGCAAGGGACAGGTTTTCTGTTTTCTCATGATTGTCGCAGGCGCTGTTCTGATAGCATTCGTAAACAGAAAAAAGGCAAGGAAGGAAGCATATGACGATAGAGGAAAAACTGGCGGTTCTCAGAAGAGAGCTCGAGGCAAGAAATCTTGATGCATATCTGGTGACGGGATCCGATCCGCATCAGAGCGAATACGTCGCTCCGCGTTGGAGAACCAGGGAATTCATCTCCGGTTTCACCGGGAGCGCCGGTACGGTCGTTGTCACAAGGAACGAGGCTGTACTATGGGTCGATTCAAGGTATTTCATACAGAGCGGAAAGGAGACAGAGGGAACCGAATTTAGGATCATGAAACCGGAGCTCGGTGACGATGACTACATTCCATGGCTTGCAAAGCACCTCGGAAAGGGTCGAAGACTTTCCGTTGAGGCTACCGAGATATCGATTTCCGGCTTCGAAAGAATGAAACAGGCTCTGCAGCCTGACGTGACCGTCGTTCCGTCGAAAGGTATACTCGATGCCGTATGGGTCGACAGACCGGATGTTCCAGAGACCAAGGTGGTCGAGATGAAGCTTGAATACGCCGGACTCTCCTGCGAAGACAAGATAAGGAACGTACGCAATGTGCTGAAGGAGAAAGGACTCGAGTGGACTTTCATCGCAAGCATAGACGATATTGCATGGCTTACAAATCTCAGGGCCGACGACATAGCGTACAATCCGGTATTCATGAGCTACATGTACATTTCCCTTGACAAGGCTGTCCTGTTCACAAGCAGCAGAAGGTTCGACGATACCGACGGCTTGCCGTTCGAGATCAGGGAGTACGACGAGGTATACCGATATCTCGAAGAGAATCTGAAGGGAAACGGATATTACAATCCCGACAGAGTCGTGGAGGATTTCGCTCCTCTTCTGGAGAACGACGGAAACAGGACGGGGATAGACATAACCACGACCATGAAGGCGAGGAAGAACGCCATCGAGCTGGAAGGAATGAGAAGAAGCCATCTCCAGGATGGAGTCGCATTCGTCAACTTCATGGCAAAGCTGGACAGAACCAGGAGGGACTACGACGAAATAGCCGTTTCCGATGCGTTCGAAGCCGAGCGAGCAAGGAGACCAGGATATCTCGGGCCGTCGTTCGGTCCGATCTCCGGCTTCAGGGAACATGGGGCCATGTGCCACTACAGCGCGGTTCCCGAGACCAGCAGCCGCATCGAGGGTGATGGATTGCTGGTGCTCGACACGGGAGGACAGTACGAGTTCGGAATGACGGACCTTACCAGGACACTTCTTTTCGGAGAGCCGACAGAGGAACAGAAAAGGGACTATACCCTCGTTCTGAAAGGTCATCTGGCCCTTGCCTCCCAGCGCTTCCCCGAGGGAACCCGTGGCGTGCAGCTCGATGTTCTTGCAAGACAGTATCTATGGCAGGCAGGAATGACGTATTTCCACGGGACCGGTCATGGCGTCGGGTGCAGGTTGAACGTACATGAAGGGCCCATGAACATCGGAACCAAGCTCATCGACGTTCCACTTGAACCAGGTATGGTCATATCCGACGAGCCGGGCGTCTATAAGGAAGGCAGACATGGTATAAGAATAGAGAACCTTGTTGCCGTCAGGGAGGACGTAGAGACCGAATTCGGAAAGTTCCTTTCGTTCGAGGTCCTTTCGCTGATACCGTACGAGAAGAAACTCATAGATGTGCGCTATCTTTCCGAGGTGGAGAAGAATCTCGTGAACACATACCACAAGTGGGTGCACGACGAACTTGCGGACCTTGTCGACGAGGAAGCGTGCCAATACCTCGAAGAGGCAACTTCACCGCTTTGAGAGTTTGTTGTATATTTATTCAAGGAAATAGAATAGGAGAATCATAGCTATGGTTGAACCACTAACAAAGAATGGAAAGATATCGAGGAAGGGTCCTGTGGTCCTTGTGATCATGGACGGTGTAGGTTTCGGCAAGTACAAGGAAGGAGATGCGGTTGCGGCAGCTGTTACCAAGAACCTCGACAAGCTCTACGCTTCTTGTCCTTATACGAAGCTTAAGGCACATGGTGTCGCTGTAGGACTTCCTTCCGATGCGGACATGGGCAACAGCGAAGTCGGACACAATGCGATGGGTTGCGGAAGAGTATTCGCCCAGGGTGCGAAGCTTGTCGCCAATTCGATCGATTCCGGAGAGATGTACAAGGGAGCAACATGGAAAAAGCTTATCGATAACGTCAAGGCCAAGGGCAGCACGTTGCATTTCATAGGCCTTCTTTCCGATGGCAATGTCCATTCCCACTTCGACAACCTCAAGAAGATGGTCGTGGAGGCCAAGAAGGAAGGAGTCAGGAAAGTCAGAGTGCATGCACTTCTCGACGGAAGAGATGTCGGCGAGATGTCGGCCCTGGATTACTTCGATCCATTTGCGGACTTCCTCAAGGAGCTCAGCGCCGATGGTTCGTTCGATGCACGCATTGCTTCCGGCGGCGGAAGAATGGTGATCACTATGGATCGCTATAACGCCAACTGGGATATGGTCAAGAAGGGATGGTATACCCATGTGCTTGGAGAAGGCAGGCAGTTCGATAGCGCCCATGATGCGATTGTCACGCTGAGAAAGGAAACAGGAGCTATAGATCAGGATCTTCCTCCTTTCGTCATCGCAGAGAACGGAAAGCCGGTCGGAACGATCGAAGACGGCGATTCGGTCATCCTGTTCAACTTCCGCGGCGACCGCGCACTCGAGATCACAAAGGCATTCGAGGCTGACGAGCTCAAGGAATTCGATAGGGTCAGTCATCCTGCCGTCGAGTATGCAGGCATGATGGAATACGACGGAGATCTTCACGTTCCTCGCCAGTACCTCGTTTCTCCTCCTGCCATCGACAGGACCATGGCCGAGTATCTCTGCGCTACAGGCATCAGGCAGTTCAGTATATCCGAGACTCAGAAGTTCGGACATGTCACATACTTTTTCAACGGCAACAAGTCCGGCAAGTACGTAGAGAAGCTCGAGGAGTACCTCGAGATTCCTTCAGATATCGTGCCGATCGAGCAGACGCCGTCGATGTAGTGCGCTGACATTGCGGACCGTGTGATCAAGGAGATCGAAAGCGGTAACTGGAAGCTCATAAAACTCAACTTCCCGAATGGAGACATGGTCGGCCATACAGGCGTATTCGAGGCAGTCGTATGCTCGATGGAGGCCATGGATCTGCAGATCGGAAGAATCAGGGAGGCCGTTGAAAAGGCCGGTGGAGTGATGGTCGTCACTGCTGACCATGGAAATGCCGACGATATGTACGAACATGACAAGAGCGGTGCGGTCAAGACAAAAGCTGACGGAGAGCCGAAGGCAAAGACTAGCCACAGCCTCAATCCGGTTCCGTGCATCATTTTCGATCCGTGCTATGCCGGAGAATATTCCAAGGAGCTCAACAGCGGCCTCGGCATCTCATCGATTCCTGCAACGCTGATGAACTTCCTCGGCTACGATGCTCCTGCCGATTACGACAGAAGCGTCATCAACCTGAACTGAAAGTTTCGGTTTTTCTCGAAGTAGGGACTCGAAAGAGTCCCTTTTTTCTTGTCTCCGCCCTGTTTTAGGGTAACCTTGCTTCCCTTAAATGTTTATACTTTTTACAAGGAGATTCCTATGGAGCTCAAGCATGAACGACCCGAGTGGGTAAAAAACTTCAAATGCGAGAAAAATACTGAGATAAAGTACATCAACGGAAGATGGTACCTATACGAGCGCAGTACCCGATACGATCCCGTTCTGAAACGTTCCAGAAAGGTTTCGGGCAAGATGCTTGGAAGCATCACGGAGAACGGTTTCGTCCCTAAAAAGGAACGAGGTGAGAAAAAGCAGGCGCCTGCCGTGGAAAACGTTGAAGAGAAAAAGATCGATGCTCCGGATAGCCGGCCTAAAAAGGAGAGCGTACAGAAGCCTTCTTCTGAAGAACCTACCAGAAAGGACTTCCGAGAGGATATGGCCATCGCCGGGGTCTCCCTGCTTCTCGAGGTAGACAATAAGGAGCTTGCTTCCCTGCTTGAGAGGTATTTCCCGTCGATCTGGAGAAAGCTGTATGTTCTTGCCGTATTGAGGCTGGAGTGCGATGATGTCTCGATGTTTGAGGAGCGATATGCATCCTCGATGCTGTCCAGACTCCATCCAGGGCTGGATCTTTCTCCTATCTCAATAGAGGCAGTCTCGGACAAGCTTTCCTCGAACACAGGGGTCATCGCCGCGTTCCTTTCGGATCTGAAAGGAAACGTAGGTCTTCCGGCAACCTGTTTCATGAGCATGGACGATCATGTCATAGCTCCGATAATAGACATCGACGAGGTCGTCCCGTCTCTCAAAGGTTTCATTCCTTTCTCAGCGCCGGATGTTCCAGCCCTTCTGGATCAGATGCTGTATTCTCCATATTGTCCAGACGATCTTCTTATAGCAGTGAGGAAGGAAGACCTTTCAAAGGATGATCTCAGGAGGCTGGAAGCCAGCGGAAGGGACTATATTCTGAAGCTGAAGAACGACGGGAAGCTCGCAGGAGAGCTGATGCCGTCTTCGGATGATCTGTACAAGGATTCCTTCGATGCAAGAGGGCGTTGTATACTGCACTCGTCATTTCCTTTCGACGGTTATGACGTGCATATTTTCAAGGATATGGAAAAGAGAAACGACGAAAGGAGCCATGGCAGGAGAAGAAATGTGTTCGATGGCGTTTCCGTCTTCAGGACGAATCGTCGGAACATGAATGCCAGACAGCTGTACGAGCTTTTCATGGCCAAGGATGAGGTTGTAGATTTCATCGGAAATTTCCTGGAAAGAAAGGAAAGGTTGACGGCTTCGTACGGTACGCATCTTTCCCTTTTCATCGAGATGCTTACGATGTATCTTGGCCAGCGGCTGATGATCATTGCCGATTCTCTCGAAGGTGTTTCACCGGAGGTTTTGATAAAGCTGAGCAGCCTTGTGATATGCCATGGAAGCGGGAAGGCATGGAGTCTTGCGGGATCCGTCGGGCGTATCGATGAGATAAGGAATCTGATGGAGAAGGGGCTGCCGAGATAGGTATTTCATGCGGCAAAGGGGCCGTACAAGCGCACGGTCCCAGGAGAAAAGCCTTTTTGAAATCCTAGGCTAGGGAATCCATGAAGTCGAGGACGAGCATGTCCGAGTCTATTTGGAGCTCGACGTATCCGTTCTGTTTCTCCAGATCGATCACGTATTGTCCATTGCCGTAGTCCTGGAGAGAAAAGGTCGAACCCGGACTCGAGATCGCAGGTTCGGTATCGGTGGAGACTACCAGAAGGTTAAGTCCGTCATCCGACGAATCCTCTATCTCCAGCGTCGAGCCTGCTGCGAGCTCCAATGCCTGGCTATAGGTTTTCCCCGAGAAGGAAACGGGTTCGGCAAGGTCCGATAGGGCCCATGTTCCCGCAATCTTTACATTGTGTCCCTGATATTCGATTGCCGTGGATGTAACGGCGTTGTCCGCTTCCAGGTCCTCTGCCGGCAAAACGGCGACGGCAAGAATTGCTGAAAGGATAATCAGAAAAATTCGCTTCATATTTGGCTCCTTATCGGGATATATATTGGATTTCCCATAGGGAGATGTGCTGTCGCTACGATGTAGAGTGGCGAAAGAAATGTGACGAAGCAGCACCGATTCCACACGATATGGGATGAAGCCGATGTCAAAGCACCATATCGTGTGGTTTTTATCGAATCGTAGATGGTCGGGATAATGTCAGATGAATGCGTTTGCCTCGGCAAGACATTCGTTCTGGCTGTCTATAGGAGAGGAGATTGAAGGGACCTTTGAGTATGTTGCATCGCTGTTCAACCTTCTGGCCTTGACGTTGTCGCTGAAGATCACATCCAGAAGATGGATTATCCTCTGCCTTATGTCGTTGTCCAATACGGGGCATGCGATCTCGACGCGCTTGTTTATGTTCCTTGTCATTAGGTCCGCACTTGCTATGTATACCCTTGTATCGGCGCCACGTCCGAACGAATATATGCGTGAGTGCTCGAGAAAACGTCCTACGATGCTTATTACGCTGATGTTCTCCGTCGCCCCCGGAACTTTCGGGCAGAGGCAGCAGATTCCGCGCACCACGAGCTGTATCTTCACTCCGGCATTGCTTGCTTCCTCGAGCTTTTCTATCATGTCCTTGTCCGTCAGGCTGTTCATCTTCGCTCTGATTAATCCGTCCTGACCTTTTTCTATCTCCTTGTCGATCTCTGCCATGAGTCCCTTTTTGAGGGAATATGGTGCAACAAGCAGTCTCTTGTAGTCGTAGTCGATGTTCTCTATGGCAAGGTTCCTGAAGAATGCAACTCCGTCCTCTCCTATATCCCTGTCCGCGGTTATGATATTGAGATCCGTATACTGCCGACTCGTGCTTTCGTTGTAATTTCCGGTTCCTATATGAGTGATGTAGCCGACCTTGCCGTTCTTTTCTCGTACTATGCTGATGATCTTGCTGTGGACTTTGTAGTCGCCCAGACCGTAGAACACGGTACAGCCGGCTTCGCGGAGCCTTTCTGCGTAGTACATGTTGTTTTCTTCGTCGAACCTTGCGGCAAGTTCCATGACAGCCGTGACCTCCTTGCCGTTCTCGGCGGCCTTGAGGAGAGCATCGACTATTCTCGAATGGTCGTTGAGCCTGTATATGGTAATCTTTATATTGGTCACGCTCCTGTCGGTGGCTGCCTGTTCGAGAAGGTTTATCAACGTATCCATGCTGTCGTAGGGGTAGGAAAGAAATATGTCCTTTTTCTCCACTGCGGAGAGGAGGTTTGCTCCTTGCAGCTTCCGATCCACCGACCCTCTGAATGCCTTGTAGGAAAGTTTGGCCGCTTCCTCGGGGGAAAGATACTGGCCGAGCTTGAAAAGGAACTTGAAGTCGAAATATGTCTTGGATGTGAATATTCTGTTCTTCTTTATTCCCACCTGCTTGCCTATGTATGTCCTGATCGCTTCGCTTGCGGTATTTACTTCCAGCCGCACAGGACTTAAGTTCGTCCTTTCTTCCACCTTTGTCTTCATGAACTTCGAGAAGTCGAAGTTGTATTCGATGTCCGCTTCCTCCATATTCGCTTCGAAATCGGCATTTCTTGTCATTCTTATCAGGGCCTTCTCCTTTACGGTGTAGCCTGGGAAGGCAGCCTGTCCGAACAGGTACAGCAGATCCTCGGAAAGTATCAGATGGACTTTCTTTCCGCCTGGAATCCGGAAAATCCTGTCTATTGAGGGGGACAGAGATGCTACGCCGAACATCTGTCTTCCGTTCCTTTCCAGAAGGAGAACCATGTATGTCCTGAGATTCTGGAAGCGTATCAGCGGATGTTTCTGGTCGAGTACAAGCGGAGAAATCCTTGGAAGCATATACTCATCGAAGTGCTTCTGGCACAGATCTTTCTGCTTCTGCGTAAGCTCGTCGCCTTTGAGTATGTTTATTCCCTTTTCATAAAGGTCTGTCTTGAGGAAGTTGAACGTATGGTCCGCACTTTTGTAGAGGGAGGGGAAAAGCGCCAGAATGCCTTCGATCTGTTCGGCAGGTGTCAGCCCCGTCTTGTTTTCCGTCTCGGAAGGGGACTGTCTGTCCGAGTTTTCCAGACTGCCTAGGCGTACCATGGTGAATTCGTCGAGATTGCTCTTGAAGATGGACAGGAACTTGCAGCGCTCGAGGAGCGGATTCGTAAGATCCATGGCTTGGTCGAGCACTCTGTTGTTGAATTGCAGCCATGAGTATTCCCTGTTTATGGCCGCACCTTTTATGAAACGTGCTGCGGTCTTCTCATCCTCTTTCATCTGTTGTCATCCTTTCCCTTCTTTTCCATCTGCAGTCTGAACCAACCTTCCTTGACTCCGAGGTTGGAGACGGTGATGTTGCTTATTCCGTAGTGCGTCAGCAGGCTTTTCAGAAGAATCGCCGTAGGGAGAATCAGGTGGAGTTTCTCCGGAGCATTCCTGAGAATCAGCGCGGAGCGTTTCTTTTCGTTCATGAGCACCTTCACGAGCTTCTGGAGCTTTTTGGTCTGCATCAGTCGTTCATCGGATTTTCCTATTTCGTAATAGTCGCAATAGATCTTGTAGAGAGCATTTGCGTTAGATCCCGCCAGCACTGCATTCTCGTACATTCCGATTGAGGCCAGATCACGCTCCGAGAGCTTCTTTTCGAGGAACTCCCTGATATCCTTTTCTTCGTCGTCGGAAGGATAGACTTCCTTTACGAATTCGGCGAGTATGGTCTCGGCTCCGAAATCCAGGCTGACCATGGCTTCCTTGAATGCCTTCTGGTAGTCGCATATCTCGGTGGAGGAGCCTCCTATATCGATGAGTATGGCTTTCTCCAGTATCTTGTACCGTTCGTTGGCGTAATATGCCGCAAAGGCTTCCTCCCTGCCGGAAAGCGACACCGGATCCAGCCCTGTCCTTTCCTTTATGGCGGCTTTTACTTCGTCTCTGTTTTCCAGGTTCCTAAGAAGAGTGGTGCTGATAGGGTAGATCTCCTCGACGTTCAGCTTCTCCACTGATTTCATGATGTTCTGGGCCTCGAGGCATATCTTCTCGATTCCTTTCTCCTTGAGCTTTCCGGAGTGCGTAATATACTCGGAAATTATGCATTGGACATAGGTCTTGAACAGGACTTCCTGGCTGCCGTCCTCTGCTCCTGCGATCAGCAGGGAGATCGATCCCAGCGAAAAATCTATTATTGCGTATTTCTTCATCTCAATCGATCCGCCTCTGGAGAGGCGGAAATCACCTCTCATCTGAGTCCTTTGAATTTTACTCCGTCACCGAACGTGATTCCGATGGACTTCGCCACCTCGATCATCTGATGATCCTCTGGCACGTATTTTGTCTTTCCTGCGATTGCCTGCAGGTTGTTGTACGATATCTGGTTGTTCTTCATCGCTACAGTAGTGCCGAAATTGCCATCTTGGACGAGCTTCCCTGCGAACGATCCCATTTCTGTGGAGAGTAGCCTGTCGTACGGCGATGGATTTCCTCCTCTCTGCAGATGTCCAGGAACGACGATCCTTGTCTCTACATCGGCATTTTCCGCGATATAGGAAGCAAGCTTTTTCGTGCATGTCGCTTCCCCGCCTCTGCTCTCGAGCCTTTCCGATTTTTTCATCTTGCTTTCGTCCTTCGTCATGGCTCCTTCCGCTATTGCGATGATGTTGAAGCTCTTTCCTTGGTCTATCCTGTGGCGGATCGTCTTTACCACCTCGTTCGGATCGAACGGTATTTCGGGAATCAGCACTATGTCTGCACCGCCGGCTATTCCGGAATACAGTGTAAGCCAGCCGACCTTGTTGCCCATTATCTCGATGAGCATCGTCCTTCCATGGCTTGCCGCGGTGGTATGTATGCGGTCGATGCATTCCGTTGCGATGTCGACGGCACTGTGGAAGCCGAATGTCACTTCGGTGCCGAATATGTCGTTGTCGATGGTCTTCGGAAGACCTATGACATTGAGTCCTTCGCTTGCGAGAAGCGCCGCTGTCTTGTGTGTCCCGGCTCCTCCGAGCGTGACGAGAAGATCGAGCCCAAGCTTCTTGTAGTTCTTCTTCATCTGGTCGAGTCTGCTCTGGCCGTTCTGCTCTTCGACCGTCATCATCTTGAACGGTTGCCTGGATGTACCGAGTATCGTTCCGCCGACATTCAGGATTCCGGAGAAATCCGATTCTTTGAGCGGTTTTGCCTCGCCTGTAATCAAACCGCCATAGCCGTCTGAAATACCGATGATCTCTGTCTTCGGCACATTCTCGTAGATGTACTTTGCGAAACCTCTGATTACGGCATTGAGGCCCGGGCAGTCGCCACCGCTGGTAAGAATTCCAATCTTCATGTCAACTCTCCTTTTTTGTGATAGTCTGATTATATCAGACAAAAGCCGGCGCTGTGGCGGATTTTGTTGTCGGAACACACGAAAAAAACCGGTCCTGCAAACCGTGGCGGACCGATTGTCTCATTTTTATGTAAAGTCCGTATGAACTCCGTGTTATCTTTTTTTGTCAGAATGCATCCTTGCTTGTCGTGATAAGAAGTATCGAGCTGAAGATGAACAGCACCGTACAGGTGATTGTCACCGCATTCGATGTTTCGGAGAATATCCCGAAGTTTCCGATGATCATTATTATGAAAGTGATCGAGCGTCTGATGTTGTGTGCGACCTTGTCGTTTATTGCCGCTACTACGTAGGTGACTATTGCGGCAAGGTTGACGAGGATGGCCGCGAAAGTGAAATAGACGTCGTAGTCGGATCCGAAGCCGTATACGGCCGACTGCAAGGTCGAGGAAGATGGAGCCATAATCGACAGCACAAGAGCCGCGAACAGACTTGTGGCTATGAAGGAACCAAGCTGGGTGATGTTGCTGCCCAAGTAGAGCAGGGATGTGAAAATGAACATCACCGAGCAGCTTAGGAAAAAGAATCTTATCAGGACGTTCGTAGTGACCGGATCGAAGATGAGAATGCCTGTCTCGACGAAATACTTCGGCAGGATTATCACGCACTCCAACGTCAGGAACAGGAAGAGAAGGGGAAGCAGTTCCCCTTCCGGCGTATGGCTCCTATGCTTTATCCTGAGCACTATGTGCGTCACGAGCGAGAAGACTATCACAATGAGATAGCTTATCGCCGACACCGTCGTGCTTAGTTCCTTTACGATCCGTCCATTGATTCTCATCGAGATCAACGTGTGGATTATGAGGGATGCGATGATCAGAGCCAGCAACCCCTGTAGGAACAGAAGTACTCTCGAATATCCTTTTCCCATCTTCTATCTCAAATCTGATCCTGATATGGAGTCTCGATGTCCGTGTCCACTGCGAATCCTGTGATCTTGCATCCGAGTGCCATGATCGCAGCATCGAGCATCGATGCGACGCCGTTGAGCAGCGGAACCAGTGCGATCGCCGCAACTTCCGCTCCGTATAGCTCTATTCCGAGAAGCTTGAGAATGAAGTATATGGCGAGAACGACCTCGTAGCCGAGAGCCATGAAGGATGTGAACGATACGAGGAATGCGGAGAGGGCGACGAGGATAACGATCGAGGATGAGATGTTTCCTGTCAGCGCGTAGATCAGAGAGAGCGTAGCTACGGTCGATATGGATGCTGTTCCGCCACGTCCTATGAGGGCGAAGAATGGACTGGCTGTCGCGCCTATCCTTTTCTGGATTCCGAGGTTGTGCCTTGCGATCGTCACATTCATCGGCATGGAGAAGAGTATGTTGCCTGTCGTGAGAGCGGCAAACAGAGGGGCTATGGAGCGGTAGATCGCACTGTACGGATTTTTCTTGAATCTGGTTGCGATCGCATAGAGAAGCGGAAGTGCCCCGAGCAGCATCGCAAGTGCGATCAGAACGATCTCAAGGAAGAAGATCGGTGCTGCCTGCATGGTCTTCTCCTGATATAGCTTCATGAAGAAATCCGCCGAGGTGAAGAACACCAGGATGAAGCCGTATACCGTATAGAATCTGGATATGCGGAACATCACCTCGCTGAAGCTGTTCATCACTGCGTATGCAGGACGGATGGTATCGGCATTCGGTTTCATCGAGTATCCGAATATCCATGCCACTATCACCAGAGGAAGTATAAGATTGGAAGAGATTACTGCTGTATAGAACGGGTTGACCGGCTGAAGCGAGGATGCCAACGAGCTCGTGGCCATCTGGCTGAGGTAGGGGACGAGCTGGTTGGAATTTCCTGCCGATGAAGAAACGGGGAAGGCGATCGGGTAGATGGAGAAAAGAAATCCGGCGACGATCGGCATCAGAAGCGATGTGAAAACGGCCCAGAGCAGTATGCCCTGTGCAGCCTTTCCTCCTATCTTGTCCTTTCTGAGCGATGCGATTCCGCTTGTGAAAGAAAATACGATGAGGGGTATTGTCACGAAAACTCCTAGGCTCATGATGTAACCCGCTACGGATGAAACGACATTGGTCGCTGCCGCCATATCGCCGAATAGCAGTGCCGTTGCAAGTCCGAAGAGAAGAGCGGCAAGGTAGGTAATCCAGGTCTTCATAGTGCATTTCCTCCGCCTTACGGCGGAACTCCTTATTTTAATAAAGCCGGGAAGAACAGGCTTGGTTACAGCCGCCCTTCCTTGCTTGCATCGATCGAGTCGAAGAAAGCTTACTGCTTAGGTTAAATCACAATAGGAAGTTAGTCAAACTCCTACTTGAGAAGCTCCTTCAGTCTGTACTTGCTTCCTATCTCCTTCTCGAGAAGCTCCTTGACATACTTGTCCGCGTCGAATCCCTTGTTTTCGTATCTGATCGCAATCGATAGTGCGGAGAGAAGAATGATCATCTGGACCTTCTCCTTGTTGTACCATGTGATCTCCTCGTACTCATTGAGTCCTGCGAAATCCCTTATTCCTTCATCTTTGAAGAGCTTTGCGAGAATCTTCGAGCTGTCGTCGAGATCCTTCTTGTCGACCATGTTGCGCGCATTGAGGAAGATCGCCGCCGCATGGCATATGAGTCTTGCGTTGTTCTCGTCGAGTCCGAGCTTCTTTTCCTCTTCCTCGAAGAAAAACGAAAGCGGAAGATTGTCGGCCTTCTCCATCGCTTCGAGAATCGTGTCTCTCGTGGTGAATGGCTTGAGGGCAAGGGAGATTGCCATCATCAGAGGCAGCGATTTCTCGAAACCTGCCCAGCTGTTGAACGCATCCGCGGTTTCCTTCTTGAAGAGGTGGGACAGCATCTTGACGTCTCCGACCATCTTCTTCGCATCTACGTCGTCGAGATCTCCCAGAATGTCCTTGGCAACGTCGTCGAGGTTCTCGTAGATCTCCGGCAGTTTCGAATAGATCTCGGCAAGCTGGAGAAGCAGCGTTCTCTCTACGATCGTGCTTCCTTTTCCTGCAGTCAGCTCGGCCAGACCGTCGAGAAGCTTGCGGCTCCTGAGCGGTTCGTATAGGGCGAAGAGATTCTTGAGCCTTATCATCAGGATAGCAATCCTGAGGTTCCTGTGACCTCTTTCTCCGTATTCCTTCCAGAGGATTTCATACGATCCGTCCGTGTCCTCGACTTCGCGTATGTTCCAGTAGACCTTCGATTCATAACCGTTGAGAGCAAAGTTGAGTCCTTCCTCATAAAGCTTCATCGATGGCCTTATATATGTAAGTCCATCGGAGAAGCATTCCATTATCGCGTACTTCCGTCCTTTGAACGAGAGTCCGAGGTTTTCCGCAAGCTGGACGCGCACGGTGCTCTTCTCGTCTCCTTTTTTCTTGAGTTTCTCGCAGGAAACCTTGATGTTGCCCCATACCCTTTCGTAGCGGTTGTTGTACAGGACGAGAGTCCTCTCGTTTCCGCTTCCGTTGACATAGGCGAACACGCTTTCCTCTACGTTGCCGTTGTTGTAGCAGTCGTATAGGTTGAAATGGTCGACGTTCGAGAAGAGATATCTTCTTCTGAACAGAGGGAATATTCTCTTGTAGTGCTGGTCGATGAGCCATCCGTTCGGAGTTTCGTTCCAGTAGGCTCTCTTGTATTCCATTCCGTACTTTTCCCGGAAGCCCTCTATCTGGCCATGTCCGATCATAGGCAATCCGGGCAGGGTTGCGAGGAGCGTGCATACTCCGAAGTATCTGTCACCGTCGCCGAACTGGGCTATTGCCGTCTCTTCGTCAGGGTTGTTCATGAAGTTTACGTATCTCTTGAGGATTTCCGGTTCGAATATCAAGGTGTTCTTGATTCCGAGCCTGTACTTCTGGTTTTCCTGGTTCTTGAGCATGTTCATGAATGCCGAGTTGTATACCCTGTGCATTCCGAGAGTCCTTACAAAGTAGCCTTCCATCATCCAGAAGGCTTCCGCAAGAAGGAGTGTGTCCGGTACTTCGATGGCGATCCTGTCGACTACTTCACGCCAGAATTCGTTCGGTATTCTTCTGTTGAATTCCTTGTCAGACATTGCGTGGACCGCGCGTCCGGCTATGTCTCCGGCGCTTCCGGGTTTAGGATACCATAGCCTCTGGATATGGCGTTTCGCAAGTGTCATGGCAGCGTCGAATCTGATGATCTGGAAGTTCTTGGCCACATGGATGATTTTCTGGATTACGGCTTCTCTGGTCTCGGGATTGAGGTAATCGAGCTGGGCAGTGTCGTTCCAGGGCATCGTCGTTCCATCGTTTCCATGGAATACGTATCTTATCTGACCGGTTCTCTTGTCGGTCAGCCTGAATGTCACGGCCGCATCGGTCCTGTCGAAGTAATGGTCCTCGAGCTTGACCTCATAGTTCGGATCTCTGGAAAGATCGGGGCCGTTGTACGTATACGACGGGAAAGGAGGCCAGTCCTGGCTGATGAAGTAGTCGGGGTGCTCGTATACCCAGTTACCGTCGATTCCGGTATGGTTCGGCACCATGTCGGAAGCAAGGCGGATTCCCCTTGCATTGCATCGCTGTCTGAGATTTTCCAGTGCCGCCCATCCTCCGATCGCCTCTGCTATGTCATAATCCCTTAACGAGTATGCACTTGCCTCCGCATCGGGGTTGCCGCACAGGTTCTTGATGGTCTTGCTGGCAGTGCTCCTTTCCCATAGTCCGATGAGCCAGAGCGCGGTGAAACCTCTTTCCTTGAGAAGATCTAGCTCTCTGTCCGGAATCTGGTCGAGCGTCCGTATCTCCTTTCCGTATTCCTTGGAAAGCTGGTCCAGCCATACGAGAGTGCACTTTGCCATCATTACTACGCGCGGCATCCAGTTGGAGTCGTCGCTGAAGGCTTCATATTCGTATGCTTCGCCGGAGTAGTCGGTGACGGGCATCGGACCGGGTGCGCCTCCGGGTGTTCCTCTGTCCTTCTCTTCCTCCCTGATGTAGTCCAGCGAAAGCTGGAGAAGTTCGATCAGTTCGGCCGGAAGCATGTATGCCCATTCTTTCATGATGTAGCGTATCTGTTCCTGGAGGGAGTCCGGGTACAGTCTTGCCGGTTTTGTCAGGAAGGTGAAGATATCCTCGTCTTCAAGAGCCTTGCCGTTCCTGGATTCGTCCTTGATGTACGAGGACAGTATGCTAGAAAGGGCCATGAAGGAGGAAGGGATTTCGAATCCTTCCGGAAGGATGAACGGCTTCGATGCCTTGACCAGAGCCGGGTTGTTCAGCATTACCTGATATACGAAGAAGCCTCTTGCGGTCTCGGTGTCCCGATATAGCCCTTCGGCTTTCTCGCTGTCAAGAAGCGGGGAAGGGTAGTTGTCGCCGTAGTACGACAGTGCCCTTTTGAGCTCGTCGTTCGCATTCACCGCCTGGATTCTGCGGGAGAAGAAGTCGAGATGTCCGCTTTTCATGCATGCTGTCAGTACGGTCTGGTACAGCAGATGCAGAACGGCAGTGGCGTTGAGCTTGCTTGCGGAGACGAAGTCGCTTCTGCCTTCGTTCCTGACTTTTTCGTTATATCGATAGGAGACGGTCAGCGCCTCTCTGTATAGCTGTGAAAGATCTTCATCCGTGGTGAATACCGGTTCTTGCAATTGCAGATCGAGCCTCGTAGCTTTTGCAATACGGAAATCCCGCTTTTCCATGCATTTTCCTCCTACTAACTCAATCATTTTAGCATGTTAACTTCGAATGAAGTAGATAAAAATGCCGCGTTATGGCGAATATTTGCGTTTTTTGAGCATTGCCGGGGCTTTGTGGACCGCTTTGTTCCCCACATTCTGGCACATGTATGGAATAGCTTTCTTTATAGTGGAATCAAGTGTTCTTGCAGCAGTTTCCTTGCCTTGTCGAAAGCTTGGCTCAGGGTTATCCTTTCCTCGCTCGTGAACGGACTTGTGACATATAGTCTCACATCTCCGAACTTTGGTCGTCCTATCCCGATTCTGAGACGGTGGAACATGTCGGTTCCAAGTCTTTCACGTATGCTCCTCAGTCCGTTGTGCCCCTGAAGGCCACCGCCTTTCTGCATCCTGACCTCCCCAAGGGGAAGCTCCAGATCGTCATGGACAATAAGAATGTCGTCAGCTTCAAGTTTGAAAAACGAGGCTGCCTCGCTTACGGCCGTTCCCGATAGATTCATGAATGTGAGGGGCTTTATCGCATGGATGCCGTTTTTTTTCACATACAGGGAATGGAACTTGTTCTGCAGAGCTTCCTCAGAGCAGAGCTCGTCGAAAAAGAGATATCCGGCATTGTGCCTGGTCGCTTGATATTTCTGTCCGGGATTGCCCAGAAAAGCTATAAGTTTTATCACGTTTGTATTATAATCATCCGTAAGCACAACTATCAAGCTTGGAGGTAATCTATGGCAAAGACAAGCGCAGCTGCGAAGGCAAAGATCGCAGGGGATTTCATAATGAAGCTTCTTGTAGGGCTTCTTTTTGTGTGCATCGGAATCGAGGGCATCGCCGGGGGCGATACCGGAGCCAACGAGCTCTATCGTGCCATCGGCAACGACGTCGCAAATACGATCCTCGGAATCGTGCTCATCGTCTGCGGACTTCTGATTGCTGTTCCTCTTTTCATCAGGGGAATCAAGCCGACATTCACGAGATATTCCACCATCGTGGTGTTCATCGTCTGGGTACTTGTAATCGTATTTGCCGACATAATGAACATCGGATCGTATCGCGGAATGGAATACTTCGAGTGGGCAGAGGGCTTCATCTACCATCTTCTCATACTGAATGCCATCTACGGAATCACAAAGAAGAGCTTTGTGGCAGTAGCGAAGACAGTCGCAGGCAAGTGATATCTGAAGCAACATGCGTCAAGAGGGACCTCAGGGTCCCTTTTTTCATGTCTTCGATCCTTTTGTCATCTCCTCTTGCCGACATCGGTTTTTGCGCACATGTCGTTCAGGGGACAGCTTGAACAGTATGGCGATACAGGGGTACACATATACTGTCCGAAACGGACCAATGTCTCGTTGAGCGGAATCCAGAACCGTCTTGGAAGAATTCTTCTCAGTTCCTTTTCCGTCTCCTCCGCCGTCCTCGTACGGACTATGCCAAGCCTGTTGAGAATCTGGTGTACGTGGCAATCGACGCAGATCGCATCGCTGCCGAAACCGAGGTTGAGCGTCAATGATGCCGTTTTCAGACCGACTCCAGGAAGTTTCATGAGGGCATCCATGTCGTCTGGCAGTTTTCCGCCATATTCATTGTTCACTATACTTGCGATAGTCTTGAGATTCTCCGCCTTTCTCCTGTAGAACGCCGTAGGTTTGATCGTCTCTGCAAGTTCGGTCGTGTCCATCGCTTCCAGCGCCTTGAAATCCGCTGCTTTTGCAAAGAGCCTTCCGGAAGCTTCCAGCGTCACCTTGTCCTTTGTCCTTAGCGAAAGAATCGTGGATACAAGAATTCTGTACGGGTCGTTGTTCTCTGCCGCGATCAAGCTCACTGAGGGCAGGGGCGATCCGAGCTCCTCGAGCTTCCGCTCGGCTTTTTCCATCAAGATGTCGAAATACGTTTCATCCATACTTGTACATATATTGACGAATCGGACAAAAAAAGCATAGTAGTAACTATGATAATCATCCTGAACCAGGGCGTAACGTCCGATGAAAAGAATGCCATAAGAAGCGCTCTCAAGGAGAAAGGCTTCATCGTCAAGGAGATTGTCGGCCAGGAGGACACGGTCCTCGGAGCCGTAGGAACCGCCCGGATCGATCCTCGAATGATAGAGATCATGCCGGGGGTCTCGCGAGTCGTACCGATTTCCAAGCCTTACAAGCTCGCATCCCGTGAATTGAAGAAGGAGGATACGATCGTATCCGTGGGCAAGGTCCGCATCGGTGGAGGACGCATAGCCGTCATGGCCGGTCCATGCGCCGTGGAATCTAGAGATCAGATCCTCAGGATTGCAGGCAAGGTCCGTGAGGCCGGTGCCGTCATACTGCGCGGAGGTGCGTACAAGCCGCGTACCAGCCCTTATTCGTTCCAGGGACTCGGAGAAGAAGGACTCAGGTATCTCAGAGAGGCAGGCGACATGTTCGACATGCCGGTCACGACCGAGGTCGTGTCTCCCCGGGATGTCGATGTGATGAAAGACTACATCGACATGTTCCAGATCGGAGCAAGGAACATGCAGAACTTCGAGCTGTTGAAGGAAGTCGGAAAGACCGGGATGCCTGTACTTCTCAAAAGAGGTCTTTCGGCAACCATAGAAGAGTGGCTGATGGCTGCCGAATACCTCATGGCGAGTGGGACAGACCAGGTTGTGCTGTGCGAAAGAGGAATCAGGACTTTCGAGAAGGCGACCAGAAATACTCTCGACTGTTCCGCTATCCCGGTTGTCCAGAAACTTACCCATCTTCCTGTCATAGGCGATCCTTCACATGCCACAGGCATAAGGGACATGGTCTCTCCTATGGCGTTGGCTCTTGTTGCTTCCGGAGCCAGCGGAATCATGGTGGAGGTGCATGACAATCCGGACAAAGCTCTTTCCGACGGACCGCAGTCGCTCTATCCTGAGCAGTTCGAGCGTCTCATGCGAGACATAGAGGCATTGGCGCCCGTGGTGGGCAAGAGCGTGGAGAGGATTCCTCGCATCGTGCCAGAGTCCATCAAGGCAGAGTCTGCCAAGGTCGGCACGCCGTCCGGTTCGGCAGTCATAGCTTTCCAGGGGGAACGCGGCGCTTTCAGCGAGCTTGCGGTACGTCGCACGTTCAGCGAGGACGAGAAGGTTCTGCCGTGCAAGAATTTCAAGGATGTGTTCGACGCAGTTGCCAAGGGCGAGGCGAAGTACGGAGTGATACCTGTCGAGAATACTCTTGGCGGATCGGTCCTCGAGAATTACGACCTGCTCAAGGTAGAGGAGAACGTGACGGTCGTAGGCGAGTGCGAGGTCAGAATAATTCATAATCTCATAGCGAATCCCGGTGTCCGTATCGAGGATATCAAGAGGGTATATTCCCATCCGCAGGGGCTTGCGCAATGCAAGGAGTACCTCGATGTCCATCTTCCGAATGTAGAGCGGATTCCGTTCTTCGACACGGCAGGAGCCGTATCCTATGTCAAAAATGAACATATGATGGATGCCGCTGCGATTGCAGGCAGCCCCGCAGCCGTGCACAATTCGATGGAGATACTCGTTCCGGGCATCGAGACGAATCCAAGGAACTACACGCGCTTCTTCGTGATTTCACGCGAGGAGAATGCCGCCGAGTTCCGTTCCCGCTCGAAGATAGACATGGCGAGCGTGACATTCTGCGTGCCCGACAAGCCGGGAGCGCTTCTCAATGTCCTCGATATCCTCAGAAAACACGAAATAAACCTCCAGAAGCTCGAGAGCCGTCCTATTCTCGGCAAACCTTGGGAATATAGCTTTTTCCTCGAGCTGGAGATCAAGGATGTGGCAGGTCTTGACGATGTGGTTGCCCTCGTGAAGGAACAGACCACGGGATTCAGGATTCTGGGCTATTACACGAAGGCCCACTGATGCAATACCGGCCATATGACAAGGTTCTGCTGTTCTCGGGCATATTGACGTCGATAGGTCTGCCCGGGAGCCTACTTTCCCGCCTCGAGGAGAGATTCGGGAAAATAGTCTATATCTCCGAAAAGCTGGATTTCGATTTCACCGATTACTACAACGAGGAGATGCAGACGCCGATAGAAAGATATTTCGTCGCATTCGAATCCCTTGCGATGCCGGACGATCTGGCTATGGCCAAAGTGTTCACCAACGATCTTGAGGCGGAATATGCCGTCGAAGGGAATCGTCGCATCAATCTCGATCCCGGTACTCTCAGCGTGTCGAACGTGATTCTCGCCACGACCAAGAACAGAGCCCACAGAATAGCGATAGGACATGAGCTATATGCAGAGGTCACTCTCATATACCATCGCAAAGGGTTCGAATCTTTCAAGTGGACGTATGCCGACTACAGAAGTCGTACCGTCCAGGATATCCTTCTTGAAATGAGGAGGATCTATCTGGATGCCGTCCGCAAGGAGAACAAACCGAACTAGAGGGATATGATCCGTATCCTCGTCCTTTCTGTCGTTCTGGCCTTTTTTCCTTCGTGCGACATTCCCGACGGCAGGACGGTTGTCCTGGACATCCCGTCCTTTCCCCCGATTGCATCGATTCTTTCAGAATCTCCTTTCTATGACCTTCTTTGTTTCGATGGATACAAGGTCAGGCATCTTTTCGTGCAGAAAGGCACATCCGAAGTGTCCATACGTGTCCGGCGAGGATCCCTTGTCCTTTTTGTTCTGACTCCGTTCGGAGAATTCAGCCCGCTTGCATCCTGGTTCCAGCCGGGCATGTCCGTTCCATCGACCTTTTCTTTCGGTACTGCGTCGACGGTCCGATTCCTGATCGACGTCGCAGAGAGGAATCCGGGGCTTGTATCATCTCTTTCCTTCTCGGATCTGATCCGCGACAATCCGGATGGCGACTCGATCGACAGAAGGAAGCTTCTTGACGCTCTTGAGAACGGCAATCTTTCCGGCTCCAGCGATCTTGCCGCAAAGAAATTCCCTGTCGTTGTCGAAACCTACCTGCATGGGCGATGGTCCAGCGACCGTGACGACATTCCGGATTTCTGGACGACTCTTTCCGGCGGGCCAGCCGAAATATGGCTATACGAGGGATTTTACCGATTTTTCCACGAGAACGGCGAACATATGCTCGTAATTGCGGTGTCTTCTGATGGCTCAAGCATCACTAAGCTATCCCTCATACCTATATTCTCTTGAAAAGAACCATCGATTCAATATAATTGGATTTATGGAATCATTGAGAGAGCTATACAGAATCGGCCAGGGGCCGTCATCCTCGCACACGATGGGGCCGAGAAAGGCCGCGGAGGATTTCATTGGCAGACATCCGGAAGTCAAGAGTGTAAGAGCGGAACTCTACGGGTCGCTTGCGGCAACAGGAAAAGGGCATCTGACAGACAAGGCCATAAGGGAAGCTTTCAAGGCTGCCGGAGTGGAGACCGAGATATTCTGGTTTCCCGACGTGTTCCGTAGCTTCCATCCCAACTGTCTCTCGCTCATTTCGAGCGATGGTTCCGTAAGCGAGACATACTATTCCGTAGGAGGCGGCAAGATCGTACGTGAAGGCGATTCGTCCTCCGGCGCCGATGAGGTCTATCCTAACGAGCTCGTAGGTTCGATGAAGAAACTCCTTGCCTTTGCAGACAGCGAAGGCTATCAGCTATGGGAAGTCGCTCTCCGCTTCGAAAAAGATGACATCTGCTCTTATATGGAGGAGATCTGGCAGGTAATGAAAGATGCCATAAAGAGAGGGCTCGAGAACGAAGGCGTTCTTCCTGGAGGACTGAAGCTTCCTAGAAAGGCCTGTCTTGTCCATGAACAGGCAATAAGCATGTCCGGAGCCCTTGGAAACACTCTGGTGGCACATTCGTATGCTCTTGCCGTGTCCGAGGAGAACGCTGCCGGAGGTATCATCGTGACTGCTCCGACATGCGGTTCCTGCGGTGTCCTTCCCGGTGCTCTCTACTACATAATGAAAGAATACGACATTCCGGAGAAGAGGGTCATAAGGGCTCTTTTGACTGCAGGTCTTGTAGGCAACATCGTCAAGACGAACGGTTCGATAAGCGGAGCGGAAGTAGGTTGCCAGGGAGAGGTAGGCGTTGCCTGTGCAATGGCAGGTGCTGCCGTCGCCCAGCTTCTGGGCGGAACGATTCGTCAAGTCGAATATGCCGCTGAAATGGGACTGGAACATCACCTGGGACTTACCTGCGATCCTTTGAAGGGGCTTGTGCAGATTCCATGCATCGAGAGGAACGGATTCGCCTGCATGCGTGCCGTAGACCATGCTTCGTTCGCTCTGGTAGGAGACGGGACCCACAAAATATCGTTCGACGACGTAGTGGAAGTCATGATGGAGACAGGCCATGCTCTTCCAAGTCTGTACAGGGAGACGAGCATGGGCGGTCTGGCCCGTGTCTGGGGCAACTGATAGCTTTCATGCCTCTTTACGAATTCCGCTATGCATCATAGAATGTTGCAAAAAGGTTTTCGATAGGTTATTCAACATTAACGGCATTCAAGTGCCGCTATAGGAAGCAGCAGAACAGGAGGTTCCGCAGTGAATAAAATTGTGCTCATTCCAGATTCCTTCAAGGGAACGATGTCTTCCGAGAGGATTATCGCGATAGAGAAAAAGGTCATTTCCAGATATTATCCTGATGCAGAGGTAGTCGGAATTCCGGTTGCCGACGGAGGCGAAGGATCGGTGGATGCATTCCTTTCTTCCTGTGGGGGAGAAAGGATTTCAGTGGATGTCCACGGACCGTACATGGAAAAGACGGAAAGCTTTTTCGGTCTTCTTCCCGACGGTACTGCCGTTGTCGAGATGGCAGCCGCTGCCGGTCTTCCGATGGTAGGCGATTGCAAGGATCCGTCCGCAACCACGACATACGGTGTAGGGGAGCTTCTGCTGGCTGCTGCCAAGAGGGGAGCGCGACGCATCATACTAGGTCTTGGCGGGTCCTGTACCAACGATGCCGGAACCGGTGCCGCTGTTGCTTGCGGAGTCGAATTTCTCGACGGAGACGGCAATCCCTTCGTTCCTGTCGGAGCTACTCTCGATAAAATTGCCGACATAGATACGACCGGTCTGGATGAAAGTCTGAAGGCAATTCCGATCATCACGATGTGCGATATCGACAATCCTTTCTATGGCCCTTCCGGTGCTGCCGCCGTATATGGCCCGCAGAAGGGAGCGGACAAAGATATGGTCGAAATGCTGGACGGAAAGATGGAATTTCTTGCGTCTCTTATAGAAAGAAAGCTTTCCATCGACGTACAGAAGATTCCCGGATCAGGCGCTGCCGGCGGTATGGGCGGCGGCATGGTCGCTTTCTTCTCGTCCTCTTTGAAGATGGGAATAGATACGGTCCTGGATGTCACCGAATTCAGGAAAAGAGCCGCCGGTGCCGATTTCATTTTCACCGGAGAGGGAAAAATAGACACGCAGAGTCTCAGGGGAAAGGTCGTGATCGGCGTAGCCCGCGAGGCAAAGAGCCTGGATGTGCCTGTTGTGGCCTTTGTCGGGGATATCGGAAACGATATACAGAAGGCCTACGACGAAGGTGTTGCAGCCATATTCTCCACAAACCGTGTCGCCGTTCCTTTCAAGGAAGCGAAGCTGAGAGCTGCGGAGGATCTCGAGCTAACAGTGGACAATTTTCTCAGGTTCATGAAACGTATCGGAAAGTGAAGAAGGTCGCCGGAATCCGGAGTCTGTTCCGATCCGGTTCCGTCATTGCCAGACGACGTAGCCGAATTCCTCGAAAAGAAGGTTTATGTTGGTGTGCCTCATAAGCGATGCGTTGTCCTTTCTTATTTCGTCCCAGCTCGATTTGTAGTCTGTGCCCAGCGGACCGCACTCCGATACGACATAGCTGTAGAAGTCTCTCCAGTTCTGACCGAACCTGTCCGCGAACTCGTCGGACAGGTCGGACTTCCTGTTGTCGTTGAGGTTTTCTCCGATTCCGTACAGTGCATGTTCTATGTTGTGGGAAAAGTAGTAGATTCTGTATGGTATGTCGTTTCCGAGACAATTCAGGCCGGAAAGAACGTCCAGGTTCTTTCTCTTTTTCCTGTTTCTGGCGGCGATCGAAGAGACGAATTTCGTCCTTATGCAGTCGCTTTCGTACCTGATCCTGTGTGCAGCGGCATCTTCCACGATCATTTCGTCCGGTATGAATGCCCCATCGGTGTCTGTTGCATGGAATACGGCCAGAACGTCCGATCTCCGCAGGGCGTAGCGTTTCATCTCTGCCGAGAGAATATCTTCTATAGCATCCTTAGGGGCCTTTTCCGACGAACTCAGGAAGAAGTCTCCGTGTACTATGTGGAACTTGACTTCGGAAGGATTGAAAAAGCTTTTCATCACAAGGTAAATTGCGTTCTCGTCCGTCGGGCCTTCGCAGATGAACAGTACAAGCTTCTTCGCTCTAGCTTTCCTCATTCGCCCTCCATGCCTTTCTCAGTGCCCTGCCGATTTCGTAGCTGTCCGTCTCTTCGCAGATATTCTCCTTTCTTCCGCCGAGAAGAAGGCTTCTTATATATACGTCCCGGAGATTGTTCGTGTCCCGTATGTTCGTCATCCTGATGTATCGATTGTCGGGGTTCGATGTGGAGAATACGATGCTGTTCTTGTCGATCATCTCGAGAATCCTGAGATTATGGCTTGTGAAGATCATCTGCCCCTTGGCCCCCTTGCTGAATACCTGGATCAGTTCTCCCAGAAGATATTCGAATATGGAGGCATCGAATTCGTCGATTACGAGGCAAACCGATTCGTCGTTGTACACGGAGAGGAGTATGTTGATTATGGAGATGATCTTTATTATTCCCTCGCTTTCGTATCTGATAGGTATAGCCTTTCCGTTCTTGAACGACACGAGCTCGATCCTGACGCCTTTCTTTCCTTCCTTTGTGAGTTCTTCGCCGGCTTCGTACAGGCCGAGTGTCAGATGTGGTACGATGGTCTGCAGAACGGTATTCATTTCGCGGATCATCCGTTTCAGCGTATCTCTGTCTTCCATCGAGAGAATGTCCGGCTTGCCGATGTCAAGAATCATCAGTCTGCTTCTCTTGCCTCCGTCGCTTCTGCTCTGGTACGTGATCGGGAGCTTGAACGAGGAATCGACTCCGAATTCCCTGGACGATATCACGACAAGAGAGTTCTCGGCATATTCGCGTAGAGCGGTCACTACGGATTCGAGAAGGGCCGATCCGTCTCCATCGAGACCGGAAATGATCGGATATGCACCGTCGTCGGAGAACAGGAATGAAGAATTGCTTCTTGCACTGAGTCTTGCCGCCACCATAAGATCCAGTTCGAGCTCTCTGTTGTTTTTGACAAGACGCCGGTAGTTTTCCATCGGCCTGATGGCCATATCTTTAGACGAGAAGCCGATCAGCGTCCTTCGCCTTTCGAACCCGTCTCCGTCGCTCTTCTTTTTCCGTATATCGATCTCTTCCTTCTGCAGGTAGGCTTTCTCGTTTTCGATTCCTATGCGGACGGAGTAGGAAGCAAAGAGCTCGATCGTTCCTTTCCCGTCCAGGAATGCATATTCCACCTCCAGTTCCGCCGTTTCCGCATCGACGTTTATGTAGTCCTTTATGGCAGCCGGGATTTCCTTTCCCCGCATGATAACCTCGAGCATCTCGAAGGCTTCTATGACAGCCGTCTTTCCGGATCCGTTCTGGCCGTAGATACCGACTATGTCCGCACTGTAGCTCTTCTCTTTCAAGAAGGATGGCATCGTAATCTCTCCGAATCTTACATTCTTGAAATCGCGGAGAGTTATTGACTCGAGTTTGAGTTTCGGCATTGTATTGATCTCCTGGAATAATTATAGTTCATAATACCGAAACTAGGTAATCAAAAGCGAAATATGTATAAAAAATACGGTTTTGTGACTTGTTTGTATGCAATCTGTCTAAAGTAAGGAGGAATGTGTATCCGGATCAACGTGTCGAAACGGACTTGGCCTTCGGATTTGAGACCTGTTCAATCGAAGAAGAACTCATCAGCGACAGCGAGGTGGCAGGACGAAATTTTCGTCCTGCAGCGCAGCATACTGTCGACTGCATCTCCCGAGCAGTGGCTGAGGCCGAGTATGGATACTCCCATGTCTTCGAGGCCGCCGATGGTCTCTCGGATCCGCGCTTCCTCCGAGTTTTTCAGATGCGTACCTCCGAAGATGGCATGTATGTGCTTTTTGCTTCGTTCCGTTATGCTTTCGGCGATGTTGAGAATCCCGGGATGTGAGCATCCGACCAGAACAACAAGTCCTTTCGAGGTTTCGATCGCAGCGGCGATTTCGTCGTGGAAGTCGTCCTTGACGAAGCCTGATGGTGTTCTCCTGACGTATTTCCCGGGGATGGTCTCGCAGCTGTTCCTTCTTTCGAACGCGCAGTAGAGTCGGAAGCCCGGGAATACCTCGACTTCGTCCGTGACCGTGGTCGGGAATATTCCATGAGAGATGAGGTAGTTTTCGTTGTAGCCGGCAGAGAGATTCGCATGCTTTGCCAAGTCGCAGGAATATTTCTCCTGGAAGAAGTCCGGACCGATGAAAAGCTTTTTTGCAGCCAAGCCCGATTCTATGAAGTACTTGAATCCTGTCGCATGGTCGTAGTGGCTGTGGCTTATGACGGTAGCTTCCGCTTTCCTGATGTCTTCGCCGAGTGCGAAGGCATTCTTCAATGCAGTGTCGTCCGGACCGGTGTCGAATATGACTGTGTGACCGTCGTACTGTACCAGGTAGCACAGTCCGTGTCTGTTCTCGACGCATTTGCGCTCGCCTGCCTTGTCGTCGAGCAGTGTAAGTATCCGCAGCATTCCTACCTCCGATCCATCAGGAGTCTTTCCATAGATTCTAATTCCACGGATGTTTCTTCTCAACAAAAATTCCGCATGCGATATCCGCTCCTTCGCCGGTACCACGATTCGTCCGTGTCCGCTGGACCCAAGAGAATATGTTTCATGGTCGTGCGGCGCTCCATACAACATCCGCAGCTTGGAAACTTGAAATAGTATCGAGATTCCCAAAATTTTTGCATGGAGGATATTCGCATGCGGCTACATAGTAGAATCCAGGAGGCCATTTATGAAAAACCCCGGAAATTTTGATTCTGACATCCATGCAACGGATCACCGTGCCAAATACGAGAAGAGCAGGGCGGATATGTCCCTCTTCTTCATCGACGGCAGGGACAAGGAAAGTCTTGCAGGTAACTGGACCTTCATGACCGACCCTTACGAGAGCGCACTCAGGGCCGATTGGTACAGGGAGAAGAGGATCGATGCGTCGACCGGAATGAAAATACCGTTCGACTTCGATTTCGACCTTTGGCCGAGGATGAAGGTGCCTTCCTGCTGGAACACAGAGAGAAGCGACCTGTTCCTATACGAGAATATGGGACTCTATTTCAGGACCTTCACGATAGAAAGGAAGGATGATGAGCGTATATTCCTGTTCTTCGAAGGCGTGGCCTACAGAGCATATGTCTTCCTCAACGGCGAATATCTGGCGATGCATGACGGAGCCTCGACACCTTTCTCGATAGAGATAACCGATTGCGTCAGGACAGACAATCGTCTTATAGTGGCTGTCGATGCATCCCGCAGCGACCGACGTGTTCCGATGAGCAATACCGACTGGTTCAACTACGGAGGAATATATCGGGACGTATACATAGTGAGGACCCCTTCTACGTTCATCCGGGATTTTTTCCTGAGACTTGTTCCGGATTCCGGTTTCGGCAGGATCGCGCTGGATGTCTGCGTCGATGGCACGAGCCGTGGAGAGGTTTTGCTGAGCATACCGGAACTCGGCATCGAAAGGGTGGTGACGGTCGAGAATGGAAAGGGCTATGCGGAGATCGATGCTTTCCCGATTCTCTGGTCGCCCGATGAACCGAAACTCTACGAGGTAAAGCTTTCTTGCGAAGGAGATGAGATATTTGACAGGATAGGGTTCAGGGAAATAAAGGTGGAAGGCCGTAGGATCCTTCTCAACGGGAAAGATATTTTTCTCAAGGGAATAAGCTGCCACGAGGATGATGTCGATCTGGGAAAGAGCACGACGAGGGAGAGCATATTAGCCACGATATCGAACGTCAAGGATGGTCTTTGCGGAAATTTCATCCGACTGGCGCATTATCCACATACAAGGGAATTCGCACGGCTGGCAGATGAGAAGGGAATCCTGCTCTGGGAGGAGATTCCTGTTTATTGGGCGATAGCCTTCGACGACGAAGGTACATATCGCGATGCAGAGAACCAGCTTGCGGAACTTGTCACAAGGGACAGGAACAGGGCCAGTGTCATAATCTGGTCGGTTGGCAACGAAAATCCGGATACCGATGCCAGGTTCGGCTTCATGTCCGCGCTTGCCGCGAAAGCCAAGGCTCTTGATGATACGAGATGTGTAAGCGCCGCCTGTCTGGTGAACAAAGAGAAGGAAATGATCGAAGACCGTCTTGCATCACGGCTGGATATCATTGGAATAAACGAGTACTACGGTTGGTACACTCCGGACATAACGAGGCTGCACGTAGTCCTTGAGAACAGTAATCCTGACAGACCTGTGATAATAACCGAGTTCGGAGCTGACGCCAGGGCTGGAAACCACGGCCCCCGCGAGGAAATGTGGACGGAGGAGTTCCAGGCGGAGCTTTATAGAAGGCAGACTGCGGAAATCGGCTCCTGCGTCTTCATCCGTGGGATGACCCCATGGATATTGTATGACTTCAGAGCCGTCAGAAGACTTAACCGCTATCAGGAGGGGTTCAACAGGAAGGGGTTGATCGACAGTGACCGAAAGACCAGGAAACTTGCCTTCCGCGTTCTTGCGGACTTCTATAGGAACATGTGATAAAGAAAGGGGATGGCCAATGGTCATCCCCTTTTTAGTCGCTCTGTAGCTTGCTATCTGATGACGATGTTCACGAGCTTGTTCGGAACGACGATCTCCTTGACGATCGTCTTGCCGTCGATCCAGGATTTCGTCTTCTCGTCGGCTTTTGCCGCGGCGATCACGCTTTCCCTGTCGGCGCCGAGAGGAAGCATAAGCTTGCTTCTCAGCTTTCCATTGATCTGCACCACGATCTCGACTTCGTCGTCGACACACTTTGCTTCGTCGTACTCAGGCCACTTCTCCTTGCTGATCGACGGCTTGTGTCCGAGAATCTCCCACATCTCCTCTGCAAGGTGCGGAGTGTACGGGGAAAGAAGCAGAGCGAAGGTCTCGAGTGCGCTCTTGGGAACCTGCTCCAGCTTGTTGAGCTCGTTTGCAAGTACCATCATCTGGCTGATTGCGGTGTTGAAGTTGAGGTCTTTCGTATCCTCCGTTACTTTCTTGACCGTTCTGTTGACCAGTTTGTCCAGCTCCGCAGAAGGTGCGTCATCGACTATCGTCTTTTCCGTGATTATTCTCCAGACTCTGTCCAGGAACCTGTATACGCCCATGAATCCGTTGGTTGCCCAAGGCTTGCTTTCCCTGAGCGGTCCCATGAACATCTCGTACATCCTCACGGAATCTGCACCGTAGTTCTTTATGTAGTCGTCCGGATTGATGACGTTCTTCAGGCTCTTGCTCATCTTGGCGATTACCTGCGTGACTTCCTCCCCGGTCTCCTTTTCTATGAATTTACCATCCGCCGTCTCCTCGACCTTGTCTACAGGCACCAGGCTCTTGTTCTTCTTCTGGTAGGCGAAGCTGGTGATCATTCCCTGGTTGACAAGTCTCTGGAACGGTTCCTTGGTCGAGACAAGTCCGAAGTCGTAGAGTACCTTGTGCCAGAATCTGGCATAGAGCAGGTGGAGTACCGCATGTTCCGTTCCTCCCACATAGAGGTCGACCGGCATCCAGTACTTTTCCTTCTCCGGATCGCAGAAGCACTTGTCGTTGTGGGGATCGATATATCTGAGATAGTACCAGCAGGAACCTGCCCACTGCGGCATCGTGTTCGTTTCCCTCTTTGCGGGACCTCCGCATACGGGGCACTTGCAGTTCACCCAGCTGTCGACGTTCACCAGCGGGCTTTCTCCCGTTCCGGAAGGCTCGTATTTCTCGACTTCAGGAAGAGTCAACGGCAACTCGTCGTCAGGAACCGTTACGGTTCCGCACTTCGGGCAATGCACTAGAGGAATCGGCTCTCCCCAGTATCTCTGGCGGCTGAAGATCCAGTCGCGGAGCTTGTAGTTGACAGCCTTGTGTCCGCACTTGTGTTCTTCGAGCCATGAGAGCATCTTGTCGATGGCCTCCTGTTTGTTGAGCCCGTCCAACCACTGGGAGTTCACGTGGATTCCATCTTCGGTCCAAGCCTGCTTCTGTACGTCCACTTCGCTCTTTAGGACTTCGATTATCGGGAGATCGAACTGCTTCGCGAACTCCCAGTCCCTGTCGTCATGGGCCGGGACGGCCATGATGGCACCTGTTCCGTAGCTGATGAGAACGTAGTCGGCGATCCAGATCGGGATTCTGCTTCCGTTGACCGGGTTGATCGCATAGCTTCCGGAGAAGACTCCCGTTTTTTCCTTTGCAAGGTCGGTTCTCTCCAGATCGCTCTTGTGCTTGACCTCCTCAAGATATTTTCCGACCGCATCCTTCTGTTCAGGCGTGGTGAGCTTGCTGACCAGCGGATGCTCCGGAGCGATGACCATGTAGGTAGCACCGAACAGGGTATCGCACCTGGTTGTATATACTTCGAGCGTCTCATCCATGTTCTCGAGCTTGAAGAATACGGCGGCTCCCTCGCTTCGGCCGATCCAGTTTCTCTGCATCGCCTTTACGCTCTCCGGCCAATCGAGATCGTCCAGATCCTCGAGCAGTCGGTCGGCATAGGCGGTGATCCTGAGGATCCACTGCCTGATGTTCTTCTTCTCGACCTTTGCGCCGCAGCGTTCGCAACGACCTTCCTTGACTTCCTCGTTGGCCAGGCCTGTCTTGCAGGATGGGCACCAGTTGATCGGAGTGCTGGCTTCGTATGCAAGGCCCTTCTCGTAGAGCTTCTTGAATATCCACTGCGTCCAGTGGTAGTAGTCCTCGTCGCATGTCGAGATCTCCCGGTCCCAGTCATATGAGAATCCGAGGCTCTTCAGCTGTCTTGTGAAGTTCTCTATGTTCTTCTTTGTCGTCACATAGGGATGCGTCCCCGTCTTTATGGCGTAGTTCTCCGCAGGAAGTCCGAACGCATCGAATCCCATCGGATGCAGGACGTTGTAGCCGTTCATCCTCATGAAGCGCGACCAGATGTCTGTCGCCGAGTAGCCCTCCGGATGTCCGACGTGCAGACCGGCTCCCGACGGATAGGGGAACATGTCGAGGACGTACTTCCTCTTTTCTCTGGGGAAGGAGGGGTCCTCCGTAGTCTTGAAGGTCTTGTTCTCCTCCCAGTATTTCTGCCATTTGGCTTCGATTTCGTTGAATGGATATTTGCTCATGCTCCAAATCATAATTACATTGAGGAAATTGTTCAATGCAAAGACATTGCAGGATCGGTCAAACACGTTCGATTTGCCCGATGTCGATCGCCTTTGAGCGCCGATCCGGCACTTTGCAGAGATGACATAGCACTGATCGCTTTTCCCAGCGGTTCCAGGCAATGTAGGACAGTCCGGCTTCCTATGATTCCCACATCGTCTGCGCCAATATTTCTTTGATATGAGATAACGTATTCTCTGAACGGCGGAAGCCGACATCTCAGGTTTTTACGGGACGATGTCCGAAAAACCATGAATCCGGCGCATATGTAACTTTTCATTTCGTTTGCAATTATTATTATCAATAGGATATAATCACCAGTATGGCAGCGAAATATACAGAAGAAAGCATCGAATCCCTGACGCCGCTGGAGCATATCAGGCGCCGTCCGGGCATGTACATAGGGCGTCTCGGCAACGGCAGCCACATCGATGATGGAATATATGTCCTCCTCAAGGAGATAATAGACAACTCCATCGACGAATTCGTAATGAAATACGGAACCAGGATACTGGTGACGGTATTGAACAACCATGTATCGGTAAGGGACTTCGGCAGAGGCATACCTCTTGGGGCCGTCGTCGACTGCGTATCGAAGATAAACACGGGGGCGAAGTACTCCGGAGACGCATTCCAGTATTCCGTGGGACTGAACGGAGTCGGAACGAAAGCTGTCAATGCGCTCTCGAGCGAATTTTGCGTCACAAGCTATCGGGACGGCAAGTTCGTTTCGGCATCCTTCGTCAGAGGGGAACTCAAGGAGGAAAAGCACGGAAAGACGGAGGAGCCCAACGGTACTTTCTTCGAATTCACTCCCGACACCGAGATATTCGGCGAATACTCCTACAACGACGAGTACGTAAAGCAGAGACTCTGGAATTATGCGTATCTGAACACAGGGCTTTCGATCGTATACAATCGCCTTACCATAAAAAGCCAGAACGGCCTGATGGATCTCCTGGAAAAGGAGCTGGGCGAGGATACAATATACCAGCCTATACACTATAAGAGCGACAGGCTGGAGTTTGCGTTCACCCATACGAACAGCTATGGGGAGAACTACTTTTCCTACGTCAACGGGCAGCATACATCGGATGGCGGAACGCATCTTGCGGCGTTCAAGGAAGCTCTGCTGAAAGGTGTCAACGAGTACTTCAAGAAGAGCTGGGCAGCACCGGAGATCAGGGATGGTATAGTATGTGCCATCGCCATCAAGTGCCAGAATCCTATATTCGAAAGCCAGACGAAGAATAAGCTCGGAAATACGGACGTGAAGAGCTGGATACTTTCGGAAGGAAAGGAAGCCGTGGTCGATGCGCTGATGAAGAACACCCAGACTGCGCAGGCGCTACAGCAGAAGATAGTCAGCAACGAGAAGGTCCACAAGGATGAGCAGGCTGTCAGGAACGGAGCGAGAGAGAAAGCTAAGAAGGTCGCCATCAACATCCCCAAGCTCAAGGACTGCAAATACCATCTCAACGACAGGTCGGCGGCGCATCGCGAGGAAGCGGAGAAGACAATGATCTTCCTTACCGAGGGAGATTCTGCTTCCGGGACTATCACCAAGACCAGGGACGTGTCCACGCAGGCCGTGTTCTCGCTCCGGGGCAAGCTGTACAACGTCATCGGAGAGAAGAGAAGCGTCATATACAAGCATGACGAGCTGTACAACATAATGGTCGCTCTCGGAATCGAGGAGGACATCGAGAACCTGAGATATGCAAAGGTCGTGATTGCGACCGATGCGGATACAGACGGCTATCATATCCGCAACCTTATAATGACGTACTTTTTCGCTTTCTTCGAGGAGCTGATAACGTCGGGCCGTCTCTTCATTCTAGAGACGCCGCTTTTCCGGGTGAGAAACAGGAAACAGCTGATATACTGCTACAGCGAGAAGGAGAGGGACGAGGCCGTAGGAAAGCTCAAGGATGCTGAAATCACACGGTTCAAGGGACTGGGCGAAATAGACCCCAAGGAGTTCGGACAGTTCATAGGAGAGGACATAAGGCTGGTTCCCGTATCTATATCGTCCTTGAAGGAGACCAGGGAAATCATCGACTTCTGCATGGGTGACAACACGCCCAGAAGAAGAGAATACATCATGGAGAATCTCATCTGATGGCACACGCGGACATACTTTACAAGAACAATTTCCTGGAATACGCATCGTATGTCATCAGGGAAAGGGCCATTCCGGACATCGAGGACGGTCTGAAGCCTGTACAGCGACGCATCATGCATACGCTCTTCGAGATGGACGACGGCAAATTCACGAAGGTGGCGAACGTCGTCGGCGCGACGATGAAGTACCACCCCCACGGCGACTCGTCGATCTACGAGGCCCTCGTCAATCTTGCAAACTGCGATCTTTTCATCGAGAAACAGGGCAATTACGGCAACTTCCTTACCGGAGATGGCGCTGCTGCCGCGCGATATATCGAGTGCCGACTCCTTCCGTTCGCGAAGAAAGTTCTCTATTCGCCCGAGATAACCGAGTATACCGACAGCTACGACGGCAGGAACAAGGAGACAGTTGTCTTCCCCGCGAAGATTCCCGTGGTCGTTGTACAGGGAACGCAGGGAATTGCGGTCGGAATGTCCACGATGATACTCCCGCATAACCTGATAGAGACGATCAAGGCCGAACAGGACGTGCTCCGCGGCAAGGACATCGTACTGTATCCGGACTTTCCCGGCGGTGGGACGATGGATGTCTCCGAGTATCAGGATGGATGCGGAAAGGTCGTAGTTCGTGCAAAGCTGAATGCCGAGGATCCCAAGAAATTGATCATCGAGGAACTTCCATATGGTGTGACCAGCGAGAAGATGATCGAATCCATCGAGAAGGCCAACAGGAACGGGCAGCTGAAGATTGCATCGATAAACGATTTCACCTCCGACAAGGCACAGATCGAGATATGCTGGCAAAGGAACACCTATTCCAAGGACATGGTCGATGTACTCTATGCCACTACCGATTGCGAGGTAAGAATCAGCGTCAATCCGCTCGTCATCAAGGATGGTCTGCCGCATGTGGTCCCGATCACGGAGCAGGTGAGGTACCATGCAAAGCATCTAGTGGAGGTTCTCACCAAGGAACTCGAGGTCGATCGTCGCCATCAGGAGGACAAGCTCAGGGCGAGGACGCTTGAGAGAATCTTCATCGAGGAGAGGATATACAAGAAGATCGAAACCAAGACCACCGAGGAGGCGGTCAAGGCCGCCATAGTGACAGGCTTCAAGCCGTTCATGCACGAGGTCGCGGACATACCTCTGACCGATGAGGACATAGACAGACTCCTGAAAATCCCTATCCGCAGGATATCGATGTTCGATATTGAGAAAAACCGCAGGGACATCCAAGAGCTGAATGCCAAGATTGCCCAGATCGACTACAATCTAACGCATATCGTGAATTATGCGATAGGCTATCTTGATTCCGTCCTCGAGCTGGTCGACGCCGATGTACACAGACGAAAGACGACAATTGCCGACATCGAGAGTCTTTCCGCGAAGCAGGTGGCTGTCAGAAACATGGATCTGAGGTACGACAAGGAGACAGGGTACATGGGCACCAATGTGAAGACCGGCGATGTATTGCTCAAAGTATCCCCGTTCGACAAGGTTTTCTATCTCAAGAACAACGGCGAGTATCGCGTGACGAACGTATCCGAGAAGGAGTTCATCGGAACCGACGGACTAGCATATGTCAACTACGGCGAGAAGGAGATAATCGCAAAGGAGATATTCACTGTCATCTATGCCGAGAAGTCGAAGCTTGACGGAAAGAAGATGCTCTTCATAAAGAGATTCCAGATTCCTTCGTTCACGACCGGAAAGCTATATTCCGTCCTCAAGGACCCGAAGGCGAAGATAAAGAAGTTCAGTCTCTATCCTTCGGCTGTCATCTTCTTGACGTACAAGAGCGGAAGAGGCTACAAGCAGCTAGAGGAAAAGATGAGATTTGCCGATTTCCGGGTCCAGAAGACCGCCACGGGAGGCGGTGTGAGACTTACGGCCAAGGAGATAGAGAAGATCGCCATACGTCCCACGAAGGATACCTCCTCCAGCGCGGACAGCGAACCTACACTCTTCGACGGAGACGATGGAGGAGACGATGATCGCTAAGGATCGCATACTATACGAGGACAACCATCTGATCGTGGTCAACAAGCTTCCCGGGGAGCTTGTACAGGCCGACATCACGGGGGACCGTACGCTGCAGGACGACGTGAAGGAATATCTGAAGGTAACCTACGGCAAACCCGGGAACGTTTTCCTCGGGTCTCCGCATCGTCTCGACAGGCCTACGAGCGGAATCGTCCTTTTCACAAAGACGGAGAAGGCCCTGACGAGGATGAACGAGGCCTTCAGAGGAAGCGGCGTGAAGAAGAAATACTGGGCCATCGTGGATCGTGCCCCTAGAAAGAGCGAGGGCACGTTGATACACTATCTCGTAAGAAACGCCGAGCTCAACAAGAGCCAGGCATACAGTACTGAAAGGAAGAACAGCAAACTCGCCCGTCTCGACTACAGGCTTCTTGCATCCGGAGACAACTATCATCTTCTGGAGATCGACCTGCATACAGGTCGCCATCATCAGATAAGATGTCAGCTTGCCGCAATCGGTGTGCACATCAAGGGGGATCTGAAATACGGTGCCTCGAGAAGCAATCCTGACGGAGGAATATCCCTGCATGCGCGCAGCATCGCATTTGTGCATCCTGTACGCAGGGAGGAGATCGGCGTCGTTGCCGACCCGCCCCGCGATGCGCTATGGGATTTCTTCCTTTCGAAGGTAGGGGAAAGATATGAAGATGATAATTGCAATCATCAGCCAGTATGATGAGGATGTCACGGTAAGGGAGCTCAATAAGGAAGGTTATTTCGTTACAAAGCTTGCTACGGTAGGCGGTTTCCTGAAAGCTTCCAACACGACGATTCTCATCGGTTGCGAGGACGAGAAGGTGGAACATGCGGAGGAGATAATCAGAAAGTATGCTTCGAAGCGCATGGAGGATCTTCCCGTGATAACGCCTGCCGTACTCGAGGGTGGAACGCATATAGGACACGTGCCTTTTGCCAAGGTCCCCAAGGAGGTTGGCGGCTGCACGCTGTTCGTGGTCGACGTAGAACACTTCGAGAAGGTATGATGAAGATAGAGAAGGCCGATCCCGAGGATCTGTCCGAACTGCTTTCCATATTCGAGCATGCAAAGCTCTTCATGCGCCGTACCGGCAATCCCGACCAATGGAACGACGATTATCCGACGCGGGAGATCATACTTTCGGACATTCTTGCCGGAGAACTGTACAAGGTGACCGAGGAAGGGACTGCGCATGCTGTCTTCATGGCATCCGATCGCGGGGATGCCTGGTATGATGAGAATCCGGAAAGCTTTTCAGGCGGCGAAGGATACTGGGTCATCCACCGGGTTGCGAGCGACGGGAAGATCAAAGGAGTCCTGGCTTTGGCACTCGATTTCGTCCGTCCGAAGGCCAAGGCGATAAGGATGGATACGTACATAGACAACCATGTCATGCAACATGCTCTTCTACGGAACGGCATGGTAGAGACCGGCCGGCTCTACAGTCCGGATGGAAGGGTATACCTTGCGTTTTCGGACGGAACGCTTCTGGCCGACTAGATACCGTCTTGTAGGGACGATCCGGAAGCTCTGACGGCATAAATTTGTCGCGATCGCAGTATTGCAGAAGTCCGGCTGTCTTCTTTTGCCGTTTTCCGGAAAGGATGCAGCCGGATCCGTTTTCCCTGGGCAATCCTCTCTAGAGCATCATCCTGTATATCGTTTCCATGTCCTTCTCGTCGAGAACGCGGAAGTTTCCGATTTTCCTTGTGGAGAAGAACGAACACTTCTTCGCAAGTTCCTTGATCTGTTCCTCCGATGGTTCGATTCCTGCCTCCTTGAGACTGAGCGGCATGTCAAGAGAGCGGAAGAGCTCCTGAAATTTTCCTATGGTCTTATCGCATGCGGACTCGGTTTCGCCGTCGATTCCGAATACGGCCTTGCCAAGTTCCGCAAACCTGGCCGGCTTCTCCTTTGAGACGAAGCGGGCCCATGCGGGGAATACTATCGCCAGACCTGCTCCATGGGCTATGTCGAACATCCCGGAGAGTTCATGCTCCAGCTGATGGCAGGCCCAATCTCCTTTTGTATCGTTTCCGAGGGCCATCAGGCCGTTGTGAGACAGACTGGATGCCCACATGAGCGATGCATGGGCCTCGTAGTCGAGAGGATTCTCCAAACAAGATGCTCCTTTCTCGAATACCGTGCGGATGAGCGAGCCGGCAAGTGCGTCTGTTATGCCGATTCCCTTTCCTGCGTGGAAGAATCTTTCGATCGTGTGCATGGCGATGTCGACCGTACCGCAGGAAATCTGGTATGGCGGGAGCGTATATGTCAGCTCTGGATTCATCAGAGCGAACTTGGCTCTGCAGTAATTGGTGTTGCAGCCTCTCTTGAGTCCCAGTTCCTCGTTTGTGAGGACCGAGCTGTCGCTCATTTCGCTTCCTGCTGCAGCGAGCGTCAGTACGACGCCTAGGCCGGCAGAACCCTTGGGGACTCTGGCCCCGGAATAGAAGTCCCACGGGTCGCCTCCGTTGTAGATTCCGTAACAGATTGCCTTTGCACTGTCGATGACGGATCCGCCACCCACAGCAAGGACGAAATCGATGTTCTTTCTCCTGCAGAGTTCCAGTGCTTCTCTCGCCAGTTCTATCCTCGGGTTGGGCTTTACTCCACCAAGCAGCTCGTACTTTATTCCCTTTGCATCCAGCAGGTCCGTGATCTTCTTTATCAGTCCGGATCGTACAGCCGACTTTCCTCCGAAATGGACAAGCACCTTCTTTACCTTGAGTGCTTCAAGCTCTTCTGCTACCTTTGTCTCTGCGTCCTGTCCGAACAATACATGGGTTGGGGTATAGTATTCACTGATGCTCATTCTCTCTCCTCCTTATGACGGCGCGATTCCTCCTGCCGTCGACCTTTATATCGAAGCCCTCAGGGGCTTTTACATGCAGAAAATGTCTGGTTTCCGTGACCACCGGAAGTTCCCTTATCGCCTCGTAATCCAGAATCCCGTCTCCGTGGAGCGGATTGATCGTAAGGTAGATGGCTCCGAGGCTCGTCATGTTCTGGAAGAAGTGCGTACCCTGGCTGGGCTCGACATCCAGTTCTTTGAGACCCGTCTCGACGATCACCTGCGCCCGTGATATCTGTGACCAGACGCAAGGTATGCCGAGCCATCGGTCGGAGGAACCCAGCCGCCCGGCTGCCACAAGTACGTAGTTTCCGTCCGTGCTCTTGTTCAGCTTCTCTAGTTCTCTTGCCATTTCCAGAGTTTCGGAGGCCTTGAACGCCTCCGGCTTTATCGTAACGAGTTCGTCTATTCCCTCTATCTGGCCGTTCCCCATGACTTTACGTGCGAAGATGATGGCATCCTTCTCGTCTTCCTCCTCCACGAACACTTCCTGTTCGGCGCCGTTCGATGAGATGGGGCGGATCTGGAGGATCGTGAAATCGACTATTTCCCGTTCCGTGTTCACGGCGAACTCGATCTCTACTGGTTCGGCCATGGCTTCGCTTCCGAGCTTCAGCATTTCGTCGACTATCGGAGCAAGCGGAAGCATGCCGTACTTGAGGATCCCGTTGAAAGTGAGGAGCTTTATCCCGTTTGCCGATATCGACTCGGATAGCGTTCCTGTATAGGGATCTATTGTGGAGAATATGTTTTTCGTCGCCTTTTTATATCTGTATCCCTCTTCGAGCGGAAGCTTGATCAGGTTGTCGCTGTCGGCCAAAGGATCGAACGGCTTTTCCATGTCCAGTGCGTAGAAGCAATCCTGTACCGACGAATCCTGACCGGTGAGATTTCCACTAGGCTTCCTAGGCTTGGCCGGGCAGAACCTGAACGACGTTCCTTCGTCGACGACCGTCTTGCCGAAGCCGAAAGAGAGCATTCCGATTCCGTCTTCCTGGCACTGCCCGGGGGCAGGATAGTAATTCAGGCTTCTTGCTACGCCCGAGATGTTCGGGAAGAACAGGTTGTCGTGGGCGCTGCCCGTGATCTGCTGTATTATCACGGCCATCTTCTCGTCCTCGAGAGTGTGATCCGTATTCTTCAGATACTCTTTCGCATTTTCGTAGAACGTACTTGCCCATACTGTCTTTACAGCCATTTCCAGTTCCTCGAGCCTCTTTTCGTCCGTTCCCCTGTTCGGAATCATCGATGTCTGGTAGACTCCGGCGAACGGTTGGAAGTGGGAATCTTCAAGAAGCGACGAAGATCGGATCGACAGCGGATTCTTCAGCTGTTTCGTCATTTCCATCAGACATTCGTGCAGATACTGCGGCATGGGCTTCGACAAAAAGAGAGCGAGTATCATCTCGTCCGAGAACGAACAGAACGAAAGGTCGGAAAGGTCGTTTTCCTCGAGGAAGAGGTCGAACATCTCTGTGGTGACCACTACTGTCCTCGGTATGGAAAGACAGAGTGACGGGTACTTCTTCCTCAGTCCGTTGGCCTTGATTATCTGGCTCAGGAACGCCAAACCGCGGCCCTTGCCTCCCATCGAACCCTTTCCTATGCGGGCGAACTGCATAGTCTCGTCGTAGTGTGCACTGGAGAATTCCGCGATTACGCCCCTGGTCCTGTCTGCTCTGTATTCCTTTATCGTGTCGTAGAGAAGCTGTCTGGTTTCCTCCGGATCGGTTCCCGGAGCGAGTTTGATGTTCTTGATCAGCGTCGCTAGCTGGTAGAGGGACTGCGCCCTGAGCCATCTGGAGAAATCGTTCTTCTTCGAGTGATAGATGAACGAGTCTATGGGCATCGTCTTGACGAAGAGCTGGACTTCTTTCATGGTGTCCGCTCTGCCTATCTCTTTCATTGTCTTGGGGTCGATGAAGATGAACGGACCGAAATTGTAGCGTTTCAGGAAATGCTTTTCCACATCCTGCAGCAGGGTAGGAGAGAGTTTCCAGACGAAGTCCGCTCCGTATTTCTCCGCATCCTTCGCGTTCTCCTTTTCTCTGGTCTGGATGAGGATGGGGATATCCTTGTCCATTGCTTTGATGTACTTGCAAAGTTCGAATCCCGCCGTCCTTTTCTCTCCGTCGGCAATCGGGAACGAGACATCTGTGACCACGCCAAGGATGTTCGCACTGTAACGGTCGAGGATCTCTGTCGCTTCCTCGTACGTTCTGGCGAGGACGATCTTCGGCCTGCCGCGCATCCTCAGCGTCTTGCCCCATTCGTTCAGAGCCTCGAGTATGCTTGTCCGATTCTGATGGATAAGGCAGGTATACATCTGCGGCAGGTATGTCGAGATGAATCGTACGGAATCCTCGACGAGTACGATGACCTGGACATCGGCCTCCTTTGTATCGTGGTCGATGTTCATCCTGTCCTCGATGAGCTTCACCATCGCCAGAAATAGCGAGGCATTGCCTTGCCAGTAGAACATGTAGTCTATGTATGGGCAGTTCTCGCCTTTGAGTTCCTTGACTTTCCTGTGGTCGGGAGATGGGGACAGGACTATGATCGGCATGTCCTTCCGGAGTTTCTTGATGCTTTCGCATAGAGCTTCCACCCTTCCGGAACGAAGGTCGAGCATGGTTATCACAAGGTCGAAGTTGAGACTTCTTATGAGGCTCAGCGCTTCCTCCTCGCTGTTGGTATGGGTTATCTTCGGAGGATTGGACAGTCCCAGGGCCGTGTACTCCTTGTAGAGTTCCTCCTCGACTCTTCCATCTTCTTCGAGCATGAATCTGTCGTAGTCCGAACAGATCAGCAGAACGTTGTATATGTGCTTCAGCATCAGGTTGCTGAACGGCAGCCATGTCTGGTCCAAAAGATACATATTCGGATTCTATCACATCCGGAGAGCTTGCGTGATATATTCGTTGCTGTTTTTCAAAAAACAGACAATCTGTTTTGAGGTTTTTGAAAACTTGCTCCAAGATATGGTAGTTCATATTTTTCTTTTCTTGCCAGAACGTATTTTCTCTCTTAAGCTGTGTGTAAAAGGAGCAATAAATGTACGATCTAGAGAAGTTCATCCGTGAGCTCGAGAGAAAGAACCCTGCAGAACCTGAGTTCATCCAGGCTGTACGGGAAGTCTGCGAGAGCGTGATAGATGTGGTCAATTCGAATCCGGTTTACCTCAAGAACAGGATTCTCGAAAGAATTACTGAGCCCGACAGGGTATTTTCGTTCAAGGTGGAATGGGAGGACGACAATGGCGATATCCAGGTCAATCGAGGTTATCGCGTACAGTTCAACAATGCGATCGGGCCATACAAAGGAGGCCTGAGGTTCCATTCCTCTGTGACTCTCGGAAGCCTGAAGTTCCTCGGCTTCGAGCAGACGTTCAAGAACAGTCTTACGACGTTGCCGATGGGAGGCGGAAAAGGCGGTTCCGACTTCTCTCCGAAGGGAAGGAGCGATGCTGAGATTCTTCGCTTCTGCCGGTCGTTCATGACCGAGCTCCAGAAGTACATCGGCCCCGATACGGACATCCCTGCCGGAGACATCGGCGTCGGAGCACGTGAAATCGGATTCCTGTACGGACAGTACAAACGGCTCAGAGGAGAGAATACAGGCGTTCTGACGGGCAAAGGCCTCAACTACGGCGGGTCGCTCGTGCGTCCTGAGGCTACAGGCTACGGTACCATGTACTTTGCATCCGAGATGTTGAAGGCCCATGGGGATTCCATGGAAGGAAAGAGAGTCGCAGTCTCCGGTTTCGGCAACGTGGCCTGGGGGGCCGTGATGAAAGCCACGGAGCTCGGCGCGAAGGTCGTAACCATATCCGGTCCCGACGGCTATGTGCTTGACGAGGACGGTGTCGGAACTCCGGAGAAATGGGCGTTCATGCTGCAGCTGAGAAGCTCGAACAAGGATGTCGTGAAACCTTATGCGGACAAGTTCGGCTGTGTTTTCGTTCCTGGCAAAAAGCCGTGGGAGGTCCCTGTAGACATGGCTTTCCCCTGTGCGATACAGAACGAGCTCGGGGAGGAGGATGCCGCAGCTCTTGTCGCCAACGGCGTGAAGTACGTTGTGGAGACTTCCAATATGGGCTGTACCCGCGAGGCCATGGAATACTTCATCGATCATCGCATCCCGTTTGCGCCCGGCAAGGCCGCCAATGCAGGCGGAGTCGCTGTCTCCGGCCTAGAGATGAGCCAGAATGCCATGCATCTTTCCTGGACGAGCGAGGAAGTGGATGGAAAGCTACATGGAATCATGAAATCGATCCATGAGGCATGTGTAGCCGAAGGCCGCGAGGACGACGGATACATCAACTATGTTAAAGGGGCGAATATAGCAGGATTCAAAAAGGTTGCCGACGCGATGTGTGCTCTAGGGTACTGATCGTCGTTTTTCCCCCATATCCAGGTCCCGGCGACGGGACCTTTTTCGTTTTCAGCAGATTCCTCTGGGATTGTGTCCGGGATAGAACTTCTCCGACTGGCCCGATTGCCAGGACCGCCCCGTGTCGAGGTCGAACAGAGTCAGGCGTCCGTCCCAGCCGCAGCCGGTATCCAATGCTACCAGAAGCCCGTCGTCGGATACGTATGGTTTCGATCCTACAGGCGTATGTCCGATGACAACTCTTTTTGCAATGGATCGTTCTTCCCCCTGCAGATGGTTCATAAGATATGTCCTGTCCCAGACGATGTCGAACCCGGCCGATCCGAACTCCTGCTTCTCGTAGGTGTGTCTTCTTATTCCTCCGATGAGGAGCAGTTCGTCCTGCGAGAAACCGGCGGGACCGCCGTGCATTATGAATTCCCTTCCCGTATCGATCACGTACGGCCAGGACGCTAGGTATTCCGCCAGCATGAGCATCTCTCTTTTTCCGGCCTTCCCGACGCTCTTGACCGTATGCCAACCGCCCTGGTTAAGCCATGCTGTGCTCGACTCTCTGGCAGACAGGTAGTTCTGGAGCCATATGTCGTGGTTGCCTATGACGGGACGGAACTTTTTCAACCCCAGAAAGAAGTGCAGGCACTCGAACACGTCCGGATATCCGTCGGCGACGTCGCCGACGAAGAACAGCTCGTCCTCGTCGGAGAACGAAGCTTTTTCCAACACGTCCATCAGTGCCTTGTACGAGCCGTGCACATCTCCCAGAGCCAGTCTTCTCATTTGCTTCGTGCCCTGAGGTGCTTTTCAAACCAGGAGGTTATTTCCTCCAGCCGCTTGACTCTTGCCTTTGGTTTTCCCGAGCGTGATAGCTCGTGGTTCTCCTTGTGAAACAGTACGAGCCGTGCCTCTACGCCTTTCGTCACGAGTGCGGTCAGCAGCTGATAGCCTTGTTCCACCGGGCATCGGTAGTCTTCGTCGGAATGGATGATCAGGGTAGGGGTCTTCGCGTTCTTCATTATCGCCGGTAGCGGCGAGTGTTCCAGCACTTTGTCGAAATCCCCGTCCATAAGGCTTGCAGCATTCTGGTCGTCGACGAAGTAGGTACCTATGTCGCTGGTACCCCACATGCTTGTCCAGTTGCATATCGAGCGTTGCGTCGCAATCGCTTTGAAGAAGTCCGTGTGGCCGAGGATCCAGTTGCTCATGAATCCGCCATAGGAGCCGCCTGTGGCGCCGACGTTGTTCCTGTCTATTTCCGGATATCTTTCAAGCACTCTGTCCTTGAATTCCATTATGTCCTCGTAATCGACCGTTCCGTACTTGCCTCTGATGTCGGCGAAACTGTCACCGCGTCCATCCGATCCTCGCGGATTGCAGAACATGACGAAATATCCCATGGAAGCCCATACCTGCATTTCGTGGTAGAATACCTCGCCGTAGACAGTCTTTGGCCCTCCGTGTATGTCCAGTATCGCCGGATACTTTTTCCCATTTTCGAAGTCCTTAGGTCTGAGAACCCAGCCGTCGATGTCTATCCCGTCCTTGTCGACGAACGTGATCTTCTCCGGCCTTGCAACGTATTTTCCTTCGAGAACTTTGCTGTTGAGGTCCGTAGCCTTGACTCCGTTCACATATATCTCCTCGAGTTCCATGTCGCGCATCTCCACGGAATAGAGATCGTTTCCGGAGAAGCAGAACGAGTCCACGGAACCTTCCGCATCCCTGATTCTCTCGAACTTTCCATCCTTGTCGAGCGATACGATGAGACTTCTGTTCCTTAGAGTCGTCACGAAGTATATCTTTCCGTCGTGCACTTCGGATATTCTTCCTCCGCCGAGTCTTGTATCGGAACCTACCGAGCTGTACATGGCCTCTCCCCAGGAGGCGAACGGAACAAGCGTACCGTCTTCCACTTTGTAGAAGTCCGCATTCTGGTTGATGCCTGTCCTCCTGCCGTCGTTGGCGGCGACGACGATTGTCCCGTTCATCAGGAATATGGCGGAAATGTCCCATTTCCTTCTCGCCAGAAGCTTCTTTGTCTTTCCTGTGTCGATCTCGATCTCGACTAGATCGTTGAAAAGCTCGTATGCCGGACGTCTCCGGTTTCCGAGCACATATGCCTTCTTTCCTTCATCGTCGATCTCGAGATAACCGACGTCGAAGTTCCTCGGTGTCAGATTCCGTGTCTTTTTCGTCGTCGGATCTAGGATAGCCAGCCTCGTGTAGGTGTTGGCACTGAATGTTCCTCCGTTGTGGTAGAATGGAAACTCCTCGATTTCCTCCCAGTCGGCATTTTCCTTTTCCTTTTTTGCTCTGTCTTCCGGCTTAAGATTTTCATACCTCGCATCGGTGGTGTAGAGCAGCACGATCCTTCCGTCGGAAAGAAAGCGGAACGACGTTGTCCTGTATCCTATCTCGTATGCGAGACGGGCTTCCCCTCCGTCCAGAGGAAGCTCGTATATCCTGCTCGATCCTTCCGCTTTCTTTTCCTCGCGGTCGCCGAGAAAGAATATGGAACCGGAGAAGAATACCGGGCTGGTCATCTTGCCGTCGTGGGTGAGTTTTCTGAGTCTTCCGTTCTCGAGACTCAACAGATTCCTGGAATATCTGTTCCCTTTTTCGTCTGCGCGTGCTCCTACGAACACAATTCCCTTACCTGTCGCAACGGGCGATGAGAGGTATCTGTAGGACAGAAAGTCCTTCAAATCTATCTTGTCCATGAGTTCTCCTTGATATTCCTTGAGAATAACACGCGTACAAGGGAAATGCACGTACGAACGGGAAAATACTTTCCTCAGGTATTTTATCGGGATGGAACATTGTTCCGAAAACAGTAAAAACATGGAGTTTTTACGGCCCAAGCTTCAAAACGAAGGTTGCCAATTGCCGGCTGTTGATATATCCTAATTGTGGTGAGTTATCACACTGCCGTGGATTCCACGGAAAAACTATATTTTGGAGCGTAACAAAAAAATGGCAGACAAAAGAATGGTTACCATTGATGGAAACACCGCTGCTGCGCATATTGCATATGCCTTCAGTGATGTAGCCGCTATTTATCCTATTACTCCTTCATCACCGATGGGCGAGTATGCAGAGCAGTGGTCCTCCACAGGAAGGGAGAACCTCTGGGGCAAGAAGGTCGACATCATGGAGATGCAGAGCGAGGCAGGTGCGGCCGGTGCCGTACATGGTGCACTCGCCGCAGGCGCACTCACGACGACCTTCACAGCATCGCAGGGTCTTCTCCTGATGATTCCGAACATGTACAAGATCGCAGGTGAGATGATTCCTACCGTCTTCCATGTTTCCGCAAGAGCTCTTGCCGCGCAGTCCCTTTCCATCTTCGGAGATCATTCCGACGTCATGGCATGCCGCAATACCGGTTTTGCAATGACTTGCGCATCTTCCATCCAGGAGACGATGGACATCGCTCTCGTAGCACACCTTTCCACTCTCGAGGCTCAGGTTCCTTTCCTCAACTTCTTCGACGGATTCAGAACTTCCCACGAGATCCAGAAGGTCGAGGAGATTTCCTACGACGACATCAGGACTCTCGTCGACGAGAAGTATATCGAGAGATTCAGAAACAGAGCACAGCGCCCTGAGCATCCGATGACCAAGGTCGCCGCCCAGAACGAGGACGTATACTTCCAGGGCAGGGAAACTGTCAACAAGTACTACGACGCAGTTCCTGGAATCGTTCAGAAGTACATGGACAAGGTCGCCGGAATCACCGGAAGGCAGTACCACCTCTTCGATTATGTCGGAGCCCCCGATGCTACAGATGTCGTAATTGTCATGGGCTCTGCAGCAGACACCTTCGAGTGGGTTGTCGACTACGTCAATCAGAGAGGCGGAAAGGTCGGACTTGTGAAGGTCAGACTTTACAGGCCGTTCAGTGCCGAGCACTTTGTCTCCGTCCTTCCGAAGACAGTAAAGAAGATCGCAGTCCTCGACAGAACGAAGGAACCGGGAGCCGTTGGCGATCCGCTCTATCTCGATGTAGTCGCAGCTCTTGACCTCCAGAAGAGGACAGGCATCAAGGTCATCGGCGGAAGGTATGGACTTTCCTCCAAGGACTTCACTCCTACCCATGCAAAGGCTGTCTACGACTTCCTCGCAAAGGACGATTGCTGGCACAACTTCACGGTCGGAATCAACGATGACGTAACCGGAAGAAGCATTCCTGTCGGCGCTCCTATCGACGTTACTCCGAAGGGTGTCGTCTCCTGCATGTTCTGGGGACTCGGATCCGATGGAACGGTCGGTGCAAACAAGAACTCCATCAAGATCATCGGAGACAACACGGACCAGAATGCTCAGGCATATTTCGCATACGACTCCAAGAAGTCCGGCGGAATCACTATCTCCCACCTCAGATTCGGAAAGGGCAAGCTCGATATGCCTTGGCTCATCGACCATGCCGACTTTGTCGCATGCCATAACCCGGCATACATCGGAAGATACGACATGCTTTCCGCTCTCAAGGAAGGCGGTGTATTCCTCCTCAACTCCGCGATTCCTTCCGACGAGGTCTTCAACCACCTCACGAGGAAGATGCAGGAGCAGATCATCCAGAAGAAGATCAGGTTCTACAACATCAACGCTCTCGAGATTGCCAGAAAGGCAGGACTCGGCAGCAGGATCAACACTGTCATGCAGGCCGCATTCTTCAAGATCTCCGCAATCCTTCCCGAGCAGGAAGCCATCGACCTGATCAAGAAGTACATCAAGAAGACATTCCTCAAGAAGGGTGAGGATGTCGTCAACAAGAACTGGGCAGCCGTAGATGGAGCAAGCGATGCTCTTGTCGAGGTCAAGGTTCCTTCCACCATCACAGAGAGCTATGAGCCGAAGAGACTTATTCCTGAAGATGCCGACGAGTTCACGAAGAACATCATCGAGCCGATCATGCATCTTGAAGGAAACGACATTCCTGTTTCCCACATGTCCTTCGACGGAAAGCTTCCGACCGGAACGGCAAAGCTCGAGAAGAGAGGCGTCGCAGCCTATGTACCTCACTGGGATTCTTCCAAGTGCATACAGTGCAACCAGTGTGTACAGTCCTGCCCGCATGCAGCCATCAGGGCAAAGCAGATCCTGCCGGCCGACATGGAGAAGGCTCCTTCCACATTCAAGGCCATCAAGAGCAATACGAAGAATGACAGAGATCTTCTCTTCAAGATCCAGGTCTATCCTGAGGATTGCCAGGGTTGCGGTGTATGTATCGAAGCCTGCCCGGCCAAGGAGAAGGCACTCGAGTTCAGATCCCTCGTCGACGAGAGAGAGGCCGGAGAGACCGCGAATGCGGAATTCTTCGAGAGCCTTACATATGACAACCTCGACGGACTCAACATGGGAACCGTCAAGGGTCTGCAGTTCAAGCAGCCGCTCTTCGAGTTCAGCGGTGCATGCGCAGGTTGCGGAGAGACTCCTTACGTGAAGCTTCTCAGCCAGATCTGCGGAGAGAGGGCAGTCATCGCCAACGCGACCGGATGTTCCTCCATCTATTCCGGAACATTCCCGACAATCCCGTACACAAAGAGGGCGGACGGAAGAGGACCGGCATGGGGCAATTCGCTCTTCGAAGACAATGCCGAGTACGGTCTCGGCATGAGACTTGCAGTCGATTCCAACAGGAATCTCCTCAAGATCAAGTGCGATGCTCTTCTTGCTCTCGGATGCTCCGATGCTCTCAAGGCTGCGATCGAGAAGTGCTACAGCCTCTGGGACAACGACGGAGAAGAGGGAATTACCGCTCAGAAGGAAGTCCAGGCAGTACTTGCTGCAGAGAAGCCGACTGAAGAGAACAAGGAAATCCTTGCGAAGATCGTCGAGCTGCAGGATTACTTCACTGACAAGGCTGTCCTCATCATTGGTGGAGACGGATGGGCATACGATATCGGATACGGTGGTGTCGACCACGTCGTCGCTTCCGGCAAGAACGTGACGATTCTCGTCCTCGATACCGAGGTCTACTCCAACACCGGTGGACAGGCTTCCAAGTCCACCCCGATCGCTGCAGTTGCTAAGTTCGCCAACGCAGGAAAGCAGGTCGGAAAGAAGAACATGGGCTTCATGTGCATGAGCTATGGCCATGTATATGTTGCTTCCTGTGCTCTCGGATACAATAGGCTCCAGGCTCAGAAGGCCCTGCAGGAGGCAGTTGCATACAAGGGACCGTCCATCGTATTCTGCTATGCACCTTGCATCAACCATGGTATCAACATGAGATACTCGCAGGTCGAGGCCAAGAAGGCTGTCGAGGCTGGCTACTGGCCGCTCTACCGCTTCAACCCGGAAGCTCCGGAAGGAAAGAAGTTCACATGGGAGACCAAGCCGGCGACTGGCGACTACCAGGAGTTCATCAAGGGAGAGGTCAGATACTCTTCGCTCTACAAGACCAACCCGCAGCACGCGGACGAGCTCTTTGCAAAGGCAGCTGCCGATGCAAAGGAAAGGCTTGCATTCTACGAGAAGTGCGGAACTGTTCTTGGAGAGATTCTCTGATACGCCGGATGACGGCAACGGGAGGGCGATGCCCTCCCTTTTTTTATGCCACGTTGCATAGGGCTGAAGGTTTTTGCATTCGGTAAAAAAGAGCTACCTGGGATAGGTAGCTCAGCAAAGGGGGTGTGGAAAGGCTTTTATTACCACACCCTTATTCTAACATATTTATTTGGAATATGAAGAATTATTTTATGAATTTTATCAAATTGGACAGATTTACGGTCTTTTATGCATTTGAAGCGTCCAAATGCGGTTTTTGCATTTTCCCTGGCCTCTCTTTGTCCGTACGCAAGTCCTTCCGAGCTGTTACGCCGTAGGTCGGGCAGGTCGTACCCTTTGCCCGGGCAAGGCGGAAAAATGTTCCAGAAAGGATAGGAATCATCCATTGCCCGCAGTGAAACCCGAGTTTACACTGAAATTACAAAAGGAAAAAACTTCAGGAGGTTTCAATGAAGAAAGTATTGTCAGTAATGCTGGTGCTGCTTCTTGCGGTATCCTTCACCTTCGCAAACGGTTCCAAGGAGAACCAGCAGATCACGATCGAGTTCTGGACGCATGAGGACGCAGCTCGCCAGGCTCTCGAGGACAGATACATCGCCGAGTTCATGGAGATGCATCCGAATGTCAAGATCAACGTGACACGTCAGGCATCGACGAAGCTCATCGAGCTCGTACAGACCGCATTCGCGGCGGGACAGGGCCCGACAGTGTTCAATCTTTCCATCAACGACGAGTATCCGTACATAGTCGCAGGACGCGTAGCTCCGATGGATTACGAGGCTGCCGGGTACAAGGATGCGGAAGAGGTCAAGGCAGCATATCTTGACGGAATGATCGATCCTGTGACCTATGACGGCGAAGTATATGGTCTTCCTCTCGAGCTCACAAACTGGTGTATCTTCATCAACAAGAAGGTATTCAGGGATGCCGGACTCGATCCTGAAGTCGACTATCCGAAGACATGGGAAGACATGGTCGAGCTTTCCCAGAAGATCGTCATCCGTGACGGCGACATCCTCATCCGCCGCGGTTTCGATTTCCGCTATCCATACTACCTCGAGGCAATGGTTCCGATGGTCGAACAGCTTGGAGGCCAGCTCATCAGCGATGACGGCACCGAAGCGATCGTAGGCGAGGATGCATGGGTCACATGGCTGACATTCATGCAGCAGTGGGGACCGAACGGACTCAATCTCGGATCTCCGACATATACAAACGCACGTTCGCTCTTCAACAAGGACAACAACGACATCGCAATGGCCAATACGGGTCTCTATCAGGAGTCCAGAATCAGGACCGAGAACCCTGATTTCTACAACAGCGGCGAGTGGATGGTCGTTCCGTTCCCGGTTTTCGAGAATGCTGTAAAGGATGTAGCGGCATGCTACTACGGACATTACTACATGGTCAATGCCGACGCCGACGAGGCTACGCAGAAGATGGCTTGGAAGTTCATCGCATACATGCTCAGCCATGGCGAGGAATATCTTGAGAACGTCGACCTCATCCAGCCTACAAAGGCACTCATGGAGTCCGATACCTTCAAGAACAAGCCGTATTCCGACGTGTTCAGAAAGGACTTCGAGCGCGGCCACATCGTTTACTACGGAGCAGCTTCCACGGAAATCCAGTCCCAGCTCAGGACTGCGGTCGAGTCAGTAATGCTCCAGAAGGTCGATCCGAAGGCGGCATATCTCGAACTCAAGAAGAACGTACAGGAGATCATCGACGAAGGTTGATGACGCAGGACATCTTCATTAGGCCCTCCTCCTGGAGGAGGGCTTGAATATGAAAGGAGGAGAAAGTTGGCCAGGAAAAAGGAAAAGACCTTCAGCATCGAGAAGCAACAGGCCAGATGGGGCTTCCTGTTCACCGTTCCATGCCTCATCTTCTTTGCCGTTTTCAGCTTCTACCCGATCATATATGCATTCGTGACAAGCCTTACGGATAGGCAGGCCATTGCAAGGACCAGCAAGTTCATCGGCTTGGACAACTATATCTATATTTTCACCAAAGACAACGGCGGATTTCCGCTTTCAAATTCGATAAGGGCGACCTTGGTGTTCACATTCGGAACGTTCATTCCGATGATAGTGATCTCTCTTATCGTTGCAGTCTTCCTGATGCAGCTCAGGAAGGACAAGCAGAGAGGATTCCTGCAGCTGATGTACTATACCCCTGCAGTCCTTTCATCGGTCGTTGCTGCCGCGATCTGGATGATAATCTTCGATCCAAGAGGACTCATGAATCAGATCTCCAACTTCGTAATGAGAACAAGCGGTGTCGACTACGGGTGGCTCGTCGATTCGACGATGTTGCAGATTTCGACGATGCTTATATATTTCTGGAAGTACATAGGATACTTCGTGATACTCTTCATAACAGGCCTTGCCGCAATTCCGACGACGATCTACGAGGCAGCTACTGTAGATGGATCGTCCAGATGGCATACCTTCTGGAGAATCACCCTTCCTCTTCTGAGACCGACGACTGTCATGGTCTCGATCATGGCAATGCTACAGTGCCTGAAGACATTCAGTACGCAGTACATGCTCTTCCAGGGGGGATCGTCGAGAGCCCCGATCGATGTCATCACGATGAACATCTACTTCACGGGAATCAGGAACGGCAGACTGGGAAGGGCATCTGCGATGAGTATCGTGCTCTTCGTCATTATGCTGTTCTTCACCTACCTCCAGCTTCTTTCCAACAAGAAGAGCGAGGACGTCGAATACTAGGAGGACCGATATGAACAAATTCGTAGGAAAGGTGACGATCACAGAGGTCGTAGCCTGGATCATACTCATTTTCGTCCTGTTCTTCACGGTCACTCCGATCCTGTTCATGATCACTGCATCCTTCATGGACAGCAAGCAGATTCTTGCCATGCCGTTCCACTGGATTCCGTCGCGTGAGTACTTCACATCTTCCTCCAGGACGTTCCTGACGAACTTCCAGAGGGCGATAATGGGAAACAACAACAATCCGACGTTCTTCAGGAATCTGCTGAATTCGCTCATAGTAGCTGTGACCGACAGCGTGACCACTGTCCTTCTTGCCTCTCTTTGCGGATATGGACTTGCGAAATTCAAGTTCCGCGGAAGGAACCTGGTCTTCATGTCGATCATGGCGACCATGATGATACCGTTCGAGGCAATCATGATTCCGCTGTACATGGTCACGACCAGCATGAAGATGGTCAATACTTATCGTGGTCTGATAATCCCGTTCATGGTATCCGCATTCGGAGTGTTCCAGATGAGACAGTATCTTCTCACGTTCCCGTCCGAGTATCTGGACGCATCGAGAGTCGACGGACTCACCGAACCCGGGATCTATGCCAAGGTCGTACTTCCCAACTGCAAGCCCGTCATCGCCACATTGGGAATTCTTTCGTTCCGCAACCAGTGGGACAATCTTCTTTGGCCTCTCCTCGTCGCACAGAGCGAGACAATGAAGACCATTCCTCTCTATATCACGAAGTTCAGCGAGGAGAAGATGACAGACGAAGGCGCGATGATGGCCTGTGCCTTCCTTGCATCCATTCCGATGTTCATACTGTTCTTCACCCTGAGCCGGTACTTCCTCGGTGGAGCTGCCGTTTATGACTCCAGAAAGGGCTGAGCTGTGGTATAATGTATTCCAGACATGAAGGACAAGTCTAGAAATATTCTTATCACTTTGGCAGTGCTCCTGATCGTCGCATCGGGAGCGCTTGTCGTATATACGCTTGCCTCGTCCGGCAATGTTGCTTCCGAACCGATCACGCTGACGTATTGGACACATGTGGACGAGAAGAGAAAAGTTCTCGAGGAACAGCTTATCGAGGAGTTCGAGCTCGCTCATCCCGGAGTGAGCGTAAAACGCATGGAATACACGGCTACCGAGATGCTCGGAGTCATCTCCAGAAGCTTCCAGGCAGGCAGTGCCCCGGATTTCTTCAACTTCCCGGCGGAGGGCTTTTCCGAGCTGCTGGCTGCCGGCTATCTTGCCCCTGTGGACTACGAGGCTGCAGGTTTTTCGTCTGCAGACGATCTTGAGGCGACATATCTCGACGGAGTTTTGGAGGCTCTTGAGAAGGATGGTGAATTCTACGGCATTCCGCTTGAGCTTACCTCGTGGTGCCTGTATGTGAACAAGCGTATCTTCAGGGAAGCTGGCCTCGATCCGGAGAAGGACTATCCGAGAACGTGGGAGCAGATGGTAGACATCTCGTCCCGCCTCGTGGAGCGCGATGGAAGCATACTGCTTGCACGTGGTTTCGATTTCCGATATCCGTATTACCTGGCATTCTTCGTGCCGATGGCGGAGCAGCTTGGCGGGTCTCTCGTGTCCGATGACGGGAAAAACTTCGTAGTAGGCGACGATGCCTGGGAAAAGGCTTTTTCCTTCATGGCAGAGTGGGGGCCGAACGGACTGAACCTAGGATCTCCTACGTATATCAATGCCAGAGCTCTGTTCAATCACGAGGAGATTGCCATGTGTCTTTCCGGATTGTATCAGGAGAGCCGTATGGAGACGGACAATCCATCTTTCTTTGCAAGCGACGATTGGATGGTGGCTCCGTTTCCGGTGTTCGAGAACGCCGTCCGGAACGTAGGTACCAGCCCATATGTGCATTTTTTTGCGGTCAACTCCTCTTCTTCGAACGAGGTGCAGAAGCTTTGCTGGGAGCTCATAGGGCTCTTTGCGGCACATGGCGAGGACTATCTAAGGCAGATAAGGCTCATCGTTCCGCGCAAGGATCTTCTTTCTTCCCCGCTGTTCGAGGAGATGCCGTATAGCGCAGTGTTCCTTTCCGACATGGAAAAGAGCGATCCGATCTATTCCGGTCCGCATGCGGCGGATATTCAGTCCCTGATCGGCGAGACGGTGGAGAATGTCATGCTCAGAGGAGAGGACCCAGCCAAGGCTGTGATAAGTCTCAGAGCTGCAATAGCGGAGCTGTTTTCCGACCGACTATGATCCGTCGCGGTATTGGGTAGGGGTTTTACCCGTATACTTCTTGAACAGCTTGGTGAAGTATCCAGGAGTCGGAAAACCGGTGCTCTCTGCAATTTCCTGTACGTTTAGATTGCTGGTGGAAAGCAGCTTGATCGCTTCGTTCATCCTGAGTGCGTTCAGATATCCCAGAAAGTTTATGCCTGTATTTTCCTTGAATATGGCGGAAAGGTGGTTTTCGCTTATCCTGACACTTTCGGCCACCTCCTGCAGTCCTATAGGACGTCTGAAGTTTTCCTTCATGAAGCAGATGGCTTTCTCCACAGTATGGTTACCTTTTGCATCGGGCAGCCTTATCGCATCCTTCTCGCCTCTCAGCTCCTCTATGGTGCTCTCCTCGTCGCGTATCTTCTCGGCAAGGCGGCCCAGGGTCTCCTCGAGTTCCTCGTCGTCGACAGGTTTCTGGAGATAGTCGAAGACGCTCAGCCTGATTGCAGTCTTCATGTACTGGTAGTCCGTATGGCCCGAAAGGATGATCGCATTCGCGACGGGGGCGGATGCAAGCATCTCGAGTCCGTCCTTTCCCGGAAGCCTTATATCCGTCAGCACGATGTCCGGTTCGAGCCGTCTTATGAGATTTTCCCCTTCCTCTCCGTCCTCGGCGCATCCGACGAGTTCGATTCCTAGCTTGTCCCAGTCTATCATCTCCTGCAGCTCTTTGAGGACTATCTTCTCGTCCTCGACAAGCACCAAAGTCAGCTTCTTCATTCCTTTGCCTCCTCTTCGAACGGTATCTCGATGACGACCAGCGTATATTCACCTGGCTTGCTTTCGATGTCGAATCGGCGGTTCGCGCCATATCGCAGTTCAAGCCTTCTATAGACGTTGTAAAGCCCTACATGGCCGTTTCTATCGGCTTCCTTGAGCGAGAAGTCGGATGTGGAGAAGCCTTTTCCGTTGTCTTTGACGGATATTCTCAGACAGTCCCCGTCCCGTCTGATGTCGATATCGAGCTGCCAGTCGTCTCCCACCTTCTCCTCCAGGCCGTGCACTATGGAATTTTCCACGATCGGCTGCAGAATGAGTCTTGGAATCATAGCGTTCTTCAGCTCGTCCGGACAAGAGATTCTGTAATGGAGCTTCTCAGGGAACCTTATCTTCTGTATCATCAGATAGCTTTCGACGATGTCAAGCGTCTCCTTGACCGTCTCTATGCTCCTATGTGTGTCTATGTTGCTTCTCAGCAGCTTTCCAAGCCTCACGCTGATGGTATAGATATCGTTTTCACCATGCAGTCTGGCCAAGGCCTTTATAGTATTGAGAGTATTGAAGAGAAAATGCGGATTCATCTGGCTTTCCAGCTGCTTCCTCTCCGCTTCCCTCAGTTTGTTCTCTTCCTCCCTTGTGAGTTCTATCAACTGGTCTATACGACGGACCATGACGTTGAAGGACGACGCGAGGAAATCGAAGTCCGATATTCCGGTCCTGCCTATCTGTGCGGAGAAATCTCCGGTTTCTATAAGTTTCATGCTATTGGTCAGAGTACCGATCCGCCGCGAGATCGAATGAGAAAACACCAGAGAAAGAAGTATCGATATCGCAATGCCTATGATGAGGCTGATCATCAGGATGAGCGTCATGTTCTTGAGGTTCTCCGTGAACAGTTCGCCTTCGACCACGCCATGCAGGATGAAGTCGGTTCCGGCCATTCCTATCGAGTAGACGTTGTTGTCGGCCATCAGCTCGGGAAAATCGTCGAATGTGCCGTAGCGGGAGGGATGAAGCAGCGAGAATGCGCTGAAAGTCGTGTTGTCTGTGATTATGAGTTCCGAAAACAGCGCGTTGCTGTTCACCGTCGGGGAGATCGCATCGGTATAGATATCGATAATGACGTATCCGAGCATCCTTCCGTCTTCTCCGAGTACCCTTCGGAGGATCGATGCGAATATCTGCTTTCCGTTCTCGTTCCTGTGGTCCTCTATCGATATGAGAGAGGAGCTGTTGCTCTTTGCCTTCTGGTTTGCGATTGAAAGAATGTTGGTCCTATCCCATTCGTTGCTGTAGGTCCTGAGGTCGTACTTTTCCGGGAACAGGTGCGTACTTATCCGGATCTGCCCATCCTCGGAGACCACGTTCGCGCTTGCAAGATATGTGTCGCCCTTCATCGTGTTGTAAAGCAGGTTGTAGGCGTCTTTTTCCATCTGTTCATCGCTTTCGCCCTCGAGAAGCTTCACTATCGTCTCGCTGGACGATATCACATACCCCTTGTGTCTGTATTCGTCGAGGATGGTCAGTATGTCGGTACTGTCCTTCTCGAGCAACGTCATTGCCTGCTGACGTATCGCATTCTCGATTGTTATGTCGCTGGATGCGAAATAGTAGGTGAGAAACAGGATGAACGGTACTATCATGACGATCAGAAAGTAGAAAAGCAGCCTCGAGAAGAGGGATGTGGTGAACTTCCTTTCTACTTGGTCGCCCGATGCCTTGGCCATGCCTTCAAGACCTGCACTCATTTTTTGTAGATGTCCAGTATGCTCTCGAGGTACCTTACGAGTTTTCCCTTGTATTCCTCAGGCCCGAGAACCTCCACGGATGTTCCGGACTGTACGATTCTTAGCATGAGCTCGATCGAGTTCTCCGCGCCGAACGATGCATTGTAGGTTCCGTCTTCGTTCTTCGACAGCTCTATCTTGCCATGGATTATCGACGAGAAGCTGTTGAGAGCGCTTTTTTCCTTTATGCGAAGCGTTAGGGGAATCATGTCGATAGCATCATACTCGTCTCTTTCATCGTTCCTCTTGAACGGTTTGAGGTTGTCCGGAATTGTGTATGTCTCGTCCAGCATCACGGCTTCCTCGATGGTAGAGATGTCGAGTGTCACTATATCGGTCGTGTGCCTGAGTCTTCCTGTGACTGTTATCGGTACTCTTCCGGCGGCCTCGTCCTTGAAGCCGATGAAATATGGCGCTATTTCGATCTCTTCGCTTTCGGGCTTGTTTGTGGTGATGCGGGCTATCCGTCCGGAGACCCAGCAGTCTATCAGCACTTCCAGAATCTTGTTGTACACGCTTCCATGCGACCGCTGTTCCTCCAGGCTTTGATCGATTTTGTCGGCAAGTTCGAGAATATTGTCGCTGATTTTCGGTGCATATGAACGCATGTTCATCGCGAGTTTTCTCAGACCGGATGCCAGATGTGGGTTCTGCACATCGAGATTATGGACCAGCATCTCGGCACTCATGTTGAAGGCGAGGGATTCGTAGATGCTCAGCGTTTCGTTCACATCCTCGTCCTTGTGCCTTATCTTGATCAGGTTGTTTTCTTCATAGATGTCTATCTTCTCCGAGACTTCCTCGACATAGCGGGAGATCGTTGAACGGTGTACTCCCAGTCTTCTTGCAATTTCGGCCCTTCTCAGACCTTCGGGGTGGCTTCTCAGGAGCAGTTCGAGCTGTGCTACTCTTTCACCTTTCATTTCGTTTTCTCCTCGGATATGAAGAAATTTTAACATAGAATCTCAATGTATAAAGATAAAATGTTGCATTCTGTTTCACATTTTTGAATATTGTTGCCTTCTCCGTGGAAAAAAGTGATAATCGAAGGCATGAGCGAAGAAACAGAACGTCTGGAGATAAAAATAAGCTACCTTGAAAAGCAGAATGCGGAGCTTAACGAGGTCGTGATAGAGCAGGGAAGGGCAATGGCCCTTCTCGAGATGCGCATGAAGAGTCTTGAGGACAAAGTGAAGGACCTCATCGAGGAATCCGGCCAGGACAGGCCCAGCCGGCGTCCTCCCCATTATTGATCCTTTTTCCTCCAATAGCTGAGAGCCTCGAAGACAATGGCATCCTCCTTGCCTTCCTCTTCTCTCATTATCCTGTGGATCAGTCGGGTCTTTTCATCCGATTTCTCGATGATCGCCGTTTCGACCCTGATCCTGTCGTGGCTGTATGTCTGGCTTATCCACTGAACGTCCATCATCGTGATCCGGAAGGCGTCGAGGAACTCTTCCCCTAGCGCTTCTGTGATCCAGCGGATGTAGACGACGTTGTTCACATGCTTATTCAGGTCTATGTCGTAGTAGCACGGCATAGGACGATAGACTTCCAGAAGCTCGAGCTTTTCCTCGTCGTCCCATTTCGGAAGTTTTTCAAGTGCCGGATCTCGGTAGCAGACATCTTCAGGAGGGGGCGGAAGGGTATCTCCGAGTTCCGAAGGCCTTATAGGACGTTTTCTTGCTATATCCAGTATGACCCAATGTGTCATCGCTTCGAACGATTTCCTGCCTTCGACATATCCCTGTACAACCCTAGGACATAGGAGCTTGTAGCCTTTCTGAGGCCATGTCACCATCTCCACCTCGTCGTTCCAGTGCGGAAGGAAATCGAACTCGATCCTGCTTCTGGTGATTACCCATGTCCAGCCATGGTCTTTCTGCATGTCCTCTATCGAGAGGCCGCGTGCACCTGCATGGGTACCTCCCATCTCCTGGATTGCCGAAAAGAAAAAAGGAATCGAAGCGCTGTTGAAGCGATCCGAATCCGATGCTCTTACTGCATATATGTCACGACCGATGTCGTTCTCGTCGATGCTTATCATGATATCTCCTCGTTCTCAGCTCTATAGAAACGTAGCATAGAGCGTCCGTATTTTCTCTCGTCCACGAATTCCAGCCCTTCGATCTTTTCCGGCCATAGGCGTCTTTCCTCTTCGGGATAGTGGATCATGAAAAGTCCTCCCGGTTTGAGAATATGGGCCTTGACGATCTTTTGTGCAAGCTCCACCTTTCCTTCCATGTTGAACGGAGGGTCTGCGTAGATCAGAGAGTAGGAATATGTACACTGCGCCAGAAATCTGTTCACGTCCATCAGGAAAAGCTTCTTTTCCTCCTCGACGAACGATAGATTCTTTTCTATCGTCGCCTTCTTGCCCCGATCCATCTCGACAAGGTGCACGGGATTGGCACCTCTGCTTGCCGCTTCGATCGCGACGCATCCGCTGCCTGAGAAAAGATCGAGGAACGAGCAGCCAGAGAGATCTCCCAGGATCGCAAATAGCGATTCCCTCATCCTGTCCATGGCCGGACGTATGACGCCGGGAGGGCATATGACGTTTCTTCTCAAGTATTTTCCGCCTGTGATTCGCATAGTTTCAGATTAAAGCTTTCCTTCTTTCATGACAACCTGTCGCAGACAGGCATTCTCGCCTTTTATGAGGCCTCGGTCCTCTCGTACTATTCTTTCCGCTTCCGCCTTGGCCTGGTTTATGAGTTCGTAGTCCTCGGTGAGGGACGCATACTTGAGACTTATGAACCCGCTCTGTCTGGAGCCGACAATGTCTCCCGGTCCCCTTATCTCAAGATCTTTCTCCGCGATGAGGAACCCGTCGTTCGTTTCGTTCAGTATCTTCAGCCTTTCCTTTCCTTCTTCCGTCAAAGACGACCCGAAGACGAGGAAGCAGTGGGATGGAAGATCCGATCGTCCGACCCTTCCTCTGAGCTGGTGGAGAGCGGCCAGTCCGAACCGTTCGGCATGCTCTATGACGATTACTGTGGCATTCGGAATGTCTATCCCGACTTCAACTACGCTTGTCGACACCAGATAGTCGAGCTCATGGAGCCTGAACGACGTCAGTATTTCCATCTTCTCTTCGTCCGCGAGCTTGGAATGGATCATCCTGGAGCGATAGTTAGGGTAGCGCTTCCTGAGTTCCTCGTACATCGTGTTGACGTCCCTCAGGTCGCTTTCCCCTTCGTCCGTTATCCTGGGGTAGACGAAATACGCCTGACGCCCGCGCTTGAATTCCACCTCGATCGCGGCGAACATCTCCTCTCTCCGCGATTCTCTGACGAGATGCGTCTTTATGGGGATTCTTCCGTTGGGCATAGTACGTATGGTAGAAATGTCCTGATCCGCGAATACCGTCAGAGCAAGAGTCCTCGGTATCGGCGTAGCGGTCATTGCGAGTACGTTCGGCCTTTTTCCCTTTCCCGTCAGCGTGTTCATCTGCTCGACGCCGAACCTGTGCTGCTCGTCTATTATCACATATGACAGATTCCTGAATTCCACATCGGAAGAAAACAGTGCATGGGTTCCTATCGCCAGGTCTATCTCTCCATCACGGAGACCGTCTGTCAGCAGCTTTCTCTTTTTCCCCATGACTTCTCCCGTCAGGAAACATATCCTGATGCCGAGAGGGGCCAGGAGTTCTGCCGCTTTTTCCGCATGCTGTCTGGCAAGAAGTTCCGTAGGGGCCATGAAGGCCACCTGCCCATGGTTTTCGATCACATGCAGACTCGAGAGCCAGGCAACCAAGGTCTTGCCGCTTCCTACGTCTCCCTGAAGCAGACGGTTCATCGGGCGATGGGAATCGAGATCCCTGTCGATTTCTCCGATCACTTTCATCTGGTCGTCGGTCAGACTGAACGGAAGCGATTCCAGCAGTTTTTGCTCGAGCCTGCAAAGCTTCCCAGGTTTCCCGTTCCCCGAAGCTCCCTTTTCCCTTACGAGCTGTAGCTCAAGCAGGAAAAGCTCGGTAAAGGCCAGACTTGTTCTCGCCCGGCTTGTCTGCTTGGGGTCCTTCGGCATATGTATCGCCCTAAATGCGGCATCCCTATGCATCAGGCCGAGGCGTTCATGCATTTCCTGCGGGAGACAGTCTTCGATCGGAGTAAGGGAGTATATGGCGAAACGTGCCGCGCTGCGCATCATCTTCTGTGTAAGCGAGCCGCTCAGAGGGTATATCGGGAGCATAGAACCTATGCCGGCCTCCTCCTTTGTTCTCTTGAGCTCGAACGCCGAGGCATTGTAGGATCCGTAGCTCTTCTGCACAGAGGCGCTGATGTACCAGCAGTCGCCGATTCTGAGCTGCCGGTCCAGAAAGTCGCGATTGAAGCAGAGCAGGTTTAGTTCCGTCATGTCGTCATCTCTGCACGATACTTTGAGTGTTCGCCCTGCCTTTGTGGGAAAGTACGATTTTCTTTCGATGAAAATCCTGCAGTATACGTAGGGATTGTCCTCTGAGGAAGCCTTCACCCTTCTTTCGAACCGTCTGTCCTCGTAGGCTCTCGGCAGAAGAGAGAGCATGTCGGAAAGCGTCCTGACTCCGAGGTTCTCGAAGTCTTTCGCAAGCGCCTTTCCGACACGTGGCACGTTGAGGATCGAATCCGGTGGAAGCTTCATCCTGCTGCTCTAGAAAGGAATTTTTGCGGCAAGGCGCATCAGGAGCATGAAAAGCTCCTTAGAGGCGAAATAGAGAACTGCGAAGATGACGAGTACGACAATATTCATGGTAGTTTCCGTCAGAATCCTTTTCTTGAAGAATGTCCTCTGTATCCAGGATTTGAGGGAACCGAACGTATTGTTTCCTAGGGCACTCATCGCATATTTGAACTGCCCGGTACGCATGAACGATGCGATCAGCATGAGGACGATCAGGATCAGCGAGATAGTGAAGAAAATGCTTATTCCATAGCTCCAGAATGCGTTTATGAACAGCTGGACTATCAGAGCAAGCGTTATCCTGCCATAGTAGCCATATATGCTGAACACGCTCTGTACGACAGTGAGCAGGCCGATGGCGATCAGCGGAGAGAAGTCCAGCATTCCGACCCTGAAATTCTTGGATCGGAACATGTTGAGAAACGGATCGACCAGAAGGGCCAGATAATAGCTGAACGATCCCGGTTGCGGATAGGGAACGATCCAGCTCATAAGAATCCTTATCCATATCACGAATGAATAGACTTCCAGAAGTCTTGCTATGAAAAGTGCAACTTGTGCCATTGTTCAATCTCCATTAAAGAGAACTTAATAAATTCTGACCGAATCGACCACCTCAAGTTCCTTCAGTTCTTTTACAAGATCGCTTTTGTAGCTCACGCTCATGTTGTATCCCAGCCGGAGCCCCTTCATCTGGTTCTCAAGCTCCAGACAGACGGGTAGATCTCCATGCCTGGCCTGCAGCGTGGCCTTGAGTACGTCGATTGCACCTTCTTCGAGAATCTTGTCCTCTTTGAGGGAAATCACGATTCTGTTGATGTTGTCCGGCTGCATCATGTTCGGGTCCATGACCTCGTCGATGGCGTAGCTGAGACCCTCCCCGCGGTAACTGAACGAACCTCTGAAGCCGTATACCTTGTTCGGCTCGATCAGGTTCTCTATTTTCTCGAAAGTCTTCGGGAAAGCCACTGCATCCATCTCTCCTTCCTTCGTCTGGAGGGTATATGCACACATCTTCTTGCCGTCCTTCAGCTTTATGACCTTAGTCGATGCGACCATTGCGATCACGGACGTCGTCCTGGCTATGGGTATGTCTTCAGGATGGTCGAAGCGTATGCGGACGCACTCGTCCATCTTGTCCTGGTACGCATCCACAGGGTGACCGGAGATGTAGAAGCCAAGCATTTCCTTCTCGGTTCTCAGTTTCTCGTCGACGGTCCAGTCCTCGACCGGACGCATCGTGAATTCGTTCATCGCCGCATCCTCGTCGCCGAAGAGGGACATCTGTCCGCCGTATGTAAGTTCCCTGGTCGACTTGTCGTAGTTGATCGCATCCGGGAGATTCGCTATCAGCGTGGCCCTGTTGACTCCAAGCTCGTCGAACGCGCCTGCAAGTATGAGGCTCTCCAGCAGTCTGGAATTGAGGGATTCCGGCATCCTTTCCAGAAAGTCGATGAAACTCTTGTACGGTCCTCTCTTCTCCCTTTCTTGGATAATTGCCGCTACTGCGTTCTCTCCGACGTTCTTTATTCCGGCAAGACCGTAGATAATGTCCCCGTCGGCAACGTTGAAGTGTACATCCGACTTGTTGATGGACGGGGGAAGTATCCTGAGGTTCATCTGCGGAGCGAGGTTCAGATATTCCGTGAACTTGTCCGGATTTCCCATTTCGTTCGTCAGGTTCGCCGCAAGGAATTCCGCAGGGTAGTTGGCTTTCAGGAATGCCGTCTGGTAGGCCACTATCGAGTAGGCTACTGCGTGGCTCTTGTTGAATCCGTATCCTGCGAACGGTTCCAGAATGTGGAATATATCTTCCGCATGCTTGGCATCGTAACCTCGCTTTACTGCACCTTCCCTGAACTTGACCAGCTCGGCGGCAAGCTTGTCCGCCTGCTTCTTTCCCATGATTCTTCTCAGAATGTCCGCCTGTCCGAGCGTGTAGCCCGCGATGATCTGCGCTACCTGCATTACCTGTTCCTGATATACGATTACTCCGTAGGTCGTTTTCAGGATTCCCTCAAGGTCGGGATCCGGATACTGTATCGGCCTGATTCCGTGCTTGCAGTCGATGAACTGGTCGATGAACTGCATGGGGCCTGGGCGGTAAAGCGCGTTCAAGCTCACGAGATCCTCGATGTTCGACGGCTGTGCCCGTTTCAATATCCTTCTCATTCCGGGAGATTCGAACTGGAAAACGCAGGAGCTGTCTCCGTCGCAGAGCATCTGGAATGTCTTCTTGTCCTGTTCGTCGATCTTGTTGATGTCGAAGTCGGGGACCCTCTTTTTTATGAGGTCGACAGTGTGCTTGATCAGAGTGAGCGTCTTTAGTCCGAGGAAGTCCATCTTGACCAGTCCGCAGTCCTCAATCTGCTTCATCGTATACTGTGTGGCTATGCCTCCCGTCTTTGCATCGCAGCAGAGCGGAACGTATTTTTCGAGGTTCTCCCTTCCGATCACGACTCCGGCGGCATGCAGCGAGGTATGTCTGTGCAGACCTTCAAGTTTCGCTGCGGTCTGGAACAGTTCCTCGTACACACCACCCCGTTTTTTGTATTCTTGCAACTTCGGTTCGGCATCAAGGGCTTTCTGCAGCGTCATTTTCGGCTCGTCCGGAATCAGCGCACAGATCTTGTTCGATTCGTCGTATGGGATATCCAGCACTCTGGCCACGTCCTTCACTACGGCCTTGGTCTTGAGGGTTCCGAAAGTAACGATCTGTCCGACCTTGTCCTTTCCGTAATGTTCCGTGACGTAGTCTATGACTTCCCCCCTTCTTTCGAAGCAGAAGTCTATGTCGAAGTCAGGCATGCTTACGCGTTCAGGATTCAGGAATCTCTCGAAGAGAAGATTGTATTTGATCGGGTCCACGTCGGTGATGGTGATGGCATACGCCACAAGGCTTCCTGCGCCCGAACCTCGTCCCGGACCGACAGGTATGTCGTGCTCCTTGGCCCAGTGTATGTAGTCCCTGACTATCAGGAAGTATCCGGGGAACTTCATCTTGATGATGATGCCAAGCTCGTAGTCAAGTCTTTCCTGAAGCTCTTTCGTGACGACCGGATAGCGTTTCTTCAAACCTTCGTTTGCGAGGTATACCAGGTATTCGTCCTCCGTCTTGAACGGTTCGGGTATCTGGCACTGGGGAAGGATAGGACCTGGGAAGTTTATCTCCAGATGGCATCTTTCTGCGAGCTTTACGGTGTTTTCTACGGCCTCCGGACACCATGCGAAGAGTTCGCTCATCTCATCCGGGCTCTTGAAGTAGAATTCCTGACATGGGAACCTCATGCGATTCTCGTCCTGCTTTTTCGAGCCTGTTCCAATGCACAGCAGCGTGTCCTGGGCGTTCCAGTCTTCTTTTTCGATGTAGTGGATGTCGTTGGTGCATATCAGCGGCACGTCCGTCTCATGTGCCAGGCGGACGAGAATCGGATTGGTATATTTCTGCTCCACGAGGCCATGGTCCTGCAGCTCTATGTAGAACCGATCCTGGAAGAGGTCCTTGAACCACAGTATTCTTTCCTTTGCCGCTTCGTAGTTCTTTGCTTCCTGCTCCTTGCTCGGGCGTACGAATTCCTTAGAGCCGCGCTGCTGTGGCTGCATGAGGATCTGCAGGATTTCTCCCGCAAGACAGGCGGAGGTGCAGATGAGATCCTCGCTGTGTGCCCGTAGCGACTCGTCGTCGATCCTCGGCTTGTAGTAGAAGCCCTCCTTGTAGGCTATGGCATTGAGCTCCATCAGGTTGTGGTAGCCTTTGTCGCTCATGGCGATGAGTATAAGATGGTAGTACTTGTTCGATGGATCGCGGGATTTTCTGTCGCTCGGATTCACGTAGAATTCGCAGCCTACGAGCGGATTGATTCCTGCCGCTCTGCACCCTTGGTAGAAGTATATCGCCCCGAACATGTTTCCATGGTCGGTGATGGCGAGGGCGGGCATGCCGTATTCCTTGGCTTTCTCTATGTATTTCCCGATCGGTGCGGCTCCGTCGAGCAGCGAATAGTCGGTATGGTTATGAAGATGTACGAAATTGCTCATGTTTCTCCTAGATCGTGACCTTGGCGTCGCTGACAGGGTTGGTCAGCGCCCTCATGTTGAGATCGCTGACGATCTCTCTGAGCATTCCTCTTGTCCGTGCCTTCTGCAGCTCCGAAGCCTTTGCGAAGGTCGTGGCGATATTTGCCATCAGAGCCTCCTCGAACGATGCGCTCTCGGTGCGGTCGAGCGGGAAGCGGACGCTGGTGAACAGGTTGTCCAGATCCCTGGAACAGAGGAAACCGAGGTTAGGGTAGGTTACCGCAAAGCGGGCGTCGTTGACAACATCCTGCTCCGGGTTGCAGATGAAGCTGAGTGCTACTGCATTGCCGCTGTCGGTCATGATCGCCCCCTCCTCGCGGAAGAACTGATAGCTTCTCTGGTTCAGGTTTATCCTTATTTTGCTTATCAGCGCCTGTTGCGGGAGATTAAGCTTTCCCGTCTTGTCGAACAGGTGGAGGATGGGCATCCACTTTGCATGCATTCTTTTCTTCTTGAAGAAGCGGACCTCGCAGGACGTATCGAGTATCGACAACGTTGCCGGGATGCTCGTTCTGAAATCTTCCGTGGCTATAGATCCGCCGATCGTGATTCTCGAGCAGATTATCTGTCCGCCGAGGGCCTTGATGTTGTCTATGAGTACCTTCGGCAGAATGGTCTTTCCTGCGGAAAGTATCTCGTCCATCGTCACCATCGATCCGAATTCTGCCAGGCGGTCGTTTCTCTGGAACCGATGCAGGTCCTCGACCTCTCCGAGGTATATTATCTCGTTGTTCGTGCTCTTGGAAGGATAGCTGTCCTTCCTGCTCATTATGTAAGTTCCTCCGGCCCATAGGGTTGAGAGCGGGTAATGCTGGATTATCGAGGAGTACTCGCCCAGGTTCTTCGGAGTATGGATGTTAGGGCTTCTAAGACCTTCGTACACGTCTTCTCCTCCTTATCTCTATCGTTTCTTTCACTATCCTGACGGCATCCTGCGGCGTGAGGCAATGGCACTTGACTATGTCGAGTTCCTTGATTATGTCCTCGTCGTCGGTCTCGCCGCGGGAAATCAGGGATTCTATTATCAAGGTCTTGGCATTGAAGCAGTTCGGGCAAGGCCTGGCTTTCACGACCTCGTATGCTCTTTCAATGTCCTTGTAGTTCTTTGTCTTCTGGAAGCTGTCGAAAGTTATTATGTTCTTTCCCCTTATCTCGAAGGCGGGAACGAGGCAGCTGAGCACGGGCTTGTTGTTTATCAGCACGATGCACTGTCCGCACATCTCGCCCTCGCAGTGCGTCTTTATGCTCCTGTTGTCGAGATTGTCCATCAGTATCCTCGAAAGGGGCTTGTTGGAATTAAGCGACAGAGAGAGCGTGCTTCCGTCTATTGTACATTCTATCTTCATGGCTTCTCCGCTTTGTATATCCTATAGTCCAGTAAACTCAGGCGTTGGCCTTCCTTTCCTCTTTCTTTGCTTTCCTTGTGCTGAGAAGGTACTCGGCACTGGTCGGCAGAAGCGCACCTTTCTTTCCGAAAGCCTGCGTAAGTGCGTTCATCAACGCTCCCGTGGCGAGAGCCCTCGTCATCGAGACCACGGCTGCAACATTGTCCGTGAGCCTTCTGTTGATGCTTACGTTTATCCGGCAATGCTCGGAAAGAATCGCTCCGTTCTCTGCGAGGGTCCTCATGATTGTCTGCTTGATCGTGTTCATGAGGATCGTCTCCTCAGCTATGACTCCGATGGAGTATTCGGCCCAGACTTCCTCGACCACGACGCGGTAGTCGTTCTCGTTGATCCGAATCTCCACGACCATGGAGCCGAAACAGCCTTCGTCGAATTCGCAGGGGAAATACTTGTTCTCGACGTCCACAAGAAGCGAGAACGGCGGCTTCTCCGTTTCCTTCAGCTGCTTGAGCCTCTTTGCTCCGGCCAGCAGCTGTCGCGAGAAGTTGCATACGAAACGCGAGAGAACCTTTGGGCCCGAGTCTATCGGACTCTGCTCGGACGAGATGAATATCACGTCATCGCTCCTGTCGAGATTCAGTTCCTCCTGAATTATGTTCTGCCAGTACTTCAGAGCCGTCCCATGGCTGAATGCGGAACTGTTGACGGTGACTGTGTCCTTTGCTGTGTACGTCAGCTTTGCCTGAAAATCGTGTTCTTTTATGAACGATGTCGAGAATCCGGCAATTCCGATGCCGCTTGCCAGTCCTATGCCTCGTATGTATCCCAGCAGACCGAAATCGAACTTCTGGAAGTTGTTTGCGCTCCATTTTCTGTCGAAAGAGCTCTTCGATGCCACCGACTTTGTGATCTTCTTGATGTCCGTAAGCTCGATTGCAGGAAGGTAGTCGGTGAACTTTCTCTTGTCCTTGCAGGCCGTCATCCTGAATTGCAGAGGTGTCATGTCCACAGCCTTTGCAATCTCTGAGATATGGTACTCCGTGCTGGCCAGAGCCTCCGAATATCCAAGCGATGCGAAGAGGGATGATGGGAACCTGTCGCTTTTCTCTACCTGCACCGTCGCCTTGAACGCCGAAAGCGGATACGACGGTATGAGGCCTGCGATGGCCTGTCTCTGATATTCCCTCCACAGTATCGGATATGCACCGAGCTCGACGGTGTGCACTACCTCTTCCGCCAAAGGATGGTTGTCATCGGAAAGGTACGTAGTCCTTATCGTCTTTATCGCACCGCGCCTCGAGTAGGCTCTGCTCCTGATCTCCACAGGGAGTTTGAGTTTCAGGCATGCGACCGCAGCAATGCATGCGATCTTCGTCGGCCTGTAGAAGAATTCGTCTGCAGGGGAGTTGTAGTCCTGGATGTGGAGTATCACTTTCTTAAGGTCGATTCCCGTGGCTTCGGCGACGCTTCTTCTCACGAGTTCCGGATACTGTGTCGGCACATCCACGTGAAGGCTGTTTCCTTCCGTCCAGCATGTCGTGGAATAGAGTGTGTAGAGCTCCGAGTCGACAGAGGAGAGATTGAATTCGCTTTCGACCTTCCTGTATTCCTTGAAGATTTCCGTTATGTTCCCTTCCTCGTCCTTGGCTTCCCTCTTGCCTTGCCTGAAATCCTCGATGTTTCCCCAGCCGTATTCGTCTCTGGTTATTTTTTCTTCGTCCTCGGCGGAGAATGGGAGATCTTTGACGTCTTCGATCTCTATATCGATGGGTGGTTCGTCCCCGGAGGTTTCCGTCGCCGCCTCGGGATTTACCGTTTCCTGCTGCTCGACCTTCTTTTCCGGCTCGCTGATTTCTCCAGTCTCGATTTCTATCTGTCTTTTGAGTATCTCAGTGGATTCGTAGTCCGGACCGAATATGGCCAGAATGGCTTCTCCTTTGTAGTGGATGGCTTCCTCGGCAAGGATCGGAATCTTTGTTCCGAATATGTCTATTCTATTTTCTCCGGGAATGTCGTCGGCCTTGAGCACATAGTACTTCTGCTCGAGTTCCGGCATCTTTATGTTCCTGATTTCGACGTTGCTTTCGTTGCTGGTGAGCAGTATGCCGAAACGCATGTTGATGCGGGAAAAATTCTTCTTTTCTGCCATGGAAACAGCTTACCACCTAAAGGGGCGATAATCAACAAAAGAGAGGATTCCGTGCTATAATTCCCCCTGTTATGGATAAGTTGAAAAAAGTTCAAGAGCTTTCAGAGCTTCTGAGAGCATATCAGAAAGCATATTATGTCGACGGTAGGCCGCTGGTATCTGACATGGAGTATGACAGGCTTTTCGACGAGCTCTCAGAGCTCGAGGAGGAGAATCCCGACCTCGTCTTTCCTGACAGTCCGACAAAGCGCGTCGGTTCGGACCTTTCCAACGATTTCCCGGAGTACCGGCATTCCGTTCCGGTGCTTTCATTGGACAAGGCATACAGCGAGGGCGAGGTTCTCGAATTCATGGAAAAGTGCATAAAAAAGGAGTCGTCGGCCCTTACGTTCGTAGGGGAAGAGAAGATAGACGGAGTGTCGATGGTGCTCTATTACGAGAAGGGTGTCCTTGTCCGCGGAGTGACCAGAGGAAACGGGGAGGTGGGAAACGACGTGAGCGCGAACATCAGAACCATCAGAAGCGTTCCGCTCAGGCTTTCCGATCCTGTCGACCTTGCTGTGAGGGGCGAGGTTTTTCTCAACAAGAAGGACTTCGAGAGATTGAACGAAGAGATGGCCGACCAGGAAGAGAAGGCCGCGAATCCCAGAAATCTCGCAGCAGGGACGATAAGAAGGCAGAAGTCCAGCGATGCAGCAAAAATCCCTTTGGACATGTTCGTCTACGAGGGCTTTTGGACGGACAGGACGATGACCCCCAAAGATCATTTGCATATACTTTCCGAACTCGGAAGGCTCGGTTTCCGAATCAATCCGCATGTGGCGTTCTTTGCCGAGACAAAAGAGATGGCATCCGCAGCACTTCTCGATGCAGGTCTTGCCGGGGATGCATATTCCTTTTCGATGATGCAGGAGTATCTCGATGCAAAGACTAGGGAACGGAAAGGGCTGGCCTACGAGATAGATGGCCTGGTATTCAAGATAAACGAGCTCGATACCAGAGAAAGATTCGGCTACACGGAGCATCATCCTCGATGGGCGATAGCGTACAAGTTCGAATCTCCGCAGGCAGTGTCCAGACTCCTGGGAATCACGGTCCAGGTAGGTCGGACCGGCAGGATCACCCCTGTGGCCGAGCTAGAGCCTGTCCATCTTGGCGGGTCTGTGATCAAGCGTGCCACTCTGCACAACCAGGAGTACATCGATTCCATGGAACTTGCAATCGGCGATCTTGTGTCGATAGTCAAGAGGGGAGACGTGATACCTGCCGTTGAAGACGTCATAGAGAAAAACTCCGACGGGAATACTACATATCGTATCAATGGGATATGCCCGTCCTGCGGTACTGCTCTCGTCGCCTCCGGTGCGCATCTCTTTTGTCCGAACAGGGAATGTCCCGAGCAGGCGAGACAGATGCTCTCGTTCTTTGCCGGAAGGACACAGATGGACATAGAAACTCTCGGTCCGAAGACGATGAACATCCTTTACGACCGTGGTCTGGTCAGGAAGGTGGAGGATATATACACCTGCGACTACGACAGTCTCGCGGGAACGCCTGGGATAGGGGAAAGGACCATCGCACTGATCAAGACGAGCGTCGAGAACTCGAAGAAACAACCGTTCAAAGTGGTTCTGTCCTCTCTGGGAATAGCAGAGATCGGGAAGAAAAGCGCGGAGATGCTCATCAAAGGAGGATTCGATTCCATGGACAAGCTGTTTGCCGCAACCTCGGATGATCTCGAGAAAGTGGATGGGATAGGTCCTAAAATCGCACAGCTGATAGTCGATGCCCTCAGGGACGAGCGACTTTGTACAACGATCGATGTCTTGCGGCAAGCTGGTCTCAAGTTCGACGCTTCAGACGAGAGGGAAGAGAAATTGGACGATTCCCTTTCCGGTACCGTATGGTGCGTGACCGGTTCGTTCGAGAATTTCAACCCTAGACAGAAGGCCATGGACGAGATAGTAAAGCGAGGTGGTCGGACAGTATCTTCCGTGACCGGAAAGACGACTCATCTGCTTGCAGGCAGCGGAGGCGGCGGAAAGCGGGCGGAGGCCGAGAGACTCGGCGTCAAGATAGTAGATGAGAAGGAATTTCTTGCATTATTAGGAAAAGGAGAAGAAAAAAAAGGCCAGGAAGGAGACCAACTTGTTCTTTTCTAGTGTGCTTTTTTTCTGAAAATCGGTAATATGTCCATCAAAGGAGATCTCGAATATGAATGCACTTGCAAAGGAATTGAATGCCGTACTGGACACTTCCGTGGCCGGAGCCTTCCTGTCGCCTGCAGGAAGAAGAATGTATTTCCCCAAGGGAATCGTCGCACAGTCTGCCGAAGCAGGGGAGAAGGCCACAAGGCACAATGCCACAGTCGGTCTTGCTACAAGCAACGGTCAGCCCATGCATCTTTCCGACATATACAACCGTTTCACGCCTGGAGCCTTCAAGCCCAGCCAGATATTCAACTATGCTCCCGGCGGAGGCGACAAAGTTTTGCGAGCTCTCTGGAAAAAGGAGATCATCAGGAAGAATCCGACGCTCGAGGGAAAACTCTTCTCCGAGCCGATAGTGACAGCCGGACTGACCCATGCGATAAGCATTGCTGCGCTGCTCTTCGTGGCTCCCGGCGACGAGGTCGTCTGCCCCGATCTGTTCTGGGATAACTACGATCTCGTTTTCACCGATCTGGTAGACGGCAGACTCAAGCTTTTCCGTTTCTTCGACGAGAAGGGCCATGTCGACACAAAGGCCATGAAGGAGGCGCTTCTTTCGTGCAAGGGCGATACATGCCGTCTTATCCTGAACTTCCCGAACAATCCCACCGGATATTCTCCTTCCAAGGAAGCCGCCCAGGAGATCGTTTCGGCGCTGAAGGAAGTCGCCGCGACAAAAAAGGTGCTGGTGATCACAGACGATGCATACTTCGGACTATTCTACGAGGACGAGACCGAAAAGGAATCTCTATTTGCTTATCTTGCCGATGCCGATGAGAACATCTTTGTCGTGAAGGGCGATGCGGCCACGAAGGAAGAGATGGTGTGGGGCTTCAGGATCGGTTTCATCAGCTATGCCTCGAAGGGATTTTCTTCCGAGGTTCTCGATGCACTTTCGAAGAAGACTCTCGGCGCAATCCGCTGTACCGTCTCCAACTGCGACAGGCCGGGCCAGACCCTGCTGCTCGATGCCATGCTCAACGGTGCAAACTACGAGAGCGACAGGGAGAAGACATATAGCGAGATGGCTTCGCGGTATCAGGAGATGAAGAGACTGCTTGCTCCTTACGCCAACCACCCTCTGCTGAAGCCGTATCCGTTCAATTCCGGCTACTTCATGGCTTTCGATACGACCGAGCATGATGCCGAGGCTCTCAGGAAGTATCTTCTGGAGAAATACCAGATCGGAGCCATCAACATCATGGGACGGACTCTCCGCCTTGCATACTGTTCGGTCGAGAAGGACAAGCTTGCCGATCTCATTGCCACGCTCTACAAGGCCGTGGAGGAGCTATGGGGCTCAAGATAAAGATCTATCTCACGGACGATGAAGACTGCAAGTACATGGGAATCGGGGTCCTCTGGCTCCTTGAGGAGATAGGACGCACCGGCTCCCTGAGAATGGCTGCCAACAACCTTGATATTGCGTATAGCAAGGGTTATTCTATGATTACCAGGGCCGAGGAAAACCTCGGCAGACCGCTGATCGTGAGAAAGAAGGGGGGCAGAATGAGAGAGGGCTCCAGCCTGACTCCGTTCGCCCGAAGCTTCATCGCCCTATACCGCGACTTCCAACAGGAGGTGAAGGACAGGGCGGAGGAGCCGTATGCCCGATTCAACGAGGCACTGGACAAACTGATGAAGGAGAGTGACGACAATGGCGGATCTTCAGTATGATTTCACCATCGAAAGCCTTGGGGTTGCCAAGCTGAACACCCCGATAAGGATGTCTTCGAGCGCGGGAGACGGAATCTCCGACTATGTATCGGACGACGACAGGATCCTCTACGATCTCGGTACGAAGGTAGTGGACGGAAAGACAGTTCCTCTGCACTCCGAATCCTGCGAGCTTGCAGGGCCTAGAAAGAAGATTTATTTCAACCCTAGCCATGTACATGCCGCGATATGTACATGCGGAGGAATCTGCCCGGGACTGAACAACGTCATAAGGGCGGTCGTGAGATGTTTATGGTACCGATACGGCGTCAGGAGGATCTCAGGCATACAGTACGGCTATCTCGGACTCCTCGAGAATTCGCCATGGCCGCTGATTCCACTCGATCCCGATGTCGTCGACGACATACAGGAGAAGGGCGGCACGATTCTGGGAAGCGCACG
>CASEKE010000046.1 GCA_949288415.1 uncultured Spirochaetales bacterium
TTTATATGACATATCACTAAAATACAGCTCTCAGGACCTGCTCTTCGACGCAAAAACCATCCTCAACTCGGACGATCAGAGACCGTGCATGGACACGATACTCGAATGGAGAAGATCAAAGGAGCCCGTGCCTTGCGGTTCGGTCCTGATACTGATTCCCGATGAAGTCGAGCTTGAATATCACGTCAGGTGTCTTGCCGCAACAAAAAGATGCAGGATCTAGAAGGAATAGCCGATACCGAAAAACGGGCCGCTCAAAGTGACCCAGAACATTCCGTTGCTTGTCCTTTCTGCGAACCGGAGGAAATCGATGGCTATCCCGGCTCCTCCCCTCAGGAATACCCGTTCGGTCATGTAGTAATCACGGTTCACGCTGGAGAATATTCCGAAGCGTCCCTCGTCGGAACCTATGCCGTTGATCTGCGGTCCTACGCACAGACCAACAGATCGAAATCCTTTACGGGAGTCCTGAACAGATATCCGGCGGAAAGAGCGAGAGATGCGGATCCGTTGCGTGCGGCCAGGGCGTTGAGCCCTATTCCGACGGTCATGCCATGGTTGGCGCTGAAGAAAAGATTGGTATCGACCGAAACATTGAAGTTCATACGGAAATCCCCTCACGTGTTTCCGCCGAAGGTTCCGAAGCCCATGCTGACGGCGGAACTGCCGATTCCTCCTACTAGATCCACTTCCACCGCAGCGAAAGCGACTGGAAATACAAGAAGCGACAAAGCCAGTACCAAAGCGACTCTCGTTACCATAGACTCCTCCTGAAAATTCATGTCGGACGATGGTTCATTTCGAACCCCTACGCTTTAATTTTTCAACATATGCACCTATCTGTCAATGAAAACAAGCTCAGCCCATAACTGCCAATCTCACATACGCAAAGGCAATCCGTGGAAACTTTAACTTTATGATTTACTTCTTAATATTTAATATCTATTGATAATTATTATTGACAATAGGCAGATACAATGTTAATCTCTACTTGCGGTTGAGATACCGACATGAATTTCAGGAGGAGCACATTATGAGAAGCATCACAACATTCGATCTGCAGTATGCACATAGATTCTATGGCTTCAAGGGAGAGGCGCAGTATCTGCATGGACACACAGGAGTACTGACCATCGAGGTCGAGGATTCGATAAACGAAGGTGTCAACATGGTATTCCCATGCAACGAGATCCAGAAGACTGCATGGGCGGTTCTGAAGAATTTCGACCACGCACTCGTTCTGAGGCATGACGATCCACTTCTTCCGGCGATTCTGGAAGTCTACGAGAAACAGGGCATCAGGAACGGCCATCCGAACAACGTGATGAAAGGAGATGCATTCAAGACGGATCTCGCAACGGCATACCCCGACTGCAGGCTGGTAGTGACGAAGGAAACGATGACAGTGGAGGGAATGATCAAGATAGTCTACGATCTTCTGAAGGACAAGCTGAACATCGCAAGGATTTCCTTCACAAGCGGAGTGAATGCTGCCAGCGCGGAATTCAAGACGGAAAACAAGATCGACAGATGCCCGCTCTGCGGAATTGCACTCGACGAGAACGGAGTATGTCCGAAGTGCGGATACAGGAAGCGCTGATCCGTCGAAGGACAGCCGCAGCGTCAGGACAGGCAGGAACGCCTGTCCTTGCTTTTTTCTATATCAGATATCCTTTTTGGCAAGGGCAAGTATGATCTCCGCCTCTTTGGCATTCACTATTTCATAGATGGCCTCCGCCCTCTCATCACTGGCCAGGCCGGGATAGTCGGTATACTGATACAGATGACCCTTTGCATACTCCAGCACGGGCATCCCATGCTTTTGTGCCATCGAATAGACATTCTCTCCGGTCCTGCCTCTGCTCCTGCTGGGAACGATCAGTGTGGAAATGTCGAATCCATCCTTGTATTCGTTGTACAGCTCAAAAAGGATGTTCTGCGACGCCTCGTCATCCCCCGCAGTGCCGACGATGATGTACGAGCCGTCCTCGACGAACCGATATAGCCCATACATATCCTTTCTTTCGCCAATTTCCCAGAAGACTACTTCCTCCGCCGCGATGTCATTGTGGCCGTAATCACGCTGCAATATGGGGACAAGCCTATGGCTCAAGATGCCATTCCGCAGCATGTCAAGCAATGTGCCTGTCTTTCCTGTGGAAGAGGCGCCATAGACGTTCAGGATCTTTGCCATTCCATTCACTCCTCCGGAATCCATCCGATAGGAAACGCTCGCATATATAAAAAAGACCACCCCACGGTGGTCATTCTGCATTACTTAAGCAGATATAGCAGGGGTAGGACTCGAACCTACGGCCTCCGGGTTATGAGCCCGACGAGCTGCCAACTGCTCTACCCTGCGTCGATTGCTCTAATATACTAGTGTTTTAAGAATGTCATGTCAATAGCCGGAAAAAATTTTTCGATCGATCGTCGAGGGCGGCCATACATGCAACCTGAATGCAATTCCCAGAAACGGAATATTGTATACATTTTTCTTGACTGTATGCAAATTTGGGTTTAGCATGAAACTATGGCACAGACAAAGGACACCGCTACATACATCTATGATACGCTCAGGGAAAAGATTCTTTCCCTTGAGATAAAACCGGGTGCGGAACTTGCCGAGACCATGATATGCCAGGAATTTTCCGCATCGAGAACGCCGGCCAGAACGGCATTGCAGAGACTTCAAGATGCCGGATTAGTGGACATAATCCCCTATCAGTATACCAGAGCATCTCTTATAAGTCTGTCGAAGGCTAAGCAGATGATATTCCTTAGGAGCGTCATGGAAGCCAGGATACTCGAAGATTTCATAAAACAGGCCGATGAATTCCTTCTGGAAGATCTGGAGCATATGATAAGGAAGCAGGACATACTGCTTCGGGGCACATTCGCTGCAGAGGATTTCTACAGGCTGGACACGGAATTCCATGCACTCTTCTTTCTGAAGACCGGAAACGACTACATCTGGTCTCTGATCCAGGATTCCGTGAACTATACGCGCTTCAGGATGCTCGACATCGTCGAGAAAGGCGATTACGCGACAATCGTCGAGGAGCATCACAAACTGTTCGAAATGATCAAGGAAAGTAGGACCGCCGAGATTCCTGCACTGCTTGAAAGCCATCTCCACGGCGGACTTGAAAGAGTCGTCGAGAAGGGAGGAAAAGAAATCGAGGCTTTCCTGATAGACTGAAAAACCATTGCAAGGAGATAGAAACAGAAAGATGGACATCCGATATTCAACCGGAAAGGAAGCATTCAAGAGAATGGACACAGAAGAGCTCCGCAAGGAGTTTCTAATCACGGGAATCTTCAAGGAAGACGACGTGACCGCAGTTTATTCCCACGTCGACAGAATCGTCGTAATGGGCGCCATGCCTGTCAAGGAGACGCTCGATCTTGCGAAGAACATCGACGCATGGAAGAATTTCGGTGCAAAGACCATTCTCGAGAGAAGAGAGCTCGGAACGATCAACATCGGAGACGCTGGAGTCGTTACAGTCGACGGCAAGGACTACGAGATGAAGCACTTCGACTGCATCTACGTTCCGATGGGAACGAAAGAGGTTCTCTTCAGAAGCATCGATCCGGCAAAGCCTGCGAAGTTCTACATCTGTACCACCCCGGCACACAGACCGTATCCGGTCAAGCACATTCCGCTGGAGAGTGCGATACACAAGCACCTCGGATCCCAGGCGACGAGCAACGAAAGGACAATCAACCAGTACATCCATCCCGATGTGCTCGATACCTGTCAGCTATCCATGGGACTCACACATCTCGAGGAAGGCAGCGTATGGAACACGATGCCTGCCCACACGCACGAAAGAAGGATGGAAGTCTACTTCTACTTCGACGTCCCGGAGAACAACGTAGTATTCCATTTCATGGGAGAACCAAACGAGACGAGGCACATCGTCATGCTCAACGACGAAGCTGTCATCAATCCCAGCTGGTCGATCCACAGCGGATGTGGGACATCGAACTACACGTTCATCTGGGCGATGTGCGGAGAGAACAGAGCCTATGACGATCAGGACTGGATCGAAACGACATCGTTGAAATGATATTTACTGTCAAAGGAGAGACAAGAAATATGGAAATGAAAGATTTTTCCCTTGAAGGAAAAGTAGCATGGGTCACGGGCGCATCCTATGGAATCGGGTTCGCAATCGCATCCGGATTCGCAAAGGCCGGCGCAAAGATCGTATTCAACGACATCAAGCAGGAATTCGTCGACAAGGGACTGGCAGCCTACAAGGAAGCCGGAATCCCCGTCAAGGGCTATGTCTGCGACGTCACGGACGAGGATCAGGTCAATGAGACCGCGCAGAAGATTCTCGACGAGTTCGGACACATCGACATTCTCGTCAACAACGCAGGAATCATCAAGAGAATCCCGATGCTCGAGATGAAGGCCTCCGAGTTCCGCCAGGTAATCGATGTCGATCTCAATGCTCCGTTCATCGTATCCAAGGCAGTCATTCCCGCAATGATCAAGCAGGGACATGGAAAGATCATCAACATCTGCTCCATGATGAGCGAACTTGGAAGAGAAACAGTCTCTGCATATGCAGCGGCAAAGGGCGGTCTCAAGATGCTCACAAGGAACATCGCTTCCGAATACGGCCAGTACAACATCCAGTGCAACGGCATCGGACCAGGCTACATCGAGACACCGCAGACGGCACCTCTCAGAACACCTGGACATCCTTTCAACGAGTTCATCCTCTCGAAGACTCCTGCAAATCGCTGGGGCAAGCCGGAGGATCTCATGGGACCAGCAGTGTTCCTTGCAAGCGACGCTTCGAACTTCGTGAACGGACATGTTCTCTACGTAGACGGCGGAATCCTTGCATACATCGGCAAGCAGCCCAACTGAGCGGATCAGTACCTCCTATAGAGTATTCCGGCCACCTTCTTCGGAAGGTGGTCTCTTTTTTGCCGCCTCGTCGCAACCGGCCTCGCCGGCATTCTTCAATCCGGCACGCAAAAGCAGCACGGCCAGTACCTCGTTGATCACGGCAGCTGAAGCTATGGTTCCCTGCAGGACACTCGTGAATCCGGGAGCATAAGGAGCAAGGACAGATACTGCTATGCCGGTGAAGACCAGCGACATTCCCGAGTGTGGAAGAATCGTCAGCCCCAGATTGAGCTGTACGCTCTTCGGCAACCCTGATGCCCTTGCGCCGAAGAAAGCTCCCGCATATTTTCCGAAGGCCCTCGACCCGATATAGATAAGTGTATAAAGCCCTGCCCCGATCACAAGATGGTAATCCATCGGACATCCGAGATCGAAAAGGAGGAAAACCAGCGACAGTCCCAGAAGAGGACTGCAATCGCGCATCAATTCCTCCAGTCTCTTCTCGGCCACTATGTTCGAGAACGAGGCGCTGAACGCTATTCCGACAAGGAGAAAACTGAGGACAGGATATGGCAGGACGTCAACGTTTATGAAATAACCTGCTGCCGCGGATATCAGTATTCCGACAGAGACGACGAGAACCGATTTTTTCCTGCTGGAGACGTGAAGGAGTACGATGCCGGAAAAATGTCCGACCACGACACCTATGAAAAGAGGCACCACAAGTACCAGAGGGAGAAAATACCAGGGGACCATGGCTATCGAAAGATGGGCAGCCACTCCGGTCATGACCAGGAAGAAGACTATTACCCCTATTACATCGTCAAGTGCCGCCATTGGAACCAAAGTATCGGTCAGAGGGCCTTTCGATCTGTATTCCCTGACAACCGAAAGTACGGGAGCCGGAGCCGTGGCAAGAGCGACGGCACCCATTATCGGAGCGAAATACCACGGTATGTCCGCGGCGAAAACGAAGACTGCAATGAAAACTGCAGTCACGAGGATGAACGTTCCAATGGCCTGGGTCAGTGTAGTGACGACAATTCCCCTGCCCGACTTGCGCAACCTTGCCGGGACCAAGGTCATCCCTATCATGAGACCTGCCGCACACTCGAATACATCCATTGCGACCGAATACCATCCGGCGGAAATTATCGAATTGTCCACGATTCCGAACCCGTTCGGTCCGAGCATCATTCCTCCGACAAGCCACCCGAGAATTGCAGGAAGGTGCAACTTCGTCACGAGAATTCCGAAAAGGTACGAGATGGCAAGCGCCAGCAACACCGATACGATTTCTGTCATCATCCTATCATTTTCTCCTATTCCAAGATAAATCGAGGAAGGGAAAAGTACAATAACAATTCCTCGAAAAAGATATTTGCCCATCGTATGGCAACGCGGATTGTCAAAAACAAAATTATGTATGTTTTTTTCGATAACCGAACACTTGAAATTTTCTCTGCACTTCTCTCTATTTCTGTGCGGAAAAACAGAAAAGCAGAACCAATAGCATGACAATCAAAGATATACATCCGGAACAAATCCGATTTGCCGTCGGCTTCCGCATCTATGACGCTGAAAAACCTCTCGAGGACCATAGGCGACGAAAGCTATGTGATGAACGGTGCGATCGGAATAGGCTATGTCGACAAGGGCTCTTGGGGCGTGGGAGGTACGGACGAGATAGGCACGTTCGGATCCGACAACGCAACGTTGACGATCGAGCTTCCTTACGATCAGGGGAATGCCTACATACAGTATATGAGCGTCAATCTCAATGGAAGCGCCAGATCAGGGTCTTATAAGGTATGGTTCGAAAAGTCCCTCGGATTCGCCCCGGACAATCCCGTGCAGGCGATCGGCTATACGATAGGAGACAGCGAGAATACGACTCGCCTGATCTGAGCAAAGGACTTGCAGACCGGGCCGGTCCATTCCTCACAATGTCGACAAATTGCCCTGGCAAGGCAATATAGCTGACACGTTCGGAAATATGACGGGGAAAAAGAGATGGAACACTACGAGGAACCTTGACGTTTGTCCATAAAATGACAACAATGACTAAGGTTAATGCACAAACTATGAAAAAATTGTTCGTTTTCTCCATTCTTATCATGCTTATGATCGTTGGCTGTGCAAACGACATATCAGTCTACACTCTGGCAATAGAGAACGGGATCGAAGATACATATACACAGCCTTCCTGGTATGAAATCCTAGTCTCGGACGCTTCTACGGGGAAGACAGTCATGGAAAAGCGGAACATACCGGCAGACGCGGCAGAAGTGACGCTGGAGAACCTCCCTCCATCCTCATATATCATCACATGCCACGCATATGCAGAGACTGACGACGGTTCTGTAATTGCTGTCGGCTATGCAGAGAAGACCATTGCGACGACAGAAGGCGGTAGAGGGTCCATAAGGGTGGAAAGAGTTCCGGAAGACAATCCAGAACGTTATTCGTCGATTTCGAAGAAATTCGTAATAGCCTCCCCTGGATCCGTGGACAAAGCCGTACTGACGCTGACAGGCAATGGAATCGACGAAACGAAGAAGTGCGATATTCCTTCCGGAAATGCGGAACTCGTCGTGTTCTTCGACAACATCGATCCGGCGACTGCTGATCTTATACTCTCGTGGACCTTCTACTGCGGAGAGAAAGCAGTCGAACAAGGCAACGAAGAGATATACGGTCTGGCCGCAGGTGAAACACTTGTACTGGAAGACACGGAAATCGATCTCTCCGATCCGGCAGGAGAGCTCATCGTCCGCGACATCACATATCGAAACACTGACGGAAGCATCAATCAGGATACAAAAGGAAAGTACGACAGGATCGTGCTCGCCTGGGAAGCAGACGATGAACTGATGGAGCGATACACTACCCTCCAGCTTGAAATCAAGGACAAGGATAGTTCGGAAAAGTTCAACTGCAGTCTTTCATCCGGAGAGTACACCATCACGGGACTTGAAGAAGCGACGGAATACGAGGTTACAGCAACCGCCATGGACGCATCTGGAAATCCCGATGGGCAGATGACAGCGACAATAAAGGCAAAGACAAATACGCCTCTTGAAAGAGTCTTTCTGGAAGGAAGCAGAAGTCTTGCGCTAGGACAGCCGAAGGTTCTTGTTCTGCGCTATGTACCAGAGGATGCCTCTATATGGGATGAACCGCAGATCCTGGTGATCGGAGACAGCGATGCTCTAGTCGTCGAAAAGACTGGGGAAAGCGAAATAACCATCACAGCATCGCGATTTCTGGACGTAACGACATCGATAAGATACTTCATCGGAATTGTCGGGGGCATATCAAGCATCAACGTATATCTTCCCACGCCGACGATCGTATCGGAGGTTGCCGGCTCATCTGTCAGGCTCGTATGGGACAATGTCATGGACGGTGCAGTATACACCCTCTCCAGATTCACTTCTGAGGACGGTACGGTGGAACTTGTCAAAGATGGCGAGACTACGATGTTTCTTGACAAGAATCTGGAGCCGGGAACCGAAGCGACCTACAGTCTTCAGGCAAAATACGTACAGGACGGGAAGGAACACCTTTCATCCATTGCAAGCCTGACGGTCACGACAAACGACGAACCGAAACTGGAAATAGTGCTTCCATCCACTGAAGCGGAAGATCTTATCACAGCGCCGATCGATGTCGATAGGCCTCTATCGTTCGATGAAGTGATCGAAATAGAGCTGACCAATCCGGAAGACCGACTGATCAGATGGTACGTGAACGGAAAGCTTGCCGCGGAAGAAGAAAGCACATTCATCTTCAGCGCATCCGACCCCGAGTTGGACATAAATGCGGATTATGAAATATCTCCACAGGAAATCGTGATCGCAGCGACGACGCCTGATGGAAGAACATATTCAAAGACAATACGACTATACGTCATCATGGGAGAATAGAAAATGAGGTCCAGGATTGCAAGACTTTTCTTGATCGCAGCGGCGATCCTATCCATCACAGCCGGATGCCAGAGCGAGATGCCAGATGCGACCGGAAAGGCAAAAATCATAGTCGGAAGCTCTGTGGGTTCCAGAACTCTGCTTCCGCAGACAGAGACTCCGGACTCGTACAACATCGTACTGAAGCAGAACGGCGAGGAAAAATGGAAGACGGAAAAGCCTGTTTCCGCAGTCGACGGGGTGATAGAAATTTCCGGAATGGAACTTGGATCCTACCAGGTATACGTCGAAGGGCTCGACGCAGAAGGAAAGAAGATTCTGAGAGGAGAAGGATCCTCGGATCTTGTCGTCTCCGCCTCCGCTACCGGTAGCGTCATCGTGAAGCTTGGCTATATATCCGACGAAGGGACTACCGGATCGATCGAGGTGACATTCTCCTGGCCTGACCTTGCCTCCACAAGCCAAGGATGCATAAGGGAAGCATTGGACGACGGAGGATTGAAGTTCGTTCTTCTTGCCGGAGACGACTACGAAGAGACGGCTTCATATGAATACAGGACTAATGCAGATGGCGATACATTCGAGACACAGGTGACATGCCGCTTCGACGACGTCCCGACAGGAACCGATGTCCCTATTGCTTTTAGAATCCAGAACATAGAAGGAAGGACATTGATCGACGCAGCCTTCTATACGAGGGCCCAGGTATATGCAGGACACACATCAGTCGTCGATTCAAACGACGAAGGACTTTTTGAAATAACGGCAAACATGAACACCATGTCTCTGAGGAACGTGACGAGACTCGACATAGACTACCCTATGGAAAATACGGATTCCTCCCTGATAGTCAAAATCACGAATCCGAGCATGAACTACATCAATGAAGAGGGCGAGAAGGACAAGAAGCCCGTCAACGTGAAAGTGCTTCTATCCTGGCAGAAGGCGGATGGAACATCCCCAGAGTCCGAACCAGTGGAAGTGCCAGCCAGCGCTGTCGATGTGGAATATACTGCAACAGGACTTGAGCCAGGAGTCGAATATAAATTCTTCACCCAGACTGTATATGACGGCAATCTGATTTCCGAAAAGAGGACGTGGGAAGGAACCGAAGACAAGCCATTCTGTACAAAAGTCGGAGTCAAGGACATTGATCTCGACGACAGCGGAATCACCGATGACATCATAGTACAGGGAAGCAGCTTCACTATCGATACTTCCATCACCCCATCCAATGCATCAATAAAGACGGTCACATACACAGAGTCGAACAAAATTCTTGAACGTGACACATTCGCGGACGCAGGAGAGAGTGGCAACAAGGCACTCTTCACAGCAATCCTCCCAGGAAAGACGACAATCACGGCAACAAGCGACGATCCGCTCAACAAGATAAGCAAGACATCCAAAGAAATCAAGGTGCGTCTTGCCGCACCAAAGAATGTCGCTGCCGTCCAGCCTGAGACAGACCTTGAGAACGGAGAAGTCTCCGTATCCGTATACTGGGACAAAGTCGAAGGTGCGGAACAATATATAGTCTACAGAAGCGACAAAACTGAAGCTATCGCTACTGTAACCGAAACCTACTACTCCGACAAGGCACTGAAGGCTGGTGAAAGCTATTCCTACCAGATTGTCGCAGATGCTCCGGAAGTCGAAGCGACAGCAGGCTTTAAGGTCATAAGTGACAAATCCGAGACGTCCAATACAGTCTCGATTGACGCTCCCAGGATCAGCATCATCCTTCCGTCCACACCAGAGGGCACGATCGAGATCAAGCAGAACGGCGAAGGCAACAATCTGCTTCCGGACCAGACTATCTTCCTCTCGGAGGATGATGAAGTGACAGTCACTGTCTCCAATTCTGAATTCTCCGGCGGCTTCGAGGCTGTGCGTTATGCATGGTACGTCAACGGAGCAAGCCAGGAAAAGAACGAGCTCCGCAACACTTCAAGCTTCGAGGAGATGCAGACGTTCGTTATCAGCAGTTATCTCGAAGGTGTCGACCAGATGTACATGAACGAAGTCTACTACCTCACATTTGCCGCATACGGTGCAAATGGCGAAGTGTATTCGAAGACGATAACGTTCACGATAGCGACTCCGATCATCGGAGTGACGCTTACAGCTCCGAACGCAAAGGACAAGGCTTTGAGACTGACAACCGAAAGCGATACTCTGCAGCTTGAAGGAAAAGTAGTCTTCGAAGGAGATAGGACTTCAGATTCAGAGAATCTGGTCACCGCTCAGCTGAACACGCTCTCCTATACTGTCTCCGGTGACGAATCCTGCGTGGAAGTAAAGGACGGTCTCGTCACGATAAAGGGTTACGGCGATGTCAGGATCACTGCAACGGCAGTCAATGGCATGTCGGACTACATCGACCTCAGCAT
>CASEKE010000047.1 GCA_949288415.1 uncultured Spirochaetales bacterium
GCCATAGCCGAACGGATATTTCGTCTCTATATGTTTCGACAGATAATATCTATATCCGACGAATACTTCTTCGGCGTAACGGACCTTGCCGGAGAATCCAGGATAGTTCAGATAGGCAGGAGTATGTTCTATCCTGTATGGGAACGACACAGGCAGCTTGCCCCCCGGATTGGCCAAACCGAAAAGCAGACGTGCAACCGCAGAGCCCAGGCACTGGCCGGCTAGGAACATCTCCAACACACCCTTGGCCGAGGAATCCCATCCGAGGTCAACAGGCGAACCGTTTAGAAGTACGACGACTACGTTCGGATTAACTTGGGCAATCTCCGTGATTAGACGGACATGGGAAGTGGGCATGAAGATATCCTTCCTGTCCTTTCCCTCGGCCTCGATCCCGCTAGGCAGACCTGCGAATACAACGACCTTGTCGACGACGGCGGCCCTTGAAAGCGCCGCTGCAAGGGATTGCTCATCCATGCTCGCATCGTCTTTGTAGCATCTCTCGAAGCAGACATCCGCATCGGAAATCGCTTCGATCTCTTCGAGCGGGATGTCGAACCTTGTCGGATTGACAAGGGCACTTCCTTCCATCTTGAATCGTGGATTGATGGCAAAATCTCCACAGACAAGAATGCTTTCGCCCTTTTTGAGCGGAAGGATGCCATCGTCGTTTTTCAAAAGAACGGCAGTCTTCTCCGCCATGGTCCTTGCAAACGCATCGTGATCGGCATCAGTATACTCAGGAACAATCTTCCTCCCTTCGAGAACCTTTCCGAGCGTAGTGAGTATATGCCTGCATCCTTCGTCTATGTCGTCTTCGGAGAGGCTTCCTGCCTCATAGGCGTCCATCAGACGTTTCTCGCTGACTCCGTAACTATACGGCATCTCCAGATCGAGCCCTGACTTCAGAGCCCTCTCACGGTCGTTGACACCGCTCCAGTCGCTCATGACGAGCCCCTCATACTTCCATTCCTTCCTGAGCACCTTGTCGATCAGCCAAGGGTTCTCGGAGCAGTAGTTTCCGTTGACCTTGTTGAGTGCCGTCATGACAGCCCATGGCTCCGCCTTACGGATAGCTATCTCGAACACCTTCAGGTAGATCTCCCGGAGAGTCCTCTCATCCACGATGGCATCGATGTACTCGCGGTCCACCTCCTGGTTATTGGCGGCAAAGTGCTTTATGCAAGTTCCCACTCCCTGGCTCTGGACTCCGTCCACATAGGATGCAGCCATCTCGCCGGCAAGCACAGGAGCCTCCGAATAATATTCGAAATTGCGTCCGCAGAGCGGCGTCCTGACGATGTTCACGGCGGGGCCGAGAAGAATGTCGACACCAAGCTTCCTCGCCTCGGCAGCCAGATGCTTTCCGGTCTCGCGGGCAAGATCCGCATCGAACGAAGCCGCAAGTCCGGGACCGGAGACATATGCCGTTGCAGGAACGCTTTTGTTCCATCCCATATGGTCGCATAGTCCTGTCTGTTTCCTGACACCGTAGGGGCCATCGGCGACCTCAAGGGAATCCACCCCCAGTTCGGGATAGTCCTGGGTCCTCCAAAAATCCTTTCCGCTGAGCATCCTGATCTTCTGCAGGACAGTAAGCTTCTTCAAAAGGCTATCAACATCTTCCATTCTCTCAATCCTCCAGCACTGTGGTCCCTGTAACCATGCCCGCATCGCCGGAGTCGAATCCGACGAATATGTCGAACTCGCCCGGCTCGACATGGAAAACGAAATCCGAATCAAGGAAACCGAACTCCTTGAAAGGTACGTCGATGGAAATCCTCTTAGTCTCGCCGGCTTGAAGCTGGACCCTGCAGAAACCCTTGAGCTCCTTGATAGGCCTTGCGATGCGTGCGACCTTGTCACGAACATAGAGCTGGCAGAGTGCCGTTCCGGCGACGCTCCCCTCGTTCGTCACGTCCGCCTTGACACATAAGCCCTTGGCCCTGTCCAACCTGGAAGGAATCTCGACCCCGGAGAGTCCGAACTTCGTATAGCTCAGTCCGTAG
>CASEKE010000048.1 GCA_949288415.1 uncultured Spirochaetales bacterium
TTCTTTTATTGTGGGGTGAATTATACTTTCAAGTGCAACAGCAAAAGGCAAAAAAGAAGTTCATAAGGACCAGACCGAAGTAAGATTTGCTTACCAGACTAGATCAGGAAGGAGAGGACCTTTTGGACTACACTCTTCTTATCATGATGAGTGTCTGGGCTGCCGGATGTACTTCGCGGACCCAAACTGCGCATGGAAGAAGTGGACGAACGAGAACAGCAACAGGATCTCGATGGAGTTCCACTCCAAAGGAAGAGACCTGAGCGGATTTTAGGATAAAACGTTGAAGAAAAACCTGGCGCTGATGAACGCCAGGCTTAGGATAATTCTTGGATACAGATATCCTAAGAAGCTGTTAGAATCTGAACTTCATAACTTGTCCAAGTGTTGCACTTGGTTTGGCAATTCACTATTGACCATGTCCGTCTTTTCCGTCAGGTCCTGTAGAGTATCTCTTCGACCTCGCTGTCCGTGAGCTCGTAGCGATAGAATAGGCTGTAGAATTCCTTCGTCTCCTTCTCGATGTCTATGTCTGCGTATAGTTCCGGATAGAGAAGCTGTCCAAGCCAGTAGATGCCGATGATCCTGTTGACCGCCGGAGGGTTGTCTATGAAGGAGTAGGGCATGTTCGGGATGAGGTACACCCTGCCGTTTTTCACTGCATCAAGACCGGACCACTTCGGGTCGCTCGTCACAAGAGAGTAGGCATTCTCGTCCACGAGAAGTATCACGTCCGGATTCCATATGAGAAGCTGCTCCATCGAAATCTGGTTTCCGCCGGAGCTGAATGTCGCCGGGATGACGTTTTCGCCTCCGACCAGCTCTATGACCTCGCCGTGGAAGTTTCCCGTAGGAATCCCGTCGAGACCGTCTGCGCTCGAGGAGTAGTATACCCTAACAGGATCGGTTATCATCGCCTTGCGCTCCTTTGCAGTGGCTATGGCTTTCTCCGCATATGAGGCAAGCATTTCCGCCCTTTCCTCGTCTCCGGTGTACGATCCGAGGACCCTGTACGTCTCAGCCGTATTCTCGAGGAATCCCTCTATGAACACGACGGGAATACCTATCTGCTTCTGCAGCGTGTCCAGGTCGTTTTCCATGTCGCTCTTTATGTCGCCTATGTCGATGACCACCTGCGGATGAGCGAGTATGAGCGCCTCCCTGTTGAGGTTGGCTTTCTTTCCGTAGAACGTCCCGAACTCCGGCAGCTCGGCCATGAAAGGCTCCATGAATGCCATCGCATCGTCGCTGAGGGATGCGGAAAGGCCGACCATCTTCTCGGGACACAGGGAGTAGAGCATCATCTGAGAAAGATTGCCTGAGGGGCTGATGCGTTCGAGGGGATAGGGCAGTGCATGTTCCCTTCCGAGACTGTCGACGTGCATCTTTGTGATCGTCTCCTCTATCTGGGGAAGACTTTTTTCGGAGGTTCCCTGCGCATAGAGCGATGCCGAAATCAGAACGAGTGCGAGCAGTGAAGCCGCAATTCTTGTCATTTTCATATATTTCTCCTTTTCACTTTTTTTCTATAACGCTGAGCACCAGGCTCTTGTGGTTCCTGAAAGTATACGGGTATCTGCTGTCGAAGGCGATGTACAGGTTCCTGATGTCGCTTCTGCCGTAGCTCAGGTCGAAGAATCGATGTGCATCCTCGATGCTTCTGAGAGGCTGGTCGAAATCGCTCTCGAATTCGATCGTCTCGACTTCAAGTCCTCTGGAGGCCAGAAATTTCCTTGTTTCCTCGCTCCTGTCCTTTCTTCCCGGAAGTCCGTATCCCCTGTGCCTGCTCGCAAGGTGGATGATCCTATGTCGGGCCAGGGATAGAAATCGCTCGAGATGTCCTTCCTCTGCAAGGTTGCCGAAGAACAGAAGCAGGACCACGTCCGCCTTTTCAAGCTTGCCGGAGTATGCATCCGCCTGCTGCAATAGGGGAAATCCGGCCCTCCTGTTTGCTGTCTCGACGGCAGCTTTTTCCGCTTCGGTTCCGCATATCCTGTACCCGTCCTCTGCAAGAAGCTCCGTGGCATAGCCGAGTCCTGCTCCGAGCTCGAGAATGCTCTCGTCCTTGCCGACGAATCTTTCGACCGCTTTCACGATGTCCTTATGGAATCCCGTATTCCTTGCCGCGGTCTCATAATATCCGATCTTTTCTTCGGTCCACCACATTCTCTACTCCGGGATGCAGACATATCCCCATCCGGTGCCTGTCCTTATCTTTTTGACGAAGAGCTTTCTTCTGTACAGCTCCTGCAGGATGTCCGTTTCTGCCAGCTCATCCGGTCCTCCGTCGTATTTCAGTCCGCCGTCGTCCAGGATCAGTATCCTGGTGGCGTACCTCATGGCCATCTCTGGATTGTGGGTCGAGAACATCAGTCCGATTCCTTTTTTGCGCAGTTTCTCGAGAATTTCCAGCACCAGTATCTGGTTCCCGTAGTCCAGACTGCTCGTCGGTTCGTCCAGGATTATGAAAAGGGCCTCCTGCGCAAGGGCCCTTGCGATCATCGTCATCTGCCTCTCCCCTCCGGATAGATGCTGTATGCTCCGGTCCTTCAGATTCTCGAGGCCGAACAGACGCAGGGCTTCAAGCGCCTTTTTCCTTTCGTCCTTTCCTGGATGTGAGAATATTCCCAGGCTCGGAGCAGTCCCCATGAGCACAGCTTCCATCACTGTATACGGGAAGCTTGCCTCTGCTATCTGCGGTATGTACGAGATCATCCTTGCCCGCGTCCTTTCCCCGATGAGGCGCATGTCCTTCCCGTCGATCGAGATTTTCCCCGTCTTGGGAGACAGTATGCCGAGCATGAGGCGGAAGAGCGTGGTCTTTCCCGCACCGTTCCTTCCAAGAAGCGCCACAGTCTCTCCCGACGATACTGTGCATGAAAAGTCGCGTATCACAAATTCCTTGTGTCCGTAGCCGAAAGATACCGAGTCGAATTCAAGCTTCATCCTTCCGGCCCTCCCTAAGAATGAGATACAGGAAGAACGGAGCTCCGACGAAGCTCGTAAGGATTCCCAGCGGAATCTCGATCGTCGCTACAGTACGGCTTATGGTATCCACGATCGTAAGGAACGAGGCTCCCAGAATCATGGAAAGGGGAACGGTCGTCCTCGTGTCGTTTCCTGCGAGCATCCGCGTGAAATGCGGTATGACCAGTCCAATCCATCCGATCTGGCCGGAAACCGCGACGCTTGCGGCCGTGAGAAGAGTAGAGCAGAGTACTGCCGCCAGCCTCATAGCCTTGGTATTTATCCCGAGGCTCCGGGCCTCATCCTCGTTGAGCGTAAGCAGGTTTAGTCTCCAAGACAGGAGAACCAATGGAATCGCGGCCACTATCATCACTGCAGTCGCCAGCACAAGATCGCTTGTGCGATACGATGAAAGCGATCCCATCATCCAGTACGTTATGGCCGGAAGCGTGTTCTCTGTATCCGCGACGAGCTTCACGAAGCTTGTAGCGGAGGAAAACAGGCTTGATATCATTATTCCGCCGAGTATCAGTCCAAGTACCTGGTTGTTCCTCATCCTTGCCGAAAGCAATGTCACCAGCAGCGTTGCGCACGTGCCGAGAATGAACGCCATCAATGACACTTCCAGATAGTTCATTCCCCAAAGCAGTGCCAGCGAGGCGCCAAATGCGGATCCCGACGATGTCCCAAGCACGTCCTGGCTGACCATCGGGTTCCTGAAGATCGTCTGCATGACCAGACCCGAGACCGCGAGCGCGGCCCCGATCACCATCGAAAGGAAAAGACGGGGCATGCGGATGAGGAACACCACCGTCTCCTTCTCCGCAGCCCATGTGCGTTCGATCGGAAGGATTCTCGAGAGCAGGATCCGGCAAAGCTCCCAAGGCGAGATGGCATATCGCCCGACGGAGAACGCCAGAAGGACCGAGAGGATGAGGATTGCAAGGAACGCGAGAATTGCGTTCCTATGGCTCAATTTGTTCAAAGTGCCTCCCGAAGACCTTGCGTGCATATTCCTGCACGTCCTTCTCGAACGACGTGAACGCGTCGAGCAGAGCTTCTCCTGCGGGGGTGAGACGTGCCGATCCCCCTCCGCCGTCCCCGCCCTTCGAGCGCTCGACCACCTTTTTCCCTGTACACTCCTCGCAGATGCCTATCATCTTCCAGGCCTTCGAATAGCTCATGCCCATCTTTTCGGATGCGTCCCTGACGCTTCCCGTCTCTTTTATCAGGGCAAAGAGCTCCTCTACTCCAGGTCCGAAGAATATGGTCCCGTCCTTTTCGAGCTTTGTCTTGATCCGTTCTTTCATAATCGACTTCTTTTTGAAAACTATTCGATATCAATGATAAGGCATAGCCGGAAGGAATGCAACCATCATGTTCCGAAAAATACAATGGCTTTCGTGCGTTTCTCTGCGGCAAAAAAAGAAGGGCGCCTGAGCGCCGCTTCTCATGCAAGTTCAAAAAGGCCGTTGTATAGTTTGTAGTATGTCCCCTTCATCGCCAGCAGATCCTCGTGGCTTCCGCGCTCTATGATCCTGCCGTGCTCAAGGACCATTATCGCCTGGCTGTTGCGTACCGTGGAGAGTCTATGCGCGATCACGAGGACCGTACGTCCTTCCATCAGTCTGTCCATGGCTTTTTCTATCTGGTCCTCCGTCCTCGTGTCGACGTTGCTCGTAGCCTCGTCAAGAATCAGCACAGGGGGATTCCCGACTGCTGCCCTTGCAATCGAAAGCAGCTGTCGCTGTCCGGCGGAGAGGTTCGATCCGTCGTTTCTGACCATTGTGTCGTAGCCTTCCGGAAGACGCCGGATGAACGAGTCCGCATTGGCTATCTTTGCCGCTTCGACGACTTCTTCGGCCGTCGCGTCGAGATTGCCGTAGCGGATGTTCTCCTCGATCGTGCCTGTAAATAGGTGAGTGTCCTGCAGAACCATGGAGAAGGAGGCTCTCAGCGAGCTCTTTTTTATGTTCCTTATGTCAAGTCCATCATAGAGAATCCTTCCTGAGTCTATCTCGTAGAATCTGCCGAGAAGGTTCGTGATTGTCGTCTTGCCCGCACCTGTGGAACCGACGAAGGCTATTTTCTCTCCAGGACGGGCATAGAGGCTGACCTTGTCGAGGACAGGCACCTTCTTGTCGTACGAGAAATCCACGTCGAACAGCCTGACATCGCCCTTGAGAGGAATCCTCGTACCGTCCAAGAGTACCCAGTCGCACTTGCCGTTTTCCTCCTTCTCGAGTCTGATGTCTCCTCCGTCCTCCTCGCTTTTCTCCTCCAAAGTGTGGAAGATCCTTTCCGCACCGGCGAGGGAAGCAAGCAGGAAGTTGCTCTGCTGTGTAAACTGGTTGATCGGTGCCGAGGACTGCCTGACGAATACGAGGTAGCTCGCGAGACTGCCGATGTCCGTCCAGCCTTCTATAACCATTAGGCCTCCGAGGATTGCCACTAGGGCGTAATTGAGAAAACCGAGACTTACGACGCACGGGATCATCGTCGCGGCATATGTCTGCGCACCCGTGCCGGCCTTTCTGAGTTCCTCGTTCTTCTGCCTGAAGCTCGCAAGGTTTTCCTCCTCGTGGTTGAACACCTTGACGACCTTGACCCCGGAGATCATCTCCTCTATGAATCCGTTAAGGTCTCCTATCTTCTTCTGCTGCACAGTATAGTACGCCTTGCTTCGCTTTCCGCTGAATCGGAGATAGAGGAACATCACGATGTAGAAAACAAGAGTCACAAGCGTCAGCTGCCAGTTGAGTAGCACCATCACGAGGAACGTGCCCACTATCTGAAGTGCGTTCTTTATGATCGGGGCGAAGCTGTTCGAGAGTGCGTCGCTTATCGTGTCGGTGTCGTTTGTGTATAGGCTCATCACGTCGCCGTGGCGGTGCGTGTCGAAAAACGACAGCGGCAGGCTTTCCATATGCGTGAAAAGGTCCTTTCTGATGTTGTACACGATCCTGTTGCTTGCCCTGGCCATACCCTGGGTGTAGATCACGGAGCCTATGACGCCGAAACCGAAGATTGCGGCGGTGGCAAGAACTCCTTTTGCGAGCACCGAATTGTCATGCGTCTCCATGATGCCGTTGACGACAGGTTTGATCATGTAGGTCCCGACGATGTTTCCGCCGACCGAGATTGCGATTCCGAGCACGACGAGCGTCAGCAACGCACGCTCGGAAGCAAGGTAGGCGAGGAATTTCCTGACTGTATAGCCTAGGTCCTTAGGCTTTTTCGCACTGATCTGCCGTGTTGCCATAGCTACCTCCTTTCATCTGGGACGAGAAGACTTCCTGGTATATCCTGCTTGTCCTCATGAGCTCCTCGTGGCTGGCGAAGCTCTCTATCCTTCCGCCGTCGAGGACTATGGTCCTGTCCATGTCCATGATGGTGGATATCCTCTGTGCGATGAATATCTTCGTCGTTCCCTCGAACGACTTGAGGCTCTTGAGAATGCTTGCCTCGGTTCTGGTGTCGACTGCGGAGAGCGAATCGTCGAATATAAGTATCTTCGGCTTCTTGAGAAGCGTACGGGCGATGGCCAGGCGCTGCTTCTGTCCGCCCGAGACGTTGACTCCCGCCTGACCGAGGTTCTCCGAGAGCCCGTCTGGGAAGGCCAGGACAAAGTCCTTGGCCTGTGCATTCTCGAGCACCTCGAGAAGCTCCTCGTCCGTTGCATCCTTGTCGCCCCATCTGAGGTTGTCCCGGATCGTACCGGAAAAGAGCAGGTTCTTCTGCAAGACGATTCCCACGTTATTTCTGAGAGCATGCAGATCGTACCGCCGTATGTCGTTTCCGCCGACGTATATCTCGCCGCTCGTCGCCTCGTAAAGCCTTGCGATCAGCTGGACCAGACTTGTCTTGCCCGAGCCCGTTCCGCCGACGATTCCGATGCTCTCTCCGCTCTCTATCCTGAAAGAGAGGTTCTCAAGGGCATACTCCTTTGCCTCCGCCGAGTACTTGAAGCTGACGTTCCTGAACTCTATGGAGGAGTCGTCGAGGTCGTATATGCAATCGGGCGGCGTCGTTATGGACGGCTTCTCGATCAGAACCTCGTTTATCCTGTGTGCCGATGCCATGCTCCTCGTGAGAAGAAGGAACACATTCGAGAGCATCATCATCGAATTGAGTACCTGCATGACGTAACTGAGGAAACCGGTGAGCACTCCTACCTGGAGCGATCCCAGATTGATCATCTCGCCGCCGAAGTACATGATCAGTACGATCGAGGTGTACATGCATATCTGGAATGCGGGAAGGTTCAGCACTGCGTGACTCTGCGTGTCGATACCTATGTCCCTGAGGTTCGAGGACGCATCGTCGAACTTCATGTTCTCGTAGTCCTCTCTCACGAACGCCTTCACTGTTCTTATCGCCCTGACGTTCTCCTCGATCGTCATGTTCAGCCTGTCGAGCGCCTTTTGCTGCTTTATGTACCTCGGGGAGACCTTCCTGATGATGAAGAAGAGTATGAAGGCAAGAATCGGGGTCAGACAGATGAACACGAGCGAAAGCTCCGGGTTCATGCGGAAAGAGAAGAAGATGCCGAGTATGCACATCAGCGGGGATCTGACAAGCGGTCTCAGGCCTCCCGTTATGGCGTTCTGCATCACCGTCGCATCCGCGGTCATCCTCGTGACCAGCGAAGAGGTTTCGAACTTGTCTATGTTGGAGAAGGAGAATTCCTCTACCTTCCTGAATTCCGCATCCCTGAGTTCCGCTCCCCAGCCGTAGGCGGCCCGTGCGCCGAATCGCGCGTAGCTGAGGCCCGTCACGAGGGCAAGAAGGGCGCAGAACGCCATCTCGCCGCCTTTCTGTAGCATGTACGGTATGTCCTTGTTCATGGCGCCGATGTCGACGAGATCCGCCATCATCGATGGTATGGCAAGCTCCAGCGCGGTCTCGACGGCGATGAAGAACATCGCTATGTAGAGATCCTTCCTGTACTTGCCCATGTAGGAGAAAAGATGTCTGAGTTCGTTCATTCTTCTCCCTCCTTAAGATTTTCGTAGCCTCTGGCAAGGAAGTCCATGAAGGAGCGCCGCTCCTCCTGGCTGAAGCCTTTGAGCATGATGTCGTCTATCTCCTCTATGCGGCGGGTCCATTGTTCGAGAACCTCGAGACCCTTTTCCGTTATTTCCACGGAGTTCGTCCTCTTTGATTCTGGGTTGACGTGCTGCGTTATGAATCCACCTCTGGCGAGGTTCTCGGTCATCCGAGAGATGGCGGCCGGATCAACCTCCAGATACTGCGCGATGTCCTTCTGGCTCGAGCTGCCGTTCTTTTTAAGATAGTTCAGCATCTTGGGCTGCCCCTGCCCGAGCCCGAGCCTTTCCAGTGTAGGGCGCGCCATCATCGTCCTGGCATGGCTCGTGCGGAAGAAAAGAATGTAGAAACTGTCCATATCACAATCCTTGATTGGTCAAATATTGACACGTCAACATTTCTTTGTAAATAGGTATGGACCTGTTTTCCCAAGTGGTGCGTCCAAGCAGAAGCAGAGCTTTTTTTCCCGTACCTGTTGACAAGAAGGCGGATTTGGGAATAATTCTCGATTTGATGACCAGATACAATACCGAACAGAAGAGGATGATATTAGGGCTTTTCGAGCAGGATCCGGACAGGAGCCTGACGGGGGAAGAGATTTCCGAAGCGCTTCCCGATGTCGGAAAGAGCACCGTCTACAGAGTTCTGGGAGAGATGACGGAGGAGAACGTCCTTTCAAGCTACGAGAACGGAAGGAAGAGGTGCTTCTTCCTGCGCAGGGAGGATTGCCGGAGCCATCTCCACGTATTCTGCCCCTCGTGCGGGCGCCTGATGCACCTTTCCGCCGATGCCGCGAAGGAGATCAAACGTATCATATCCGGGGAACTTGGATATGTCCCCGAGCATTTCGAGTTCACGCTCTTCGTGCAGTGCCGCGAGCACGGGGAGGAGAAATGAGACGTTTTTCGGTCCTATTTCCATTTCTGGCGGCGACCGTGCTTCTGCTTCTGTTTTCATGTAGAGGAAGAAGCGGGGAGGAACGCGGCGAAGGCCCGGTCGTGATCGCGCTGAATTTTCCATCGTACGATGCCGCACGTGCGGTCATGGGGGAGCACGGAAGCCTAAGGATGCTCCTTCCTGCAGGAGCCGACAGCCATGGCTACGAGCCTGATCCGGAGGACATGATCGCCCTTCTCGATGCGGATCTGTTCATATACGGAGGAGGTGAGAGCGACGAATGGGTGTCCAAAGTGCTTTCCAGCCTCGGCGGGGATATCGGGACCTTCGTGCTGATGGAGCACGTTCCTGTTCTGCTCGAGGAGGAGACAGGCGGAATCCTCGAACATGAGGAAGGACATGAGCACGAAGACGGGCATGGACATGCATCTTACGACGAGCACGTCTGGACGAGTCTCGAGAACGAGATCGCGATCGTGCGCGCACTGGGCGAGAGGCTGTCTTCGATAGATCCCGGCTACGCGGATTCGTACAGAAGCAATGCCGATGCATACGTGCAACGGATAGAGGAGGTGAAGAGCGAATTCGAGGAGCTCTTTTCGTTCCTGGACGATCCGTTCATGCTTGTTGCCGACAGATTCCCGATCGTCTACTTCGTAAACGAATTCGGCATCGACTACATATCGGCGTTCCCCGGCTGCGCCGAGAACACCGAACCCAGCATGAAGACTGTGAAGATGCTGATCGACATAGTCCGGGATGAAGGACTCGAATACATATTCCACATGGAGAACACCAACGAGATGCTCTCGGACGTCATATGCGAGGATACGGGATGCAAGGCAGTCGAGTTCAACAGCATCCACAACATAAGCAGGAGACAGTTCGAGGAGGGGCTCGACTACGTCGATTTCATGAACATGAACCTCGGCGTGATGAAGGAGGTATTTTCAGAATGAGCGACATGCTTCTCTCGGCCGAGCACCTGACGCTCGGCTACGAAGGAAAGAGCGTGATAGATGACATAAGCTTCTGTGTGCACGCAGGAGACTATCTTGCGATCGTTGGCGACAACGGTGCGGGGAAGAGCACTCTCGTCAAAGCGATCCTCGGGCTCATTTCGCCGATGTCCGGGCGCATAGAGTACCACGGCGGTCTCAGGCACGACGAGATAGGATATCTTCCGCAGCAGAGCTCCGTGCAGAAAGTGTTTCCCGCCTCGGTCGATGAGGTTGTATCGTCCGGTCTCATCAGCACTCTCGGCCATCGCCTGTTTCCCGGAGCCGAGGACAGGCGAAGGGTAAGACGGAATCTGGAGAGGTTCGGAATGTACGAATACAGGAGAAAGAGCTATCAGGAGCTGTCCGGCGGACAGCAGCAGAAGGTCCTTCTTGCCAGGGCATTCACCGCCGCGGGAAGGATGCTCCTGCTAGACGAGCCTGTCTCAGGACTCGATCCCCATTCCTCGTACGAGCTTTACAGGACCATCGACAGCCTCAACTTGTCCGGCTGCACCATAATAATGGTCACGCACGACATACATCCGGCATTGAACAGCGCGAGCCATGTCCTGCATATAGGAGAAAGCACCTTCTTCGGTACGAAGGACGAGTATTTCCATTCGCAGGAAGGAATGAATTTCATCAAGGAGGCAGGTTGCCATGTTTGAAATGTTCAGCTACCCGTTCATGGTCAGGGCCGTTGTAGTCGGCCTTCTTGTGTCGCTTTCCGCATCGCTTCTCGGGGTATCTCTCGTCCTGAGGAGATATTCGATGATCGGAGACGGCCTGTCGCATGTCGGGTTCGGTGCACTGTCCATAGCTACCGTACTCGGATTCTCTCCGCTCATGTTCACGATTCCCGTAGTGGTCGTCGCCGCGATCCTGCTTCTTTCTCTCAGTGAAAGGAAGGGAGGACCGGGTTCTGATTCTATGATAGCACTTGTCGCCTCGTCCTCGCTGAGTGTCGGAATCATGGCGATATCTTTTGTCAAGGGGACAAACACAGACGTCAACAACTTCCTTTTCGGCAGTCTCCTTGCCGTGTCTAGGAGCGATGCCGTATTCTCCGTCATATTGTCGACGGTCGTCCTTGTGTCATACATACTTCTCTATCCGAGGCTTTTCGCCGTCACGTTCGATCCCGTGTTCGCGCGTTCATCCGGCCTGAACGTAAAGTTCTACACAATGCTTCTTGCCGTTCTTGCCGCACTTACCATTACGCTCGGGATGAGGATGCTCGGCAGCCTCCTGATAAGCGCACTGATCGTTTTCCCGGCCCTTTCCTCGATGCGACTCTTCAGACGATACAGAAGCGTGACCATATCCAGTGCCGCAATCAGCGTGGTGGCATTTTGCATAGGCATATCGCTTTCGTACTGCTACGGCACTCCCGTAGGAGCTTCCATCGTCATCGTGAACCTTGCGATATTCATCGTTTTCTCGGCGGTAGGAGCCTATGTGCGGAGAAACAGAAAAGTCTGAAAACGGGCCTGGTATCCTGATTCCGTTCCGGTTTCAGGCTTGTTTCAATCAATTTATGCCATCGTCTTTCAGTTGCTGTCGATGCACTCGTCATTGTCCAGAAAGCTGAACATGATGTCCAGTATCTTTTCCAGAACGCTGTTGTCGCTGTTCAGAACCTCGTGCTTCGTACCTGTCGTGCGGACGATTCTCAGCTTGTCCATCTTCAGGTGGGAAAAGAACCGCGTGTCGACATAGTCGTCTTTTTCCGCCTCGAAGAGAAGGGTCGGAATCTTTATCAGTCCGCTTTCCTTCCTGGCTTTCCTCTCGGCTGTCAGAGCTTCCCTTATCCATGCGTACGAGGCTCCGCTCTTGCGGTATTGCGGATGTTCAGTCCGGAAATTCCTGAAATATTCATAGCGGCATTTCGAGGATGCCGCGGAGCGGTCGAAGGTATCGTTCTTCTCCAGCCATTCCATCTGGCCGAAAATGAAGTTTTCCGCCTTTCCGCGCCTGCATGCGTTGCGGCTTATTACGAGGGAAGGAAACTCCGGAATTCCGTGCGTATCGAGTCTCGCCATCGGGGACGAGAGCACGAGCTTGGATATTTCGTTCTTCAGGGTCTCGAGGTATCGGAGGCATATGCATCCGCCCATCGAGTGTCCGATCAGATACTTAGGCCTTCTGCCTTCGATCGAGTCCGCCAGCTTTGCCAGATCGGATACGTAATCGTCGAAATTCTCTATGTGGATCTTGTTGTCGTCCTTGAGCGTCGCCACGCTCCTGCCGTGTCCGCGGGCTTCGAGGGCATGGACGTTGTAGCCGTGGCATATGAGGTGGTAGAACAGTTCCCTGTACTTGTATAGCCCCTCCGAATAGCCGTGCATGACTATCACATCGGCTTTTGCGGAGTCGATCTCGTAGTGTTCCCTGCATATCCCGTCGACGAATTCCGTCCGACCTGTCCTTTCCAGAAGTGGGATTACCTTCTCCTCCATCTCCTTTGCATAATTATCTTCGTCAAGCAGTTGCAGCATGCGCGTCCTCCATAGACGATGATAGTCCACTTTCGTCCCCGGAGCAAGAAAAGCGAAAAAGAGCATTTGCAATAATACGTCCCGAAAAATACAATGTAATCCATGAAACTGTATGAGCAACTGGAATCCCGTCTAGTCAAGAAGGACGGATGCAATGTCATATCCATCACCGGAGGCGGCGGAAAGACCACGCTGCTGGTGAAGTTCGGAGACTATCTTCGCAGGCAGGGCTATCGCGTGCTGATAACGACCACGACGAAGGTGCAGAGTCCGACGTATTACCGTTACGGTGCAGATTGCGTTTTCGTCGACGAGGTATCTGCGCTGTCTCACGTACCGTTTCCCGGGACTCTCGTGTTCTACGCGGAAAGAAACTTTGCCGAGGCGAAGAAGAGCGTGTCTCCTCGTGCCGAGGTCCTGTCTGCATTGATCCGTCGATATGACGTCACTCTCGTCGAGGCAGACGGATCGCGCGGTATGCCGCTGAAGATGCATACGTCGCGCGATCCCGTCATACTTCCGGAAACGACCGCATTTGTTGCCGTGATGGGCGTGGATGGGATAGGCAGGAAGGCTTACGAAGTCGTTTTCGGCAGCGATTGCGAGGATACGGTCGATCGGGACTATCTGGAATTCTATTTTGGAAATGAGGAAGGTCTTCTGAAGAAGGTCGTGCCGGGGCTACCTGCCGTGGCGATTTTCAACCGTGCGGACGAGTTCGCATTCGATTCGTCCGTACTTGATTTCCCACATGACATTTCAGTGCTGGTGGCATCCGAGGAGAAAGATGAAGTCTACGAGATTCTTTGAAGGCGCGCTCGAAAAGGAGCGCATGGGGCTCGGTTTTGCAATAGCCACTCTTGTGTCTTCCTCGGGAAGAACTCCCCGCAGGGCTTCCAGGATGATCGTGTTCGAGGACGGTTCTTTCACGGGGACCGTAGGCGGAGGTTCTGAGGAGGATAGAATCAGGCGCGAGGCGATTTGTGCAATCAAGGAAGGAAAAGGTAGGACGGTCAGAATGGACGTAAGAAAGAAAGGAGAGATCGAGGTTATGATAGATGTAGTAGAACAGAAGAAGAGGGCCGTTCTTTTCTCGGCCGGACATGTAGCAAGGGCTCTTTATGAGGTACTTGCATTTCTCGGTTACCATGTCGTCGTTGTCGATTCTAGAAATGAACTGCTGAAAGAGGATGTCTTTCCCCTTGCCGAAAGGCTTTCCTCGTCTGTCGGACTCGAGATAGATTCAAATACTGCGATTGTGATTTTCGATCCTGAGAGAGCCGACGCGATCATGGAATCGATCGGTAAAGCTTCTCCGTTCTATGCCGCAGTGCTTTCTTCTAGGTCGAGGAGTTTTTCCGACAGTCGCCTTGTCTTTCCTGCCGGTCTCGACATAGGATCGGAGAGACCTGAGGAAATCGCGCTGAGCATAGCCGGCGAGATCGAGGCGGTCCGTACCGGACGTAGGGGCGGACGTCTATGCAAGGCCAGAAACCGCATGGTTGTAGTTCGCGGAGCCGGAGATCTCGCCACCGCTGTGGCGATAAGACTGAAGAATGCCGGCTACAATGTCGTCGCTCTGGAGGCTCCGAGCCCTACGGTGATCAGACGTACCGTTTCGTTCGCCGAAGCAGTTTTTACAGGTTCCGCTGTGGTCGAGGGCGTCGTTGCGAGAAAGGCGGAGAGACCGGAGGATTGCTATCGCATTCTGGACGAGGGGAATGTGCCGATTCTCGTGGATCCCGAAGGAAAGTCCATATCCTCATTTTCTCCAATCGCCCTCGTGGATGCGATAATCGCAAAGAGGAATCTCGGAACGAGGAGAGGCTTGGCTCCTTTCGTTGTCGCGCTGGGACCCGGATTCACGGCCGGTTCTGACTGCGACGTCTGCATCGAGACCAGTCGCGGACATGACCTGGGACGCCTCATATACTCCGGACAGGCCAAGGCGAACACGGGCATTCCCGGCATAATCGCAGGATTCGGAAAGGAGCGTGTCATACATAGTCCCGCGGACGGAATCGTCAGGCAGATCCGCCAGATCGGGGACATCGTAGAGAAGAACGAGATACTGGGGTTCGTCGGCGATGTCGAAGTGCGGGCGACGATCTCCGGCAGGCTGAGAGGGTTCATCACCCCTGGTCTTTCTGTGCCGTACGGCTTCAAGATCGCAGACATAGATCCGCGTGGAGAAGAGAGTTCATATCTGACTGTCTCAGACAAAGCCAGGGCCGTCGCAGGTGGCGTTCTTGAGGCGATAGATGCCTTTGTCTCGACTCTGGACTAACGTACGAAAATGTGCTTTTGTGCAATCTTCTATGGGCGTTGAGACAAGTTTTTGTTGACAGATGAACGATCATGGTCGATACTGTATATGCTAAAGCATATGGAACAAGGAGAATGAGATATGGGAAGAAAACCAGCGAGTGAAAGACTTCCGGAAAAAGAATGGTTGGAGACCGATCCCGAGTACCAGATCATCAAGGCAATGTGCGAAGGCCGCAGGAAGAAAGGTCTTACGCAGAAGATGCTCGCCGATATCACAGGAATAACGCAGGGTGATATCAGCCGCTTGGAGAACGGAATCGCGAATCCTTCGTTGAAGACTCTTGAGCGTCTTGCCGCAGGCATCGGCCTGAGACTCAAGATCGAGTTCGTTCCCATCAGAAAGCCGAAGGCCGCCAAGGATGAGAACGTTCCCGCCGAAGAGTAGAGGAGCGGCGGACACATCCGGAGGAAGCACCCTGCGGGGTGCTTCTTTATTGCCATTGCAGAACAGCGTGGATATAATCGAATCATGATCAGATCAGAATTGGAAAAAGATATAAGATCCCTCCGAGTATCGGCGCGCATGCTTGCCGCATCTGCCCTGGACGAGAGAAACAAGGCTCTCGAGTCTGTTAAAAGGGTTCTTCTTGAGCATAGAGATGAAATTTTCGACGCCAACGCAACGGACGTAGAGGAAAACCGTGACAGGCTTTCGTCGTCCATTCTCCACAGGCTCTATTTCGATCAGGACAAGCTGGATTCGGTGGTCGCGGGAATCGACGACATAGTCCGTCTTCCTGATCCGATAGGGCGTATTCTCGAGAAGCGCGAGCTGGACAGTAATTTCGTGCTTGAGCGACGTAGCGTACCAATCGGTGTCATAGGGATGATATTCGAAAGCAGACCCGATGCGCTCGTGCAGATAGCATCCCTATGTCTCAAGAGCGGAAACGGGATAATACTGAAGGGCGGTAGGGAGGCTACGAACTCGAACCGTGCCCTCGTGAAGGCGATACGCGAAGCAACGCGCAATACGTCATTCGGCGAGAATTGGATACTCCAGATCGAAAGCCACGAGGACGTAGATTTCATCCTCACCCTCGACGATTACATCGATCTTCTCATTCCGCGCGGATCCAATGCCTTCGTCCGTCACGTCATGGAGAATACAAGAATTCCAGTGCTTGGGCATGCGGACGGGCTTTGCAGCGTATACGTCGATGCTTTTGCGGATCTTTCTCTCGCTGTCGACGTAGTAACCGACAGCAAGGTACAATACCCTGCGGCATGCAATGCCGCTGAGACCCTTCTGGTCCACGAGGCTGTAGCCGGGAAGTTCCTTCCGATGGTCGCCCGGAGCCTCATTGACAACGGCGTGGAACTCTTAGGCGACGAAAAGACTAGAAAGATTATTGATGTCGCACCTGCGACCGATAGGGACTTCGATACCGAATTCCTTTCCCTAAAGATGGCAATCAAGGTCGTCTCCTCGCTGGACGAGGCGATAGCGCATATAAACGAGCATGGATCTGGGCATACAGATGCCATCGTGACGAACAATGTCGGCGTAAGGGACCGATTCTTCGCACATGTCGATTCCGCTGACGTGTTTTCCAACTGTTCGACCCGTTTTGCGGATGGTTACAGATTCGGACTTGGTGCCGAAGTCGGAATATCTACAAGTAAGATACATGCAAGAGGACCTGTAGGATTGGCCGGACTTACCAGCTCCAAATGGCTTTTGTACGGGAACGGGGAGACTGTCAGGGAGTATTCCAAGGGAGGCGGCAAAAGCTTCCATCACAAGGAGCTTATCTGATGCGCGATTTCTCACACGTGAAGCGGATCGTCGTAAAGGTCGGGACGAATCTGCTCACGACCAAGGACGGTATCGACGAGAGCCGGATTGCCGACATAGCCCGTCAGGTCGCAGCTCTCAAGAACAGGGGCTACCAGGTTCTCCTCGTCTCTTCGGGAGCCATAGGGATGGGTGCGAAGAAGCTGAAGCATCAGACGGCGGTCGTACACATACCGCTGCGCCAGGCCTGTGCCGCCATCGGGCAGCCCATACTGATGAGCGCGTACGAAGCGGAGTTCGCAAAGTACAATCTGATTACTGCACAGGTGCTGATAACCCGCAGTGTACTGAACAACAGGAAGAGCTATAACAATCTGCGCTCGTCCGTCTCGACATTGCTTGCTCTCGGTGTGGTACCGATCTTCAACGAGAACGACGTAGTCTCGACAAGCGAAATCGGCAACGTATTCGGCGACAACGACAGGATGAGCGCACTTGTCGCATCGAAAATCGACGCGGATCTTCTGATACTGCTCACGGACATCGACGGCGTATATACGGGAAATCCGAAGACGGACGGGAACGCAAGGCTACTTCCCGAGATCGAAAAGATCACACCCGAGATACTCGGCTATGCGAAAGGCAAGGGGAGCATGTTCTCCACCGGCGGAATGAAGACGAAACTCCTGGCTGCGGAGATAGCCAAGGACGGAGGATGCGGTACCGTCATCGCTTCCGGATATGAGACCGACAGCCTGACGAGGATTCTCGACGGCGAGATGCTCGGTTCGTACATACACCCGTCGGCGAGGTTGAGCCAGAGGGCGAGGTGGATACTCAACACTCCAGCCGTCGGAAGCATAGTGGTTGACGAAGGGGCGGAGAAGGCTCTCCTGTCGCACAAGAGCCTTCTGCCATCCGGCATAGTTGGAATCGTAGGGACTTTCGATGCCGGAGAGGTCGTCAACGTAACCGGAATGGGGGGAAGAGCATTTATGAAGGCAGTTCCCTCCTATTCCTCAGGCGAGCTTCTGCTGCTGATGGGGCATAATTCCACGGAGGCGGCGAAGTTGCTGGGAAAGGGCCAGAAGGCTATTGTCTTCCGTCCCGAGGATACCAGCGGGATAGAGCACGATGTATAGGACAGTCCATAGGAAACAGGATCTTGAGATGAAGATATCATCTCTCTACCGTCAGCAGCAGCTGGCTGTGGCCATCATTGATTGCGGTACCTCGGAGGAGCTGATTTCTTCGCTCGATTGGTACGTAGCCAACATGAATCTTGCCATTCACCTGGTCACTACCCAGGATCGCGAGGAGGAGCTCGACCTGGTGGAGCGCTATCCTGATGTCACGTTCATCCTCTTCAAGAACATGAGCACGACAGGAGAGTACATCAACGCTCTCGCCGACGAATGCCAGACGACGTTCTTTCTTACGATGAGGACCGATACGATCCTGATAGAGTATGACGGGGCACAGCTTATGCAGGTCATGCAGGACAGAAACCATCCTGCCGTTATAACACCTGTGATGGTCTCCAGCACCGGTGAAGTGCTGCCTACGCTGCGATCCCCGCATCTGCGCGGCAAGGAGATCGATCCGCTTTCGTTCGTACCGAAGGTGGACGAGCCTGTATTCGAGGACAATCTATATCCTATGATGGGGCTGGGACTCTACGACAGGGCTCTTTTCCAGCGGTTGAGAGCGTTCGACGAGTTCATAAGCGGCGAGTACTACCAGATGCTCGACTACGGCGTCAGATGTCATCTGTTCGGATACGGAATAAAGACTTCCAGACACTTTTCGATACAGTTTCCTTCGAGAATGTCCCTGATAGAGGACAGGAGCGATTGCGAAGGAATGAACCGCTTCTATACAAAGGCGATGAGCATAAGGCGGATCGCCGGAAAGAACGTCGTCGAGAAGTGGAAGCCGTATGTGGACAAGGAACTTCTCAACACCGAGATAAAGAAGAAGCAGATAATAATCCAGAAGACCGATTTCTTCGCGCTTATGGAGAACTGGAAGCAACGCGAGCAGTCTTGAGTCAGCACTCGTACCTGTCGTCCTCGCCGAACAGGTTCCCATATCTTTTTGCAAGCCTTTCGAGCTTTTCCGCCTTTGCGCGCCGAAGCGACGTGACTATGCCTGTGGCAAGGATCGCGGGAATTGCGGCGATGGCGATTTTGGCAAGGAGATCCGGGTGTTCCGTGTAGAATGTCGACCCTTCCTTCTTTCCCGTCTCAACCTCGTATATCTTCCAGCTCTGGGTGAACGGCTCCATCGGGTCGACGACTTCTCCTGCGGCCGTCACGAGGCATGATATTCCGCTGTTCGTGCTCCTCAGCAGAGGCACTCTGTTCTCTACGGCGCGGAATACTGCCAGCTGCATGTGCTGCATCTCCGCAGGGACCGAGCCGGACCATGAGTCGTTTGAAAGATTGATTAGAAGGTCGGCTCCTTTCGCGACGAAGCCTGCGGAAATATAGCCGAACGTATCCTCGAAGCATATAGGCGTGCCGAAGCGTATCCTGTCGGACTCGAACACGGTGGCTTCTGTTCCCTCTTCCCACCAGTTGTAGTCGTTGGCGATAAGAATAGCCGTCAGGCGGGGAAACTGCTTCTGGTATGGGAAGTGCTCTGTGAATGGGACAAGATGCTGCTTGCGGTAAGTTTCCTTTATGACCGCATCGTCGAAGAGAATCGTCGAATTGTAGTTTTTCACGTTCCAGGTCCCGTCCTGGAGAATCGGAGGAAGCGATCGATCGTCCCAAACGCCCTCCGGATTGCCCGTCACAAGAGGGACCGGAAGGTTTTTCCCGAACTCCACGAATTCATCCACTAGTCGGCTTGTGAGCGGGTTGGAAGGGTAGGAGGTGTGCCATGCCACGCTGGGGACGAACGCCGTCTCTGACCATACAACCATGTCCGGATTTTCTTCCATCGCTTCCAGCGTCAGATCCCTCAGCGTCTCGAAATTCCTCCTGTACGTGGCATATCCTCCTTCCCAGCTGTCGGCGGAATGCTGGATTGCCGCGATGCGGATGGTACGTTCGGGAGCCTTTTTCCTGTAGTATGCGAAGCTTCCGAGCCCGTATGCGACATTGAGGAAGTAAAGGACGACGATCACGACGACGTCCGCCTTGTATTCCCTGGGCTTCCTATGTTCGCCGATCATTTCCGCAACAAGCCCCTGCGGCAAGGCAAGAAGCAGTGCAAGGCCCCAGATGCCGAACGTATCGACGCTCTGGATGAATACGGGATATCTCCATAGAGCCGCCGTCGGATTGCCGTACGGGTAGCCGAGGAATCCCTGCTGCGTCAGATACAGATACGCCACGTAGATCACGGCTTGTGCAATGTATGCACGCTTCTTGAAGAGTCGGGACGGGAGCTTCATGGCGGGGAAAAGCAGCATGTACTGCACGCTCTCGAGAATCGGCGCAATCAGTATGGCCAGAGGGTGGAACGTGCTGAGCCAATAGTTGTAGACCAGGTAGTACGAAAAGCCGTATACGATGCCGATGAACCACACTTCGCGCCAAAGCGACTTTCTCACGAGAAGAAACATCGGGACGAGGGCGAAGAACGAAAGAATCGAGAAGCCTGTGTCGCTTATCGGATTCGGGAAGGATAGCGATGCCAGAACGGCTGCAAGAAAGGCAAGGACCGCCTTGAGAAGAAATTTGATGAAGCCTTTCACGAATGACCCTCCAAGAAGAACTTTAGGTGAAAAGTTGAAGCAAATCAATCACGAAGCAGGATTTTTGCCATATGTGGAATAAAAAAGATTGCAGGCCGGACGGCCTGCAAGGGAATGGAATTGTCCGTATCGTCTGGATGTCGGAAAGGCAATCCTTTCCTGTCGTCCATATACGCCAATGTGATGGCATTCCGATTGAACCCTGCCGGTTACGCCGGTCACGGTGCATATCGACATTTGTACAAAAAGAAAGAATATTTTTCATTTCTTTTATGTTGTATTAATTTGTATTTGTCGAAAATTGAATGTTGTAATAGATGATATCACTAAATTGTCGTGAATTGCAATACAGAATTGAATTGTAAGTAAAACTAAATAAGATGATGCTAATACTGATGAGTGAATCGACGACAATTGACGACCAGGAGAGAATGGTGATTTCACGGCTGAGAAAGGAACGGGAGAAGTCGAGACTTTCCCAGCTTGACCTTGCTCTTAAGGCCGGTGTTTCCCAGACGATGGTGAACTACATAGAGAACGGGGCAAGAACTCCTACTCTTGGAACATTGATAAAGTTGTGCAATGCCCTGGGAATCAGTCCTGCCGTGCTGTTTGAGGTCGACGATGACGAGAGGGCGGAGATGAAGAGCCGTCTGATCGAAATCATAAACAGGTATTTCTGACTGACGGAAAGCATTACCTCTTAAGAAAGCAAAAGGCTGCGCACGCAGCCTTTTAGTTTCGATGTTTCCCTGTCACTTGTTGCGCTCTTCCTTGGATTCCCTTATGAGCTTCGTCTTCAGCTCCCTGAGTTTAGAAGAGAGAGACACCTTGTATATGTGCGGGTTGATCTGTCTTTTGTAGGACTTGTCGAACTCCGAAAGAAAATCCGTTGCCCTGTTCTGTATCTCCCGGATGTGCGGCTCAGGATACAGCCTTCTGCCGTTTTCCATCTTCTTTGTCAGCAGCGGCTCGAAGTGGGTGTAGTCCTTCTTCTTCATCATGAAGTAGTCCTGGGTGCTGAACGGATGGTAGAACGGGATGTTCGTCCCTTGCTCCAGCGTCTCGTCGTCCAGCGTTATCAGGTCGGCCAGCGCGGAGCCGAACTCGTCGTAGAAGCGGTAGACCTGCTTGATGCCGGGGTTCGTTGTCTTCTCGTAGCTGTTCGAGACCTTCATGGTCGGGATGAACTTTCCGTCCTCCTCCTTGGCTGCGAGCTTGTATACTCCGTTCAGTGCGGCCTGGTTGCCTCCCGTGACGAGATGAGTTCCGATTCCCCAGCTGTCGATCGGGGTGTTGTCGTTGACCAGATTCAGGATAATCTCCTCGTTTAGGTCGTTGGACACGCAGATTGTCGCGTTCTCGAGTCCGGCCTCGTCCAGTCTCCTTCTGATTACCTTGGGCAGGTATGAAAGGTCTCCGGAGTCGATCCTGACGCCGATTTTCTTTCCCTTCTTCTTCATTTCGAGACCGACTGTGATCGCTGCATCGATGCCGCTTCCGAGTGTGTCGTAGGTATCGATTAGAAGTATGCAGTTGTCCGGGTAGAGCTCGGCGAAGGCTCTGAACGCATCGACCTCGTTGTCGAAGCTCATTATCCAGGAGTGCGCCATTGTCCCTGCTACGGGGATGTCGTACTTCTTGCCTGCATATGTGTTGCTTGTCACCTTCGTTCCTCCGATGAACGATGCCCTGGAGGCCGAGTGCGCCCCGTCCTCGCCCTGGGCTCTTCTGAGGCCGAACTCCATGATCGCCCCATGCCCCTTGGTGGCAAGTACCATCCTTGATGCCTTAGTGGCTATAAGGGACTGGAAGTTGATGTCGTTGAGCAGCAGGGACTCTATGATCTGGGCATCGATCAGGTTTGTATGGACCCTCACAAGCGGCTCTCCGGGGAATGCCGGAGTGCCTTCGTCGAAGGCGTATATGGTTCCGGAGAATCTGTATGTCGAGAGAAAGTCTAGAAATTCCTTCCTGAACACTCCCAACGATGAAAGATAGGCTATGTCCTCCTCGCTGAAGCAGAGATTCTCGAGTTTCGTCAGAAGATCTTCGAGGCCTGTGAAGATGATGTAGCCGCCGTGGAACGGATTCGTCCTGTAGAACATGTCGAATACCACCTGCGGATTGTGTTTCTTGAGGAAGTACCCCTGGGCCATCGTGAGTTCGTAGAAGTCGGTGACAAGTGCGCTGGTCATTGCTTTTCGATCCTATTGAAACCGCAGAGCGGGACGAGGGCATCAGGGATGCTTATCGAGCCGTCCTCGTTCTGGTAATTCTCCATGATGGCAACCATGGCCCTCGAGAGCGCCACAGCCGTTCCGTTCAGCATGTGCACGAAGCGGAGCTTTCCATCATCGTCCCTGTATCTTATGTTCAGGCTTCTCGCCTGGTAGTCGGTGCAGTTGGAGGTGCTTGTGACCTCTCCGTACTCGCCTTCGTCTCCGCGTCCGGGCATCCATGCCTCGATGTCGAACTTCCTGTATGCGGGAGCTCCGAGATCGCCGGTCGCAGTGTCGACGATGCGGTAGGCCAGGCCGAGTCCGCTGAAGATTTCCTCCTCGATCGAGAGGATCTCCTCGTGGAACTTTTCGCTCTCCTCAGGAGTGCAGTAGATGAACATCTCGAGCTTTGAGAACTGATGGACCCTGTAGAGTCCCTTGGAATACTGTCCGGCACCTCCTGCCTCCCTTCTGAAGCAGTGGGAGAGTCCGGTCATCTTTATCGGGAGATCCTTTTTATCGATGATCGTGTTGGAATAGTATCCGCCGAGCGTTATCTCCGCAGTTCCGACTAGGCATGTTCCTGTGCCCTCGATCGTGTATATGTTGCTCTCCGCTCCGCGGGGGTTGAATCCGATTCCGTTGAGGATTTCCTCTTTGGCGATGTCCGGGGTGATGAACGGTATGAATCCGTGTTTCATCACGATGTCCATCGCATAGCGCTCGAGCGCCATCTGGAGTATGACAGCCTTGTTCTTTATGTAGTAGAACTTCTGTCCGGATACCTTGGCGCCGTTCTCGAAGTCGAGGATGTCGAGACTTTCTCCGAGTTCAACGTGATCCTTCGCCTTGAACGGGAAGTGCTTTGGCTCGCCGACGAACTTTATCGCCAGGCTGTCCTTGTCCTCTTTTCCGACAGGCGCCTTGGGCGACGCGTAGTTGGGAATGGTACGGGCTTTATCTTGGAACTCCTGATCGATCTCGGCAAGTCTGGCTTCCTTCTCGGCAAGTTCCGTCTTTATCCTCTTTCCTTCCTCTATAAGCGCGTTTCTAGTATCTGTGTCCAGCTTGGCCTTCATTTTCGAGGCTGTCTCGTTCTTTCTTGCCCTGAGAGCCTCGGTGGCCTGGAGAACGTTGTATCGCTCGTCCTGAAGCGCGATTATCGCATCAAGATCCACGTTCATGAAACGGTTTTCGATGTTTCTCCTGATCTCGTCATAGCGGGTCTTGAGTTCCTTCGTGTCTATCATCTGATCATCTCCTTGGATTTGTTTTCGAGTTCCTTGCTTCTGTCGCTGGCGGCTTTGACCGCTTCGAAAAGCGCACTGGAGAAGCCTTTGTCCCCGAGTGCTGCCATTCCTGCGATCGTGGTCCCCGATGCCGAGCATATGCGAGGAATGATGGCCGCAGGACTCTCTCCGTCCGAGAGCAGGGCCGATGCGCTGCCTAGAGTTGCAGCGACTATGTCTTTCGCCTTGTCATAGGGGATACCTTCCCTTACGCCGGCCATCGCCGAGTCATGTACGAATTCCAGAGCGTATGCGATGAGCGAGCCGGATATCCCGATGAATGCGGAGAACTGGCTTTCCGAAAGTTCGAATGCGTTGCCGAACGATCCGGCAATCCGCATGCATGCGTCCCTGAACGATTCGTCTGCTCCGTCCTTGAATGCAATCGCGGTCACTGCCTTGAGCTTTCCGGCTGCGAGATTCGGCATGAAGCGGCATAGATTTCGCGCTCCAAGCGCCCTGTCGAGAACCTCGAGCGGCATTCCGGCCGCAATCGAAATGTAGCTCTTGTCATTTCTTGCGATGATTTCAAGGAATTCCCGCGTGATGAACTGCGGCTTAATGGCGATGATTACCACGTCGCTTTCGTCGACCAGGGTTCCCAGCGGTCTATAAGCGCCGCTGGCTATCGAATCGCTTCTTTTTCTGTCGATGTCGTTGAGCCTGAGCTCGGCGATGCCTGCCTGCAGAAGGGCCTTTGCGATGGCTCCTCCCATGTTGCCGTTTCCGATTATGCCGACCTTCAATCGTTCCATTTTCTATCTCCATGGAGCTCGCCCTGAATGCCCAGTCCCCTGAATCCGTTCTGTCTCAGCACTTCGTAGATTGCAATCGCCACCGAGTTGGAGAGATTCAGGCTCCTGATGCCGTCGAGCATCGGGATCCTGACCGACGTGTCCGGATGCTCCAGCAGCAGTTCCTCTCTCAGACCCTTGCTTTCCTTTCCGAAGACCAGGTAGACCTCGTCATCGTCGAGCTCGTATCTTTCATCCGAGTACGCTCTGCGCCCTTTCGTAGTGAAGAGGTACAGCTTCGCATCCCTATGGGCCGAGAGGAACTCCTGCTCGCTTTCCCATTCGACGATCCTGACATCCTTCCAATAGTCGAGACCGGCATGTCTGACGGCCTTTTCGGAGATGTCGAAGCCAAGCGGATGGACCAGGTGGAGGACGGTCCCCGTAGCGGCGCAGGTGCGTGCGATGTTGCCTGTGTTCTGCGGAATCTCCGGTTCTATCAAGACGACGTTCAGCATAACTATGTTATAAGAAAAATCGTCTAATTTTTCAACATGAGTTCCCTCTTAACAAACGTACTGCTCTCTGATACCATTCCGATGTTATGGAAACTTTGAAAGCGGCTTTCCTCGGCCTCGTGCAGGGAATAACCGAATGGCTCCCGATAAGCAGCACGGGACATCTCATTCTTGCGGACCAGTTCGTCCACCTTGCAGGCGGGGATGAGTTCAAGAGCGTCTTCTGGGTCGTAGTCCAGCTCGGCTCGATCCTTGCGGTCGTTGTCATCTACTGGAGCACGCTTTCCCCGTTCAAGCGTGACATGAAAGAAAGGAACGCATGCCTTTCGCTCTGGGGCAAGGTGCTCGTGGCTTCGATTCCGGCGGCAGTCGTCGGGTTGCTTTTCGACGACATCATCGACGAGAAGCTCTCCGTCTGGCCGGTGATCGCCGCGGCGCTCTTCGCATACGGACTGCTTTATGTCGTGCTGGAGCGCAAGGTACGCATTGCGACCAGGATAGACAGTGTCGAGAGCGTGACATATCTCGATGCGTTCAAGCTGGGGCTTTTCCAGATGCTTGCGCTCATTCCTGGCACGAGCAGGAGCGGCTCGACGATACTCGGCGGCATCCTGCTCGGATTCGACAGGACAGTCGCGGCCCGATTCAGCTTCTTCATGGCCCTTCCTGTCATGGCAGGGGCCTCGCTGCTGCGCCTGATAAAGAGCGGCATGGGCTTCTCTGCCGAGGAGTGGTATCTGATGGGGGTGGGGACTCTGGTCGCCTTCATCGTCTCCCTGGTCGTCATAAGAAAGCTCGTGGATTACGTCAGGGCCCACGACTTCTCAGCCTTCGGTATCTACAGAATTGTGCTGGCCGTGGTCGTCACCGTCTACTTTTGCCTCGTTCAGGCTTCTTAGCCTTACGAGGCGGCTGCCTTTCCTTCCGAGTTCGAGGGCGGTCTTCTCCAGTCTGCGTTCCCTTTCGCTTTTCTCAGCGAAGAGTTCCCTCTGTTCGATTTCCTCTCCTTCGTAGGTCTGCGCGAGCGAGAGTCCCAGCAGTCTGACGCCCCGGTTGTCGTACTTTGACATCAACAGCTTCTCCGCGTTCCTGAATACCTCGTTCGTCCCATAAAGCGGTTCGGAGGGCGTCGTCTGCGCGCTGATGGTGGTGAAGTCCCCATAGCGCAGCTTTATCTGTACCGTCCTCGCCACGACCTTCTCGTCAAGGGCCCGGAAAGTCAGCTCCTGCGCCATGGAGAACAGTATGTCCTTCAATATGTCGATGTCATATATGTCCGGCCAGAAAGTCTCTTCCGTCGAAATGCTGTGACTCTTTGCTTCTCCCTGATGTATTCCGGGATCGATTCCCCTAGTGGCCTTGTACAGGAAGTCGGCTAGGGAAGGGGAGAACATGGCGGAAAGTTCTTCATTGCTCAGCCGTCTTATCCTGGCGGGAGTGTCGAGTCCCTTTTTATACAGACGGTCCAGCGTCGCTTCGCCGATTCCCCACAGTTTCTCGAGACCGATCCTGTCGACGAGCAGTTCCTCCTTTCCCGGAGGGACGATCGTCAGGCCGTCAGGCTTGCGGTAGTCGGAAGCGAGCTTCGCGACAAAGCGGGAAGATGCCACTCCGATCGACGCCGTAAGTCCCGTACGCTCCCGTATCTCCTCCTTGAGCAGTCTTGCCGCCTTTCCGGGAAGGCCGTGTATGTTCTCCATCCCGGAGTAGTCGAGGAACGCCTCGTCCACCGATACCTGAAGAAAGCCAGGAGCGAAGTTTCTTATGATTTCCATCACCTCGCGGCTCTTTTCGCTGTATCTTTTTCCGCGCGGACGGATGACTATCGCGTCCGGGCACAGCCTGAGTGCGGTCTCCATCGGCATTGCAGAATGCACGCCATACTTTCTCGCCTCATACGAGCACGTGGAACAGACGCTCCTCTTTTCCTTGGAGCCGATTATCACGGGCTTGCCGGCGAGGGAGGGATCGTCCAGTATCTCTACCGAGGCGAAGAATGCATCCAGATCGATATGGAAGAATACGACTGACATATGATGGATTATAGCACCTGGAAGGATCGATGTATGCATTTTCGTCCGAACAATCCACAAACTGGGAAATTTCTGCTATCATCGGAACTATGAGAAAAAAGGCATGGACATTCCTTATCGTACTGCTGCTTCCGCTTTCTCTGTTCGCGGAGGCCTACGGATTTTCGAGAATACTCGATTCCAGCCTTTACAGTCCTGCTTATGCGGGACGTTTCACCGATGCTCTCGTAAACCCGGCATCGCTCGACATGATGGAGAACGACTCCGTGTTCTATGTCAATGTGCTTTTCGGCGAGCAGTGGGATCTGGGTACCATCAGGTCGGGCGAGAAGCTCTCCTGCATTCAGAACCTCAAAAGCGAGATTACGTTCAGCTTCATTTCCCGCCATCTTTCCTTGACCGCATCCTCGAGCACGTTCTTCGCCGATCGTCGGTACATCGAAGGAAACCCCGTCTACGACATATACAACGCACTGGGAATACAGATCGACTGGTCATATGCATTCCCATACGTATCGCTTGGCGTGAGGATCAAAGGCGGAAACGCCCTTATTAGGGAGGACAAGACCGTGACCGGGTTCGTCAGCGCCATTGAGAACGCTTATTTCTCGCGCTTCGATTCGGTTTCCGGTCACGATTATTTCTCTGTCGGAGCATCAATCCGTGCGGAGGTCTCGTTCTTTTCCGCGTCTTTCATGATAGGTGAGATCGTAAATCTGGACACCTCGGATACCGAGGTCAGCGGAAATCTCCACATAGGTTGGGACAACGTTCTCGATTCCATGAATTTCTCTTTCGCTCTACGCTATCCCGAATTCACCAGGCGAGGGGATCTCAATCTCTTGCGTCCCAGGATATCCTTCTTCTGGCAAGGCAATCCGGTGGACAGACTGGAGATCGGGATGAACCTTGAGCTCCAGTTCCAGCTCCTTCCGTCCCTCGACATGTTCATTTCCGTCGGTTATCGCGAGTACGATCACAGCTTGTTCCGCTACGATCTGGCGAACGGGGTTCTCTGCACTGCGTTGGAGATCGATGCCGACATGTTCGCCTGCAAGCTCATAATGAACGTGGACACCGATACTTTCGACACCCTATACCCTTCAATTTCCATTTCCATCAACCGTTAGCTTATCGGAAGACGGAGCGTGAATTCGGAGCCTTTTCCGAGCTCGCTTTCGACCGTTATCGTCCCGCTGTGCAGTATGGCTATGTGCCTGACGATCGAAAGTCCCAGGCCGGTACCGCCGGATGCGCGGCTTCGGGCCTTGTCGACGCGGTAGAATCTCTCGAAGATCCTTACCTGATCCCTTGGATCGATCCCACATCCTTCGTCCTTGACCGCAATGTAGAGCTTGTTCTCTTTCTCGTAGGTCCTTATCTTGACCTTGCTTGATTCGGGAGAGTAGTTGATCGCATTCACGACAAGGTTCATCAGGGCCTGGACGATCAGCGACTCGTTGCATAGCACGGCGGTATCCGTGCTTTCTATCTCCAGCGAGATGTTCTTGCTCTTCGCTTTGTACATCGTGTAGGAGGCTACTTCGGATATGATCTTCCGGACGCTTATCTTCTCCATCGTCGGAAGAATCTCTGACCGGTCGAGGTTGGTCAGCAGCAGAAGATCGGTGAGGATGTGCTCCATGTGTGTACTGTTCTTGTGGATGATGTTCGCGAAGAACTTGAGTTCCTCGGGCGAGAGCGTCTCGTCCTTTATGGTCTCTGAGAAGCCGACGATCGCAGTAAGAGGCGTCTTCAGTTCATGGGAGACGTTCGCGATGAAGTCCTGCCTGACCATGTTCAGCCTCTCTTCCTTCGTGACGTTTTTCAGCGTCAGAAGCAGCTCTCCCTCTCCTGTCATCCTTAGCCGGACGTTGAACACCTGTTCTCGTCCCTTGCCGTACAGTCTTGCTTCCTCGCCGAGATGGCTTTTGTAGAAAATGATGCGGAAGTCGTCAGGAACGTTCCCTTCCTTTGTGCTTTCCAGACCATTGCGCAGTCTGGTGGAGGGCAGGACCGTCCTTATGTCCTCGCCGACGATGCTACGGCGGAATATGCCGAGTGCGGCCTTGTTCTCGTACAGCACTACACATTCGTCGTTCATCAGGAATATTCCGTCCTCGATGCTGTCGATGATTGCGCTCAGTGTCCTTTCCATCAGTCTTCCTCCGTCCACTTGTATCCGATGCCCCATACTGTCTGTATATGGGATCCGAGCGGACCAAGTTTCTTTCTGATGCTCGTTATCTGCACGTCGACCGAGCGCTCGGTGACTGCGTAGTCCTGGCCCTTTATGCTCTCTATGAGCTCCTTTCTTGTAAAGACCTTCTCCGGTCTCTCTATGAGAGTAAAGAGCACCTCGAATTCAGTGGCCTTTAGAGGAATGTTCTCGTCGGCTATCCTGCATGTCCTGCTGAGCTGGTTCATCGTGAGTCCCAGCGACGATATGGTGTCCGGTCCTTTCTCGCTTGTGTCCACGCGGCGGAGCACGCTTTTTATCTTGGCGATGAGTACCCTCGGGCTGAACGGCTTTGTAATGTAGTCGTCGGCTCCAAGCTCGAGTGCAGTAACGATGTCTACGTCCTCCGTTAGAGCGCTGGCGATGATGACCGGGAGCTTCTTTTTCTGCGATTCGTAGCGTATGTACTTGAGAATGTCGATCCCGTTTATGCCGGGAAGCATGATATCGAGGATGACCAGGTCGATGTCCTCTTTCCTTATCAGCTCGAGAGCTTGGTTGCCGTCCTCCGCCTCCAGAAAAGTATATCCTGCATTTCTCAGGTGAAACCTGAGAAGCATCCTTATGTCACTGTCATCCTCAACGATAAGAACTCTCATACTTGTGTATTCTAGCATAATTTCTGTGGAAAAAAACCTTTGTCGGGGATAATATCATCCATATGACTGATTCGATCGAGCTTGACATGAGAGACTGCGTCGAGGACGTGGAAAGACTTTATAAAATGGAATCGTCTCGGCGCATCGACCTCTCGCGCAGACTGCACGAGCTCTTCAGGCTCAGACACTGCCTCGTGGTGACATGCACAAGGGTGCTGTACTTCTCCGACGGCGACGGACAGGCTCCTATCGAGGGCCTTCTGAGAGCGCTCCATCTGGACCTGCTAAGGGGAAAGGCGAGAGCGGTGCGCAGGAGCGGAGACGATGCGGTGAAGCATCTCTACGAGCTGTCTCTAGGAATAACGTCCCCGCTATATGGGGAGGATACGATCGTGGGGCAGATAGGGCAGGCCGTCAGGACGAGCGAGGAGTGCGGAACATGCTCGGCCTTTCTTTCAAGATTGTTCAGGGATGTAGTGGCCTTTTCCCGTGAGATGCACGGCAAGTACAGAATCAGGACGTTCAGCGACGAGATTCCTCTTCGCGTCGCGGCGGGACTCGGAAAAGTCCGCAGCGTCCTTGTCGTCGGGTCTGGGGAGCTTGCGAGGATGGTCGGTGCCGCCCTGGTCGAAAAGGGGATCGATGTGGGAATGACGCTAAGGGATGCAGAGAAGACTTTCCTTCTTCCTGTCGGGGCGAAGGGTATCGCCTACGACGAAAGGAAGGCTCATGTCCCTTCCTACGACGCCGTCGTCTCGGCATCCAGCGGCCTTTATCATACGTTCGAGAAGGAGGATGCACCTCTTTTTTCCGGCCGGATCCTGTTCGACCTTGCCGTCCCGTACGACATTCCGGCCGAGCTTGGTCCGATACGCCTGGAGGATCTGGACATAAAGGACGAACAGAGAAAGGAGACGGAGGCGAAGCTCGGTGAGGAGATCGACAGCCGTCTGGAGCGGTTCTATTCGCGCATGGCCATGTCAGGCAAGGTCATCAGGGCCGAGGCCCTGTCTCTCGAGGTAAGACGAAGGATATATTCTTCGGTATGCTCGCTCGACATATCCCCCGAGAGCAGGCTTGAGCTTCTTGAGCGCATTTCCGAATGTGTCAGAAAAGCCGATATTGCTATATCGTGCGAGGAGGAGCAAGGCGAAAAACATTGATTTTTTCATTGTTGTTTTCCGTTTCTTTGCGTTATCATATAGTGGGGAAGGTGGTATGCCGTGGATCCAGATACTTTTTCCTTCCCGCGGAGGTCGTCGGTGAGATTGTTTCTCGGTCTGTTCCTGGCATCATCGTTGCTTGTTTCCTGCGTATCGACGAAAGGGACCGGCGATCTTGCCTCTGAGATCAGCCGCAAGGATTCCTCATTGGAAGCTGTCGATTACTATCTCGATGTCGTTGTTCCCGAGATGGACAGAAGAGGTGATGCTCTTGAATCAGGCGAGGGAAATCCACACAAGGTGGCGGCATGGAAAGTCGGCGAGAGCCTTGCCTCGGGCGATTACGACGAGCAGTTCTCCTCGCGGCTGCCGGAGGCTATTGAAGTGTTCGATCGCAAGGGCGTGTCGGACGACATGGGTGTCGCTGCCAGGATAGGGGACATGGAAGACGAGGAAAGCCTATTCAGGTTCATCCATGAGCTGGACAGGGCCGGCTACGAGTTTTCCGATCAGGAGATCGGTGTCATCGAATCCAGGCTCGGGGAGCTCTCCATGGAACGTGATTCTTCGTACGACGCCGTTGAGGAAGACGATTCCAGAAGTCTCGTCGACGATGCGCTCCAGTCGATTGCCGTTCCGTCGGAGGATGTGGAACATTTCGATGTCCCTGAGCCGGATGGGGCCGAGGTCGCGGTAACCGGTACGGAGTGGACGGACATGTCGGATCTTGTTTATGTGCTTGCAAAACTGGAGGCCCCCGTCGAAGAGCCGATACTCACCAATTTCTATATCGATATAATGCTATCGATCGGGATAGGGCGCAGCGTCTCGCAGGAGAGCGTGCGGCTTCTTACCGATGACGAATACACGAGGAATCTTCTTAACAGCACGAACGAGGCGCTGAGAAGCGGATTGCTGGATGTCGAGGAAGCCGACGTCCTCATCTCGTATGTCTATCTGCTGCTTTCGTCGTACATGACGGACTCGGAGCCTATGAGCCGGAGCGAGATAGATGCACTCGTGGGAAAATACGGTCAGAAGGGATAGTAGAACATCGTCCCGAAAACAAAGCGGGAAACCAGGCTGGAGGATATCAGCAGGACAAGAGTCGCTATGACCGCCCAGTCGGCCGCCCTGAGCTTCCTTGCCATGTACCAGCTTCTTTTTCTTTCCTTCCCGAATCCCCTCAGCACCATCGCATTGGATATCACGTCGATCCTGTCTATGCTGGACAGGACCAAAGGACCGAGTATCTTCGCGATGTTCAATATCCTCTCGCGTAGCTTCACGTTTTTCGATATGTCCACACCGCGTGCCATCTGCGCATGCAGTATGTGCTGATAGTCGTCAGTGAGTTCGGGAATATAGCGCAGTGTCAGGCTGACTGCGTAGCTGATCCTGTAGCTTATTCCTATCTTGTTGAGCGAGGATGCAAACTCGGAAGGGTGGGTGGTAAAAACGAAAAGCACCGCTATCGGGAAGATGGTAAAGTATTTCAGGGTGACAGACACTAGGTAGGTGAGCATCTCGAGCGTAAGGTGGTAGCGCGATGACGCGGAGCCGAGAATCACCGTCATGCTTCCGATGTATACGCTTCCCTGGTCCGGGGAGAACAGGTATATGAAAAGCGCGTTCAGCGACACTATGCCAAGCATCGCGACCATCAGAGGAAGGAACCTCCTGAACGCTATCCTGCTAAGCTTGAGGGCCACTAGGGATAGAAGAAGCGCAAGAATGAGGAACCGGAGGTCGAATGTCGTCAGCGTGAAGACGATGAATATGATGAATGAGAGGAACTTGGTGACTCCGCAGAGGCTATGTATCGGACTCTCGATGTCGATGTACGATAGTCCGAAGCCGAATTTCTTCTGGCTCTTCTCGTCGCTTCTGCGTTTCCTCCTCTTCGACTGCCCGACTTTTTCGTTTATCTCCGAACTCTCAGAGATCTTTCCTGATAGTTCGTCGATTTTTCCGTTTGCATCGTCCTCTCTCTGCATGAAGGTCGAGATGAAGGCCTCCGTCTGGTCCTTCGAAAGTCCGAGTCTTTCAGCCATGACGAACAGGCTGGTCTCCTTCAGGTTGGCCTTTCTGAGAAGCTCGCGGTCGCTGAACACCCGTTCGATGGTATCGTCCCTCAGGAGGACTCCGTCGGTCATGACGATCGCCCTGTCCGTGTACTCGAGTGCAAGATGCATGTCGTGCGTCACGAAAATGATCGTTATCCCGAGGCGACGGTTTACGTCCTTGAGGAATTTCATCAGCGCAGTGTAATGCCTGTAGTCCTGGCCTGCCGTCGGTTCGTCCAGTATGAGCACCTTCGGGTCTGTCACAAGGATGCTTGCGATCGTCACGCGTTTTTTCTGTCCGTAACTAAGAGCGGATATGGGCCATTTCCACATCTTTCTGAGTCCGCAAAGCTCCAGTGCGGAGAGTACCTTCTCTTTGATTCTCTCTTCGTCCATGCCCCTTTTGCGGAGAGCGAATGCCACCTCGTCGTAGATCATCGGATTGCTGATCATGTGGTTCGGGTTCTGCATCACGTAGCCGATCGTACGGCTCCGGGAGGATATCGTATCGTCGTTCGCGCTCTTGCCGAGTATCCTTATCTCGCCTTCGTCGGGGCGGTATATTCCCATCATCAGCTGGGCCATCGTGCTCTTTCCTGCACCGTTCTTTCCAAGCACGGAGCACATTTCGCCTTCACGGATGGAGAAGGTGACGTGCTTGAGCACATCCCTGCTTCCGTCGTAGGAGAACGATACGTCGTCGAATGCGATGATTTCTTCTCCTGACGGCTTTCTGTCCGTCTTTCTGTGCTCCTCGATGAAGGATATGATCCTGTCTCTATACGGGGTAGGGTCGAAGGTGTCTATGTCGGATATCCTGGCTTTCTCCTTGCCGAGGTCCACCCCCGCCTTTACAAGCGCAGATATGTAGAGCGGTTCCCTTATGCCCGCTCTCTCGAGCTCTCCCGAGCGCAGTATCTCCTCGCTCGTCGCATCGAGGGTCTTCTGGCCGTTCTCTATGAGGACTATCCTGTCCACAGGACAGATCAGCACATCTTCCAGACGGTGCTCGATGATGATGATCGTCTTCCCGGTCTCCTTGTGGAGCCGGTCTATGAGCCTTATCGCGGTCTCGCCCGTCGCAGGGTCGAGATTGGCAAGGGGTTCGTCGAAAAGAAGGATATCGACATCGTCGACCAGGACTCCGGCGATGCTGACTCTCTGCTTCTGTCCGCCAGAGAGTCTTCCAGGGGATGACGAAAGGAAATCCTTCATCTCCACGAGGCTCGCTGTGTCCAGGACAATCTTTTTCATGCGGGCCTGTTCCATGTTCCCGTTCTCCAGGCTGAAGGCTATGTCCTCCGCTACGGATAGGCCCACGAATTGCCCGTCTGTATCCTGCAGCACCGTGCCGACCTTTCTGCTGAGAGAGAAAATGTCGCTGTCCTTCGTCTCGATTCCAGAGACCTTCAGCGATCCCTCGATCGTTCCTGCCACAGAATGCGGGATCAGACCGTTGATGGCGTTGCCGAGCGTCGACTTGCCGCTTCCGGACGGACCAATGACCAGAACCTTCTCCCCGTCGGCGATCTTCAGATCGATGTGCTTCAGGGTAGGCTTTTCCTGCGAGGAATAACGGAACGAGAAATCGCTGAATTCTATCATCGGTATCAGTCCTCTTCCTTGAGGTTACTGTTTGCCGAAGTCTTCTTGACGTAGAGGTACACGAGAAGAACTCCGATGGTTCCGATCATGATCGTGTTGGTGACGCTCGTGAGGAGCTGCTGCACAATGACCTTGTCCATTGGTTCGGCATAGAGCAGGAAGTCGAGGATCGCACTGATCATGTATCCGATGAAGTTTGCCGCGAAGCTCATGATGATGAAGATGCCGATGTCCTTCCCGTTGAATACTCCCTTCTCGATGTCGTGCTTCGTCGCAGCCTGGAAGAGACCCATGATGATTCCGACGATTCCGGATCCGAGAGCCCAGGTCACCCAGACTCCCCAACCGGAGAACGTGTCGGTGAGAATGTGTCCGATGAAGCCTACAAGGAATCCTACAACCGGTCCCCATATTGCTGAGAACATTGCAAGTATTGCCATGGCAGGCTTGAGAGTCGTGTTCGCGAAGATTGGAACGCCGATCAGGCCTCCAAGTCCATAAAGAGCCGCTCCGATGGCGATGACGACCACCATCTTTACGTAGTTGACGGAATTTTTCTTTTCCATATTACTTCCCTCCGGGGTATCGATTCCCCACTAGTTTTGGTTTTTCTTCACAAGTTTAATCTTCCAGCCTTCGCCGGTTCCGATTCTGTAACGTTCAGCGAACGAACCCTGGTTCAAGGCGATTCCGACGTTGAGAAGGCTGTTGATGTATATGAGCGCATCGTCGCGTGCGACGTCGTTGAAGCTCTTTGCGTATACGAGGTCATAGCCGTATACGACCATAGACTGATGCGTGATTTCGACGTGGAACACATCTCCATGCCTTGCGCCGACATTGTCGAGCAGCGTGTCGGGAATGTTCGTCCACAGAGAGCCGTAGCGGGTGTCGAGTATGTCTATCGCACCGAGGATCGCACCGTTCTCGAGTCGGGCCTCCTCGACTTCGAGCATCACGGGATCTTTCCCGAGTTCGAGTCCTACCTCGTCGAACGTTATCGTGCCGCTGGCCAGTCTCGCTCCTGTGTATGCATAGACGTCCCTGCCGTGGAACGTGTAACTTCTCTGGCTGTTCTTCAGCCTGTTCACGGCTTCGGATATCTCTCTTCTTTCAAGTATGCCGATTTCTCTTGCGACGTGGGTCAGGGTACCGTTGTCCGGTGTCACGACTATATGACCTGTCTTGGTGAGAACCGCAACGGACTTGCGTTCGGAGCCGACCCCTGGATCGCAGACGCATACGAAAATCGTGCCTTTTGCCCAGTAGGTCATAGCCTGGATGAGTCTGTATGATGCCTCCCATATGTTGAACTGGGGAATCTCGTGCGTCAGGTCCTCGAGCTTGATGGTCCTATCGACCTGGTCCGCGACGCCGTGCATGGCGCTCACCGCACCATCGACGGTCCCGAAGTCGCTCAGAAAAACGATCGTCTTCCTTTCAAGCCAAGGCTTTTTTGCCTTGTATTCTTCAAGTAGCTGTCTATCAGTCATGACACTATTATTCCACACTGGAGACTTTTCTTCCATAGTCGCAGAGTTCCTTCATTGGACAAATGCCGCATTTTGGCTTCCGGGCGAGGCAGAAAACTCTCCCGTGCTTGTTCACCGTCATGCTGAGACGTGACCATATGTTGTCCGGATAGGTATCCTTTACTTCCTTGTATATGGCGTTCCTGTCCTCGCTTTTCACCAGCCCGAGTCTGTGGGAAACCCGTGCAAAGTGGGTATCGACGATCACTCCCGGCTGACCTAGGACCGAGACCAGGTAGCAGTTTGCAGTCTTTTCCCCGATTCCGGGCAGCTTCACGAGCTCTTCCAGCGTTTTGGGGATTCCGTCCGTGCATTCCTTCTCAGCCAGCGCCTTGATGCTATGCGCCTTGCTCCTGCCCAGTCCGACGAAGGCTATCATCGATTCGATCTCGCTTTCGTCCAGTTCTGCTATGCCTCTTGCGTCGTGTGCCCTGTCGAACAGGATCGTCGATGCCTTGATTGCTCTTTCGTCGGTGCTGGATGCCGACAGAACGACCGTGACGAGAAAGCGGAACGGATCGTCTGCAGGGATGAATTCTATAGGATCCGGATAGAGGGAAAATAATTTGTAGATTTTGGCCTTCAGGGTTGACGTGTACTTCATTTTAGTCTAGACTCTCAATCATTCGGGACGTCGCCTAGCGGCTATGGCGCCTGCTTTGGGAGCAGGATATCGATGGTTCGAGTCCATTCGTCCCGACTTTTTTTTTGTAACTTTACCATGATAATCCGTTTAAGAGAAGAAACTGGCCGGAATATGGCATCTAGGTCATGCCTACTTTTGCCAAGATTCCTATTTCCATGCTATATTTTATCTGGATGAAGAAGTCTGTTCCTATTGCGATGTTGATGGTTCTTGTCATATTTTCCCCCCTGTATGGAGGGATTTTCGGAGGCTATGACTTCTCGTTCTTCTCATCGATCTCGAATTCGCTTTCTTCTTTCGACAGCGACAAGGTAGGGGTGGACTATACCGGATATGGATATCTTGGGGACATGACCAGCGGAATCTTCCTGCGCCTTGGCTTCCAGGTGCCGTTCTCGACCGTACGGCAGATCCTGGACCGTTCAGGGGACTCTTCGCAGTCGATGGACTCAGCCGGCGTCGTCGTTCCTGGTAGTGCGGAATCGTCCGACAGCATGCCTGGAAAAAGCGAGATAAGTTACCGGATATTGTTTGCGGTAGGTCCGTCGTTCAGAAAGTTCGTCTCTCCGGAGCTTTCGTGGTACATGGGCATCGGACTGATGCTCGACCAAGATAGGAATACAATTACCGAAGCCTCCGTCGGCACCGAGGTCGTGAAGAGCAACGTGGGACTCGACGTCGACATGGGGTATAGGATTTCCGTGCAGGATCATGCGACGCTCAGGATTGGCGTGTATCTCTCCAGGCTTCTGTTCCGTCTTACTGCAACGACGGTCCTCTCGAAGCCGGGAAGTTCGCAGGTCGAGGATCCGTCAATAGGCAAACCTACGTACGATTTTTCCCAGACGATATTCACCCCCAGGGACTCTGAGAACCTGACGGACATCTCGGGCTACATAACGCTCGGATATACATTCGCTTCTTTCCAGACGGAGACAAGATACAGGTATGTGATCTCGTCCCCGAGCTACGGGACCGGAGAGAAGGAAGTGATGATGTAATGGCAAAATGGTCTTTTTCCGTATTGACCAATGCTCGCTTTCATGGTATTGTCACATAGTGCCGAAAGGCTGACGCGCCTTTAGCTCATCTGGATAGAGCAGCTGCCTTCTAAGCAGCAGGTAATTGGTTCGAATCCAATAAGGCGTACCATATGGTCGATCCCGCTAGGAATTCCCGGCGGGATCTTCTTTTTTCAGACCCTTCGGAGGATCTTCGTCCTGACGACCCTGAAGGTTCCGTCCTCGATTTCGACTTCCTGGATTGCTTTTATCCTTACCCGGTCCAGCTTCGTCGTGAAAATCTCCGCGTCCTTCTCCTCAGCGACATATATTCCGGTCTTCATGCGCGGGAGCCCCAGTGCATCCTGTATTCTGTATATCTCGTCCTCCTGCTCCAGGGCCAGGTATGTCCCGTACCTGTTGAATCCCTGGATGTGCCTGATCGCAAAGCTTTCGGGAATTTCGATGTATGCCGAGATGTCGGAGCCTTTCCCGAGCACTATCGACGGCGGCAGGAGATAGGTGGAGAAAAGTCCTGTTGCCCTGAAGTATTCTGTCTTTTCCTTCCTTAGGGTGATTCTTTCAGCCTCGTCGGGAAGCAGGATTGTAGCTTTCATAGAAAGGATTATACATTACATGTGCCACGTTTTCCTATCGTCAAGCGGCAATTTTTCCGCCTCGGAGATGGCTTTTGGCTTCACCGCTTTTTCGAAAATCACTGCTGAAGTCCTATCCTGCCACTCCTTCGTACAATACTGCAGACGGTACTGGAGAACTTTCCTTCATTTTCTCCCTGGCGCCTACATTGCATCGAGGCATTCCGTCACCATCTTTTTGCCTTTCCGGAAGATTGGAAAAATGCCGCATCTTTTGATTGGACAACTTGCTTTCGAGGTATTTACAAAGCTGGAAATTTTATTGTATAGTCTATGTGTTGACGCCTTGATACGGCTCAATCATGATAACTGATTACATAATAAGGTGGAATATAATCATGGCTAGAAGATGTGATATTTGTGGAAAGGGCACGATCTCCGGATCCATCGTCCCTCGCAAGGGTCAGGCAAAGAAGGCCGGTGGTGTCGGACAGCACATCGGCGTAACGAAGAAGAGAGTTTTCAGACCTAATCTCGTTTCTGTCAAGGCGCTCATCGACGGAACCCCGAGGACCATCAAGGTTTGCACGCGCTGCCTCAGAAGCGGTAAGGTTCAGAAGGTCGTTTAAGCTTTTCCTGCATTTTGTGAATGGGCTCCCGCGAGGGAGCTCTTTTCGTACCGAGGACGGAGGTTGAATGAATACTTACAGAGTCCATGCGATCGAGGGTGCCGCACTCTCGACCAAGAGCGGAATCCAGAAGCTCTTGAGCGTTCATGAAAGCAATATCGAAAAAACGAGGATATATGTGCTGACCAGCGTAAGCTCCGCCGAGCTTAGCCTCGTCAGCATGACCGAGAAGGCTGAGAACAGGGACGAAAGGCTCTGGTCGATGCTTGAGCACTGCAGGTCGAACTGGATCGAGCTGGGGGAAAGTGCCCTGGGCGGCACTGACGGCGATGTGATCGATGCGATCAATACCGGCTTTTCCGAGGTCGAGGACCTGCTCAGGGCCATCTGGCTTCTCGGCAGCGCCAGCGAAAGCGCATGCCGTTTCCTGCTTGCCAAGACCAGTTGCTTTCTGGCCATAATACTTCGTGCATTCTTCTGCGATCACAGCATCGATGCAGAGGCGGTTCCGGTAGAGGAGGCCATCAGAGCGAAGGAGTTTGCATCATCCGCGGTCTTCGTCTACGGAAACCTCATTCTTCCCTCGGTCATGCAGCGCGATGCGTCGGGCCGCGTGAGACACGAAGGGGAAAGCGAATATACTGCCAGCATCATCGCCAACAACCTTTCGGCACCTCTCACGTTCTGGAACATGCGCAGTCTTCTCTATACGGCGTCGATAAAGGATGTGCCGTCCGCGGCCGTCATCGACGAGATGAGCTATCAGGAAGCGACGGAGCTTTCCTTCTTCGGTGCTCCGATTGTGCATCCGCATGCGTTTTTGCCCGTGCTTGAGAAGAAGCTTCCGATCAATCTGAGGTACTGGGGCGACATCGACAATCCCGGGACTCTTGTCTCTGCAGGCATAAAGAAGGGCGCCAAAGCCAGCGTGAAGGCTTTCAGCACGGTCAGGAACGTATCGCTCATCACGATAGAGGGCGGCGGAATGTCCGGTGTACCGGGCGTCTCTTCGAGGCTTTTTTCCGCTCTCAGGAACGAGAACATCAGTGTCATATTCATCTCCCAGGCTTCCAGCGAGTATTCAATCTCAATAGCGGTTCCGAAGGACAGCAGCAATTTGGCCGGACGGATAATACGCAAGGAGTTTTCCGTAGAGCTTGGAAACAAGGCCATAGACAGGATCGACGTCCTGCCCGAGTGTGCCATCCTTGCCGCGGTCGGCGACGAGATGGCGGGAAGCATCGGAGTCGCGGGAAAGTTCTTCTCATCCCTTGCACGGGCCGGTGTGAACATCATGGCGATCGCCCAGGGCTCCGGCGAAAGGAACATCTCCGCGGTCATCAAGCAGCAGGACAGCACGAAGGCACTGAGGGCTCTCCACAGCGTGTTCTTCCTTTCCGAGCAGACGCTTTCCATCGGCCTCATCGGACCTGGAAACATTGGAGGTACCCTGCTGGACCAGATCGCCCGCGAGAAGGAGAGGCTCAAGAGGGATTTCGATCTCGACATCCGCATCAGAGGAATCGCGACTAGCCGCAAGATGCTTCTTTCAGAGGATGGAATCGATCTCTCCTGCTGGCGCGAGGAGTTTGAGAAGGGTGCCGTGGCTTACAACGACCAGGTTTTCTTCAACCATATCAGCGCAACGTACTATCCCCACAAGGCCATCGTGGATTGCACATCCAGCCAGGAGTGCGCAGATCGCTACCTTTCTCTTCTCGAGTCCGGATTCCACGTGATCACGCCGAACAAGAAAGCCTCTAGCGCCAGATACGACAGTTACAAGGCCGTAATGGATGCCTCCCACCGTACTGGCAACAAGTTCCTTTACGAGACGACGGTCGGAGCAGGACTGCCGATTATAACCACGATCAAGGACCTCAGGGAGACGGGAGACAATGTGCTGAAGGTGGAAGGCATGGTCTCTGGAACCCTTGCATGGCTGTTCTCCAACTTCGACGGGGCGGTCCCGTTCTCGTCTCTTGTCCTGAAGGCCAAGGAAATGGGCTATACCGAGCCCGATCCCCGCGACGACCTTTCAGGAATGGATGTTGCCAGGAAAACTGTAATTCTGGCGAGGGAAATCGGTTATAAGGTTGAAGTGGAGGATATAAACATCCGTTCGCTCGTGCCCGAGAATCTCAGAACGCTCTCAAAGGAGGAGTTCCTGAAACGCCTGCCCGAGATGGATGCAGGGATGGATGAGCTGCTCAGGAAGGCAAAGGCCGAAGGCAAGAGCCTAAGGTACGTCGGCAAGGTCGATGGGGGAGTGTGCTCCGTGGATCTGGAGTTCTGCAATCCCGACCATCCTTTCAGCCAGGCCAGCGGGACCGACAACGTGATAGCTTTCACGACCAAGCGCTACTTCAGACAGCCGCTTGTCATCAAAGGGCCCGGAGCCGGTCCGGAGGTAACCGCCGCCGGGGTTTTCGCGGATATTCTTAGACTCGGACAGTATCTAGGTTCGAGGATCTGAAGGAGGATCATCACATGTATTTCGTATCCACAAGGGATAGAAACGGCAGAAGATATACGGCCACAGAGGCCATACTTACCGGGCTTGCGCCTGACGGGGGCCTGTTCGTTCCCGAGAGCATTCCGGCCCTGGATCCGGGCTTCACTCTCTCGAAGGGCTATGCCTATGCCGCATACACCGCTCTCAGACCGTTCTTCGAGGGCGATGAGGCCGAGGACGATCTTCTCGACATCTGCACCAAGGCTTTCGACTTCCCGATCTCACTCCGCGAGAACGGGGGACACGACACTCTCGAGTTGTTCTACGGCCCTACCTGTGCGTTCAAGGATTTCGGTGCGCGGTTTTTGGCGTTCTTCCTCGAGAAGGCTCTGGAGAGAAGAGGCGAGGACGTCACAATCCTCGTCGCGACCAGCGGCGATACCGGAAGTGCGGTGGCGTCGGCCTTCTACGGAAGGAACCATATCAATGTCAAGGTCCTATATCCGAAGGGCAGGGTCGCCGAGAGGCAGAGAAGACAACTCACATGCTGGGACGGAAACGTCGAGAGCTACGAGGTGGACGGTTCTTTCGACGATTGCCAGAAGATGGTCAAGGATGCCTTCATGGACCGCAGTCTGCATGGATTGACGAGTGCAAATTCCATAAACCTCGGAAGGCTGTTGCCCCAGGCCGCATACTATGTATTTGCAAGCCATCTCTACGAGGCTAAGTATTCGGAGAAGCCGATAGTCATAGTCCCGAGCGGAAACGTCGGCAATTCCACCGGTGCGTTCTGGGCGAAGGAGATGGGCTCTCCGATCGAGCGCGTGGTTCTTGCCGTAAATGCCAACCGGACCATTCCGGACTACCTGGAGAGCGGAAAGTACGAGCCCAGGAAGTCTGTGGCGACGATAGCAAACGCGATGGATGTCGGTGCTCCTTCGAACATGGAGAGACTCTTCGATCTGTTCGGAAACTACGAAAATTTCAAGGAGAACGTCTCGTCCTACAGCGTTGACGACGACACGATCAGAGCCACGATCAAGGCCGTGTACGACGAGCAGGGCTATGTGGTCTGCCCGCATACCGCATGCGGCGAATATGTGAGAAGGACTTTCTATCCGGATGCTCCTACGATCGTGGTCGCGACGGCGCATCCCGCGAAGTTCGATAGTGTCGTTGAGCCGGTGATCGGACGTACGGTTCCGGTCCCTGCGAACCTCTTCGATATGATCAGCAGGAAGAGCACGTTCGTCGACATTCCAGCCGACTACCACAGACTTTTCGATTGACAATTGTCCGTTGAAAGAAGAAATGCCGAGAACTCTCGGCATTTCTTTTGCCCCAGCGGTTCTGTGCTTCCAGCCTTGCTTCCCATCCGAGCATGGCAATGAGAGCGCCGAGGGAGAACGAGAGAAGATGTCCTACGGCTTCATGGCCGATGGTTCCTAGCTCTCTCAACGATGGAGATAAATATCCCATCTCCATTCATTTTTTTGTCGTCAGAGAGAAAGGCTTCATTCGTCAGGACTTGTCCTTTTTATCCTTCAGAAACGATTTTCCACTTCCCATGTAGTAGACGATGAGGGCTCCGGAGGATATGATCCAGCTTACCGGGTAGCTCAGGAACACGGAGGTGATGGTATTGGATATGGATGGCACGATCTGCAGCCATACGATCCTCAGGACGCATATCCCGACGACCGTGATGATTGTCGGGATGAGTGTCTTGCCGCAGCCGCGCAGGCTTCCGGACAGCATCTCTATCGGCATGTACGTGATCCAGTAAGGGACGATGAGGACAAGTATCTCCATTCCGATTCTTATTACCTCGGCATCGTTTGTGAACAGCATCAGTCCGTACTTGCCGATTGCGAGGAAAAGTCCCGAAAGCGCGAGCGTCATTATGCTTGCCATGAATATGCTCTGCCGTATGCCCTTTCTGACGCGGTCGAAGAGTCCGGCGCCATAGTTCTGCCCGACGAATGTCGTTGCAGCGATTCCGAATGCGTTGATTCCCATCCAGTATACCGCGTCGAGCTTTCCGTACGCTGCCCAGGCTGCCGCAGTGTCTGTGCCGAATCCGTTGACATGGCTCTGTATGATGAGGTTGGATATCGTGTATAGGATGGACTGGAAACCGGTGGGAAGTCCGATCGCCATCATCTTTTTCAGCATCCTGGAGTTTATCGCGAGTCTTCTGAGTGAGAGGCGGCAGTCCTTCCTCCGTCTCATCGAAATCAGCGTGAGCACCGCGCTGATCATCTGGCTTGCGATCGTGGCTATTGCGGCTCCGTCCACGCCCATGCCAAATACGCCTACCAGAAGCACGTCAAGCACGATATTCGCCAGACATCCGGCAATCAGGAAGTATAGCGGCTTTCTGGAGTCTCCCAGCGCCCTGAGTATGCCCGAGCCCATGTTGTACACGGTGTTGAAGATGCTTCCCGCGAAGAAGATTCTCATGTACAGCTCCGCAAGCGGCATCACATCGTCCGGAGTGCCGATTATCGTCAGTATGGGCCTGGTGAATGCTATGCCCAGAACCGTGATTCCTATGCCGGCAACGATCGCGAGCATGATCGACGTGTGTATCGCCTCGGTCGCCCGCTCGTATTCCCGGGCGCCGTAGTACTGGCTGATGATCACCGCGGATCCCGAGGAGACGCCGACGAAAAAGCCTATCAGAAGGTTGATCGCGATGCCTGTTCCCCCTCCGACGGCTGCGAGGGCCTGCTTGCCCAAAAACTGTCCGACGATGATTGCGTCGACCGTGTTATAAAGCTGCTGGAAGAATGTTCCGAACAGAATGGGGAAGAAGAAGATAAGTATCTGCTTCCAGATCACTCCTTCTGTGATTGCATTTCTGTAGGGACGAAGATTTGTGTTCACACGTGTATATATAACACCAAGATGAGGAAAAAGAAAGTGAAAAAAGAGCTTTTGCTCCCAGTACTTTATTATCTGGCATGAAGCATTGAAGAGAAGGTCTTTTTCAAGATTGATGCGATAGCTTTCTAAAACTTTCTTGTGTGGTTATTTAGGAATGATATTGTTAGCTGCTTTTAATTACTATGCTTCCTGTCGGCCTGTTTTTTTATGGGCTGTCCGATACATATGAACGAGAAAGCCATATACAATTTCATATATTATAAATAATTGTATTATACAAGAAAAAATGTTTCGAAATAATTGATATGTTATTGACTCCGATAATACGTTAGTGTAAACTAACAATTGAAATAAATTAGCATAAACTTACTTTTATTCGGAGGTGCGATGATGCCGCTCGTGATGGTCGGTATTGGTGGGACGGAAACTATCCGCAAGGTCGGTGGAAACGAGGACGAGAGGAGGTTCCTCGGAAATCTCGGGTTCGTCGCCGGGGCTCAGGTGACGGTTATCGGTTCCATCGGCGGGAATGTAATAGTGGGCATCAAGGATTCCAGGGTCGCGCTTGATGCCGAGATGGCTGGACATATCATGGTCTGACGACAGATATAGGACTTCATTTCATAGGAGAGATATATGACGCTTGGAGAGGCAAGGGTAGGTTCTACCGTCGTCGTCGAGAGAATCGACGGGGATGGCGCCTACAAGAGAAGAATCATGGACATGGGGATTACGAAGGGAACTTCACTCTACATTCGCAAGGTCGCACCGCTTGGGGATCCCGTGGAAATCACAGTCCGCGGCTACGAGCTTTCGGTCAGGAAGAACGACGCTGAATGCGTCCTTGTCAGGTAGGAGGAGCGCATGGAAATCAAGATTGCTCTTGCAGGAAATCCGAACTGCGGAAAGACGACGATGTTCAACGCCCTTACCGGGGCGAACCAGTATGTGGGCAACTGGCCCGGTGTCACGGTCGAGAAGAAGGAAGGAAAGATCAGGGACAGAAGGAATGGCGATATCCTGGTTACCGACCTTCCCGGAATCTATTCGCTGAGCCCATACACCCTCGAGGAGGTCGTCAGCCGCGACTACCTGCTCAAGGAGAATCCCGACGTGATCATCGATCTTGTCGATGCGACCAACATCGAAAGGAATCTCTATCTTACGACGCAACTGATCGAGACAGGAATTCCGGTCGTCGTTGCGCTCAACATGGCCGACCTTGTCGATAAGCGTGGACTCCGGATCGATTCCAAGAGGCTTTCCATGGTCCTCGGATGCCCCGTGGTGGAGACGAGCGCACTGAAGAAAACCGGTCTCGACAAGCTCGTTGCGGAGGCTGTGAAAGTTGCGGAGAGGAAGGAAGATCCCGTACCCGTCCAGATATTCGACGAAGATATCGAGGAGGGGATAGCTACGATCTCTGCGCTCATTCCAGGCATCGACGTCCGAAAGAGACGGTGGTATTCCATCAAGATTCTCGAGAACGACAAAAAGGTCGTTTCTTCGATGGTCCTTTCACCCAATGAGAAAAAGATGGTCGATGCGACGCGCGGGGCCATAGAAAAGAAGCATGACGACGACTTCGAGAGCATAGTCACCGACGGTAGGTACCGGTGGATACAGAAGCTTGTCTCCGGGACGGTCAAAAAGGGAAAGGAAACTATGAGCGTATCCGACAGGATAGACCGCGTGGTGACAAACAGGATACTCGGCATTCCTATTTTCGTCGCAGTGATGTTCGTGGTCTACTACATCAGCGTGACGACCGTAGGTACGATTGTGACTGATTGGACGAACGATACTTTCGTCGGCTGGGTGCAGACTCTGGCGTCCAACGGCCTTGCGGCGATCGGCGCCGGCGATCTGGCTACAAGTCTTGTCGTGGACGGCATCATCGGAGGAGTCGGCGCAGTGCTCGGTTTCGTCCCGCAGATGGCGATACTATTCCTGTTCCTTTCCATTCTCGAAGATTGCGGATACATGGTAAGGATCGCGTTCGTAATGGATCGCGTATTCAGGCATTTCGGACTTTCCGGAAAGAGTTTCATCCCGCTCCTGATCAGCAGCGGATGCGGAATCCCGGGAATCATGGCGAGCCGCACGATCGAACAGGACAACGACAGGCGTCTGACGATCATGACGGCGACTTTCATCCCCTGCGGGGCAAAACTTCCTGTAATCGCCCTCATGGGAGGCGTCATCGCAGGCTATGCGACCGGAAACTACGTGGCAGGCGGTCTGATCGCTCCGCTGATGTACTTTGCCGGAATCGTAGCTGTGCTCGTATCCGCGATCATTTTGAAGAAGACGAAGCCTTTTTCCGGCAAGCCCGCTCCGTTCGTAATGGAGCTTCCCAGTTACCATGTCCCTGGGGCCAGGACCGTGCTTCTCCATGTATGGGATCGCCTCAAGGGCTTCATCATCAAGGCCGGAACGATACTCTTCCTTGCCTGCGTGGTGATGTGGTTCCTCTCGGGCTTCGGCTTCGGCCCCGACGGATTCGGCCTTGTCGAGGACAGCGCCGACAGTCTTCTGGCGGCCATCGGCGGATTCATAGCCCCGATATTCGCTCCTCTCGGGTTCGGATCATGGCAGCCTGTGGCAGCATCCCTTTCCGGTTTCACCGCGAAGGAGGCGATAGTCTCCACGATGGGAGTGCTTGCGAATGTGCAGGGCGACGTGGAGGATGCGGTGAATGTCGCAGCCGGAGTTGCCATATGGTTCCCGTCTACGCTCGCCGCTTTCAGCTTCCTGCTGTTCAACCTGCTGGATTCCCCCTGTCTGGCGGCAATCGCCACTATGGCCCAGCAGCTGCAGTCCAGGAAGTGGTTCTGGTTTGCGATTCTCTTCCAGAACGTATTCGCATACGTCGTCTGCCTGATCGTGTACCAGATCGGATCGCTGTTGATGGGAGGTGCCTTCGGTGTCGGTACGTTCGTCGGTTTCCTCCTGCTGGCGGCTCTGCTATATCTTCTCTTCCGTCCGGATCCCTACAAAGGACTCAAGGTATATTCGAGAAGAAGTGTTCAGAACGCCTGAAGTATGATAGAACGGAAAGGGGAGATATCTCCTTTCCGGCTTTTTCAGGGAGGTCGACATGATCGACATTGCAATTCTGGCAGTCGTGGCTTTCTATGCAGTCTTCGTGCTGCGTGGAATGTTGAAAAAAAAGAAACGCGGAGGGTGCATCGGATGTTCAGGATGCGATGGCCGTTCGTGCAGGTCATGCACACGGCTGGACGACGCATACGTCGATGAGCTGATCCGCAAGGCAAGGAAATGAGATAGTCCATGGGCGATTCCACAGTATCGATGTTCTATGCCTTCCTGCTCTTCATCGTGCTCTATGCGGTATCGGTAGGCATTTGGCAGCTTGCTGTTCTTTTCAGGAAGCTGGCTGCAAGGATGAAGAGAAACCGTTCAAGATCTTCAGAGGTATAGCAATGTCGGATGTAATAGTTTTTATTTTCGTATTTCTCCTTCTTGCCCTCGCCGTCAAAGGTTCGATCAGGCATTTCAGAGGAGAGTCTCCCTGTTGCAAAGGTCGGTCTGGCGACAGCGGCACGAGGAAGAGACTCGAAGGTCCTGTTTCAGGAGAGATTCTGGTAAGGATATCGGGAATGCGTTGCGACGGGTGTGCGCGGAGGATAGAGAAGGAGATAGAGCGTATCGAAGGTGCGGTCTGCCGGGCGGATAGGAAAAGCTCCGTCGCTCGGGTGGAGTATGACAGGCCGCTTGACGAGAAAAAGGTCGTGTCGGCGGTGGAAAAAGCCGGCTACGGGGTGATCTCGATCGAGCATGGCGACAACAGATGATGAAAAAACGGCTTGTCACAATCGGCAAGCCGTCTTTTATGTCGTCTCTTTCAGTAGATTCTCGATACGGGGAGCTGCCTGATGGCAATCTTCGTCGAGCATCCCTTGCCGAAGACGCATTCCATGCGAGCTACGTATTTCTCGATGAGATACTCAGGGACGTATGCCTGGATTGTTCCTGCGAATCCTCCGCCGTGCACGCGGTGGGCGCCCTCTCCCTGCAGTATGTCTTCGCTCATTGCGAGAGCTATGGAAATCCCTTGGTTGTCCGTGTCCGATGCTGCGAATACGTTCTGAAGGTATTTGTACGAGGAATTTCCGCTCTCGTCTACGAGCATCAGAAATGTGTCTATCGATCCATCCCTGAGTTCGGAGAGCATCATGTCGACTCTGTCGTTCTCCTTGAAGAAGTGGTATGCCCGGAGAATCGCCCTGTCGTTTCCGATCTTTTTCCTGATGGCAGGAAGCGCAGCGACGAAATCCATGTAGTCCACCTGCCTGAGATTGTCCTTGCCGAAGAAGGATGCCACCATCCTCATCTCCGGTGGGACCGCCGCGTATTCCGACGTCAGGTCCGCGTGGTTTCCTCTGGTGTCGGTTATTATCATCGCATATCCGTTCTCCTCGAAGTCGACGCTGAGGGGAGTAACGACGGGATTGTTCCTGTCTGCGAAGTCTATTCCTACTATTCCTCCGTTGGCGCAGCATATCTGGTCGAGAAGGCCGCTCGGCTTGCCGAAATACACATTTTCAGCATACTGCCCGATTTTCGCAAGCTCCACGGGTGAAAGCTCATCCTCTGCATATAGGTTGTTGAATATCTCTGCGCAGAGGACCTCGATGGCTGCACTCGACGAAAGGCCCGAACCTTTGAGCACACGTGTGGTGGTGTAGGCCTGCCAGCCTCCGATCTCTATTCCTCTGTCCTTGAAGGCCTTCGCTATTCCTCTCAGGAGGGCATGCGTAGTGTTCATCTCGTCCTTGTGTATGGAGAGATCCTCTATGTCGATGTCGACTACTGGAAAGCCTTCGCTTGCCAGGATCACCCTTGTGTCGTCCCTCTTCTGTACGTATGCAATGGTGTCCAGGTTGATGGTTCCTCCGATCACCTTCCCGAGATTGTGGTCCGTATGGTTGCCCGCTATCTCCGTCCTTCCCGCCGCGGAGAAGAGTGCGAAGTCGTCTCTGGCTCCGAAGAGCTTTTCTCCTTCCTTCCTGAGACTGAGGAAACGTTCGTCCATGTCCTTTTCGTCATAGTCCCTTCCATAAAGTCCTCGGTATTCGCTGTGTAGCTTGTCGAGCATTGATGCCTCCTGTATAGCTTAGATGATAACCTGTAGCAAAAGGAATGAAAAGAGAAAATGCATCCCTGCCTTGCCTTGGCTTCGCTTCTTTTCTGCTGGAACGAGACGGCCGAGGAAGGTGCGGAGATCGCCGAGCTCGAGAAGAGCGCTTATTGCAGCTTCCGTTTCCTTTCTTGTGTAGTTCCTGAATGTCCTTGCCGTCCTTTTATTTGTCGAAAGGTACAGCGCCAACGAAGACTTAGTGAAAACAAGCGGCATCCGCTTCACCGTACAAAGAATCTCCTTCCTTCCGACGGACGTCTTTCCTGTCTTGAGACATCCGTCACACAGCTCACATCCGTTTTCCTCTCTCGCCTCGCCGAGAAGACGAAGCAGATCGGTCCGAATGCATCCTCCTTTCGTGAATATCTCTGCTAGTACCCCCTTGTCGGAAGGCGATACGAGTACGAAGCTTTCGGCGATCTTCCCATCTCTTCCGGCCCTTCCGGATTCCTGGAGGAACGAAAGAGCGTCGGATGGTACGTGAAGATGGATCGCGGTCCTTATGTCCTTCTTGTCCACTCCGAGTCCGTAGGCATTGGTCGCATACAGAACTCCGTTTCTCGAGGAGAAGAACTTTCTCTCCGTCTCTTCTTTCACGTCCTGCGCTAATCCCGCGTGATAGTTGTAGCACACGAAATGCGATGAAGCACGCCTCTTCATATATTCCGTTTCGGCTCTATAGGCACAGAAAACCACCGCCGGACGTCTTTCCTCCGGTTCGAGAACTTCGATCATATCGGCAAAGCGGTTAAGCGTCGTTATGGACCTGTAGTATATGTTCTGCCTGTCCGCGCTTGCCCTGATGACATCAGGAGCTACGCGATCGAAAAACATCTCTAGTGTTCTTCTTTCGAGCCTTGCATCCATAGTCGCTGTAAAAAGCATCGTCTGGTGTGCTTCGAGAAGCCTCGAAATCCGTGGGGTCTCGAGCAGAGCCGGTCTGAAGCTTTCTCCCCAGTCAACGATCGTATGAGCTTCGTCGAAGACAAGCAGCTCGAGACGACCGGCCATGAAGGCCAGGCGCCCCGTATCTGCAAGGATGGCAAGCATCTCGGGGGTCGTTATCAGGACATTGCATTCCATCCTTTCCAGCCGGTCGAGACCGATTCTCCGCTCCTTCCTGTCCGTCTCACCCGACAGGAGAACGGCATCGAAACCGTTCTCCCTGAACCTTCTCTCCTGGTCGTGCATGAGCGCCAGAAGAGGGTAGCACAGTATCGTGTACCTGTTTTTCATCAGGCACGCAGGAAGCATGAAAATCAGGGACTTTCCAGCTCCCGTCGGAAGTATCGTCAATGCCCCTGTCTTTCCCTCTCTTTTCGAATTCTCGAGTATCCGCCTGACGACAAGTTCCTGGAACGGCATCAGATAGGATATCCCGAACATTCTGTACGCTTCTTCGTGTATATCCACATCCTGAGAGTTCCATTGAGTCTTTTCTCGTCCGTATTCGAATATATAATTCCGTAAACGGATTGTTTTATCGCTTATATTTCTTGTCGGATGAAGGTCTAGAGCCATAAAAAAACGCCGGCGGGATTTCCCGTCGGCGTTATGAGGTAGGTTGTCTTAGCAGCCCTTTATCCCGCAGGAGCGCTTCTTCGGAGGAAGAGCGATGATTCTTTCGAGCTCCGGTTTCTTTTTCAGATTCTCCACGAGCCCTCTTGCACGTGCCTTGTTGACGTAGTCTGGATCTTCGAACGTGTAGTGGAAGTTCGTGTGGATGTCGTATGTGCCGTTCATAAGAGCGAATGCGTCCTCGGTCATCACGAGCTCCTCGTCGGTCGGGATGACAAAGATCTTGACAGGGGAGGAATCCTTGCTGATGCATGTCTCCGCATTCCTGCAGTGGCTCAGATCGTTCTTCTCCTTGTCGATTTCTATGCCGAGGTTCTCGAGTCCGATGCAGGAGAGGTATCTGATGTGCTCGCCCATCTCTCCGACTCCGGCGGTGAACACGATCGCGTCGACCCGGCCGAGAAGAGCAGAATAGGCTCCTATGTACTTCTTGATTCTGTGCGCCTCCATCTTGACGGCAAGCATCGCTTTCGCATTTCCGTTGTCGGCTGCCTGGTGGACGTCCCTTCTGTCACTCATTCCGCACAGTCCCACAAGTCCGCTCTTCTTGTTGAGGTAGGTATCCATCTCCTGGACCGTGAGTCCTGTATTGTTGCAGATGTAGGGGATGATTGCGGGGTCGATGTCGCCGCTTCTGGAGCCCATCACGAGTCCTTCGAGCGGAGTCAGACCCATCGACGTGTCTACACAGATGCCATTCTTGACCGCACATGCGGAAGCTCCGTTTCCGATGTGGAGAATGATGACATTGGTGTCCTTGTTTTCCTTTCCGAGCAGGACGGCCGCTCTCTTTGCGCAGTAGAGATGGCTCGTTCCGTGGAAGCCGTAGCGCCTTACGTTGTACTTCTCGTACCACTCGTATGGCAGAGCGTACATGTATGCTTCTTCAGGCATTGTCTGATGCCATGCAGTGTCCATGACGATTGCCTGCGGGACGTTCGGCATGAGCTTCCTTGCAGCTTCGATTCCCATGATGTTTGCCGGCATGTGGAGCGGTCCGAGAGGAATCACGGTCTTCAGCTTCTCGACGACCTCGTCCGTGATGAGCGTGGATTTCTTGAAGAGCTCGCCTCCGTGCAGTACCCTGTGGCCCACTGCGCCGATCTCCGAAAGGCTGCTTATGCAACCGTATTTCTCGTCGACGAGCATCTTGAGGATGAGCTCGATGGCTTCTTTGTGGGTCGGGGAAGAGAACTTGTCGTGGAACTCCTCCTTGCCGCTTGTCTTGTGTTCGATCGTCGAGTATTCGAGACCGATTCTTTCAACTACACCTACGGCAAGAACGTCTTTGTTGTCCCAGTCGTATACCTGGTACTTGGCAGATGAGCTGCCGCAATTGAGGGTTAGAATGACCATTTATGACTCCTGATTGGTTGTTTTTCGTGATTACAGATAGCAATTATAACATGGAAAAATCAAAAGGTGTAGACGAGAGAATGCCAAAACGAACTAAGAAGTATGGGAAAAACAGCGGTCTTCATTCTGCTTTTCGTCTCCTTCGGGCTCCGTGCGGCGTCTCTGGAGCTTTCGATGGGGCAGGTTTCGCTTTCATTCGAAAACATGGTACTCCTGCCTGCGGAGGATGCGATCTTTCTGGATACGGGAATCCTTCGATACGGACGGTTAGATGCGGGGTCCTTCCTGTCGTTCAGAGACGATCCGCACGGGAACGAGGTGAGTCTGGGCGTTTCGGCCTCGTCGGGCAGAAACGGTGAAAAGAGCGGCACCGTCCTCGATCTCGGAAGGTTAGCCCTTGCATTCTCCATCGAAGACGGTTTCCTGCTTGCAGCCAGCGGCAGTCTGCCGGGATTCGAGGCCGTGGCGTCGATTGAATACGAAAGAGGAGATCCCGGCGAGTATCTGGCGCCATGGCACGGAAAGGTCGACCATGTGACGGCGACGTTCGGGATGAGAGCAGAGACCGGAAAGGGGAAAAGCCTTTCCTTCTTCTTTTCCTATAGCCCGCAACTCTCCTGGGCCGGCTTTGTCGCCGTAGGCATCGTCGCTGCGCCGTTTTCCCTCGATGTCAGATACGGTTCGTTCGTCGGGACGCCGGACGATGGCCTGCTCTCCTACGAGGCGGAGGTGGAAAGGGCCGGGTGCGCCATTTCGTTTTCCGCTGTCTATGGGAGCAGAAGCTTTCAGCCCGGGCGGTTCAGATCGAAGAAGAGTCTTCTGGAGCTCTCTTTCGACCTCGGGGCACTCGAAGTGTCGAAAAAGACGAGTGCGAGCCTTTCTCGAGCCGGCAGGAGGCACTGCTCGTCCGTCTGGACGTTCGACTTCGGCGCGTTCGAGTTCTCCCTGGATTCGGCCTTCGGCTTTCTCATGTCCATGGAACCTGTCGAAGGATTCCGCGTCGGAGTGGGCGAAAGCGGTCCATATGCCGAGTTCGCATTCTCTTCTGCCAGGATCAGACGCTATTCCTCGGGGCAAACCGATGTGTCAGTCTCGATCGAATTTCCCTAGGAAGCTGACCTGCGGTTCAAGAAGGATACCGGTCCTTTCCAGGACCCGGTTTCTGACGAAGGATATCATTTCCACCAGCTCCGATGCAGTGCAGCCCGGAAAGGCGAATATGCAGTTGCTCTGGAAAGGGGAGAACTCCGCCCTGAAACCCTGGTATCCTGTCAGTCCTGCGTTCTTTATGACTTCCCTGGCGCTCATGCCGTCAGGGTCTCTGAATACTTCCCCCACGAAGTTGCATGCAGGTGGGACGAATTTGAGCTCGACGAATCTTTCTTTCTTCATCCTCGCTTCGGCCGTTCTTTTCGTAGGCTCCAGCTTGAGTGTGACGGAGAGGACTATTTCGTCCGAGCCGATGAAAGACTTCTGATATCCGAAAAGATCCTTGTAGTCGGGCCTGCGATGTATTCTGCCGTCCATTGTGACGCAGTCGGAATAGAAGTGGTAGTCGGAGATGCTCTTTCCCTGGCTCGATGCATTTACCTTGAGTGCCGCGGCAATCGTTCCAGGAATGCCCCCGAGCTCCTCGAGACCGGAGAGGTTGTGGTCGATGCCGACGTTTATCACGTCCGAAAGACTTTCTCCGGAGTATGCTGTTATGAGGTTCCCCTTGATTGTCATTCCCGTCAGGCGGCGGGTAGACACGAGAAGGCCGTCGATTCCTTCGTCGCTTATTATCACGTGGGTACCGTCTCCTATGACGCTTACCTTGAGGCCGAGGCGGTAGGCTTCCTCGAGACATCTTATCAGATCGTCCGTGCTCTCAGGCTCGGCATAGTACTGCGCATGTCCTTTCGTCGCGAAGAAGGTCGCATCGGAAAGATTTTTGTTCTGTTCCAGCTTGAAGCGCGCCTTCGATACTCTTATTGTGCTATCCATAGACATATGACACAAAAAATTGTAACTTTATAAGATAAGCATAGCAAGGAGAAAAATGATGAAGATTTATAACACAATGAGCCGCAGGATCGAAGATTTCGTCCCCATCCACGAGGGCAAGGTCGGAATGTACTGCTGCGGCCCCACTGTCTATAACTTTGCACATATCGGAAACCTCAGGACGTTCATATTCGAGGACATTCTCAGAAGGACCCTTGAGGTCGCAGGATACGAGGTACGGCACGTCATGAACATAACGGACGTCGGTCACCTCACCGGCGACGGGGACGACGGGGAAGACAAGATCAGCAAGAGGAGCAAGGAGACCGGAAAGACCGTCTGGGATATCGCCGCTTTCTATACCGATGCGTTCCTCAAGGACGAGAAGGCTCTCAACATTGAGCCTCCGGTCGTCGTTTGCCGGGCAACCGACCACATCGCCGATATGATTGCCATGATCGAGGAGCTCGAGAAGAACGGACACACGTACATAGCCGATGGCAACGTGTACTTCTCCATAGACTCCATCGACGATTACGGCAAGCTTGCAAGGCTCAACCTCGACGAGCTCATGAGCGGTGCGAGGATCGACGTCGACAGCGCAAAGAAGAATCCGAAGGATTTCGTCCTGTGGTTCACGAACTCCAAGTTCAAGGACCAGGCCATGGTCTGGCCGTCCCCATGGGGAGTCGGCTATCCGGGATGGCATATCGAATGCTCCGCCATGAGCTGCAAATACCTTGGAAAGCACTTCGACATCCACTGCGGAGGGATCGATGCGATCCCGGTCCATCACACGAACGAGATCGCACAGAGCGAGGCTGCCTCCGGAGAGAAGCCGTGGGTAAAGTACTGGTGCCATGGGGAATTCCTGCTCAACGATACGGGAAAGATGAGCAAGAGCAGCGGCGAGTTCCTCACGCTCAGCGTGCTAATCTCGAAGGGATACGATCCCCTCGACTACAGATACTTCTGCCTCACGGGGCATTACAGAAGCCAGCTCAAGTACAGCGAAGAGGCGATGGACCATGCCCGCGCCGCAAGGCAGTCCCTTTTCCAGAAGGTCGCGGAGATGAAGGCTTCCGCATCCCCGTCCTCGGAGATTTCCGGCAAGGCGGAAGAGTACCTCAAGGAATTCGACGATGCGATGATGAACGACCTTCGTGCACCGCAGGCCCTCGGCAGGCTTTGGACGATGATGAAGGATCAGAGCGTCTCGGACGCGGACAAGCTTGCCGTCCTGATTAAGATGGACAGGATACTTGGTCTGGGGCTCGACAAGATCGAGGCTGCGGGCGAGAGCAAGGTCGGAGGACCGGAGGAATGGGCACTCGTGGAGAAGAGGGCGGAGGCCAAGAAGAACCGCGATTTCGCCATTGCCGACAGCATCAGGGCGGAGCTGCTGGAGCGTGGATTCGTCGTCAAGGACACTCCGAAGGGACCTGTATTGGAAAAATCCGTGTAACCGGTAATTGGGATAATTGTTAAGAAGATGAATATAAAAAGCACGAATCGCGAGGATTTCAAGCTTATATATGACCAGAACTACCAGCTGATGATGCAGGTCGTAATGCACATCGTGTACGACATCGATGTAGCGGAGGACCTGGCTCAGGAGGCGTTTGAGCGGTTCTACGTCAAGGCTATGAGCTTTCCTAGCGAGGACGATGCCAAGTATTGGTTGCTTCGCGTCGCAAAGAACCTGGCGCTCAACTACGTCAGGAAGAACAAGAGGGATCTCCAGCTTGTGGAGAAAGTGAAGAAGGTTCCCCAGTTCTCGGTTTCGAGCCGTGACGGATCGGACGAGGTCATCGACGAGGAGACGAGGAAGGAAGTGAGAAGGGCGATAGAGCTTCTTCCCGAGAATTACCGGATAGTCATCCAACTGAAGGAATTCTCCGGCCTCGACTACGAAGCAATCGGGCGCGTGCTCGGCATCTCCGAGACGAACGTGAAGGTGAGGGTCCATAGGGCTCGCAAGAAGCTCGAGGAGATCCTCAGGAAGGAGGAATTGGATGTGTATTGACGATCAGATGCTGTCCACGTACATGGACGGGGAGCTCAAGGAGCCCTATGTGAGCCAGGTGAGCGAGCACCTGGAGCACTGCGTAGCCTGTCGTCAGAGACTTGAGGAATTGAAGAAGCTTTCCCTGAGGATAAGGGAGACGAAGTTTCCCGACGAGCTTCTCGTCCGCAACAAGGACAGGATATACGACCTGCTGGACAGCAAGTTCTTCGATGGAGGCAAGAAGAGCTCCTTCTTCCGTCGCAGGATAGAGTTCGGCATGCCGACGCTGATCACGGCCGCCGCCGCGGTCATATTCATCTTCGTCGGAGGATTCATGTTCTTCGGTTCCAACCAAGGACAGACTGCGGAGATCCTGCCGAGCTTCCAGGTGAACGCGGATCCGCAGAACGTGCAGTTTGTATCCACGAGGCAGGCAAGCCTGGACGACTACACTCTGGAGGAGATTCTCCAGTACCTCGACAGGAAGGGCTATCAGGTGGACATCTCGATCAAGGGACTATCCGCAATCGAGGAGGAATGAGAATCTCCGGAAGGACAGGCGCACTCTCGGGTGCGTCTTTTTTTCTCTTCGCATGTTGTCTCTTCCTTCGCGACCCGCTATATTCTAAGGTATGGGAAAGATCGACTTCGACGCGGCGATCGATTATTCGGAGCAGAGGATATCCCGGCTCTTTACACGCCGCATAGGAACAATATTCGACAACGAGGCTCTCCTCGAGATCGAGAGGAGGGAGAAGGTGCTGTCCTCCATCAGGCTCTCCCTGGGTGACGAGGACAAGGACATCGTGTCTCCCGATGTCGAGATTCTCGATTCCCGCGGCAGAAGAAGCCCTCTCTACAAGCCTCTCTACGACATATACCGCCAGGCTGAGGCCGAGGTCCTCAACGGTGGAAGGAACACTGCATACAGAAGTTTCCTCAAGAACATAGCAGGCCTCGACGGCGATGATCTGAACGCCGCCCTAAAGGCATTCAGGAGCATCAGAAAGGAGGCCGACAGGTTCAGCGGGGACGTGTACCGCAACACGGCCGAGCTCTACAGGAGGATGCTGTGTGCGGACGAGCTGGACTTTCTGTACGCGGACATATTCGCGCGGCTTGCCGCCTATATCTATCTCATGGAGTCCGACATCCGGTTTGCCGGAATGCCTCTGGAGGTGGAGTTCCTCGCCCACGAAAGCGAGCACGTGTTGGTACCAGATTCTTCGAGCGATGAGGTCGCTCTGTTCCTGGTCGACTGCATCATATCGGCCATATATCACGCCTCCACGATCATGGATTGGATGAGAAGTTCAAGCAGCCTCGCCCGCGACTACCTTTCGACGTTCATCGAGAAGGGCGAGCGGTTCACGACCCGGATGCTATCCGAGAAGCTGAGCATGAGCGAGGAGGCCGTCAAGCAACTCTTCATCGTCCCAGCAGAGGCATCCGACGGCTTTCTTGTCGCGACAGACTCCAAGGGCAGGGAAGAGTACGTAATACTTAGGACATAGCATTTTCATTTCTTCCTTTCTTTGCTAGAATCTAGCATTGTCAGGAGAGTGAAATGAAAGCTATCGAGCTAGAAAAGGCCTACAACCCCAAGGACTTCGAGGAGAGGATCTATTCCTACTGGAAGGAAAAGGGCGAATTCGGACCAAAGGAAGGAAAGGAAGGGCATTTCTCCGTCGTCATGCCCCCTCCGAACGTCACAGGCATCCTCCACATGGGGCATGCTCTCAACAACAGTCTTCAGGATATAATCGTACGCTACCACAGGATGACGGGTGTCCCGACGCTGTGGGTTCCGGGAACCGACCATGCGGGAATAGCGACGCAGAACGTCGTCGAGCGCCAGCTCAAGAAGGAAGGACTACGCCGCCAGGACCTTGGCCGCGAGAAGTTCCTCGAGCGCACATGGCTCGTCAAGGAGAAACATCACGACATCATAAAGAGCCAGCTGGAGAAGATGGGATGCTCCTGCGACTGGGAGCATGAGCGGTTCACAATGGACGAAGGGCTTTCCCGTGCGGTCAGGGAGGCGTTCGTCACTCTCTACGAGAGAGGACTTATCTACAAGGGCAAGTACCTCGTCAACTACTGCCCGAAGTGCGGTACGGCGCTCTCGGATGACGAGGTCGAATACGAGAACATGCCCGGCAAGCTCTATCACGTACGATATCCGTATGCCGACGGATCCGGATACATCACCGTTGCGACCACGCGTCCGGAGACGATGTTCGGAGACGTCGCAGTTGCCGTCCATCCGGATGACGAGAGATACAAGGCCGTCGTCGGCAAGCTGCTTCTTCTTCCGTTGACGGACAGGAAGATACCTATCATCGCCGACAGCTTCGTCGACCGCGAATTCGGTACGGGCATGGTGAAGATCACACCTGCGCACGACCCCAACGACTGGGAATGCGGAAGAAGAAACAATCTCGAGGCGATAAACATACTCAATCCCGACGGCACGCTCAACGACAACTGTCCGGAAAAGTATCGCAACCTTCCTGCCGTTGAGGCCCGCGAGCTTGTAGTGGAGGATCTCAGAAAGGATGGCTACCTTATCAAGGAGGAGGAGCATAGCCACGACGTAGGCCATTGCTACCGTTGTCATACGGTCATCGAGCCGTATCTTTCCGACCAGTGGTTCGTCCGCATGAGAAGCCTTGCGGACAAGGCTCTCGAGGCGCTCAGAAAGAGCGACATCGTGTTCTATCCGAAGAGATGGGAGAATACGTATTCGCATTGGATGGAGACTATCCGGGACTGGTGCATATCCCGTCAGCTCTGGTGGGGACACAGGATTCCCGTATGGTACTGCAAGGACTGCGGCGAGCAGATCGTGAGCCGCGAGGACGTCTGCAGCTGCCCGAAGTGCAAAAGCACCAACGTCGAGCAGGACAGCGATGTTCTTGACACCTGGTTCTCTTCATGGCTCTGGCCGTTCTCGACGCTCGGCTGGCCCGACAGCACGGAGGACCTTGCGAGGTTCTTCCCGACCAGCACCCTCGTGTCCGCATACGACATCATATTCTTCTGGATTTCCAGAATGATCATGAGCAGCGAGGAGTTCCTCGACAAGGCCCCGTTCAGGGACATCGTGATTACGGGCCTCGTACGCGACCGCCAGGGAAGGACGATGAGCAAGAGCCTCGGAAACGGAATCGACCCGCTTGAGATCATCGACCGCTACGGTGCGGATGCGATGAAGTTCACGCTCTGCTACATGGCTGCCCAGGGACAGGATGTCCTCATCGACATGGATTCCTTCAAGATGGGAAGCCGCTTCGCCAACAAGATCTGGAACGCCACGAGATTCCTTCTGATGAATCTCGAGGGAAGGAATCTCGTCAGTATCGAGCCCTCGATGTTCACGACCATGGACAAGTGGATCTACTCGCGCTTCAACGAGGCCGCACTGGCGATAGAGAAAGCCATGGAGAGCTACCGTTTCAACGATGCTGCCCAGGCTGTGTACAGCTTCTTCTGGAACGATTTCTGCGACTGGTACATCGAGTCGTCGAAGCAGAGTCTGCTGCATGGAAGCGACGATGAGAAGGACAGGAGGATATCCATCGTCATGGACCTTCTGGAGAAGAGCATGAGGCTCATGCATCCGTTCCTATCGTTCATCACGGAGGAGATATACCAGAAGCTTCCGAACCACAAAGGGGACGTCATTGTCGCCGAGTATCCGAAGTACGATCCTGCGATGATCTTCGAGGCAGAGGAGAAGGCCGTCGAGGCGCTCCAGGAGACCATGAGAGTCGTCAGAAATGTCAGAAGCTCCCTTTCGATTGCGCCTGAGAAGAAGTTCAAGGTCGTACTCCGACCGGGAGAGGGCTTTGCGGCAACGAAGCTCCTCGAAAGCGAGAACGCGTTCGTCTCTTCGCTCCTGGGAGCCAGCGAGTTCATCGTGGACGAGACCAAGAGCGTCGATGTGGATTCCGCATTCCCTGCCAACGGTAACGGATTCGAGGCGTTCGTTTTCGTCCGCGACGCAATCGACGTCGACGGTGAGATCGCCAAGCTCGAGGCGGAGATAAAGAAGGCCGAGAAGAATCTCGAGGCTTGTTTGTCCAAGCTTTCGAACGAGAATTTCATGAGCCATGCCAAGAGCGAAGCTATAGCCAAGGAGCAGGCCAAGAAGGCGGAATTCGAGGAGAATGTCAGAAAGTGCAGGGAGCACATCGATCTTCTCAGGTCGATCTGACGATGCTCCGTTCCAAGGGAGGACCTTCGGGTCCTCTTTTTTTACGATCTTTTCTTTCAATTCCGGCACTGCGGCATTAGAATCGTCTGTAGGAGACGACAAATGATAGCGGAAAAACTACTGAAGGAGCTTACGCTCCAGGAGAAGGCCGGACTCTGCTCCGGACTCGACAGCTGGCATATAAAGGGCGTCGAACGCCTCGGCATTCCTTCGCTGATGATCACTGACGGGCCTCATGGGCTCAGGAAATGCGTCGGAAACGAGACTGTGAAGGCCACATGTTTTCCTCCTGCCTGCCTCTCGGCTTGCAGCTGGAACGAGGATGCGCTTTTCGACGAGGGACAAGCAATCGCCGAAGAGTGCATCGGCGAGGATGTCGCCATGGTCCTCGGACCGGGAGCGAACATCAAGAGAAGTCCTCTCTGCGGAAGGAACTTCGAGTATTTCAGTGAGGATCCGTTCCTTGCGGGTAAGCTGGCCGCTGCCTGGATCCGCGGCGTCGAGAAGAAGGGAGTAGGGACGTCTCTCAAGCACTTTGCTGCAAACAGCCAGGAAAGGCTGAGAATGTGTTCGAACAGCGTCGTGGACGAGAGGGCGCTCAGAGAAATATACCTTCCTGCTTTCGAGGAAGCCGTGAAGAACGGTCATCCATCGTCGCTGATGTGTTCCTACAACAGGATAGACGGGACGTATGCGGCGCAGAACCGTCATACCCTTTACGAGATTCTCAGACAGGAGTGGGGGTACAAAGGCTTCGTCATGACGGACTGGGGTGCCATGGACGATCCGATAGAGTCACTCAGATCCGGTCTCGAGCTGGAGATGCCGGGACCCGACACGTTCAACGAGAAGCGCATCGTAGATGCGGTGGAGAGCGGAAAGCTTGATGTCGGCGTGCTCGACCGTGCCGTGGAGCTCATCCTGGAGTTCGTTCTGTCCCACAAGGACAACATTGCGTCGGATTACGACTCCTATGCGCATCACCTGCTTGCAAGACGGATCGCCGCGGATTCCATGGTGCTGCTCAAGAACGACGACGAGGCTCTTCCGCTCAGGCGCGACCAGAGCGTTCTTGTCGTCGGCGCATTCGCGAAGCATCCGAGGTTCCAGGGCGGCGGAAGCAGCAGGGTCAACTCCTCTATGGTCGACTCTGCATACGATTTCCTCGTCGCCAAGGGCTTCGATGTCGATTATGCCCAGGGCTATGATCCTGCAGACGGCAGCACGACGGATTCTCTAATCGAGGAGGCGCTCGGAAAAGCTGAAGGAAAGGACTGCGTCGTGCTTTTCGTCGGCCTGCCGGATCTATATGAGTCCGAGGGCTTCGACAGGAAAAATCTCCTCCTTCCCGCCGGCATGGACGAGCTTGCAGAAAGGCTTACGGAGAGAAACGGCAACGTCGTTGTTGTTCTTTCTGTCGGTTCTCCGGTCGTCCTGCCATGGAGAGAAAAGGTGAAGGCAATACTTCTTTCGTACCTTTCCGGCGAGGCGAGCGGAAGCGCAGTGGCCGACATCCTCTCAGGAAAGGTCAATCCGTCCGGGCATCTTGCCGAGACCTGGCCGCTTGGAATCGAAGACACTCCGTGTTTCGGATCATACGCCACGGACGATCTTAACGTGAGATACATGGAGAGTCTGCTTGTAGGCTACAGGTACTACGACTACATGGGAAAGAATGTGGAATACCCGTTCGGCCATGGTCTGTCGTATACGACGTTCGACTACCAGATTACGAAGGTGACGCTGTACGTAGAGAAGAATACGGGCGAAGTGGAGGTAAGGATAAGGAATTCCGGCAAAGTCTCGGGGGACGCAGTTGCAGAGCTGTACATAGGAAAGGTCGGCTCATCGATATTCCGTCCGGTGAGAGAGCTGAAGGGATTTGCCAAGGTGCATCTCGAGCCCGGTGAGGCCGTTACCGTGACGATTCCTCTCTCTCCGAGATCCTTTGCATTCTATTGCACGCAAAGGAATGAATGGGTGGTCGAGGATGGAGATTACGAGATAGCCGTAGGGGATTCCAGCCGGAACCTCGTTTCTCGCATCGTTACGGCAATCAAGGGAGAAAGCAGGCTGGAAGTTCCTGGCACAGAGGAATACTCGAGGGAGAAAATAGAGAGGGACGGCTTTACTGGCGATGGCTTCAGCTCCCTGTTCCCTGATGGAGTTCCGCTGCATGACTTCTCCCGCTTCGACATGTCCAGTCCTGTCTGCAGCGTGATCGGCAGCGAGGAGGGAAGCTGGCTTGGGCAGCTGTTGGAGAAATACGAGGAAAACTACGACGGACAGCCGGAGATGTTGCCGATGATGAAGGCGATGGCGCTGGAGATGCCTCTCAGAAACCTTCCGTCTTTCTGCGGCCTGGACAGGAACAGGCTTGTCGAACTGGTGGAGAGCCTCAATTCGAAATGAAAAAAAGCGCGTCGGAAACGGCGCGCTTTTTCAATGGAAACAATGGCGAATCCTTTTCAGGCCTCGACCTTCTGCTCCTGGATCTCTTTTCTTCTCTCCTTGCAGAGCTTCGCGATTTCGGCCAGGGCCTTGCGCGCTCTGGCGGCGGATGCCTTGACACCCTTTTCCTGGAATCGTGCGCTCTCAGAGCGGTAGATTTCCCACTGTTCCTCTAGCTTTTCATGTAAAGTCATCTTCGACCCATCCTTCTTTTTTTTCTACAGTTTATCACGGGAAGGAGCAAAAGCAAGAGAAAATATGTATTATTTCAAATTTTTTGCGATTCTGGAGCTATATTTGTCGTCCTTTCCACGTGAAATGTCTGCCGGTAAGTTTAACCCAGATGCCGTAAAGATACATCGATCCGGTCTGGAAGATCGCTATGGGTCCGGATATGCTTACTTTGATCGAAAGCTTCTCCTCTATGGCGGATAGGAACCACGAGAAGTAGAACATGATCCAGCCGAGCGTCAGATACATCATGCTGAGAGGTGCGACGGACCACAGCGGGATTACGAGAGAGACGAGAGGTGCCGTGACGAGATGGGCAAACGTAAATAGAATGACCGCCACTATGGGGATTGCCGCTGCGCTCATCGGTACTGCACCGTTGAGGCTTCTCGCGATTCCGTTGAATGCTTCCTTCCTTTCCTTGTACATGTTGCATGTGATGTGCTGGCAAACCGTCACGAAATGGTACTTCATCCCGTTCTCGACGAAGAGCCTGCATATGGACATGTCGTCGCAGACATTGTTCTTTATTGATTCGTATCCTCCCACCGCTTTGTATGCGGAGGTCCTCATCATTATGAACTGTCCTATCGCTACGCTGAGTGCCGGTATTCTGACGAACCTTGCCAGGAAATGCGGGATGAATACGACGCAGAAGAGCATTGCGCTCATGTTCACGGCGCCCATGTAGGATTCGCATCTTTCGGCGGGAAAGCCTGAAATTATGTCGAGGTTCCTGTCCTTCATGACGGAGTAGGCGAACGATATGGCATCCTTGCCGTGCACCGTGTCAGCATCGGTGCAGTAGAGAAACTCTCCTTTCGCCTCCGGTAGGATCTGCATCATCGCGTTCACCTTGCCGTTTCTTGCATTCCTTTCCCCACTTCCCATGAACGCCCTTATCCGCGAGTCCTTCTCCTTCGCCTTGTCGATCACATCCTGCGTCCTGTCGGTCGAGCAGTCGTTTATGACGAGTATCTCTATGTTCCTGTAGCTCTGTGTCCTCAGACTTTCAAGGAGATTCGGCAGGTGATTCTCTTCGTTCCTTGCAGGAATGATGACCGAGATCAGAGGTCCTTCGGTCACGTTTCCGGCCTTCTTCTCGATATTCCTGAAGTGGACGATGTTGCAGGCCGATACAAGCAGAGTATAGATTCCCATTGCCAGCATGACGATTGCGAAGATGTAAAGGTAGGTCATAAGTCACCTCAGTTTCTTTTCAAGTTTTTCCAGATACTCCAGCATGGCCGGATCGGCCTTGTATATTTCCATTGCTCTTTCGAAATAGTCTTTGCTCAGCTCGTATAGCTTCCGTTCGTAGGATGCAATTCCGAGCCCTGAGAAAAGCGAAAATCTGTCCAGCGGATTCATTCCGCCTTCCTCTAGGTAGATTTCCTCGAAGAGCTCGAGGGCCTTTTTCGAGGATCCTCCGGCGATGCCCGGCGTGTTCAGAAGCCTGAAGGCCTCGGTGAGGGCCACGTAGTATTCGTCGGGGTAGGCCTTGTACAGCTGCTTTGTCTTGTTGGACGAATCGAGTCCGACCGAGAGCTTTCCGCCGATGTAGTAGTCCGCGCTGATCTTGTCCAGTTCCGCCAGATCCCGTGCCAGAGCGCTCTCGTTTTCCGGTATGCCGTCCAGAAGCCTCTTCTCGTTCTCGAGGTGCGCCTCCGCTTCTTCCTCATCTCCTCTGTCTGCATAGTAGCGCACCATGTGGTATTCGATTCTCGACTTGTCGCTCTGTGCGGCGTCGGAAGCCATGAAAGCCTCGTAGAGCGGCAGTACCTCGTCCTCGTCTCTGTCGTTCTTCAGTGCGGAGATGAGCGCTGTGTATGTCTCGTCGTCCCACAGGTATGAGAAGCTGTCCTGATAGGCGAGAAGCCCGGAGATCGGAATCAGGATGACAAGGATTGTCAGCAGGGCTCTTCTTTTCATTTTATCACCTTGTTTTCGCTTTCGCGCCTTATGATGTAGTCTTTCTTCAGGGGAAGATCGGTCCTTATCGCACAGTACTTGCCGTGGTCGGCCTGTTCGAGAGGTGTCCCGTCCTCTGAAAGCAGCGTATAGTCCGTCGTTTCGAGAAGCGCGACATCCGGACCTATGAATTCCAGCCTCTGGCCGGGTTTTATCTGGTTCTTTACATCCAGCATATATACGTTGTCGGAAATTTTCTCGCCGACCGTCCCCAAAAACAGGTATGCGCGTTCGTAGCCGTAGCTCGTAGGACGCGACACGTCGGCTTTGGTCTCTATCGGTCCCTTCGAGAAGAAGAAACCGGTTGTGAATTCCCTGTGCGACACGTTGAAGATGTCCTTTTTGTAGAGGTCCAGATCGGGATCTCTGTCGATGGCCTTCCTGTAGGCTCTTGTGACGACGGCGACGTAGTAGACGCTCTTCATCCGGCCTTCTATCTTGAGCGAAGAAAGTCCGGCATCCTCGAGCTCCCTTACATGGTCGATCATGCAGAGATCCTTGCTTGAAAGGATTGTGGTATAGCCGTCCTGTTCGCTGATGGGGTAGTAGACTCCGGGCCTTTCCTCTTCCTCCAGCGCATAATGGAGCTTGTAGTTCCATCTGCAGGTATGGCTGCAGTCGCCCTGGTTCCCGCTTCTTCCAGCGAGGTGGGCCGAGAGCATGCAACGCCCGGAATAGGCCATGCACATCGCTCCGTGGACGAACGCCTCAAGCTCGATCTCGGGAACCCTGTCCTTGATCCTCTTTATGTCGTCCAGGCTGGCTTCGCGGCCGAGTATTATGCGCGAGAAGCCCATGTCCAGATACATCTTCGCACTCTCGCTGTTTAGGCAGCTGGCCTGTGTGGAGAGGTGGAGCTGCCTATCAGGCATGTACTTCCTGAAGAACGGTACAAGTCCTATGTCCGAGATGATGAAGGCGTCGAAAGGCCAGGCGGCGATCTCGTCCTTCCGTTCGAGCAACTCGTCGATCTGGCTTTCCTTGAACAGTATGTTCATCGTGCAGTAAAGCTTCTTTCCGGTCTCTCTCTTGAGCCTTGCGACTTCGTCGAGCTCCTGTTGACAGAAGTTTCCTGCGTTTGCTCGCAGGGAGAAACTGGTAAGACCCATGTAGGCCGCATCGGCTCCGTAGCTGAAAGCCGTACGGAGCTTCTCAGCGTTTCCGGCAGGACTCAGAAGTTCAATCGGCATTCCTGTTTCCCTCTTTCTCCCATTGTCGCATCTTTTCTTCCAATTCGGAAGGCGAAAGTCTTCTCGTCCCGTCGTCTGGGAAGGCTATACGGAGCACTTCCGAGATGTCGGATACCGGATGGAACACTATGTCGCCCGTCACTTCCTTGTCGAGTTCGGCCAGATCCTTCTTGTTCTTCTCCGGAATGATTATCTCCTTGACGTGGTTTCGCCCGGCGGCCAGAACCTTTTCCTTCAGTCCTCCGATCGGCATCACCTTTCCCGTGAGCGTAAGCTCTCCGGTCATTGCGAGATTGGGCTTCTCCGGCTTGTCTATGATCATCGACCAGAGTGCGACGGTCATGGTTATTCCTGCGCTTGGACCATCCTTCGGGACTGCGCCCTCGGGTACGTGCAGATGGATGCTGTGCTTGCGGAAGAACGCGGGATCCATACCCCTGAGCGCGGCTTCCTTCTTGACTGTCGAGAGAGCGATGTTGCTCGATTCCTTCATCACTTCACCGAGCTGTCCGGTGACCTTGAATTCCTCATGGCCTATGAGGCTTTCGGCCTCGATGAGGAGCGTGGACCCTCCGAGCTTCGTCCATGCTAGTCCCAGCGCGGTTCCGCTCTTGTCGGCCTTCACGTCGTCGTCCTTGTCGAATCTGGGCATGCCCAGAAGCTTCTCGACTTCGGAAACGTCGACGACGAAATCGTCCGTCTGTTCCTTCTCTATGACCTTGATCGCAAGCTTGCCGAAAATCCTGTCGAGGTTCTGCTCGTAGTTTCTGACCCCGGCTTCCCTTGAGTACTCTTCGGCTATGGAGAATAGTGCTTCGTCCGTGAAGGTGACGTTTCTTTTCTTGAAGCCGTTCTTGTCCTTCAGCCTTGGTACAAGGTAGTTCTTCGCGATGTTTATCTTCTCGTGCGGGGTGTAGCCGGAGACCTCTATTATCTCCATCCTGTCAAGCAGCGGCTCCGGGATCGTCTCTGTGGTGTTTGCCGTTATTATGAAAAGCACCTTCGAGAGATCGTAGGTCAGGTTGAGATAGTGGTCGAGGAATTTGGCGTTCTGCTCCGGGTCGAGCACCTCGAGCATGGCCGAAGCAGGATCTCCCCTGTAGGAACCCGATCCCATCTTGTCGATTTCGTCGATAAGGATGAGCGGATCGACTTCTCCGCACTGGATCATGCCGTGGATCAGCTTGCCTGGAAGCGCTCCGACATACGTCCTTCTGTGTCCCTTTATTTCGCTTTCGTCGCTCATTCCGCCGACGCTGAAGCGATAGTATTTCCTGCCGAGGGCTTCCGCGATGCTCTTGGCTATGCTGGTCTTTCCAGTTCCGGGAGGACCTACGAGGCAGAGGATTGCTCCACTGTCGGAACCGGACAGGCTCCTGGTCGCAAGGAACTCCATTATCCTGTCCTTTACGTCCTTCATGCCGAAGTGGTCCCTGTCGAGGATCTTCCTGACGTTCTTCATCGAGTACTTCGGCTTGTGGTCCTTGTCCGGGAAGGGTAGGGAGAGTATGGTGTCCACGTACGATCTGCTGATCAGGTACTCCGGACCGGCGGGATCGGCCATGGATATCTTGACCATCTCCTTCTCGACTGCGTCCCTATATTCGCTCGGGAGATTCTTCTTCTTGATTTTCTCCCTGAGTTCCTTCATCTCATCGGCCTTGACGTTGAAGCGTGAGTAGACATTGTCGCCTCCGCTCTTTTCGCCGGTTAGCTGTCCGAGCCTTTCCTCGAGCCTGCTGATCTGCTGCTTGATAAAATATGCCTCGTCGTTCTTTCTGTTCGACTCGACTATTTCGCTGCGGATCTTGTTCTGCATGGCAAGCAGCGCCTTCTCGCTGTCGAGGAACGACAGGAGCTTCTCGTACATGCTCTTCGTGTCCGGGCTTTCAAGCAGCTGCTGCAGAGTAAGCTTCGTGGTCGTGATCGAGGATGCGACGAACGATGCAAGTACCTCCGGGTCTTTTATGTTCGCAATCGTTGCCTCCGAACCGAAGCTGAATGCAGGAGACTGCGGAACCAGCTCCGAGAGCGTCTTCTTCATAAGGCGCATGTATGCGCTCATCTCTCTTGGAGATGCCTTTTCCTTCGTTATCTCCTCCACGGTGGCCGTAGCGTTTATTCCGTGGTCCTCGAGTTCAGCAATCCGGAAAGTGGAAAGAGTCTCCGCGAATACGTGAAGCGACGTATTGGGTAGACGTACGTATCTTGTGAGCCTGCAGAGGGTTCCTATCATGGCTACGGCCTTTTTGCCTTCACCCCTCTCGATATGCTCGAATTCGCTTTTGAGATTGTCCTCCAGAAGCAGCGAGACACCGAAGATCGAGCCTTCGGTGCTGATTTCCTCGATGAGTCTCTTGTCTTCGTCGCGGTTGACGACGAGAGTCGCTACTCCGCCCGGGAAAAGAGGTCGTTCCTCCAGGTAGAGCAATCTGATGGTTTTTTTTATGTTGTTTTCTTCTGACACAGAATAAGTGTAATAAAGCTTTTGCCACGGGGCAAGTGGAACGGAGGCAAAAACGCTCTTTATCGTCCGAGGAATGCATGGCCGAAGGCGGAAATGGCGTGTCCTAAAGGACGAGATGTATCATCCGGAGCATGCCGAGAAGATCGGAAATGTCCATGCTGAGCCTGGTGGAGAGCTTCAGTCCTTTCCTGCCGATCGCGCCGAAGTACTTCCCGCTTTCAGCGACCTTCGCCCCGCACCCGATCTCTAAGGCGAGCCTTTTGGCCGAATCTACATGGAAGTACATCTTTGCGTCATCGTGTCCCATCTTCTTCATGTATCGCCTTTTCATCATGGCCAGTCCGCATCCGTTGACGGCGTCGAATACTATCTCAATGTTCCCGAAGCGCTGCATCATGCGCATCAGAGATAGTACCTTGTCCTTCCCGAAGTAGTGGAAAAGTCCTCCTGCGACGACCATTATCGGACAGTCGGGATTCTCTTCCCTTGCCTTTTTTATCCATACGGAGGTAAAAGCGTCGCACGGGACGTATATGTCCCTTTCGCTTTCACGGATCAGTTGCCGTCTGTATTCGATCACCTCGGGAAGATCCACCTCGTACCAAAGGCTTTTACCGTTGTCGTTGCGGCTGAACGTGGTCTCGAGCCCGCATCCGAGCTGTACGACGACCCCATCCTTTCTTTTCGAAAGGAATTCCCTTATGAGGCAATCCATGTTCCTCGATCGTACTGCCGATGCCAGAAGGGTATACTGGTTCTGTCTGCCGTCCATGAAAATATCCTGTGGCAGTCTCGGCTTGAGCGCGAGGGCTTTCTCGTCGTATAGAATGCTTCTACAGTTCTCGCTGGCATATATCCGTCCGAGCATGGGAACGAACAAGGTCTTCTCGACAGCATCGAAATCAGACATTGCATCTCCTTTATTAGCCTACGCTAACATTTGAATACTATATACCATTTTGTCTGTTTCCGCAATTGCCAGAAACGGAAATCGATGCATCACAAGACGATCGGAAAATGCATTGGTCGGGCATCTTCCTTTTCCGGCTTCGGCTCCGGACGCTGTACGGAAAGACTTCAGTATGTCAGGCTTTCCCGGCCCGGGTCTTTCTTCCGTCGAGCAGGTATACTGCTCCATAGAGAATCGTCCAGAGCAGGAAGGCCAGGACGATGAAACCGAGCCTGTACCATGGGCCCACGTATTTCTCGAGGATGCTGAGCGGGTTTCCTTCGTCGGCTCCGTTCATGAAGAAGAAGTTCGTCCCGAGGATGCTGTTCACGAGGAAGGCCAAGGCTGCACCGATTGCGAGATAGGCGGCAAGACGCGGCAGATGCCTTATGTCGGGTCTGAATCCACCTGCAAGAAGGAGGCAAGGATACATTACGATCAAAAGGTGGATCGAGAAGCTGTGCATCGACATGATGTTGAAGAAGGGCAGGTTGATCCAGTTCGGGAACAGAAGTGCCATCGCCGCTCCAGGCAAGCTTACTGCGAATAGAAACTCCTCTGCCAGAGGTCTTTCCGTCCTGTAGTGCAGCAGCGCGACGAACATCGAGATCGAACAGAGATGCAGAGGCAGGTAAGCCCAGGTCCATTGCCCGGTGGAAATCGTCACGAACCATTTTAGCGCCTCGTCGGCGAACATAGCAATCACGATGTTGCGTTTTATTCTCCGGCGGCTCTCTTCATTGGCTCTCCTGTAATATCTTGTGACGAAAAAGAGAGCTGCAAAAGATAGAAGAATCCAGAAAATATGCCCTGATGAAAATGAGCCCATCCCGATTCCTGGAGGTGCGGACCTCTCCGCGTAAAGAAAGTTCGACATGACGTCTTATACTAAGCTTCCGAAGTTCTCAAGTCAATCTCTCTACAGTTTTATCATTGTCGTTTTCCGTTACTGAAAAAATCTTACGCAAAACCAAATTTGCGATAAAAAGATTTGGATGATATAATCATAAATGGAAATGCATAACGGAACGAAGGAGAAAAACCTATGAAGCGAATTGTTCTAGTAATATTCCTCAGTTTTCTAATCACATTCGGAATGTCTGCGGCATCGGCAGACCTTGTAGATTTTGCAATGGATGTTACAGACAATGTCATAGATGCAATTGAGTTCGGCGGGCGTCCAGCGATGAATCGGATTCAAGAGCATATGCTGTCGTTGAACGTGGACAGCATGAGTCTGGAGCAAAGAAGGGAAATCTACGAATCCTACAGAGTCTCAAGCGGATTTGCGATCCTGAGAAACGTATTCATAGGATTCGGGAACGGTTCGAAACGTCAGGGTGATTCTTGGGGAACCTTGATAGGCAGTATAGGTGACGGACTTGGCATAGGTCTCCTGACTGCAAGTGCAACCTGCTTTCTCATAGATCTCATGACATTCCAGACCATAGGAGCGGCAACAGGAAGTCAGGAGGTCGGGTCCCTATCTGATTCCCCTCTGATGGGTGCGACCAAGGCCCTTGCCATAAGCGGTGCGATAGTGATTGGCGTCAATCGTCTGATAGGAATTATTCCTCCGCTTGTGTATAGTGCTCGCTATAATTCCAAACTCCGTGATGGTCTTGGCCTTGACAAAGATCTCAATCTTGTCGCAGGCCCTGTGGTGGATCCCATCACTGGCGATAGCGGAATAATGATGATGGCCAGCGTTTCTTTCTGAATCATTTCGTCATGGTCGTGTCGACCTGTTCACGTTGCCTCAAGTTGTATTCACCCGGTCTTTTCGGCATAGATTCTGAGCTATACGACTGCTTCATTATGCATTCTACCTTGTCTGTGAGTTCGTCAATGTGTTTCTTCTTGTCAAGACGTATTTATGTTGTCTGCAATATGCATGTCTTGATCCGCATTGCGCAAAATAGGCACTTTTGTGTCTGGTGAAAGAAGATTACGACGCATTTCTTAGCCAGGGATATCGATAGAAGGAAAGAGGAGGAATCGTGATGTGGGTATGTCCTGAGTGCAAACGCGAATTCAGGAATGTCGGACAGAACCATTACTGTTGTGCGGTACCGAAAACGATCGAAGAATATATTGCACGGCAGCCGGAATACGCACAAAGCTATCTTATCCAGATCGATGGAGTTCTTGGAAAATCGTTGCCATATGCAGTCAGGAAGATTTCTTGGAGCATGCCGACATACTGGAAAGGACGGAATCTCATCCATTTTGCAGCTTTCAGAAAACATATAGGTCTCTATCCGGGGGCTGAAGCAGTTGAAGCTTTTTCCGACCGACTCGGAGGCTTCAGGGCAAGCAAAGGTGCTATACAGTTTCCGTACTGCAAACCTCTGCCGCTTGAGCTGATTTCGGACATTGCGAAATGGTGTGAGTGTAACGAACGGTGAATGCGCACTGTGCTTGATTCTTTCCAGTCGTGGGAAGATTGCCTGATGGATTTGCAGACGAGCAGAGTATAATTCGCATTGCTGTGAGTGGAAGAAACTGCTTTTTTCTTTTTATCTATTTGCTGTATAATTGGAATCATCAAAATGCTCCATGGGGGTGCCATGTCCAATGCTGTTTCAAAAAGCCTGAAGAGGCTGAATCATATAATAAGCGAGACAGATGCTCTGTATCATGAGGCCTCTTTCAGGCTCGGCATATCGTATAGCGCATGTATGATTCTGTATTCCATATGTCTGTCCGGCAGAAGTTGCCCGTTGGGGAGGATTGTCAAGAGTTCCGGGCTCAACAAACAGACCGTCAATTCGGCATTGAGAAAGCTGGAGAAGGCAGGCATTGTCTATCTTGAGGCTGCGGACGGACGATCGAAGATTGTCTGTCTGACGGACGACGGAGTGCTTCTTGCTTCGAGAACAGCAGAAAAGATCATCGAGATTGAAAATGAGATACTGTCATCCTGGCCGGAAGATGATATACTGCGGTATTTCGAGCTTTCGGAAAGGTTCCTGGAGGATCTCGGAAGAAAGATGGCGGAGCTGCGTAATCAGTAGCCGTACTTTTTCTTCTTTGTCCGCAGAAAAAGAGTTCGCAGGAACGAAGATCGATGCCTATGCCAGATTGTCGTTCAGTGCGGTGAAGAACGACGAGCCGAAAACAGAGAAACCGGTGAAAAGGAACGACAGAGAGAAAATCTTGAAAATGTGCACGGTCAGCCTGTATTGTCCGTCGTCGTAGCCTACGAACAGCTCCGAAAGCGGTACGTACAGAGGGTATGACGAGATTACCATGGACGGCCATTGCCGAGATCGTCAGGAGGCTTTTCATCTCGGAGGTGTTTTCCGCTCCTTAGCTGTAGCTTATGACGGGTGCCAAGCCGACCGAATAGCCTATGACGACTACCAATAAGACATGGTTGATATGTCTGTACTTTGTTGCTACTCATTATTCTTTCATGCATCAGGAATATATGTCGCACAATACTATCATTTCGAAAGTGGCATTGTTTCTCATAAGTTTGGATGAGTTGTTTGTATGCAGAACTTGGCGAAAACTAGTTTGCTGTTCGTGTTTGTCTGAGACTTCTCTGTATGCTGTTGCGACATTCGGCATTTTTGTCTTAATTTGTGGGATGTAGAAAAGAGTTCTTTCCCATCTTTTCGCTCGACAGTTTATCTTTCATTATCTTTTATTTATTTACTTATATTATATAAATATAAGTAGTATATTATCCTTGATTTTTTCTAAAAAAACATTATAATAATTCGATAGAATCGAGGTGATAATATGTACAATTCCGGGGACTATGTCGTAGTATCGGGAAGTGGTATTTGCTGTATTGATTCCGTAGGGCATCTTTCAATTCCATATGCCGACCCTGAGAAAGAGTATTATACGCTGAGATCGGTCAACGATAATTGCGTTCTTCATATTCCGTTGGACATATCAGATGAACGTATGAGACCGATTATCACGAAAGAACAGGCTTTGGATCTGATAAGGAAAATACCGAGTGTAGTAGTAAACAAGAAGAAGGACAATCAGCGAATTGCAAGACTTAAAGAGGGACTTGTCGACGGTAAACCGGATGCATTGCTCAGAGTTGTGATTGAGATTTATCAGCGCAATGCAGATTCTTTTTCAAAGGGTAAACCAATAGGAAAAATGAGTGAGGCTTCCATCTTCAGAGAGGCTGAATTTATGTTTAATTCAGAAATTTCCAAGGCAATCGGGTGTGAGCCGTCAGAAGTTCCCAAAGTCATACAAAGTATTCTATTGACTTCCGATTCGGTAGAATGAGGTGAAAAGATTGAAGAATGGCTGTGACTTATATTGTGTGATGTCCTTGTCCCATATTTATTTGCACAAAGTTGCTTCTTCTCGTTTTTATCAAAATTAGTACGTTTCCGTTAAAAAAATAATATGTTCATAAAGCAATCCTTAAAGAATGAGAAAACAATATCGATAGGAAAGATTGTCTGAGAAATGCTTGCATCGGACGCGAAGGACAGATATGGGATTTTCTTGTTTTGTTTCAAGCTTGAAAGTTCCCGGAGCGACTGCAATCCAGCCTTTTACAGGTCAGTCCCATGTCAAAGTAAAAGTTTGTCGATTGGCTTTGCCATTCGAGCGAACGGCAAAGCAATATATGTCAGTTATCAAGTTTTCTCATAGCTTTGAGTCTTGAGAAGATAATACAGACAAGTACTCCCATTATACCGATTACTGCAAAAAGAAATGCGGTTCCGGAACCTTTTCCTGTTCCGAACAACTTGTTGAGAACGGTGTCGGATCTATCAGCCATGAATGGTTCGAACACTTTGTCGACAAGAAACCCTCCTGCAAGATAGCCAAGCGGTATCGTGAAGAACTGAAGCATGTTTCTTGCCGAGTATACCCTTCCCTGGATAGCAGGCGGAATCCGGCTTCTCATCAAGGCATCCAGATTTGTATTCATCACGGGGATACAGAGCCAGCCCAGAAATGCTCCGATGGACCATATTGCGGGGCTTCTTGAGAATGACAGCATGAAGTTCTCCGTGCCCATTGCTATGAACAGCGAGATGATGATCACACTTACCCTGCTTTTGGGTTCCGGCAGCATGGTTGCGATTGCGCTTCCTGCAATCATCGCCAGACCCGCTATGGATTGTATTGTCGCAAGTACGCTTTCGCTTTCGAAACTGAGAATCATGGCAGGAAGTGCCGCATTGTAGATCGATGCTATGAAATTGATTGCAGCCAAAAAGAGTATTACCTCTAGTATGCCCATGTTCACTCTGAGAAAGATTAGGGCTTCCTTCAGATTCATCACTATATGGCAGTTTTTCAGTTTGCTGCTTCGTGTCTCTGGAATCCTGACAAACAAGAGAAGCGATAGAGATGCTACAGTGAATGTAGATAGGTCCACGATGATTACAGAGGTCAGCCCTCCAACGGAATATAGGGCAGTCGCAATCACAGGGGATGCCATATTGATAACACTGGATGCAAGCGCATTGAGACTACCTGCCTTCTGGTATTTATCTTCCGGCGTGACGAGAGTGATGGCAACATCGCTTGCCGGTTGCTGGAATGCCTGTGCTGTTCCTGTCATCGAGTTCACGACATAGAGATGCCACAGCTCAAGATTCCCGGAAAGCCAAACAAATAGTATCGCGAGTGTGCATAAAGCTGCGGCTGTATCGGATAATACCATCAGGCGCTTCTTGTTCATTCTATCAGTCAGGGTTCCGACTGGAAGTGAAAGAAGGATATACGGCACGTATGACGAGACCGTCAGAAGCGCAGTTCTCAGTGCAGATCCTGTCTCTCCATAGGCCCAGAGAATAAGCGCAAATGGCGTTAACGAAGACCCAAGACGTGAAAGTGACTGGGTTGCCCATAACAATATGAAATTGCTGAATTTCTTTTTGTCTTTCATTGCTTTGCTCCTTATTGGTTTTTGAAGCAAAGCCTGGCGGACTCGTTTATTTTTGCTCCATGCGGCCGTCCGCTTCAGGCTTCGCAGGGAGCTACTGCAATGCAGAGCATAAAAGATTTCTCCTATTCTGGTACTGGTTATGATATTTCAAAGTGTGCTTTCTGGTCTATAGATCATCTCATAGAATCTATCTCAGGTGTAAAACGAAGTACAGATGTATATGTTGCCATCATAGGTACGTGCCTGCTTTTGGTTCTGTTGTATGGCTCCATACACATAGGGCGTGGTTGTATGATGAAATGCCCTTCGTACGGAAAGAGGACATGGCATAAGAAAGTTCTTTCAAGATAGGCTTCTCTTGATCTATAATTAGGCATGGAAAAGAAAATCTGCCAGAGCTGCGGCATGAAAATGAACGAAAGTCTCTATGGCACGCATGGAGACGGCCACAAAAACAGCGAGTACTGCATTCACTGCTTCAAGGATGGATTTTTCACTGCTTCCTCGATGGAAGAGCAAATTGAAATAAATTCCTCTCCGGCAAGATTTGAAGATTTCAACAAATCCTCTGGTTTTAGTTCCTCAAAAGAGGAAGCCGTTCGAGACTTTCGTCAGAATCTGCTTACATTGAAAAGGTGGATGAGGTCCGAAAATCAGGCTTCATGGATACTCGACAATACAGGATATGTAACGTTATCTACGATAGATGATGAAGGTTTTCCACGACCTGTTGCGGTAGATGTAATATCTCATGATGATATTAAGGTGATCTGGATGACGACATTCAGAAATTCAAATAAGGCAAGACATATTGCCAAGAATCCCAAAGCAGGAATTTCATTCGTGCATGAAGCAGATAGTGTAACACTTACTGGAATCGCAGAAGTCATTACAGACAAAACAATCCTTCATGAATCCTGGAAGGACTTTTTTATAAACTATTATCCAGCCGGTCCGGATGATGGAAATTACTGCCTCATCAGATTCACGACACGGAAAGCTGTTTGCTGGATAGACGGAGAGAAAAAGGAGTTCTATCTATAATGTTCCAAACTCCGTTGAAACAGCATTTCTGTAAAGCGAAGTTCATCCTGTTTTATGGTTCATGGTTTGTCAGCAAATAGTTGAATTAAAATAATTTAAAAGATGTATTGAATTTGATTTCAACCGACCATACCATTATTGGGGAATAGCATTGGATGACCCCGGATGTGTAGATGAAAATTGCTTGAGATACAACGTCGGCCTTGTCGTATCAAGAAATGAAAACATCGGATTGGATGTGCGGGAAATTCCAAACGGTCGATATTCCACCTTTGAAATACCTCATAGAAAAGAAGCTGTGTCGGAATTCTGGAGCGATCATCCGTCCTTGATAAGCAAGCTGCCGATCGACCTGTCAAAGCCGATCATCGAACGGTACGATTCAAAGAAGGTTTCGAATCATCTATGTGAATTCTGCATACCTCTCAGGTAAATTCAAAATAAAATTTCATACTGCTTGCAATTAAAATTTTGTTTTACTAGGCTTTAGTCGGAAGTGGCGCCACTCTCTGGTAAGGAGAGTTGAAAATGAGATTTTTTGATTTACGTAACGGGGTTTCTCTATCAGATGAGATAAAGAGAAGAGGAATGGATCTGCTTGGAGAAATACCTTTTTTACTGACGCAGGACAGATTTGATTTTTCTTCGTCGTGCATGCCTTTGTATGAAAAGCATTATCCGGAAATCATCGCTGAGATCCAGGCTTTGTCAAAAGGCTTGAAAATAAAAGAGGATATCCTGTTTGCACTTTTCTTTTCCATGTATGCAATAGTTCCTGCAAGCCACTGTTCATGCGTTGCCGCAAGGGATGAGGAGAATGTGATTTTTGGCAGAAACAGTGATTTCTACACTCGGATGAAAGAATTGAACAGCCATTTTATCTATGATGATTATTACGGAAACAGCACGGCTTTTCTTGAACTTGAGGATGGAAGAAATAGAGCAGGGCTTGCTATAGGATTTACTTCCGTATTTCCCTGCAATCCGAGACCAGGTCTCAATTCCGGTTTGATTCTAAGGTTGCTTCTTGAAAAATCGGATTCGATCGAAACTGCAATCGGAATACTTGAATCGATTCCTATTTCTTCATCGCAAACATATATGATGGCGGATAGAAAGGGTCATATTGCATATGTGGAGTGCTCATCGGAACATATGGAGATAGTGGAATACAGAGAGGGACGACACTTTCTGGTGTCGACAAATCGTTTCATCCTTTCGGAGATGCAGCCATATTATTTGCGTGTAGATGATGATTGGAATGCGGCGGCAAGGTATGGTTCGATCAAGACAGTATTCGCAAAAGCCTCATCCTTTGGTCTTGAAACAATAAAGGATTCTCTCATTTCCGCAAGTTCATATGATGCTGCTTCTGGCCATGATACAGTCTGGTCCGTCATCGAGGATATGAAATCAGGACAAAGCTATTTATGTGGAGGCAATCCATCCAAAGATGGTTACTATCCGATAAACCCGTGTTTCGAAATGATGTTATAGCATGTTTTTTCACAAGGTATTGGAAGTTTTTTCTGATATGCCAAGTTTTAGGTAATACCGTATTCGATGGGATATCGCATTGTTTCTCGTCGAATATGTGTATGATTCTTATGGTATTGTTTTGGCTTTCGCCAAGATATTTTCTCTTTTTGCTTATAGGTTTCCTGCTTTGCGAATCCCATTGTGCTGGGCTGAGTTGATGCTACTGTACAAAATCGTCGGTATAGGTGTCTTGTCTGATGGTATTGTCCTTGCTCCCTTCGATGGACAGTCTCATGGGCTTTTTGACATCAGGTCCATTTCGATGAAAGAGATTGTTAGGAGAGATGGAAGAACCTAGCAAGAGCTGCAAATATTGCCTGATGGGGGGAGGGATATCTTTCCGTATATTTCACAATTGACTGAAGTACAAACTGATGATGGTGGATGGCGATATCGTAAAGACATTCTTATTCTGTAAGGAATATGGCAGAAATTTTGCCTTCGGCCGTAGTATCTGACATGGTTATGAGAGTGATTGCGAACCCCGGTTGTCCAGGCTATGTTGACCATTTGAACATCCCTGTGGGTATGCCTTGTGCGGTAAAGAATATTTCGTCCGCAAATGATCGGCATCAAAAATAGGGCCGGTTAAACTATGTCCAAGATAGCTTAATCCGGAGCGTTTATCTTTCATTATTTTTCTGTTGTAAATAACTTATTGCGAATATAAGATTGAGTCATGAAAAAAATTGTTTGTTTTTTATTATTACTGACTGTTTCTCTATCTTTATTTTCCACATCGAACGAGGGAGTTACTCCGGAATATCTTGTTGAAGTGATGCAGAATGCTGGATATGAAGCAAAGGTTGATCAAGATGGTGACGTGGAGTTCCAGGACCAATATGAAATGTACTATTGGATAACCTGTTCTCCTGCAGAAGGCAGATTATATATCCAAAGTGGTTGGCCTGCCGCTATCGAAGTTTCCAGTGAAAAAGCCTATAGAATAGTCAATGATTCCAACAGCCGATTCTATTTGATCCGGACTTTTTATGATTCTGCCTATAGAATATTTTACTGCGACTATGATTTCTTTTATCCGGACAATTTTGATGAGGCCCTTTTTTTAAAAGTTGTTGAAAAATTCCTGTCTTTCTCAGATGTATTCACTGATTATCTGATTGGGGAAGATGTCATATAGGGAAGTGGCATTTGGTACGTCTGCGGCCTTGCTTCTTCTATCTGCAGGTATGCTTGTGATGCTTTGATATATAGGTATATCATAATGATAAAACAGGATTTTAGACTTATCCCGGTTTGTTAATACGCCGTTCAGGCAACCGTGTCAAAATGGAAATTGGGAAATGATCGGATGTTTAATGGAAACATGGTTGAAAGACAGGGGAATTCCCCCCTGCCTCAAGAAAATGGTTGTGTTCAGTATCTGAATCCGACAGAAAGAGATGGCGATACATGAAAATCGCCAGAGAAGCCTGTATTTCCAGTGTCGAGGTCCACCTTGAGCATGTCGTAGCCGGTGTTGCAGCCGATGAGCAATGCAACTGTGTTGTTAAGATAATAAGTCGCCCCGAGGTATCCTCCGATTCCAAGTCCGAAAAGAGCTTCGTCTTTGAAATTCCGTCCGGAGAGGGAGGCCCCGACTGCCAGGTCAATAGACATCGGCACATTGGAGAACATATAACGGTAGCTTGGTCCGACCAGCATCCCGATAGCCATTGAATTTTCTCCAAGGTTGAAATCGGCATTTACCGAAACAAGATATCCGACAGGACAATTATCGACATACCCGAATGTCTGAGAAGACAATCCTCCCATATGCACGCCGTCCCTGAACTCATAATTCACTCCCACACTTGTGAGCCCGTCGAAAGCTGCGGATGCAGAACCCACTGCAACAATCGCGATGATTGCGATTACCATAATTCTTTTCTTCATTTTTTCTCCTATATGAACTTATTTATTTGACAAATTTTCCTTGCGCAGCCTTTTCTTGGCTTCCTCCACGCTCTCTCCATCCCTTGCGAGATAGCGGTCGACGAAGGAATCCTCTATTTTTGTGAAACCTTCAACGACACCTGTTTCGATTTTCTTATACCCGTTCACGACCCCATCCTGGATTTTCTGGAATCCCGTTGTGACTCCTTCCGCAATCTTTTCATTTGCTTCCATGATTTTTGATTTCATTAATTTCTCTCCTAAATTTGATCATTGAAATTCCCATTGACGTTATGAATAGGCATATTGCCATCCCTCAGGCTATATGCATCATTCGTGCCCATTCATGATTCTCAATTCCGATTGAGGATGCTTACGTCCTGTTCAAGATGCCGGATATGGCAGCTTTGACAAGATTCATATCGAATCTGTTCTTTTTCCCATGACCGTGCCATACTCAGCATCATTGACTTTTCCTCAGTCTTCAATTCCCTTGATGAGAGGTATGAGAGTAAGAAGGATGAGTATTCCAATGAGACCAAGGATTATGCCTATCGTCAGTCTGTCCCATACCATCACAAAACACATGCCGCATCCAAATAGAAGGATTCCGATTATTCCGACAATTATCGTTGACACCATCCTTCCGGATATTTCGATAGGGGTCTTGTTCGTCATTTTCCTGTAGGCGACCACTGTCACGAGTCCGAGTATTATACCGATGCCCCCAAATACGATGCCCTGTCTGAATGCGTTCCACTCGGGAATCAGGGCCATGCACATTCCAAGCGCGAAGAACACGATGCTGACGGTTGTCATCATCATTGTTATGAAAGTACTTTTTTTCATTTTTACCGCTCCTAATAAATCAACAGTTGTTGTTCTATTTCAATCAGACTTTAATTTTTTTACAGGAGAATCTACAACTACAATTGAACATACAAGTGTTGGGATAAACGAATGAATACAGCTAATAACAAAGGAAGAATGGAAACCCTGGAAGCAATAAGGAAGGCCTTTGTCGAACTCATACAGAATTTAGATCTGAATCAGATTACGGTTTCTCAGCTATGCAAGAGGGCAGGGATCAACAGGACTTCCTTCTATGCCGCTATGACAGGCTTTACGACGTCGCTGATTCACTGAGGATGGAGCTCGAAGAAAACATCAGCAAAATGTATAAGGATGAGATCGAAGGAAGGTACAGCAGCAACGACTTTACCAGGCTGTTTTATCATATAAGGGATAACCAGATTTTTTATAGTACATATTTCAAGCTGGGATATGATGCAAAGCTTAGTGGCTTTAGGTTATGACGAAAGCCTTGCCGCAAGGCATTTCGACAACAGGTTCATCGAGTATCATATGGAGTTTTTCAGGGCCGGAATCACCAGGGTGCTCAAGATGTGGCTTGAAAGAGGCTGCATGGAAAGCCCCGAGGATCTGATGAAGATACTGAGAAGCGAATATCATGGTAGACTATGAGAAAACATCGGCGGGAAAAATGTACTCGTTTGTATTTTTTTTATTGTTCCATTTGGAATTGCCGAGATTTCTCTGGTACGTTTTTGGCCCATTTTATGGTAAAAACAGCATGTTTTGACGTGAAACAGATAATGTGTATAAAAAGGAATCCTTACAGCATAAGGAAATAATTTTTTCAAAAATGCCAAGAATTTTGTTGCATTTTGTTGCGTCTATGGTAACCTATGACAAGAGAGAACTGCGAGGAGGATTTTTTCGTGGACAGCAAGCTGATAGTCATAGCAATCGGAGGAAACTCGCTTATAGAAGATTCAAAGCATGTGACGGTTGCCGCACAGTACGAGGCTGCGAAGAAGACGAGCGAACACATCGCCAGTCTTGTCAAGGCGGGACATAGGGTGGTGATCGCCCATGGCAACGGACCGCAGGTGGGGTACATTCTGCTTCGGGCCGAATACGCAAGAAAGATATTGCATGCAGTGCCGCTCGACAGCTGTGTGGCAGATACGCAAGGTGCGATAGGATACCAGCTACAGAAGGCGCTCTACAACGAGTTCGTCAAGCTTGGCATCGACAAGGATGTGTGTACTGTAGTGACACAGGTCGAGGTGGACGACGGAGATCCTTCGTTCGACAATCCGACGAAGCCGATCGGTTCCTTCATGACGGAAGAGGAAGCGATGGAACATAAGCAGAAAGATGGCTGGACTGTCGTGGAGGATTCAGGAAGAGGATGGAGAAGGGTTGTAGCTTCTCCGAAGCCGAAGAGGATCATCGAGCTTGGTACGATCAGACGTCTGCTCGATTCTGGCGAGATAGTCATAGCTTCCGGTGGCGGCGGAATACCTGTCGTACGCAATTCCGAAGGTTTTCTGGAAGGAAGGGAGGCCGTGATAGACAAGGATCTTGCCGCTGCGATAATGGCAAAGAGCCTGAATGCGGACGTGTTCGTAATTTCCACTGCCGTTCCTAAGGTATGCCTGAATTACGGCAAGCCGGATCAGAAGGATCTGGAGACGATCACGACGAGCGAAGCGAGAAGATACATGGCCGAGGGACACTTTGCTCCCGGCTCTATGCTTCCGAAGATACAGGCAATCGTCGACTTTGTCGAGACGACCGGAAACGAGGGAATCGTCACCGACCCACATCACCTCTACGAGGCTCTCTACGGAGACGAGGGAACAAGGATCGTGAAAGGATGATCTCTGCAAGACAGATTCCCGACATGAACAGCATGTACGTAATATTGTCCTGAATGAATACTTCGGGAAGAAGACCTTTCAGGATGGCGAGAACAGCTATTATGCATAGGAGGACGAGCGAAAGCCGTCCTCTTCTTTCATGTCTTTTTCCCCTGAATGCGTCATAGGCGAAAATGAAGAGTACGGGGTTGAGAAAAAGAATGTTCTCGTTCATGTATGTCACCTCGTGGTTTGTGAAGCACATCATGAACAGCAGTACACAGCTCATCAGGGCAAGAATGCCGTATATGCATCCGGATACGATGTCCGATATCAGTCTGACCGTCCTATTTCCGCAATTCCCGGTCGAAATCAGGAAAATAAAGACTGAGACGGTCAACAGAATCGTTTCGGCGAATATCGAAGGCCCCTTGTATGGCTGCCGGGACAGGCTTTCATAAACCGTCTCGCTGCTCGTGCCGAAGAAATCCTCGACGCCTTTTCTGAGTTCGTCCGGCAGGTACATGAGTTCCCATCGCGAAAGCGGCCTGTCTACCGACGGACCCTCCAGATAGTTGATGGCGAATGCTGGCAGGAACTGCGACTGCATCAACCTGTTGCTTGAGCTTCGGAACGATTCGCCTGAAGGAATCTTTTCGCTCCATGCCTTGAATTCGCCTCCTGTGGCCTCGTCGATTATGTCCCTTACCCTTGTGGCGCAGTTGTCCTCATAATAGTCGTACAGATACGTATTGTTTTCAGGAAGGACGTTGTAGTCCAGAAATTCCATGATTCCCTTCTTCTCAGCCGGTCCTAGAGGAAGAACGGTTCTCTCGACCGTCCGATCTTCCGCCATGAATCCGGCTATTCTCATTTCCGCATCGGTTCTGTAGACGTTGTAGTAGAGCTTACCGAGGGCGAAATCAAGGTAGAAGCCGTCGGAAAATGTGAAAAAACCGTAATCGTAGAACCGACCGGAGGTTCCCTGATATTCCAGTTCAAGCGAGGTGTGTCCGAAAAGTGCGTACGTCTCGTCTCCAGCGCCCGTAGTCACCAGGCTGATCTCGAGGTCGTCGTAGAATGCTTCAGGATCATCTGCCGAGAAGTCGAATTTCAGAAGATTCTCTCGAGACGGGAATGGGTCCGCCAGTTTCGTCGGGGAGACGGATGCAGCAGAGAGTACCGCAGAGAAGAGCAATGCCGCGATTGCAGAAAGGACTTTCTTGCACATATGGAAAACTATAGTCTTTTCCGGGAAAAAAATCAAAACAACCTTAACCGGATCGGCTTTGCGGCTTTATTGACAATCTTCGGCCCTTTGCCTATCTTTTTCGTATGGAAAGGGATTCCAAGGAGCTCTGCATCGTTCTCAGAACCTACGATGCAGGAGAGACAAGCAGGCTTGCGACGCTTTTTTCTGCCGACGAAGGTGCATTCGAGGCGATGCTGTACGGAGCGAAGAAGAGTGCGAAGGCTATCAAGGCTCCGCTGTTTTCCGAGGCCTCGTTCTCGCTCTACCGTGTAAGGGAGCGTAACCAGTGTTCCGTCAAGGATGCGGATTTCATCGCCATACGGGACAATATAATGTCCTCGTTTCCGGCGACAATGGTAGCAAGTCTAATATCCGAACTCGTAAGGACCTCAAGGATGTCCGGCGCGGGGCTCTATGCTCTTCTGGCATCATGTCTGGACGAACTGGAGTTCGGGCAGGATCCTAAACGCATAGCAATCTATTTCGTGATACGCTATCTCGAGCTATTCGGAATTCTTTCGTCTTTGGAAAGCTGCCCGGTCTGTCAGAGAATCTATGCCTGCGACGAGATTCTGGGCTATAGTCCGAAAGAGCAGAGTCTATGCTGCAGCCTCTGTGACGGATATGACGGCAAACTCATATTGCCGCCGAACGCCAGGGCTTTCCTGATGCGTAATCTCGAGCTTCCGCTCGAAAAGGCGCTCTTGCTTGAAATAAGCGGAAATATGATCGACAGGATCTATTCCTTCGTTCTCCGCTACCTCAGGCTTGCATACCCGACAAGGCTCAAGATCCTCGAGAGCGGTATGCTTGAAACTGTTTAGAAGGACAGGACATATATGAAATATTCGGTGAAGGCATCAGAGGGCGAGAAGGCCCGGATGCTGAGCGAGCGTTACGGGCTCGATATGCTTACAAGCACGATACTCGAGCGCAGAGGGCTCGTGAGCGAGGAAGACATGAAGTTCTTCCTCGAGAAAGACATCATCTACCAGCACTCTCCGTTTCTCTTCGAGGATTCGCAGATAGTCGTGGAGAGAATACAGGCAGCCATCGAAGAGGACGAGCGGATACTGGTGTTCGGAGATCGCGACGTCGACGGAATCACCGCGACGGCGATCATGGTGAAGGAACTCGGAAGGGCAGGGGCGAAGAATCTGGAGTATCGTCTTCCCATGGACGACGAACCTTACGGCCTCACGATGGATACAGTGGCCGAGATACTTGGCAAAAATGTCGATCTGCTTATCACTGTCGACAACGGAATCAGTGCCGTCGACGAGATAAGGGCGCTCAGGGATGCCGGAGTGGATACGATCGTGCTCGACCATCACCTTGCCGGAGACGAACTGCCTCCGGCTCTTGCGATAATGAACCCGAAGGTGGAGGGCTCAGGCTATCCATTCAACGGTCTTGCGGGCTGCATGGTTGCGTTCAAGGCCTGCTATGCGCTCAGAATGAGCCGAAGCGACATCTACAGCAGTGAGTTCATCCTGCTTCATGCCTCTCTCGGCAACGGAAGCGTCAGGATAAATGCGGTACGATTCGAGAATCTTGTAGAGGTAGACAGACTGACGGAGGAGGTCGCCGAGGGATGCTACAGCCTCGAAAATTCGCGGATGATACGTTTTCTGTCAATAGGACGGCCGATTCTCGTCATGGACAAGGATACCGAACTCAAGCTCCTGAGAAGAGCGTTCGGTAGCAGTGTCGACATAAATCTTGTCGAGATACGCCCGGCTTTGGAGAAGGTGATATCCTCGGTCAGAGGCAGGAGCCTCTTCGAGCTTTCCAACATTTCCCGCGCAGCCAGATACGAGAAGGGGGATCCCGAGATAGAGACCCTTGTGTCCCTATATCGCTCGGCCTCCATCTATCAGAAGAAGGAACTCTACAGCAACGGGATCGATGAACTGATAGAGCTTGCTACGCTCGGTTCCGTGGCGGACCTGATGCCTCTGAGGGACGAGAACCGTCTTTTCGTGAAAAGAGGACTTCTGCTTCTCGAACGCAATCCCATGTTCTCCCTCCGTTACCTTCTCTCCAAGCTCGAGCTTCTCGGAAGGCCCATAGGGGTGAGGGACATATCTTTCTACATTTCTCCGGTGATCAATGCTTCGGGACGCATGGGAAAACCAGACATTGCGCTACGTCTCCTCCTCTCTGAGAACCAGGATGAGATAGTGTCTCTTACGGATAGGCTTCTTGAGCTCAACCGCGAGCGGCAGAGATCTACCGAGGAGGCTCTCGAGCGCTGCCGTCCCGTCGCGGATGCCTCTCTCGAGTACTACGGCGGGAAGCTCATACTTGTCGAGGGTGATGTGCCAAGAGGTCTCACCGGTGCGATCGCAAGCAGGTTCCTCAACGAATACGACGTTCCCTCCCTTGTGCTTGCGGGGATGGACGATGGGAGGATAAGTGCGTCGATGAGAACCCGGAAAGGTTTTGACGCCAGACTCTTTTTGGACAATTTCTCCCATCTCTTCCAGGATTTCGGTGGGCATAGCTGTGCCGCCGGATTTTCCATGGATGCTGCAAATCTCGACAGGTTCAGGAGCGAGCTTTCAAGCGTGATTTCCCAGATGAAGACATCTGGTCCCGCGGAGACCGAGCTGGAAGTCGATGCCGAGCTCAGGCAGGACATGGTCGACGAGTACCTATGGAAGGTCAAGGAGATGTGCGAACCGTTCGGGCAGGAGAACGAACGGCTTCTTTTCCACCTTTCCAGAGTCCATATAGCGGATGTGAGCCCGAACAGGAACGGTGGGACGTATCTCAGATTCACGCTTGACATCAACAGTCAGTTCTGGCCATCTGTCTGGTGGGAGCATGACAAGGAGCCCGGATATTTCGGCAAGGGGGACGAGGTGGACATTGTATTTTCTCCCGAGACGAACACTTGGAAAGGAATGACAAGACTCCAGCTCAATGTAGTTGCGATGGAGAAAAGCTCTTGACACGGAAATTGCAAAACAGCATAATTTTCGAGGTTGTTATTCTTGACCCGGTGGCGGGAAAGGGGGTGATTCGGATATGGCATACGTAAGAGTAGATGACAATGAGCCTTTGGAGAAGTCCATCAAGCGTTTCAAGCGCATGGTCGAGAAGGAAGGCATCATCCGCGAGTGGAAGAAGCGCGAGTACTATGAGAAGCCCTCTACGATCAAGAACCGCAAGAACAAGGCTCTTGCGAGAAAGCAGATGAAGAAGGTAAGGAAGATGCATGCTTCCAAGGCCTATTGATCTGACACTTCGGGAAAGCCGCCTGTCGGCATCGATACCGTCTCCTTTCGGAGGCGGTTTTTTTGTATCCGTGTCTCAAAGCGATGGGTGCCGGTCGAGGACGATTCCCGCCCGATTGCGCCGAAGAACACTTCGAGATCCGCGTTATCTTTCTGTAGCCGAAGAAGATATGATATGCATTTTGTCGATCATCGGCTCAATATGTTATCCATACTGTATTGCTTTTTCTCCGTTACAATCGGGGAAAGTTGTTTTTTTATCAATTTCCAACTTATTTTTTTGACTTTTCCACAGCTTCGTGAAATACTATGAATGAAAAAGGAAAAAACACAAGGAGGAAATAGATGCTTATTCTTATTTCTGATGCATTCGACAAGAGCTTGCCGGACAAGCTCAGGGTTTTCGGGGAGGTCACCGACGATACTTCCAGGCTCAAGGAAGCCGACGTCGTTCTCATCCGTAGCAAGACAAAAGCTACGAAGGAATACATAGATGAAGCTGCCAACATGAAGCTCATCATCCGTGGCGGAGTAGGTATGGACAATATCGATCGTGCCTATTGCGACCAGAAGGGCATCATAAGCACAAACACCCCGCGATCAAGTGCCATTGCCGTCGCAGAGCTCGCATTCTGCATGATGCTTTCCACTGCAAGCAAGATTGTCTACTACGACAATACGATGAAGGCCGGAGAATGGAACAAGAAGACAAAGAGGACGGAGCTTTTCGGAAAGAAGCTCGCACTCCTCGGAATCGGAAACATCGCCACAAAGGTAGCGGAGAGGGCAAAGGCCTTCGGAATGGAGATCGTCGCCTACGACAAGTACGTCAAGTCGTCTCCTGTGGCAACGATGGTCCCGACCGTCGAGGATGCTGTACGCGATGCCGACTATATCTCGATGCATCTTCCTCTTACGGACGAGACGAAGGAAATCATGAACGCCTCCCTCATTTCCAAGATGGAGAAGGCTCCCGTCATCGTGAACACAGGTCGCGGAAAGTGCGTCAATGAAAAGGACATGGCCGAGGCGCTTCAGAGCGGCAAGGTATCGTGGTTCTGCACGGACGTGTATTCTTCCGAGCCGCCGGCAAAGGATGAGAATCCTCTCTTTGCATGCCCGAATACGACTTTCTCGCCGCACGTCGGCGCGAACAGCACAGAGAATCTCCTGAGAATCGGCCAGGAGGTATACGATACGATTGAAAAATATGTCAAGGAGGGAAAAATCCGATGAGAAAGATGAATTTCTTTGCAGGTCCGTCGACGATGCCGGTGGAAGTGCTCGAGGAGCTCAGGGACCAGCTGGTCGACTATGAAGGACAGGGCCTTTCGATGATCGAGGCGTCCCATAGGGGAGGCATGTTCGAGGAGATGTACGATGAATGTCTTGCGACGTTCAGGGAACTCATGGGCGTTCCTGAGAACTACGATGTGTATTTCCTCGGAGGCGGTGCGACTCTGCAGTTCGCTATGATTCCAATGAACTTCCTTCTTCCCGGAAAGTCTGCGGACTACTCCAAGACAGGAACGTGGTCGAACAAGGCGACAAGCGATGCAAAGAAGTTCGGTTCCGTGAATCTCTTCTTCGACGGCACCGAGTCCAACTTCACAACGCTTCCCGACCCGAAGAGCGTCAAGCCCAGTCCGGACAGCTGCTACATGTACCTTTGCTCCAACGAGACGATCGGAGGAATAGAATGGCAGGACTTCCCGGATACCGGCGACGTACCTCTGATCGCCGACATGTCTTCCGACATTCTGTCCCGCCCTGTGGACGTATCGAAGTTCGCAATGATCTACGGCGGAGTCCAGAAGAACCTCGGACCGGCAGGAGCTACGTTCATAATCATGCGCAAGGACATGCTCGAGAGAAGGAACGAAAACCTTCCCGCATACCTCGACTACGGTCTGCACGCGAAGGAAAAGGGACTTTACAACACTCCTCCTGTGTTCAGCATCTGGGCCGTCAAGTGCAACCTTGACTGGATCAAGAGAAACGGCGGCGCGCAGGGAATGCTCGATAGGGCTTGCAAGAAGGCCGGAATGCTCTACGATACGATCGATTCCTCCGACTTCTTCCGCTCGCCGGTCGACAAGCGCTACCGCTCGAGAATGAACGTTGTATTCCGCCTTCCGTCCGAAGACCTCGAGAAGAAGTTCGTCAAGGAAAGCCAGGAGGCCGGAATGCTCGGACTAAAGGGACACAGGTCTGTCGGCGGCCTCAGGGCAAGCATATACAATGCTCTTCCGATGGAGGCGGTCGAGAATCTCTGCTCATTCATGAAGGAATTTGAAAGGAAGAACGGCTAGCATGCTTCGCAAGTTGGATGACACGAACAAGATGATCATCAGGGAGATGGTCGACGGGAGAAAATCCTTCTCGGCCATCGCCGATGAGATGAAGATTACCGAGAACACTGTACGTACAAGGGTCAACAAGATGCTCGAGGACGGGGTGCTGCGGGTCATGGGACTCGTGGATCCCGAGCTCGTCCCCGGGCTTCAGGTCGTCATTATGGGCGTGAAGCTCAAGACGCTTGAGCTCGAGACCAAGGCCAGGGAATTCTCGGCGCTTCGTGGTGTGATCAGCGCAGCCGTGGTGACCGGTCGATATGACCTCATCGTGGAGCTGATCCTCAACGAGGAAGAGAACCTGTCTCTCCTGGATTTCTTCAAGACGGAGCTTGTCAGGATCGAGGACGTCCTCGAAGTTGAGACTTTCGTGGTCTATCAGTCGCACAGCCTTTACGTGCCGTACATCCTTTGATGGAAAACGGCAATGGGCACCGGAAGAGTATTCCGGTGCTTTTTTTTCTCCCGAGATACGAAAATAGTTGTTTTTTCCCTTCTTTTTTGCATAAATGGCGGGAAACAGGAACGAAAATGCATTATACTGTTCCAGTAAACCAAGGAGGATTGACAGATGGCTTCTTTGTCGGTCGAATACCTGGGCCTCAGGCTCAGCAGTCCTATAGTCGTTTCAAGCGGACCTCTTACAAAGAGCGTGGAGAGCTTGAAGAAGTGCGAGGAGTACGGCGCAGGAGCCGTGGTTATCAATTCCATTTTCGAGGAGCAGATACTGAAGGAAGCCGACGCGGCTGTGTCGGAGAGCGAGGAGTATCTTACCCATGCCGGTGCTGAGACCTATATGGCAGGTCTTGCCGCCGACTATTACATAGAGCGATATGCGGATTTGATAAAGAGCGCCAAGAAGGAGCTTTCCATTCCCGTCATCGCTTCGATAAACTGCCAGAGCCTCTCTGCATGGCTCGACTATGCCGGACGCTTCGAGGCTGCGGGGGCGGATGCTCTCGAACTGAACTACTATCCTCTTGTAAGCGATACAGGCGTCAAAGGAGAGACGGTCGACGAGAAGCTTCTCGACTTTGCCCGTACGGCAAGAAAAAGGATATCCCTTCCGCTTTCGATAAAGCTCGGCAGGAGCTATTCTGCACTCAGCTGGCTGATAAAGAGTCTAGACGATCTGAAAATTGATGGCGTGGTGCTTTTCAACAGGGCTTTCCGGCCGGACATAGATCTAGAGGATCTCTCGTTCAGGAGTGCCAGAATCACATCGTCCCCGGACGAGTATGCCGATTCTCTCCGCTGGACCGCTCTGATGAGCGGCGATGTCAAGATGGACATTGCGGCGAATACGGGCATCCATTCCGGTAGCACGGCGGCCAAGATGATTCTTGCAGGTGCGAAGGTCGTCGAGGTCTGCTCGCATCTGATGGAAAAGGGCGTCGCGGAAATCGCGGTAATGAACAAGGAAATAGAGAGCTTCATGGACAAAAAGGGCTATGGAAGTCTCGATGACTTCAGAGGACTCCTGAGCCAGGAAAGACATGAAGACAATGCTGCCTGGGAGCGCGTGCAGTTCCTCAGGACGATCTGATCGAAAGGGGAGAGCAGACATGGATATGGAAAAGTACAGGGACATCGCACCCTTCAAGGGCGAGGACTTCGAAAAGGAGTTCCACGAATTCCTTTCCCACGGAAAAGAGATATCGTCGTTTCTCGATTCTATGTTCTCGGATCCGAGGCAGCAGGGACAGAAGGAACTTTTCGTCTCCCATATAAAAGAGATGGCAAAAGGAGTCCATTCGTACAGCGATTTCCAGAAGACCTTCACGGCAGGAGTCATCATACCAGCGATCGTCAAGAGTTCCGTGAGGAACTTCACGACCAGCGGCGCCGATGAGCTTGATGCCGACAAGGCATATCTCTTCATTTCCACGCACAGGGACATCGTCCTCGACTGTACCTTTGTCGATTACGCTCTGATGCTTGGCGGCAAGCCGCTTTGCGAGATGGCGTTCGGTGACAACCTCATTCAAAACCGCTTCGTGGGCGATCTGCTTCGCCTCAATGGAGGCATCATAGTCAAGCGCGATCTTCCGCTGAGAGAGAAGTACAAGGAGACCGTCCGCCTTTCCGAATACTTCGTCGAATCCGTCACGGAGGACAACGTTTCCGTGTGGGTCGCGCAGAAATCTGGAAGGAGCAAGGACGGAATCGACGAGACCCATCCGGCAATCATCAAGATGCTTTACATCTCCCAGCGAAACAAAGGCGTGGCCTTCCCGGATCTCATAGAGAAGCTCAACATCGTCCCTGTGGCCATTTCGTACCAGTACAATCCGAACGATATCAACATGGGTCGCGAGGAGGTGGCAAAGCAGGAGAAGGGATCGTACACGAAGAAGAAGTACGAGGACATGATCAGCATGCTCAAGGGCATCAAGGGATTCAAGGGCGATTGCCACGTAGCGATAGGAAAGCCTCTTTCCGGGCGATACGAGACGCCAGAGGAGGTTGCCAGAGCCATCGACAGGCAGATACATCTCAATTACAAGCTGTTCGATACCAACTACTTCGCCTATGATTTCCTTGCCGGATCCGACGGCTTCAAGGACAGGTACAGCGATTTGGACACACAGAGCTTCCTTGCACGGCTTGCACACCTCAGTCCGTCGGTACGCGACTTCGTGCTCGCAAGCTATGCCAATCCTGTGAGGGCATATCTCCGGGAAGTCGGGGAGGGCGCTTGAAATCCTTCGCCGCTGTTGCCATGGCGGCGTTGCTGCTCGTCGCGTCCTGCGCCAGGGAGGGCTTCTCCGTCTCATCGGCACGTCTCGAGGAGACGGACGGAGCTTTAGTTTTCAGGTTCGCCCCGACCGATACGGAGCTTGACTACGACTTCATCGTCTCCAGCCCGTCCGGGGAGTTGACCTGGAGTGGGAAGGCTGAAAGGGGAGAAGCAGGATATTTCGTTTCACCTCCTCTGGAGATAACCGAAGGTGCTTCGTTCGAGAAAGGTGAATACTCTTTCATCCTGTACGGTTCGAACGGGACCGAACTGTCGGATACAGTCCTCTACTGAGTCCGGCCAACCATCTGTCTGAGCTCTTTTTCGTCGAGTTTTATCAGAAATGTCCTTCCGTGTGGACAGGCCGGATCCTTCATAGCGAACACTTTCTCCAGTATCGCCTCAGCACTGAAGTCGTCGATATCGTCGCCGGCCTTTATAGCGGCCTTGCAGGCGACGATCGCGAAAAGCTTCTGCTCCAGTTCCTTCTCATCGCCTGTCGAGGTCGACATGAACGATACGATCTCCTTCTCGACTGGACGCGCGAGGGACGGCAGTGCATTGATCTCCCATTTTCCTTCTCCGACGCGCTGTATCATTATTCCCAGATTCGTGTATATGTCGGTACGGTCCTTCAGAAACTCGTCCACGTCCTTTTCCAGCTCGACCTCGATCGGGACAAGAAGCGTCTGCAGAGTTTTTTTCGATACCAGTTCGTCGTAGATGATCCTTTCGTGCGCCGCATGCTGGTCCACGAAGTACAGCGTTCCATCTTTCTCTGCAATCAGAAAAAGTCTGAAGGCCTGTCCGATGTAGCGGAAGGATGGAAGTTCCTCCTCCTGCTCGTCCGTCTCCTGCGATGCGGCGACAGTCCTTGCAGATGCCTTCTCCTCGTCCCTGAGTGCCTTCAGCTGCTTAGCTTTCTCGAGCCATCTGTTGTCCTCTGGACGTATTGTCTCTCTTTCGTAGGTATATCCGTTCCGCCTTTCGCCTGCCGTCTTTGCACCGCTTTCCCCATGCCCATGCATCCACGATACGGTCGTCACGCTATTGTCCCGAGGACGGGGAAATGGGGCAGGTGCGGTGTTGTAGGGCGCGTTTCCGGCGCTTTCGAAGAGCTCCTTCTGATTGGCTTTTATTTCGGGGACGACCCTTTCCAGACCTTCGCGCAGAAGCACAGAGATTGCGTGATGCACTTCCTTCATGCACCTTATCTTCACCTCCCTCTTTGCAGGGTGTATGTTGAAGTCGGCAAGCTCGTTCTTTATCTCCAGAAAGACGCTGCAGTATGGATAGGAGCCTCCAGGAAGCATCTCTCCATAACCGTAGGATACGGCCTGCTGGAGCGCGAAGTCGTCCACCTGACGGTTGTTGACATATATCCTTATCTCCTTGCGGTCGCTCCGTCTCGCGATGCTCTTTGCACAGACTATGGTAAGCGAGAAGTCCTCGCCGTTACCCCTCAGACAGAGAGTGTCCGCATCCGCAATCCCGAGAGGCCGATACAGCATCATAACCCTTTCCTTTATGTCGTTCGTCGCTTCGAAACTGAGCCTCAAGGCTCCGTCCATGTAGAGCTTGAAGGATATCCCGGGAAAAGCGAGCGCCTTGGAGACGAACGTGTTCCTGCATGCCTGTGCCTCGGTCTGTGCCCGCTTTAGGAAGGATCTTCTTGCAGGCACCTCGTAGAACAGTTCCTCCATCGTAACCCTGGTTCCCTTTGAAGGCCCCTGCGGTATTATTTCCTGTCTGCGTCCGTTGTCGATCACGATGGTGCTGCCGTTTCCGCTTTCCTCGTCGTGGCTTGCTATAGTGAGTCTGGAGACGCTTGCAATCGAGTGCAGCGCTTCCCCGCGAAAGCCCAGGGTATGGACGTTGTAGAGATCCTCCCCACTATGGATCTTGCTTGTGGCATGCCTGTTGGCTATCACGCTTAGATCTTCCCTTGAGATTCCTGATCCGTTGTCGATCACGGATATCCTTTCGACTCCTCCGCCGTCCACCTCGACGACGATTTCGTCCGCATTACTGTCTATGGCGTTGTCCAGTAGTTCCCTGAGTACCGATTCAGGTCGCTCGATCACTTCTCCTGCCGCGATCCGGGCTGCCACCAGATCGGGAAGTGTGCTTATTCTCTTCATCAGAAACCGATCCTTGTCGTTATTGTCAGGCTAGGCACCGTCTCGACTCTATGGTAGGCGTTGACGGGCGTATCCTCGTTTTTTTCCCAGAGCGCTCCGGTCTTGAACTCGGCCTTGAGACTCAGGTTGTCGTAGTTCTTGGTTATCGAGGCGGAGTAGATGGTGAGGTTGCTGTTCATGTAGCCGAAGAAGTCATCCGCGATATCTCCTACGGAGGACGCGAACGCCTGTCTGGAGAGGTTTAGCTCCATTCCGACGCCATTTGGAAGCGTGAAATCGATTCCAAGCGTCAGGATGTCCCTCGTATAATCGTCGAGCCTCGATATCATCTTCGCCATGTCCGGCACGGAATACTTGCCGAACATATTGAAGGACTTGAAGTATAGCGCAAAGTCCGCGACAAGCCAGTAGGTGTTGTTCTTCACATCCTCCTCGGCTTCGCCTGCGTTTCCTTGATCCTCGTCATCCACGGCCGATGCGCTGACGCTCAGGTCAGGATTGAACGCGGTGAATGCGTTGAACATGTTCGGTGCCAGCAGACCGGAGTGTATTCCTCCCGACAGTCCGAGCCGGAATGTATCCGGATCGTCCCACTTTATCTCGGCGCCGAGGAGATAACCGTAGAATTTTCCGTTCTCGAAGTCGTATATGATTTCCGTGACCGGTGTGTCGCTGTTCTCGTCGTATGTAGCCGTCATCTCTCCGTACACGAAGATGTTTGTCTGGAGTTTTTCCTCGAGAAATGGCACGTGCAGCGTCATTCCCGGGAAGCTCTTGATCGTTAAGTCGTCCATGCTCTTCAGGATGATTTCGGTAGGGCTGGAGATTATCAGGCCGGAGGAATCCGAATCGAACGGGTAAATGCCTATCGACAGGTCGAATATCTTCGGCGATTCCAGATCGTCGACGTATGCGCTTATCGAGAGATTCTTGAACTTCAGCCCAGCTTCCATCGATAGCCCCTGGAATGGCATGTAGTTATCGAAGAGAATGTCGTTCTTCCTCATGATTCGCGATGCCTTCATGTGGATGAAACTGTCGTCAGAACCGAAGTTGAAGCCTTCTATCAGGGAAAAGATGTCGGTGATGGAATCGAAGAGAACCCTCTTGTCTATTCTTCCCTGGAACATCGTCCACCATTCGTCTCCCTTGATCGGCGACAGTCCGATGCTGTTTTCCGAGAGCCTGAGCATCAGGGGAACACGCAGCGAGAAGTTGTTGCTGGCCGTTCCGAAGCCAAGTATGGGTACGAACTTGAAAACAAGTTCGTGGTCCAGAAGACGTTCAAAGCCCATTTCGAACTGCAGGTCCACTGGTCTCGTCGAGTCCTTCTGCTCGACGTTGTCCAGATCGATCATTGCAATCGAACCTTCGTATACCATCTGGGGCTTGCCGTCCGTGAACCTGAAGAGCATCCTCGATGAGAGACTGCCCGTATCGGCTCCGATTCCCGCATAGAGATCGCTTTTCCTGTAGAAGTTCTCGAAGTCCAGGAAGTTCGTCTTTCTCGCTCCGAATATGAAATCTATGTTCCCGATCCCGAATCCGAGCGAGAAATCTATGTAGGATTCGTCTGTGAGGAACTTCATCCGTTCAGTATCGAAGTTGACGAAAGAGTTGACTGCAAGTTTGATGTCGTCGAAGAGGATGTCTCCTTCCAGAAACAGAGCGAGCTTGGAATTCGTGCTGTGGTCGTTCACGTAGTATTCGCTCAGCCTTCCGTAATAGATGCTTCCCGTCTGGTACATTCCGCCGAAGTTGAAGTTCACGTCGTTCCTCATGACGAGCGGGAATGAGAAGAGTATGCCCATGTCGGAGAAACTGAAGTCCTCCATCGATATCCCGTCGATGGCCAGAATATATGCGAGCCGCATCCCGAAGGATGCGGTGTTGTTGTCTATGAACGGGATGTCGATGTAGGCCGCAGGGTAGAGCGAGGTATCCGCCGCTCTCATGTAAGGTATGTCCGCCATCATCTCGAAGCCCAGACTGAATGGCAGATTCTCCGCGAAGTTGAATTTGAAGTCGGTTCCGAGGATCAATCGTGGATCGGAGTCTGCGTAGTTGGCGAACGATATATCGGGGGAGAACAGTCTCCAATTGAGTATGTTCCCCCTTGTCTGCAGATTCAAACTGAGTTTCTCGTCGACTCCGTCCCAGTCGTGCACTATGCCGTCGAAAAGACCTACCGAGTCTCCGAGAAGCGTCGTCGTCTTGTCTATAGCTACGACAAATCTCTCGTCGAAGGATCTGTAGTAGAGTCCTTCGAGAAAGGAGATGCCGTAGCTAAGATAAAAAGGGAGCGTCTTCTCCTCTGCGCTCTTTTCCGCAATCGACATGATCGAGTTAGGATCTATGTTCAGTTGCAGGAGGAACGAGCCGTATTCCAGCTTGGGAACGATGGAGCTGCGGAGCGAATGCTCGCCCGTGCCGCTGTCCGCGGCAGCCCTCATCTTCAGGAGAAAATCAAGAGAAAAGGAGTTTTTTTTTCTCTCTCCGGTAATAAGCTCCGTCTTGTTCTCCTGATATGGCAGAAGTATGTTTCCTCTGTCCGAGATTGCTCCGACCTCAGGCGACTGCAGGCTTTCGTCTATCCTGCTTTCGAGGACCTTGACGACAGGTGCGTCAAGGAGAAGGACCGAATCCCTCTTTCTCAGGGTAGGTGTGTCTGGTATTGGCTGGAGATCGAGTGCGATGTACTCGTCGTCGGAAACCGTCCTGTCCACGAAGCGCGGGGCTTCCGGGCGGCTGATGAGCTCGACCTTCTCCACGTTCATCATCGGTACCGCAGGAGAAGCGAATGCCGTATTCACTTCGTTGAAGACGGGTAGGGAAGGAACGAGGAGATGCTGTGCAGCGACGGACAGATCGGCCTTCTCGGGAATAGGCTCGGAGAGGTCCAGGAGCTTGAAGTACGAGAAGAGCTCGTATGTATCCTTGTCGATTTCCTCGTCGATCGCTCCGGAAAGCAGTGATGAGAAACACAGAGCGTCGAGCTGCGTGGTCTTGCCTGAGATGCCGTCGAACACGTATGCGGCATTTTCCGAAAGGTTGATGAAGAGTTCCTCATTGGAGCTTGTCACCACGTAGAACTCGCCTTCTGCAGACGTTATAAGCCTCGATGTCGGAGTGTAGATGGAAAGAGTGTATTCCTGCTTGATCAGGAAGTTCGCAGCTCCGTCGATGAGATATATGGATGGATTGTCCTGATCCAGACTGGTTATCGCGAAAAGGGAATGCGGAGAAAGCACGATGTCCCCGTAGATGCTGTCGAAGCGTACCGGATCGCTGTCTGTGACTACGATGTAGCCACCCTCCTCGAGGCAGGTCGAGTTGTCGATCCTCTCGCCGTACGAATCGTACAGCTTGAAGTTCCCGCTGCTTTCGGGGTTGAGTTCAAGCCCCTGTGCATAAAGCGCTGTTGCCGCAATCAGGAGGATTGCAAGAATGGACTTTATTCTCTTCATTGAATACCTCTCCATGTTATCAGATAGTCTAACACATATCTGGATAACAATACCACAAGTTTTTGGTTTCACTCCCTCCCGGTTTTTTCGCTTTCGAACGGGTTTTCGTAGGTATGAGCGTTGAAGATATGCTCCCTTGCAAGCTTGTCGATATGGCAGAGTTCCTTGACGATCGGCTTGAGGGAAGCCCTTACGTTTGTCTGGTCATAAGGACATACGGGCTTGATGCAGGGAAGGTCGTAGGTCTCTGCAAGACGCTTCGTTACGCTTTCGTGTACCTCGATCATGGGCCTTATGATATGCATCTTTCCCTTGAAGAACTCCTGAACGGGCTGCATCGTCGAGAAGTTGGCGCGGAAGCACAGGTTCATCAGGGTCGTCTCGACAAGATCGTCGAGGTGGTGTCCCATGGCTATAAGCCTGATGTTCTCCTTTTCCGCATGCTCGAAGAGTATCCTTCTGCGGTTCCTGGAGCAAAGATAGCAGTTGAATTCTCCCTTGAAGGAATCAGGGAACTGGTGCTCGTCGACCATGGTGAATCTGATGTCCAAATCGTCGAAGAAGCGCTCGAGCCTTTCTCTGTACTCCTCGGGAATAGGATGTTCGATCCAGTTGATCATAAGCGCCTCAAGTTCGTAGTCCACGGGTAGCCATCTACGTCTTATGGAGAGCGCCAGCGACATTGCAAGGGAGTCCTTCCCCCCGGATGCGGCGATCAGAACCCTGTCTCCGCCTCTTATCATCGAGAAGTCGTTTATCCCTTTTCCTGTCTGCTTGATGAACCTCATCACCCATGGAGGGATGTCTCCTTCGATGAGGCTTCTGTAGCAAAGCTTTCCGTCGCTCATCCGAATATCTCCTCGAGAATCTTCGCGACAAGACAGGCATCGACGTACTCGGGAGCGAAAACCGAAAGCTTTCGCAAATTTTCAGAGAAGCTCTTTCCGACCATGCGCGAGAATACGCTCTCGTCCTCTCTTATCTCGCTTACGCTGCCATCGGCCCTCAGAAGTTTCATGTCGTACTCGAATCTTATCGGTTCGGGTATGTCTATGATTACGAGCTGCTCCTCGATTTCCGGATGGATCTTCTGCAGTTCAAGCCTTATGGCATTCTCGACCCGCCTTCTTCCGGAAAGGTCAGAGGCTTCCTTCGTCAGGCGGGGAAGCTCGTCGAGTCCCCATTCGCCCTTCTTTGCAAGCAGCTGGCCGTGCTTGACCATGTCGATGAGGACGAACGGGCGGTAGGACGAATGTATCGTCGCAAGCTCGTTGAACTCGTCGTCGTCCTTGAGGTAGAGATCCTCCGGTGTTATCACACCGTCCTCCAGTGCGGAGAGCAGTGCTTTCTTTATCATCGCGGTGGCGCACCTCGTGCCTTTGTGCCAGTAGATCGTCTTGTACATCAGATACTTCGAGAAAAGTACGTGCTCGACCGATACCAGCGCTTCCTCCTTCATGACTATGGATCCGTCCCTGTAGTCGAGGCTGGATATGATGTAGTCTGTGTTCTGGGTACCGTAGGGGACTCCGGAGAAATAGGCGTCGCGGGACAGATAGTCGAGCTTGTCCGGATCGAGCGTTCCTGAGAGTATTCCCCTATAGAAGACTGTCTCGCTATCTTCCGTTGCTTTCGCCTTGTCGATTATCGCACCTGTCATCTCCGGATCGGCCCCGGTCCTCTTCACCGCCTCGCAAAGCTCGGAATCTCCGTTTATCAGGCTGGCAGCGATTTCCTCGTGCTCCCTTATCGGAAGTTCCTTGAGGGAGTGGGCGTATGGAAAGTGTCCGATGTCGTGGAGCAGGGCCGCGACGAGGAAGCTCATCATTCCCGACTTCGTCAGCGGCAACTCGTCGTTCTTCCTCGCTATCGAGAGCAGTATCTGCCTCGAGAGGCAGTAGACGCCTATCGAATGGGAGAGCCTGGTATGTACGCTTCCCGGGTAGATAAGGTATGTCGGTCCGTTCTGCTTTATGCGCGAAAGCTTCTCAACGCTTCTTACAGTGAGCAGCTTTTTCAGTTCATCCGTGAAGAGGACGTTGCCCCAGAGCACGTCTTTGACGCTGTGATTGAATCCGTCGTTCAGGATTTCAAGCATCTCGTTTCTTTTCATATTATGAAAATAGCATGTTTTCGTTTTTTTTTGCAGATGATTCCTTCAAAACATCCCTCTCTTCTGTATAATGGATAGCATGAAAAGCATCCTGTCCTTTGCTGCAATCGTTTTTCTCTGCGTCCCGCTTTATGCGATCGCTCCTCTCTCGGCCGAGATCGGGCCTGTCGTGGTGAGTCCCTCCGCTGGCAGCCTGACGGAGAAGGCGTTGGAGGCAGCAGGAGAGAAGGTGGATCTCGAGTGGTTCGAAAAATATACGAACGGAGACAAGGGGCTGATCGACTCCCTTTCGCCGTCGCTTCTTGAACTGCTGCCTTTGCAGAATGCGATAGCCGGTGTCGAAAAGGATGGAGCCGTCAGTCTCTATGACCTCGATATGAAGGTCAGGATATCTTTCGCATTCGATTCCGACGGTCTTGTCGAGGCGATAGGAATAGTCGAGAAAAAGGAAAAAGCCTCGGACTGAGGCTTTTTCCATGCGTCTATGCTGCTTTTCTCATTGCTGCGAGTCGAGCTTCTCGAAGCGGGAAAGGAGCTCCGCGAAGCGATCGGTCGCCGCCTTTACAGGATCTGGACTGCTCATGTCGACGCCGGCCTTCCGGAGCGACTCGATAGGATATTTCGAACCGCCCGAGCACAGGAACGAAAGATATGCGTCCCTTTCTTTCTTGCCACCGTCGAGGACCTTTCTGGACAGGGCTATAGAGGCGCTTATGCCGGTTGCATACTTGTATGTGTAGAATGCCCTGTAGAAGTGTGGGATCCTGAGACCTTCGAGATCACTTACGTCCTCGAACTCGAGGACCGGACCGAAATATGTCTCCAGCAGTTTCCTGTAGTCCGATCTCAGCCTGTCCACCGTAAGCGGGATTCCCTTTTCTGCCTCCTCGTGGACCATCAGCTCGTACTCGGCGAACATAGTCTGGCGGAAAAGCGTTGCGACCATGTCGTCGAGCGTCTTAGAGAGAAGGTATTTCTCGAAGTTTCTGTCCTTGCTTTCCTTGAGCAGGTATTCCGTCAGCAGCTGCTCGTTGAACGTCGAGGCGACCTCGGCCTCGAAGATCGTATAGTCATAGCTCATGAAGGGATTGTTCCTGACGGAGTAGTAGGAGTGCATGCTGTGGCCGCCTTCGTGTATCAGCGTGAATACGCTGTCCAGCACTTCGTCTTGGTAGTTTGTCAGGATGTAGGGCTTTCCCGTATAGCATCCGGCGCTGAAGGCACCGCTGCGCTTTCCCCTGTTCTCGTATCTGTCGACCCAGCGATCGGTGGTCAGTCCGGCCTGGAGCGTCCTTGCGTATTCCTCACCGAGAGGGGCGACGGCTTCCGTTATGATCTTTACCGCTTCATCGTATCCGTATGAGACAGGGACGGTTCTTGCCATGTTCATGTACACGTCGTAGTGCTTCAGTTTCGTCTTGCAGAGGCAACGGGCTTTGACCTCGTAGTAACGGTGCAGGACAGGCAATGCATCGTGTATGGCTCCTATCAGGTTGCGGTATACCTTTGGACTTACCTTGTCCGGGAAAAGCGCGCATTCCAGACTGGATGAATAGCCCCGCGCCTTTGCGCGGAAGATGTCGTTCTTCACACTGGATGAGAATATCCTCGAGATCACGTGCCTATGTGCGTCGTAGACTCCATAATACTGGAGGTAGGCCCTCCGTCTTTTGTCCTCGTCGTCCATGCGCATGAACTTGGCATAGCTTGCGTGGGTGAGGGGTTCTCCGTCGATCTCGCCGAATTCGAAGTCCGCATTGTCGAGATCCTGGAAGGCCTCCTGAAACGATCCGGATACGGGGGCATACAGCGAGAGAAGTCTTTCCTCCTTCTCCGAGAGTACGTGTTCCTTGAATCGCCTGTCCTTCAGGATCGATACCTTGTAGGGCTTCATTCTCCTATCTCTCAGCGCGTTTTTTATGAAGCCGTCGTCGAGACCCAGCAGCTCGGGATTCAGAAAACTCGTCTTTTCTGCGATCTTCGCTTCTAGCGCATCGACCATTCCGGCACGTCTCATGACGTCCGGGTTCGTGCTGTCTGCGCTGTACTGCAGAAATGCATAGCTTGCGAGCCGTTCGAATTCCTTGTAGAAATCCTCTATGGTCCTGTATGCCTCGAAAAGGCTGTCGACGGATTTCCCGAGCGTGCCCTTGAGGGCTTCGAGATCCTTGATTCTCCTTTCGAGTTTCCTCAGGTCACGTTCCCATTCCCTATCGCTCCCTGAAAGACTGGCAAGGTCCCACGTGTTTTCCGTCTTCTGTTCATTTCTTTCCATCTTTTTCCATCTCCTTGGCAATGAGGTCCTTCATGAGCCTGGCTGCCTTGCCTCTGTGCGAATACCTGTTCTTATCTCCTTCCGGAAGAAGGGCCGATATCATCCCGGCCTCGTTGTTGTAGAACACCGGGTCGTAGCCGAAGCCGGTGGTACCGTCGGGTGCCAGGGCGATGCTGCCCTCTGCCGTCTCCTGGATTATGTAGATCCTGTTCTCGTCGAGCATGAGACATAGGGCCGCGACGAATGTCGCCCTCCTATCCGCGACACCTTCCATGTTCCTGAGCAGAAGCATGTACTTCTCCCTGTCGGAAAGTTTTCTTTCCCCTTCGACCTCTCCGTAGCGGGCAGTGTGTATGCCGGGCTTCCCTCCGAGTGCTTCCACGCAGAGTCCGGAGTCGTCCGAAAGCACGGGTGCCTTCACGATATTGTAGAGTGCCCTGGCCTTTATCATTGCGTTCTCCACGAACGTGTTGCCATCCTCAACCGGGTCGAATTCGATTCCTTCCTCCTTTGGAAGGACCAGGGAGACATTGTCGAGCAGAGCCTGCATCTCCTTCTTCTTATGGTCGTTGCCTGAGGCGAAATAAAGTTTCATACACCTCAATATAGCACTCTCATACCCTGAAGGAAAAGGATTGGAAGAAAAGAGACGACAGCTGGAGAGGTACGTACGCGCTTTCGGCCCCGATGTGGACGTACAAGCATTTTCCATCGACGATCAAGTTGACTCTTTCCTTCGTCGAGAAGAAGTACCTTGTCCCGTCGTCGTCCGGAGGAAGCTCCGTCAGCAAAATCGCCTCGCTCTCCGTGTCCGGACGAACGAGCCTGGCTTCGCCCTCCGTCTCGAGACGATACTGGATGCCGCCCAGCACGAAGGACCAGCTGCCGATCATATCGCAGAGCCTGACTGTCGTCGTACCATCGCCTCCGCCCTCTCTTCCTGATGAGGCGCACGAGACTGAAAGCAACAGGACCATGGCGAATGCTGCGATGGAATTTCTCATGGCACAATGATAATCTAGACCTGGCCGCTTGGCAAATCCCCAGCGCCCGAGGATGCGAGCATCGTCTCGATGCATCTCATGTTGTCCGATATCGTCGAGCGGCTCAGTCCGAGGAGGGCGGATATCTGTCTTACCGAGAGTCCCTGGTTGTCCCTCCTGACGGCATTGAGCTTCAGCTCGTGGAGCCTTCTCAGCCGCGTCTCGTTTTCCAGGACCTTTCTCCTTTCCTCCGCGGTGGAAGCGAGCTCGTAGGCGGTGGAGAGCCTCAGCAGAAGCCTGTAGTACTTCATGGATAGCTCGAGATTCCTTCTTCGGCTTTCTTCCTTGTACGCGGTCTCGTCGTCGCGCAGACGCAGAAACTCAAGCAGGCTCTCCTCGCTTACCTTGAGAATCCGCGAGAAGTAGGGGACGTAGTTCGTACCCGTTCCCCTGGGAAGCTTCAGAAGGTATGCAAGAAGTCCCAGCTTCTTGTTCCTCTTGTCTAGCTTTTCCCTCATCCTGGCGATCATGAGTGTCTCGTCGACATCCGTGTTCCTGTTCTCCTCGCTCTCGTGAAGGATAAGAAGGGCCGATTCCTTGAGCGAAGTTGCGAACGGGGCATCCTTTTTTCTGGGATATCCGATTTCTTTTGTCCCATCTTCGTAGATGGACTCGAGATCGAACACTGCGCTTCTCGGTTCGTTCCTGACGAAGTCGTAATCCATGCGCTCCCTGTCGCTTTCGGCCTCCCTCTTGTGGATGAGATAGTTCCTGACCCTGACTCTCATGACCTGTGCTATGTATTCGCTGTACGGAAGCTGGGATATTCTGTATGCATCCATTATCCTTCCGGCGTTCTTCTTTTCCGTGAGGAAGAACTCGGCGGCCTCCCTTTTTTCAAGGTAACCCTTCTCGACGGGGACCGTGTAGATCAATTCCTCGGTCAGTCTTATCAGTGCAGCGTATTCCTCGCCGTTTCTGCGTTTTTCCGGCAGAGAGTTGAATCTGACAATCTCGGCGGAAATTTCGTCCTTCTGATTTCTTGTGAGCATTTTTTCCTCCTGTTTGCAAAAGAAAGAGAATGCAAATCATGCCAAGAGGAAAAAAAGGAAAGCCGGTCGTGATGCAGTTCCTTGTCCTGAAAGGAATTGCTCGCGGCCGGTTATAGGTCGATCGAATTCAGGCGAGAAAGTCGAACAGGGAAATGGCCATCCGACGCGCCTCATCGAGCGAGACGTTCTTCACAGTGGCCCCTGCTGCGAGACGGTGTCCTCCGCCTCCGAGCGAGCCTGCGATGCTTCCCACGTCGACTCCGCTGCCGTTCTTTGCGCGGAAGCCGATCTCCACGCCGTCCTCCATTTCCTTGAGAAGCAGGACGACCTTGACGTCTCTGACCTCGAGGAGCGTGGAGTAGACTGTGTCTCCGGGGCGTTCATCGGTGACGCAGTCGATTTTCTCGCATGCGACAAGCAGTCTGCCTTCGTAGTAGCTCTCGACCTCCTCCATGATACGTGCGATCGTGCGCACGTCGCAAAGGCTCCTACCATCGTGAAGCCTGTCGTAGAGCTCGTACGGGGATGCTCCTGCCCTGGCAAGATCCGCTACGGCTTCCAGCGCTTCGGGGGCCTGTACCGACGACAGGAAATGGAAGAAACCGGTGTCCGTGAGGAAGCCGGTCATGATGTATTCTGCACTCTCCTTGTCGAGCTCGACTCCGAGTCTTCTCCTCAGTCTGTCGACGAGAAGGGTGGTGGAAGGGGATGACGGAACTATGTATGAAAGTTCCGCGTCGTAGAACACCTCTCCCGAGCTGTGATGATCGATGACTATCAGAGGCTTGTCCTCAAAGCCGCCGTACACTTTGCCGGGCCTGTCGGGAGTGGAACAGTCCAGGATGATTGCTACGTCCGTCTCCTTTCTGATTTCGTCCGTCGCCTGCGATGAGAACCTGGACTCGAACTTTTCTACCTCCCGTCGTCTGAACGGGCCGTCCGAGAGCAGGAAGACCTTCTTTCCGAGGCTTTCAAGCACTTTTTCCAGGGCGAGGGACGAGAAAACGGCGTCGCCGTCAGGAGCTATGTGGCTCATGACGGCGAAAGTCCCGTTGCTTAGTATTGTGTCGACCAGACGGTCATTTATCGGAGGAAATATAGTTTCCATCGGTAACTACTCTGGGTCTCGATCCGGTCTCGACGTTCTCCCGGTCGACGATGACCTCGGTCACTCCGTGCATGCTAGGCAGATCGTACGATATGTCCAGCATGAGGTTTTCCACTATGCTGCGGAGTCCTCTTGCGCCCGTCTTCTGGCTGTATGCCTTCTCAGCGATCGCGTTGACCGCATCGTCCGTGAACGTGAGCTTTATTCCGTCGAGCTTCAACGACATCTGATACTGCTTTATTATCGAGTTCTTCGGCTCGGTGATGATCCTCTTGAGGTCGTCGACCTTGAGATCGGACAACGTCACATGTATCGGCAGCCTTCCTATGAACTCCGGGATGAGGCCGAACTTGACGAGGTCGTCCGGAAGAAGCTGGCTGTACAGTTCGCTGAGCTCCTTTTCGCTCTTTTCTCCGATGACGGCGCCGAATCCGAGGGCCGCATGGGCGGTCCTGCGTTCGATCACCTTGTCTAGCCCGACGAAGGCGCCTCCGCAGATGAAGAGGATGTTCTTAGTGTCGATCTTGAGCATCTCCTGATTTGGATGCTTCCTTCCTCCCTGCGGAGGGACGGAAGCGACGGTACCTTCGATGATTTTGAGCAGCGCCTGCTGGACTCCTTCTCCAGATACGTCGCGCGTGATCGAGACGTTCTCGCCCTTTTTTGCTATCTTGTCGATCTCATCGATGAAGATTATTCCCTTTTCTGCCTTTGCGATGTCGAAGTCGGCCGCATCGATGAGCTTCAGAAGAATGTTCTCTACATCCTCGCCGACGTATCCGGCCTCTGTGAGCGTAGTGGCATCGGCTATGGCGAAGGGTACCTTGAGCTTCTTTGCAAGCGTCCGCGCAAGGAGGGTCTTTCCGGTTCCGGTCGGACCGACGAGCAGTATGTTGGACTTGTCGAGCTCGACGCCGGCTTCCTCGATCTCCCTCTGGTGGAGCACCCTTTTGTAGTGGTTGTATACTGCGACGGATAGAACTCTTTTAGCGGCGTCCTGTCCGATGACGTACTCGTCCAGATATTCCTTTATCTCCCTGGGGGAGGGAATGTCGCTCTGGAGGAATGTGTCGTCGTTCTTCTCCTCTTCGCCGTACTGGGACGAAAAGAGCGTCCTGCACGTCTCGACGCAGTCGCGGCAGATGGAGACTCCGTTGCCGTTGATGAGCTGGCCCGCTTCCTGGACGGAGCGGCCGCAGAATGAACAATACTTACCGCCTCTGGCCATCATTTCCTCACTACTGAATCGACGATTCCGAATTCGAGCGCCTCTTCGGCCGAAAGATAGAAATCCCTCTCTATGGCCTTGAGTATCTCCTCGTCGCTTTTTCCTGTATGCTCAGCCAGTATCCTCGTCGTGGCCTTCTTGATCCTCTGAAGTTCCTTGTTGGCGACGATTATGTCGCTGGCCTGGCCTTCGGCACCGCCGTAAGGCTGGTGGATCATGACCCTCGCGTTGGGCAGGATGCTTCTCTTTCCCTTGCTTCCGCCTGCAAGCAGCAGTGCGGCCATCGAGCAGGCCTGGCCGAGGCAGATCGTCCTGACGGGACAGGAGATGTACTGCATCGTATCGTATACGGCCAGTCCGGCTGTGACGCTTCCGCCCGGGCTGTTGATGTAGATGTTGATGTCCTTCTCGGGATGTTCGGCCTCCAGAAAAAGAAGCTGAGCGACAACCAAGTCGGCTGTCGCATCAGTTATCTCTCCGTCTATGAAGACTATTCTTTCCTTGAGAAGGCGACTGAAAATGTCGTACTGCCTTTCACCGGTTCCCGTCTGTTCGACGACGTAGGGAACCAGCGAATTCATCTTCTCTTCCAATGTTTTTCTCCAGTTTCTCACTCGGCCTTCTCAGCCTTCTTCTCCCTGTATTCCTTGAGGCTGAGCTTCTCGGGCGAGACGAAGGTGTTGTTCTCGAGGAGGAACGGTACGACCTTTGCAAACTGCATGTCGTCCTTGATCATGTTCTTGTAGTACTCGATGCTGCTCTCGTCCTTGATGGATGCGAGCTGCTCGTCGCAGGCCTTCTTGAATTCCTCATCGTCGAGCTTGAAATCCTCCTGCTTCTTTATGTCCTCAAGGATGAGCTGGTCGCGGATGTTCTTCTCTGCGGAAGGTCTCCACTCCTTGAGGATGCTGTCCTTGCTCTGGTTCTGCATGCTGAAGAACTGGAGAAGCTTCTCCTCCTCGAGTCCGCTCTGCTGTACGAACCTTCTCCAGGACTGATCGAGCTCAACGTCGATCATGGATGCGGGAACCTCGAACTTCGTCTCGTCCCTGAGAATCTCGAGCAGAGCCGTGATCTTGTCGTTCTTCATCGACTCTTCAAGTTCCTTCTCGAGCTTCTCCCTCGTGCCCTTGACAAGGTCGTCGACAGTCTTGTAGTCGTCCTTGACGTCCTGGGCAAGCTCATCTGAGAGTTCGGGAATCTCCCTGTACTTGATCTCGTCGACCTTCACCTTGAGTGTGATGCTTGCACCCTTGAACGTCACGTCGTTGTCGTCGTACTTCTTCTCGATGATCTTCTCGTCGCCCTTGGCGAGGCCTACGAGATCCTCGTCGATCCTGTAGTAGTTGTATCCGGTACCAAGAGTGAAGGTGAATCCCTCCCTCTTCGTATCTGCCTTCTCTGCCTTGTTCTCGTCGAGCTCAACATAGTCGAGCGTGACGATGTCGCCCATGGCGATGGTTCCGTCCTTCGTCCTGACGACGGCGTTCTGGTCTCTGATCCTGTCGAGCTCCTCGTTCACGTCGCTCTCCTTGACCTCGGCTCCGTCGTACTTCACCTCGCGTCCCTTGTAGGACTCGACCTTGAACTGGGGATAGACGTCGTAGTGGACGGTGAATGTGACGTTCTCGTCCTTCTTGAACGGAACGAGCTTCTCCTCGTCCTGGAGGACGGGGGTAGAGTAGGCCAGGGGTCTGTCCTTCTCGTCGAGCGTCTCGATGACCTGCTTGAGGTTTTCCTCGAGAGCCTCGAACGTGCTTTCTTCCCTGATCGCATCGCCGTACTTTCTCTCGATGACAGCGATAGGTGCCTTGCCCTTTCTGAAGCCGTCAAGCTGGATGTTGGCCTGATACTTCTTCATTTTGTTCTGGTATGCTTCCTCGATCGCTGCAGCGTCGACTGTGATCGTGAGCGCTACCTGCGAGCCGTCAAGGCTCCTGATACTCTTTTCGACAACCATATTGCCCTTCCTTGTATTTTCTGTTTTTTTATTTCGTTTCGAATCTCAGCTTTACCAATATACAGTTTTTTTTCCGTTCTGTCATCTGCCTTCTTCCCATTTGGGAACAAGATGGAGAAGGGGATGGAATCTAGACCGACGTCACGTGAGAAAGCTTCACTTCGGCGTCGATGGCGACCTCGATGTAGCTGCGGCTATTGCGGCTTTTCCTGTATCTCACAGAGAGCATCGGGGAATCGTCGCTCAGGCTTTCGATCGTGGGGATCATGTATATGTCGGAGGGTTTGAGCGAGAGAAGCGCATCGTGCCAGCTGGCCTTCCTGATCCGGTTTTTTCTCATGTATCGCCTAATCGCCGGGTCCTTTTCCGCATCCTGGCTCGTAAAGTAGTCCTTTATTCCCTCGAAGATATAGGAAAGATTGTCCAGCAGATACACGTAGCTGTCCTTTATTGCCGAGTATTCGTACTCGCTTCCCGGAATGTGGAAAAGCAGGGTGTTCTTCCTGTCGTTGTAGAAGAACGACAGCGGGCATGTGATACCTTCGTACCTGTTGTAGCTTATGTCCCCGTGGAACTCCGTCGAGAGCGTCATGCGGTCCTCCTCGTCCGGGCTGCGGACGCAAGTGACCTCGAATATCGCCTCGTCGATTCTCTCCATGAGCTTCAGACGATACTTGGTCTTTCCCTCGTTGTAGGAGAGTATGTCGCCGTCCTTAACTTCGATCCCGCTCTGCAGGATGTAGTTCGCAAGGTCCTGGACCGCGCAGAATAGCGCTTCCCTGTCGACTTCGTCGGCTTTGCTCATGGCCATGAGCTCGACATAGCCGTAGTTGGCAAGGCCGAGAGTAAGTATGATCCCGCTTCCGTCCTCCGCGGTCTCCAGATAGGTGTAGCAGAAGAGATCCACAGGAAGGTATGTATCGTTGTCCAGTTCGTCGACGAGTGAACGATAGCTGTCCTTCTCGTATATCCTGCCGTTGGAGCATACCGCGATAGCCCCGTCCATAGAGGCTGCGATGCCTGCCAGGCGGACAGCCATCTCTGCCTTTTCGAACATGTGGTCCATCTCTTCGCCGGCTTCGCCGATGCCCGGAGCCAGGAAGACTTCGAAGAACCTTCCTTCATATCCTTCGATCTTCTTTCTCGTCTCGTCTGTAAGATCCTCCGTCGTATTCGAAAGAAGCATCGGGATCGCGTCGCCGCCTGTCAGCGTGTCCGTTGTCGTGATTCCGACGATGTTGCCGAAGATATCCTCGGCGAAGAATCCTCCGTCCTCGATCTCGGCCGCTTCCTCCTGCGAGACGTGGAAAGTCGATTCCCTGTCGCCGATATCCTCTCCGTCGACACTTCCGTTTCCGTCGAGTATTATCCGGTACTCGGGGTAGGCTGCCTTGAAGCACTCCTTGAGCATGGACATATCCGCCTTTGCCGAGGGGTCCGGAATGAAGGCTATAGCCCTGAATTCAGGGTTTATCGACATGTCGTCCAGCACGTCGTGGACATACTCGTAATCGGGATCGAAATCGGACGTGTCCATCGCGGCGAAGAGACCGTGGAACATGTCGAAGAATGCCGAGAGCGACTTTCCGTCGTCTCCGAGCTCCTTTTCCGCCCTTGAAAGGTCAGCATATGTCTGTCTGGCCAGCTCTGTAAGATCCTGGTCCGTATTGACCAGCCGCATGGCCTGGCGCATCTTCATGAGCGCCTTCTCGAGGTATGTCCCCGCATTGCCGCTTCTTGCCATCTCGACGAAATCGCCGAGGCCTGAAGATGAATCCTTCTTGTCGTTTTCTTCGTTCATCGTACTCCAAATAATATAACAGCACGGCCTTCATGCGGCAACCTCGGAATGTTATAATGCCGGCATGGACATATTCGAACCGATCGACATGGTCTGCTTCCTGGCGCAGGATCTATCCGGCCCTTATGCATGCAGCCCTGGTCGCGGTCAATTCCATCTAAGAGGCCAGAATTGACTTCGGCGTATGCGGCAGCCCCAGTTTCTGGAACCGTATGCATGCGTCGTTCACCCACATGGAAAAGGACGGGAACCGATTCTGCGAGCTTTTTATCGGCTTCTGTGAGGACAGGGATATTATGCCCGCTCCGTCCTCGTGTGCGATCCGCCAAAGGATGGCATACCTAAAAATGTCGTCTGCTTCTCGATGATTCCATGGGCGGACTTCACGTCCTTCTGCCACCATCCAAAGGAGAAATGAAGCCGATATTCACGTTCGACAGGTTCTCCATGGATCCCGACGGACGGACGAGGATTCCCGTCTCTCTGCATGTGCACCACGGCGTGCTCGATGGCCGACACGCATCGATGCTCGTCTCGAGGATGGCGGAAAAGCTGTTGCGATAGCACTCTGGCACGTCATATTTTCTGTTCGAGCCCGTGCAGCCAGTCCGCCTTCGCAAGATACCATATGAAGCATATGCAGCTTATCGTCCATGTCAGAGGATAGGCCGTGTATATGATTTCTATCCTGTGCACGAAGGAGAGTGCCACGGTTATGTAGGCCACCCTGAGGGCGCACCATACTCCGAACATTATGTACATCGGCACCGCCGCCTTGCCTGCGCCTCTCAGAATTCCAGCTATGCAGTGGGCAAGGGCGAGGAAGCAGAAGAACAGACTTTCGATCCTGGCCTGCCTGGTGCCGTATGCGACAACTGCGGGATCGTCGTTGAATAGAGCCACCAGAAACGGCGCGAAGATAAATAGGGCCACACCGATCAGTTCCGCCATGCTCATCGAGCAGACTATGCCGAACCTTGCACCCTTTTTTGCCCTGTCGTAGTTTTTCGCTCCGAGATTCTGGCCCATGAACGTGGTTAGCGCGAGCGAAAAGCATGTGATCGGGAGGAATACGAATCCCTCGATCTTGGAATAAGCGCCGCTTCCTGCGACGGCGTTCGATTGGAATGTGTTGATATTTGTCTGCACAATCAGGTTCGCGAACGCGGTCACCGAGTTCTGAATCCCTGCAGGAAGGCCGAAGCGGACGATCTCTCGCAGCATCGGACCGTCGAGACGGAGCTCTTTGAGCCTTACCTGGTAGAACGTCTTTTCCTTCGTGAGCTTCCCGATGCAGAGGACCATGCTTATCGCTTGGCTGATGGTCGTCGCAAGCGCGGCGGAACCGACCCCGTAGCCCAGACCCCTTATGAAGAAGACGTCCAGAACGACGTTCGTCACAGAGGATATCACCAGATAGTAGAGCGGATGCCTGCTGTCTCCCAAGGCGTTCATTATTCCAGTCGCGAAGTTGTACACTACCGAGAATATGATTCCGTACGAGTATATCCTGAAGTACGAGATGGATTGAGGCAGGATGTCTTCAGGGGTCTTCATCAGCCTGAGTATCGTCGGTGTGAACAGAACGCTGAAGAAAGTCAGGAAAATCCCAGATGCCAGACCGAAGGCGATGTCCGTGTGTACAGCCTTGCCGAGTCTATCGTAATCGCGCGCTCCGAAGCACTTCGAGATCACGATTCCCGCTCCGAGAGCGACGCCGTTGAAGAAGCCTACCATCATGAATATCAGAGACCCGGAAGACGAGACGGCTGCAAGGGCCTCGGGCCCGAGGTAGTTTCCGACTATCAGACTGTCGGCGGCGTTGTAGAGCTGCTGGAACAGATTGCCGAGAAAGAGAGGCACTGCGAACTGCACTATCCCTCTCTGGATGGAACCTGTTGTGAAATCGATGTTCCTGTTCATCTTCACCCCTCCGGACAAACATCGGACCATACATGTTGTATACCATTCATAAAGACGATAGGCAAGACGGAAAACCATTCCGGAAGCAGCGGACGGCAGGGGCGGGAATACACTTTTGACATACGGAAAACCGCATTGCAGAAAAATTTTTTCTTTTTTGGATCAAACGTGTTGACAATAATCGAAGAAATCTGCATAGTATTTCGAGGTTGAATTGGAAGAATGGGCCGCTAGCTCAGCTGGTAGAGCAACAGACTCTTAATCTGTGGGTCAAAGGTTCGATCCCTTTGCGGCTCAAAGAGGACACTTGCACGGGTGTCCTTTTTTTGTCACCCGAGCGCAGGAAACAGTTCGGACTCGCCCCTGAACAGGATCATCCTGTAGAAATCGTAGTATCTGCCGTCCCTCAGCTTCATCGCGTTTTTCTCTGTCCCGTATATCTTGAAACCATGCGAAAGGTACAGTCCGACGGCTCTTTCGTTGACGGTCACCACCGAGAGCTCTATCTGTTCTAGGCCCTCTATCCTTGCTGCTGTCCTCAGCATGGTCTCGAGAAGAGCGGAGCCGATTCCCTTCCCCTGGTGGGCCTTCAGCACGCTTATGCCGAATTCCCCGCGATGGGCGAGCTTGCCCCTGTTCGGTGCGATTTTTCTGAAGTCGAGGCTTGCGACGATTTCTGGTTCGATTTTTCCGACCAGATAAAAATTTTCCGATGAAGAAACGTACCCTTCGAGATACTTGACTTCATCTTCGGCGGTTGTGGACCACTCGTCGCCATAGCGCGAGAGGAAATCCGTTTCCGAAAAAACCTTCTTTGTGTAACGAGTCAGTTCTTCGGCATCTCCCGGGAAGGCCGTAGATATCGTAAGTGTTTCACCCGTTTTGAGTTGCTGTGATGTTTTCTTTATTGTCATGATCTGCATTATAGCATAAAAAAATTACGTCGCCACAAAAAATAAAGAGGTCTCCCGGGAAGGAAAATTTTCGTTTGGGGTATGAAGAAAAACCCGGGAGACCAAAGTCTATTCTGCTATGATTCGGATGATAGCGGCCAAATATGACATATGAATGGCCTTTTGTTCATAATTTGGTATTAGTTTTTTGAAGAAATGTGTGTTTTTTAATTTTGCAGTAGTCTTTTTTTCATTTTTGTATATTCTAGTATAAACAGAGGAACACATATCATGGCAAACCAGGAAATCACAAAAAGTGCACTTGCTGCAGCTTTCAAGGCGCTTCTGGAGACCGAGAACTACGAGAGCGTCACAATCGGAAGCATCGCTGACAAGGCAGGGATAAGTAGGAATACGTTCTACTATCATTTCAAGGACAAGTCGGAATTGGTGAACTGGATTTTCCAGAAGGCCGTCGACACTATGAGCAAGGAAGATGAGACTAGCTACGTACGTCTCAGCGCGCTGGGAAGGTACTTCTATGAGAATCGCGGATACTACTCCAAGATTCTGCTTTCATCGGCCTATCTGAACTTCATCACCTATTTCACCGATTACGAGCAGAAGGTAATCCGGGAGAGAATCCTTTCTCTCGGCGGGGACCTGGCATTCACCGAGAAGGAGCTTCAGAGAATTTCCAGGTTCTATGCGAACGGCCTCGTGGGCAACCTTATGGATTGGGCAAGACGCGGCATGGAGAAGGACCCGGAGACATATGTCCGCATGATTACGGACATCATCAACGGCGAAGTCTCTCGCAGAATAAAGGAAGCCAAGGCCTCCGAAGAGGACTGAGAGGGCGGGGCGTTCCCATCCGTTTCTGGATGTGGGCTGTGGCGGCATCCGGTAAGACCGGATCCGATCGCAGCCTTTTTTTATCCCCTTGCCCTGGAGAATGCGGGTTCAGGCCATTCCGTCCTTTTCCATCTGTTCCCTCGTCTCGTGCCAATACGCATCGAGCTTGCCCGCATAGCCGTCCTTCCATGGCTTCATCCTTCCGGCATAGTGGATGATTGCTGCGTCCTTTTCGTCGGCGTTCCTTAGTACCCTGATCCTTTCGGAGAGGTTGTACCGGGTCTCCTCGATCAGTTCGATTCTGTTGCCATGGGCAATGTAGAGCACATCCTGGTCCGGCAGGATGAAGAGATTTCGCCTCCTTCTCATGATTCTCATCAGCCTTTTGTCCTCGTTGCCGATCTTCCTCAGCTCGGCGAGGTTTATCATCATGACTCCAGTATTCGGGTAGACCTTCCGAGGGAATGCAAGCAGTCTGATCGAATTGAGCATCCGCATGAGAAATTTGACATGGCTTGTCGCCTTGTAGAGGGATGCGTTCCTGAACGGGCTGTGGTACAGCTTATTGAGGTCCTTCCTCACGATTATGTCCGGATCCAGGTACAGGACACGGTCCGCATCGTCCGGAAGGAAGTCCTTTGCAAACAGTCTCAGATACATCTCTACGGGATATCTGGAAGTTGTCTTGACCTTCTCTGCAAGATTGTCCGCCCTGATTGCCGTGAATTCCATGGCTTCGTCGGCAAGCCCGCTTTCGAGACGTCTTTCGTCTTCCTCATCCAGGCTCGTCGAGAGGACATATACGCAGAGCGGCTCGCTCTGCGTGCGCTTGAGCGAATAGAGCATCGTCCTGGCGATGTCCAGGTAACGTCTGTCAAGAGTTATCAGAATGTTCAATTTGTCCTCCCATCGGGACGGCCATCTACGTTCCGGACAGGTCGTCCCTTACTGATGATAAGTCCATATCGCTACGTTTTCAAAGCCCTGAAGAAAAATTTTGCATCTTGAACGAAAAATCATGCCCATGGTATTGAATAATACCATCGCTTTGGTTTAAGTTCTTTTCAACGGATGGGGACTGTCCGTGTCCAAACTTCGACCGTTTTTTATTATTTTCTTTTGCAAAAAGAAGTTGAATGCAGGGGAGAAATTGATGGAATACTATTTGGGAATAGATATCGGGAGTACCACGGTAAAGCTTGTGCTTGTGGACAGCTCCGAACAGTTGCTTTACAAATCCTATCGAAGGCATTTTTCGAGGACCAGCGAGATCGTTCTCGAGGAGTTGGAGAAGATAATGTCCAAGTACTCCAATATCGACGTCCACGTCGCAATGACCGGATCCGGAGGCCTCGATCTGAGCACGAAGGCAGGAATACCGTTCGTTCAGGAGGTCTTCGCGACGGGCAGCTATGTGGAAAAGTTCTATCCTGACACCGATGCGGCAATCGAACTTGGAGGAGAGGATGCCAAGATCATCTTCTTCGGTGCGTCCACCGACGAGAGGATGAACGGAACGTGCGCCGGAGGGACGGGAGCGTTCATCGACCAGATGGCGAGCCTCATAAACGTGAGCCTGGACGAGATGGACGAGCTCAGTCAGACTACAGATGTGTCATATCCGATCGCATCCCGTTGCGGCGTATTCGCAAAGAGCGACATACAACCCCTGATCAACCAGGGCGCTAGCAAGGCAAGCATCGCGAGGAGCGTATACCGTGCCGTTGCGGACCAGACTATAGGCGGCCTTGCCGGCGGCCATCCCATAAAGGGCAACGTGCTTTTCCTCGGAGGTCCTCTGACATTTACGAAGGGACTGAGGGAAGCGTTCACCGACGCATTGCCGGACATCAATCCGATTCTGCCGGAGGATACGGAATTCTTCGTCGCGTTCGGAGCCGCGTATTTCGCCCATTCCGACGGAAAAACGCTCATACTCAGGGAACTTATCTCAAACATCCATCGTGCAAGCGAGATGAAGGGAGACCAGAACACTCTTGCGCCTCTTTTCACCAGTCATGCGGAATGGCAGGAGTTCAGCAAGGCGCACGAGAACTCCGCAGAGCTTTTCGAGACAGACAAGTCATCGAGCCGGATAGCGTACATAGGTGTCGATTCCGGAAGCACCACGACGAAGCTCGTCGCGATCAACGAGAACTGCAGGATAATCTTCCAGGTATATTCGGCGAACATGGGCAGTCCTCTGGACACTGTCCGGCAGGAGCTGCTCGAGTTCCATGCGCAGTTCCCGTCGATCAAGGTGGCTGGGGTCACAGTTACGGGCTATGGCGAAGAGCTCATGAAGAGTGCGTTCTCCCTTGACCATGGAGTCGTCGAGACAGTGGCGCACTACAGGGCGGCACGTTTCTTCAAGAACGACGTCGACTTCATAATCGACATCGGCGGGCAGGACATGAAGTGCTTCTCCGTATCGGAGGACGGAATCGATGACATAACGCTGAACGAGGCGTGCTCCTCGGGCTGCGGCAGCTTTTTGGAGACATTCGCCAAGAGCATGGGTCTTTCGATAGAGCAGTTCTCGCATCTGGCACTCTTTGCGGAACATCCGGCGGACCTTGGTTCGAGGTGCACAGTATTCATGAACTCTTCAGTGAAGCAGGCCCAGAAGAACGGTGCAAGCCTTGCCGACATCGCCGCAGGTCTTTCCATAAGCGTTGTCAAGAACGCTCTCTTCAAGGTTCTCAGGGTCCGTTCTGCCGAGGATCTGGGCAGGAACGTGGTCGTGCAGGGGGGAACGTTCCAGAACGACGCGGTGCTTCGGGCTTTCGAGCTTATGCTGGGGCGTTCGGTGATAAGGCCCTCGATTGCAGGACTCATGGGAGCAATGGGGGCAGCCCTTATAAGCCATGACATGTTCAAGGACGGGGAAAGTTCCATTTCGTGGCCACTTGTGGAGGAGTTCAGGCACGAGAGCAGGCATACGAAATGCTCGGGATGCCAGAACCATTGCGACCTGACCATAAACATTTTTCCGAACGGAAGAAGATACATCTCCGGTGCACGCTGCTCGAAGGGAGAAGGCAAGGGGAACAACGAGGTTCTGCCGAACCTTTACAGGTGGAAGAAGGAGGCCCTTTCGAAGTATTTCGACATGAAGGCGGACGGGCCGGTCATCGGCATCCCGATGGTGCTGTATTTCTACGACCTTCTTCCGTTCTTCGCTACCGCGCTTCACGAGATGGGCTTCTCTGTTTCGGTCTCTGGATTCTCCACTAGGAATCTATACAGGAAGGGACAGATGACGATTCCTTCCGACACGATATGCTATGGCGCGAAGATTGCCCACGGCCACGTGATGTTGCTTGCCGAGAAGAAGGTGGATGCCATCTTCTATCCTATGACAAGTTACAACATTGATGAGCACATGGCGGACAATCACTATATGTGTCCTGTTGTGGCGTACTATCCTGAGGTTCTGAAGGCAAACGTCGAGGCTTTGGCCGATACGCGGTTTTTGACCCCGTTCCTCGATTTCTCGCACGAGGGGAATCTTGCACGGCAGCTGTTGGAGGCCCTCTCGCCCCTCAAGGGCGATCTGAACCTGCATCGCGTGTCTGCGGCGCTCGAGAAGGGCAGACAGGCTCAGGACAGCTATCGCAAGGCTCTTTCGGACGAGCGCGTGAAGGCCTTCGAATTCGCCCGCAGTCAAGGCCGCAAGATTGTCGTGCTTGCAGGAAGGCCATACCATGTGGATCCGGAGCTCAACCATGGCATAGACGAGCTCCTCTCGTCCCTTGGATTCGTCGTGGTCACCGAGGATTCGTTTCCGCTTTCCAAGAAGAGGGAAAGGCACGTGCTCAACCAGTGGACCTACCACAACAGAATGTACAACGCAGCGGAAGCCATCAAGGATGAGCCCGATACCGAGCTGGTACAGCTCATCAGTTTCGGATGCGGCCTCGATGCGGTCACGAGCGACGAGGTCAAGGAGATACTCAAAGGAGAAGGCAAGCTCTATACTTCCCTCAAGATCGACGAGATAAACAATCTCGGTGCGGCCAGGATAAGGCTCAGAAGCCTCGCGGCTGCGATGGACGAAAGGAAGAGAAAGCAGAATGGCTAAGGATTTCAGGGACTATACGATACTTGTGCCGATGATGGCGGAGCCTCATTTCACTCTGATGGTGGATGCACTCAACAAGTCGGGATACAATTTCGAGATTCTTTCCACGGGATTCGAGCAGGTTATAGACTACGGCCTCAAGTTCGTCCACAACGACATGTGCTACCCTGCGCTTATAGTGATAGGGCAGTTCATAGAGGCTCTTTCATCCGGCAGGTACTCGGGCAGAAAGGTCGCGGTCCTTCTTCCCCAGACGGGAGGAGGCTGCAGGGCCTCGAACTATGTGTTCCTTCTTAGGAAGGCTCTGGAGAGATCCGGCTTCAAGGATGTACCCGTCATATCCCTGAACGCCTCCGGTATAGACGAGAACACGCTACACGTTCCGTTCGGCGTGCTGATGAAGCTCGTAAACGCCCTTTTCTACGGCGATTTCATCAGGCTTCTCTACAACCAGGCCAGAAGCCATGAGAAGAACAAAGGAGATTCGAAGAAGGTCTACGACGAGGCTGTCGCGTTCCTCTGCGACGGCTCGCGGATGACACACGGCTTCAGGAAGAACATAGAGCACATAGCGGACATGTTCGAGACCGTCGAGAGGACGGACGAAAGAAAGCCGGTCGTCGGCATCGTCGGAGAGATATATTTGAAGTACTCCCCGATAGGCAACAACTACCTCGAGGACTACCTCGTCGAGAAGGGGGCCGAACCGGTGACAAGCGCCCTGGCGGACTTCATGCTCTATTGCATGAACAATACCATAGTCGACCATAGGGTCTACAAGATGGAGGGGATATCATGGCTTCTGGTCAAGCCAGTGATGGATTTTGCCGTGCATAGGGAGAAGATGATGAACGATGTCATAAGAAAACGTACCGGATTCAGGGGAAGCCATACTTTCAGGGACATAGAGAAGGCCAGAAGCGGGATAATAGACGTCGAGGTGAAGATGGGGGAGGGCTGGCTTCTTTCCTCCGAGATTGCCTCCTACATCGAGGAAGGGATCGAGAACGTCGTCATCGCGCAGCCCTTCGGATGCCTGCCGAACCACATCGTCGCCAGGGGCGCCCTTGCCAACATAAGGCGCAAGTATCCCGTGAGCAACGTCGTATCGGTGGACTACGACCCGTCGGCATCCCGTGCAAACCAGGAGAACAGAATCAATCTGATGCTGATGAACGCCCGGAAGCTTCTCGAGAAGTGATTTTTCCCTTTTGTCGGACAGCCCGTATGAAATCGGGCTTTTTTTGTATGATTTTCAGCTTCTTTATATCTGATTACCATACTGTTACAATATAATTATGATATCAGCTTAGCTTGGAATTTATATCCCGAATTTCGAACTGTCATTATGAGGTCGGGACAGTATTCTTCGGTCTTTGCCCTGATGTTTTTGATATGGCTGTCGACGATTCTTTCCGAGGTGCCTTCGTTCGGGTCGAAGCACGTCCTGAGGATCGTTTCCCTGGAGAGCGTCTCGCCGCAGTGCTCGCACAAAAAAAGAAGTACCCTGTATTCGGTCGATGTGAGATGCAGCTTCTCGTCGTTGATGCTCGCAATCCTGAGTTCCTTGTTCAGCGCGATCTTGACCTTGCCGTTTGCATAGAGAAGTATCCTGGAGTTCCTGCGGCCTTCCGCTCTTCTCTCGAGTATCCTCGAGCACCTGAGGCAGAATTCCCTGTACGAGAAAGGCTTTTTCACATAGTCGTCGCATCCGAGCTCATAGCTGAGTATGAGAATGCTCTCGAGGTCGCTGCTGCTCATGACGATCACGGGACAGGAGCTGCGCGCCTTTATTCCCTTTATAAGGTGCAGCAGCGAGACGTCGTTGTTCTGCACCGAGATGACGGCAAGATCGATAGCCGTGTTCCGGCATGCCTCTTCGGTCTCTTCCGCAGTCTCCCTCTCGAGAACGACATGTCCTGAAAGAGAAAGGTATTCCTTTATTTTTTTCCTTTCGGAAGAATCCCGGTCTGTTATCAAAATCGTTGCCATATAATGAGAAACTTAAGACTGCGGGGATGAATAAACAAGTGGAATAGGCCATAATGACGGAATAAACCAGAAATCTATATTTTTTCTTCACATATTCTACATATCGAGTCATTTTTCAACATTTTTCGGCTCTTTCGGGAAGTGTTTTCGACGAATTGCTTGCTTCTTCCGGATTTCCGCCGTCCGGCTTTTGCCGTATTTCTGCCTTCCATATGGAAAAAAATTCCATGGAGAATTACAATCCGAGGTATCATGATCGGTTTTGTCAAAAGGGAGATGACTTTCTCCATCGCATTTGTTCTCACCGTCCTGGCCATGGTGTTCTTTCCCCTTGGCGTAGGGGAATACATCGAGGCCATAGATTTCAGGATTCTTGCCCTCCTTTTCTCGCTCATGTCCGTCTCGGCTGGGCTGCGCAGGAGCGGATTCTTCCGCGACGTCTCGACTCTGCTGCTTCGCAAAGCCTCCGATTTCAGGAGACTTTCACTGCTGCTCGTGACAATCGTTTTCTTCACGTCCATGCTGGTGACGAATGATGTGGCGCTTATCGTATTCGTTCCCTTCACCCTGATGATCCTGGAGGGCAGAGCAGGGGAGAAAAGTCTGATATATCTTGTAGTGATGGAGACTATTGCGGCCAATCTGGGCTCGATGGCCACTCCTGTCGGCAACCCGCAGAACCTTTTTCTCTACTCCTATTACGGATTCTCCGCCTCGTCGTTCTTTTCGATAATCCTACCCCTCGTGGCAGTAAGCTACGTTCTGGTGGCGGTCTCCACTGTCCTGCTCTGTTCGGAGAATGCTAATATCGCAATCCCGTCGTCGGAGACAAAGGAGAACATGAAGGAGAGCCTCTTGTTCTTCTTCCTGCTGTTTCTTGCGCTACTTTCGGTCTTCAGGGTCCTGGATTACCGCATCCTGCTGCTGATCGTCGTCGCGGCTCTTCTCGTCTTCGACAGGAAGATATTCTTCGATGTCGACTACATACTGCTGCTGACGTTCGTCTGTTTCTTCATTTTCTCCACTACGATGGGCAGAATCCCTGCGGTAAGGGATTTCCTTGTCGTCCTCATGGACGAGAATGCACTGGTCACGTCGATGCTCACAAGCCAGGTGATAAGCAACGTACCGTCGGCGGTGCTGCTCGCTCCGTTCAGCACGGACGGCGAGGCTCTTCTGGTAGGCACCGACATAGGTGGGCTCGGCACGCCTGTAGCTTCCCTGGCCTCGCTGATTTCCATGAAGTTCTTCTTTGCCCGTCCTTCTGCGTCGAAAGGCCGTTACATGGCGGTCTTCCTCGTTTTGAACTTCGCTTTCCTGCTCGTGCTATATCTCTTCCATCTGCTGTTCTGATGGCGCGGCGTGCATTGCGGTGGTAGAATGCTCATATGTTCAGAAAGCGTAGAGCAAAAGAATCTTCCGGAATGGATATGCGGCGCTTTGAGGCCGTGGTGATCGCCAGCATATGCACCGGCGAGCGCAGGGCAGGATTCCGCGACCGGAACACGGGTGTGTTCAAGGAAGTCATGTGCATACGGGATGACAGGGACTATGAGGCGTTCCTGGACGAGTTCGGACTTTCGAAAGGCGATGTGAAGGAGGAGTACTAGTCGGGATTGTTTTCCGGCTTTCTCTTCTCGTCCCGTCTTTCCTTCCGTCCTTCGAGGAATGATACCACCTTGTCGTGGAAAAACTTCCTGTAGAGGATCCCTGCTGCCAGCAGCAGGATGAGTATCGCGGCTGCGATGGCTACCTTCTGCGGTGTGATGTCGGTTCCTATGCCTCCGAGTCCGGATGCGACCATGAGCCCCCATGGCCTGGCGACTATGGCTATCAGAGCGAACTTCCAAAACTTTATCCTGGTCAGGCCCGCGAGATAGCAGAGTATGTCGTCGGGGAAGATCGGGAGCAGGAATGCTATGAAGAGAAATGCCGACGGTTTCTCGTAGAGCAGCGAGAGATACCTCCTGTCCTCTATCTTTGCCTCGAGCCTTCCGTGGTCGAATTTCTTCTTGAAGAACCGCACGAACATGAACACCGCAATGGATCCCGATATCACCGCGAGGTACGTCAGGATGAACGTCGGGATCGCACCGAAGACCATCGCTCCGGCCGCTGCGGTCACGTTGCTCGGGATAGGGGCGAATATGACCGAGAGCAGCTGTACGAGGAAGAACACGAGATGGGAATACGGGGCCGTTCTTTCCAGAAGTCCCTCGATATCCTTCTGTGCATATATGATGAACCCGAAGAGGGCTATTGTCGCAAGCACTGTGATCGCCGCGATCGCTATAGATTTCTTTTTCATTTTTCCGCGTTGGAAATATATTCTACCAATTTGTGGAAATTATGGATAGGACAGGTCTTTTCCATGTTTTCATTTTTTCTTCGGCAGAGGAAGAAACATATCGTGCCATGCGACGTTCCCGTGGACGGAACATGATATTCCCCGGTCGATGAAGCCATGCGGAACGTAGAACGGGAGAAGGGCCTTCTTGCATGTGAGAAATACGCCTTTCCTTCCTTCCTTTTCCGCCTTCATGATCAGTGACTTGAGCAGGAGACCCCCGATTCCACTTCCTCTGGCCTCAGGGATTACCGATATTCCAAGAACGCTCTGGTATGAGCCAAGCGGATCGTCCAGGCATTCGTCCTCGTACATTGCGTCTTCAATCCTGTCTGCATCAGTCCTGAGCCCGTCGATGAAGCCGAGGATAGTCCCGTCCTCCTCCGCGATCAGGAACCCGTCGGGGTAGGAGGAAAAACGCCTTTCGAGCTTTTCCCTGCTCGCTCCTTCCTCCGGCGGAAAGCACATCGCCTCGATTTCCGCCAGTCTTGCGATCTCGTCTTTTCTCGGTTGCCTTATCACTGCCATGCGAAGATTATAGGAAAACATGGGGCATGGATGCAAGAATGCCACTGGAAGAGATTGCCCGAATCGATTATCATAGAGCCATGGTCCTGTAGTTTAATGGATAAAACTGCAGAATCCGGATCTGCCGATCTGAGTTCGATTCTCAGCAGGACTATGAGGAGACAAGAATGTCTCCTTTTTTTCTTCATTTGCATCATACCTTTCGTTTGCCACGTCTGGACTTGCGTAGTCTTGCCGGTGAAGCAATCGGACAATATAATGGAAGAATGACAGAGGAACTGGACGACGTGACAGGTCTCGCCGACATACTGCGGCGGGATAGGTATGCAAATCTCTTTTTCATCAACGATCTCGATGAGTTCGGCAGTGACCACATACATGTATACCGCATCGACGGGCTCTACGCTCTGAATTACCGAGGCGAGGGGCTCTGCCTTTATCAGGAGGGAAGTTACGACCTCGCAGAGGCCTTGGATTTCCTTTCACGCCAGACTTTCAGTACGCTCATGGGACCTGCAGGCACAATCGAGCCTTTCTTCGACTTCTTTCCTGGATCTAGAATCATGGTCCGTCCGATGCTGGGGCTGGAGAAATCGGGATTCGTTCCTTTTCTGGCCGGCTATGAGACCAGAATTCTGACTGTCAAGGACGATTTTTTGTCGATGTTCGAGCTTTGGGATGGAATCGAGGAATTCCGTTGTACCAATCCTCCTTTCCCGCAAAGGCTTTCCATGGCCTCGTCCTACGTCGATCGGCCTGGAATCCGTTTCTTCGGCACGTTCACAGGCAAAAGTCTGGTTTCAACTGCAGGACTTTCTGCGATAGCGAACAGAAGCGCCATGGTGGTCGGTGTCGCGACCAGGAAGGAACGCGAGGGAAGGGGGTATGCCAGCCATACTCTTTCGGTCCTTCTGGAGCATGCTTTTTCCGAGCTTGCCCTGAACTACGTCTGCCTGTGGCATTCGAACGGGAGGGCGTACAACGTCTATAGAAGGCTTGGATTCAGGAAAGTAGGTACCTATGCCAGCATTACGGTCGTTCCGGATGGACAGTCCTGAAAAGTTGCCATCATCGGACAATACTTGGATCGGCATGTGTTTTTACAATAAATGGAAGCAATCTGCCGATGCTTCTGGCATAAAAAAAGCAAGTCAAAGACTTGCCTTTAGAGCGAAAGACGGGACTCGGACCCGCGACATCCACCTTGGCAAGGTGGAGCTCTACCACTGAGCTACTTTCGCATTGCTCCGATAAGTTAGCATGAATCGGGATTTTTGTCCATAGGTTTGCACGATTCAGTGAAAAAACTCTCGTCAGACATCCTCTCCCTTGTATAGCGCGACTATTTCCTCAAGTATCTCTGGGTGGGGAAAGTCCTTTGCCGCTACGATGTCGATTTCCCTGAGCATGCTAAGATTCTCGATCGGAAGAGCTTTGAGCTTTCCTTTCCTTATTTCGTCGAGGCAGGCGGAGACCGGAAGCACGGACACTCCGATGTCCTTTCTTATCAGATCCTTTATCGTCGCTATGTTGTCTACCTCGAGCGCGATGTTGAATCCGTCGATGCTCTCGCCCAGACTTCTGAGTGACGCCTCGAACAGGCGTCTTGTGGATGATGAGGGGAGGCGGAGCAGCAGCTGTTCCTTCCTCAGCTCCTTGATCTTCACGAATTCCTTCTCTCCGAGTGGGCTGTTGGGGGAGATGATGCAGGCCAGGTAGTCAGTGTCGAGCATCAGGTATCTGAGATGTCCGTCCCTGCGCTTTTCTTCCACTACGAGAAGGTCGAGCTCGTAGTTGCCCATCATCTCGTACAGCTTTTCGGTGGTGTCGGCGATCATGGTGAGAGTAGTCTCCCTGTGCCTGCTGCCGTATTTCGCCAGGGCCTCCGCGATTGCATTGCTTTCCGTCGTATGGGTTATTCCGACCCTGAGTCTCGAAAGCGTGTTGCCGCAGGTCCTTATCTCCTCCTTCATACTTGAATAGAGGCCTTTGAGACGGTAGGCATAGCGTACAGCGATTTCTCCCTCCTTCGTAGGGACGAACTTGCCACCGTTGCGGGTGAAGAGCTTCGCACCGAGTTCATCCTCCAGCAGCCTTATCTGGTGACTGACTGCCGGCTGCGTCAGAGACAAGGCCTCGCTGGCCTTTGTATAGCTTTGTTTCTCCGCTACTGCAAGCAGAGTGTCCAACTTGAAATCGAGCATTCGGACTCCATAAAAAAATTTTATATCAATATAAAAAAGTATTACTTGCTTTTATTTCAATAAAGTTTAACATTGTATGCAACAAAAGAAAAGCGAAACGTGCATTGCATGGTTTTCGCATCTATGTTTCCCATTGGTCTGCTTTCCTTTCCGAGGAGAGCGGATTTGTTTTAATATCTTATGGAGGAAAAAATTGGAAATGTTGAGGGAGCTTTACAACCAGATTTTTCTAGGTGATTCCAAAGAGGCTCTTGTAGTCACCACGCTTGCGATAATGCTTCTTTCCGGATTCCTTCTGACAAGGATCACAAAGAAACTGAAGCTTCCCAACGTGACAGCATACATCGTCGCAGGAATCCTCATCGGTCCGTACGTGCTCGATCTGGTGCCGCAGAGCATGCTGGACGGTACGTCGTTCCTTCCGGATGTGGCTCTGGCTTTCATCGCTTTCAGCACCGGAGAGTTCTTCCGCATAGACACGCTGAAGAAGAACGGGATGAAGGTTGTCGTGATCACCGTATTCGAGGCCCTGATGGCTTCGATCGCCGTGTTCTTCATCCTCCACGAGGTGCTCGGCCTTCCTGTGCCGTTCTCGCTCGTACTTGCCGCTCTTGCCAGCGCCACCGCTCCTGCATCGACGTTGATGACGATAAGGCAGACCGGTGCGCATGGGGATTTCGTCGATACCCTTCTTGAGGTTGTAGCTATGGACGACGTCGTGGCACTCTTGGCGTACAGTGTCGCGATATCGGTGGCCATCGCCGCCTCCGGGGCCTCGGGAGGAGGAATCTCTTCCATCGTCATGCCGATTTTCACGAATTCCGCAGTGCTCGGCCTCGGTGTCCTGTTCGGTTTCCTGATGAAGCCGCTTCTGGCCATCAGGAGAAGCACGGACAACCGCCTGATAATAGCCATAGCGTTCCTTTTCGCGTTCTGTGGCGTGTGCAACATACTCGAGATATCTCCTCTGCTCGGATGCATGTCGATGGGAATGACCTACATCAACCTTACCGACGACTCGAGACTTTTCAAGCAGCTCAACTACTTCTCGCCTCCGATTCTGCTCCTTTTCTTCGTCAGATCCGGAGCCTCGTTCGATCTCTCGTCTCTCCTCGGAGCCGGCGCGGTAGGATCTTATCCTCTGATTCTGGTCGGCATCGCGTATTTCCTGTTCAGGATCCTCGGCAAGTACCTCGGAGCATTCCTGGGCTGCCTCCTGACCGGAAAGAGCAGCAAGGTAAGGAATACTCTCGGGCTTGCCCTCATACCTCAGGCGGGTGTCGCCATCGGTCTGGCATCGCTCGGTGCAAGGACGATAGGAGGGGAGCTTGGATCCGCGCTGGAGACGATCATCCTTTCCTCGAGCGTCCTTTATGAGCTTGCAGGACCGGCATCGGCAAAGCTTGCGCTGTATCTTTCGGGATCCTATGGGGATACGGTTCCGGAAGAGAGAACGCAGGAAAGAAAGCTGTCGCAGATGGAACTCATCCTCTCCCGTCTGGAGAGCATAGAGAAGGAGCTGCCACATTACGGAGTCGAATCGGACGAACTTGCATTCACGCTCGCAGCGGAGGAGCAGTATGTCCGATCGGCGATGCCAGCAAGGCACAGGGGAAGAAATCTGAGATATTAGGAGGTATAGCATGAATTTTCAGGATCCGATCGCATCGTTTCTCGGTCCTTGGTCATCGGGAATAGATTTCGCTTCTATCATTTTCAGGATCGCGCTGTCGATCGTCCTTTCCGCGGTCATCGGGACCGAGCGGGCGGCAAAGAGGCATTCCGCCGGACTGAGGACGTTCATGACGATCTCCGTATTCTTCACAGCCGCGATGATAATCGACCTGGCGCTCGGCAGCGAGCTTTATCTGCTCTCTGCAGCGAGCATTCTGGCCACGTCCTTCCTGAGCTCCAACACGCTTCTCTTCAGCTCCAGGAGCCGGCTGCAGGGATTCACGACCGCGATCGCTCTTTTTTCGGCCGGCATAATAGGTCTTTCCGCCGGTGCAGGGCTTTACGCGCTGACATTGGTCTCGTTTTTTGCCCTTTATGCAATCCTGCACTTCCTTCCCGCCGTCGAGGACAAGCTCTGGGAGAAAAGCAGGCACTTCATGGTGCATCTCGAGCTGAAGAACTCGCTCCTACTGCAGGATTTCGTTTTCACCATACGGCGGCTGGGACTCAGGATAGATGACCTCGAGCCCAATACAGCCTACCTGAACTCCGGGCTTGCCGTATACAGCGTGTCGATATCGATAACCGACTCGAGCAAGGAATACAGGGATCACTCGGAGATAATAAAGGCCCTCAGAACGCTGGATTTCATCTCGTACATCGAGGAGATGGAGAAGTAGTCCTACTCTTCGAAGTACAGGCTCAGTATCGCATCGACAGTGGATTTCTCAATTCCGTTCTCCCTTGCGAGCTCGACGGCCTGTCCTATGTGGTCCTCGATGCGTCTGAGCATCTCCTCCTTGACGAACTCGCTGTTGATCGAGCTGACGAAGCTTCCCCTTCCGACTCCGGTTGCGATGTAGCCGTTCTTTGTCAGGTTCTCGTATGCCTTCTGGACTGTTATTACCGAGACGCGCAGGTCCTTGGCAAGGCTCCGCATGGAGGGCAAGGCTTCCCCCGCCTTGAGGGAGCCGGAGAGAATGCCGGATCTGATCTGGTTCTCGATCTGCTCGTATATCGGTGTATCTGAATTCTGGGACAGTCTTATCGTCATGGTCTTCTCGGGATTGTACTTGCCGGATAAGCACATTATATACAATCGGATTTCTTGGTCAACAGACTTTTTCGATTTAGGAGCGTTCGCTTTGCGTCCCTCTTCCTGCTGCATCGCCGCACAAGGATGGCAAAATCGAAAAAATCCGTTCGAGGGACTTTTTTCGATGGGGCTGCGATAGTATCATCGAAGCATGAGAAAAGTAAGGATAACTGCAATGAGGATCGCCATTCACGAGGATCTCATGCATCTTTACGAGAATCCGATCGGGAATGCCTGCAGCGTCAGGCAGGGGGATGTGTTCGTCTCTATCGGGGGAAAGCGCCCCGACGGGTTCTGCGAGAGCGCATGGAAGAGTCTTGAAGAGTTTGTAGTTCCGCTTTCGATGGGCCAGGGCGACTTCTACGACGGATGGATGAGGAATCCGCTTTCAGCGATGGTTTCTTGCAATGACGGGTTCCGTCCGGTGAGCTTTCTTCTTGAGGCTCTTGAGGAGGACGGCACATGAACCATCCCATAAGAAGGTTCGAGGGAAGCGACGAGATCGTGAAATCGTTCACCTATGATGCTCTTTTCATACCTCCCGGGGAAAAGCCGCCTTCTTTCGACGTGCTCGACATTCCCGAGCTGAGGTGCTTTTATGAAAGCTTTGGAACAAAAAAGGGCGATGTCGCCTTCGCCTCGTACGACAAAGGTGTGGAAACAGGGATGGCCTGGGCCCGCGAGATCTCTTCATACGGATACTATGCAAGCGGGATTCCCGTGCTCTCGATCGCCGTAAGGCGTCCTTGCAGGGGAAGGGGAATCGGGACCGCGCTCCTTTTTCGTCTCGCAGACGAGCTCATTGACATGGGATATGTGGCTCTCTCCCTGTCCGTGGATTCACGAAACCCTGCCGTACATCTCTATGAAAGATTTTCTGCGCGGATCGTCGGGAGAAACGGCGATGAACTGACGATGCTTATCGATCTTCTGTCCGGATCATGGAAAGAAATGCTTTTTGCTGATATCATCTGCACGGAGAGATGATATGCGCAATACCGAACTGCTCACAAAGGACGTCGATTCGCTATATAGGGAATATCTGGTACCGGCCATCGGCGGGTCGCTTGCGGTAAGCGTATACTCGCTTGTGGACACGATAGCTGTAGGGCGCTATGCCGGTCCGGCCGGTTCGGCCGCGATCGCAGTCATAAATCCGCTCTTTGCGATCGTGATTTTCTTTGGAATGATGGTAGGGATCGGAAGTGCGGTCATGATGGGTCGCGCGAAGGGCGAAGGCCGGTTTGAAAAGGCCGATGGCTTCTTTTCCGTGGCAATGATTCTCTCTCTGATCTTTTCAGCATTGTCCTACCTGATACTCTTTTCGGATCTCGACGGCCTTCTGGTTTTCTGCGGCGCGGATAGAACCATCCTGCCGTATGCGCGGGACTATGCGTTCATCTTCTCTCTCTTCGCACCGACGTTCATTCTGACGAACTGCCTTTCGTCCATTGTACGCTACGACGAGAGGCCTCGGCTCGTGCTCTCGGCGACGTTGGTCGGCGGGTTTTTCAATGTCGTTGGCGATTATGTTTTCGTGTTTCCGATGGATATGGGGCTCACTGGAGCCGCACTTGCGACCGTGCTTGGAAACACGATACAGCTTTGCATACTCTCCTCGCATTTCTTTTCCGGCCGTTCGACTCTGCGCTTTTCGCTTTGCCGCGGATTTTTCAAGGCCGCCGGAAAGATACTCTCATCCGGATTCGGCGCGAGCATCCTGGATGTGGCGATAGGGGTTCTGACTGTGATAATAAACAAGCAGACGATGAGATACGGCGGTCCCGTCGCACTTGCAGTTCTCGGAGTGATTATGACGATCTCGTTCGTCCTCCAGCATGTGTTCGCTGGAATAGGGCAGGCGATACAGCCGATAGTCAGCACGAACTACGGAGCTTTCCAGGAAGGGAGGATAGAGCGGTGCTTCGTTCTTATGATACGTTCCTCCGTCGTCTTCGGTATCGTTTCGTTCCTTCTTTGCTTCCTTGTTCCCGTTCCCATGCTGCGACTTTTCATGGCTGTCACGGACGAGGTGCTGACCGAGGGACCTCACATCATAAGGCTGTACAGTATCTCGTTCATCCTCATGGCGCTGAACATAAACATGGTGTTCTTCGTTCAGAGCATCATGAAAAGCGTGGCCGCCATGCTTCTGTCGCTTTCCAGAGGGCTGATCGTCAGTGCATTTCTTCTTTATGTCCTTCCGGTCTTCTTCGCCCTCGACGGCGTTCTTTTCGCAATGACGGCAGCCGAGGTGGTTACGTTCGCCATCGGGGCTGTCTATCTTGCCGGGATTTCCCGCTCCGGAGGGTTCATCGACAGGAAATGACGATCCTGCCTTCGGCGAGCGGGTCGTCCATTATCACATCCTTCACAGCAGGGACCCTTATCGTTCCTCGCCGTGGATTCTTGATGCTGTCTATCGGTTCAGTGAGCGTCGCATCTACCTCGCTCTTCTCGAATGCCAGGTCCGCCTCCTCCAGGCTGCAGTCTATCAGGCGAAGTCCGCTGGCATGGCAGAACGGCTGGGTTCCGATGATCCTGCAGTTTATGAACGTGAGGTTCCTGGAATACCAGGCCAGATACTCTCCCTTGACAAGCGAATCCCTTATCGTCAGGCCGTCGGCATGCCAGAATGCATCCTTCGTGTCCATCCTGCTGGATGTCACGCTGCCTCCTTTCACATACTGGAAAGAATACTTTCCTTTGAATGTGACTTTGTCGATCCCGATATTCTCTCCGTCCAGGGCGAAGTACTCGGCCTCGACGGACGACGATGAAATCCTGATGTTCCTGCTCTTCCAGAGAAACTCGGCCGAGACGATGTCCGACGACGATATCGCGACGTTGCCGCATTCCCTTATTGCCTTCGGTCCATGTATTACCGAAGATTCGATGCGAACGTCGTCCGAGTACCATATCGGAGCCCTGGAGGATTCCTCGAGCCTGGAATTCCTGATCGTCAGCCTGCTGTCGTGCCACATCGGATAGCGCAGGGAGAACACCGAATCCTCGACGAGGATGTCGGAGCATTCCTTGAGAGGACTCTCTCCGTCCCTTTCTCCTGCGAACGTCACGCCTTTGAGGGCAAGATTCCTTCTTGCATACAAAGCCCGCTCCTCGTCGAAGCGGGCGTTCTCGATGATTTCCATACTACGAATATACGAACAGAGCGGCAAAAAGAAAAGTCCGGAGCCTCATTTATCCGCATCTTTGATGCGGACGTATCCTATCTTGGCCAGTCCTCCGGATTCCTCTTTCCCGAATGCCCAGAGTGCCAGCTTCGCCCCGGTCCAGTCTCCTCTCTCGAAGGGGTAGGAAGTTCCGATCGGCGTTCCGTCAAGAAAGTATGAAAGCCTTCTGTCCTTTCCTACGAAGAAGGCGAGGCGGGCATGGTCGAACGGATGGGGAACCTCCAGTTCTACCATTTCCCTCGCACTGTCTCTGTCCACGACCGTTCCCGTCTTTATCACCAGGCCATAACCGTCTTTTGTCTTTTCCAGCGCCAAATAAGAATAAAGCTTTCCTATCGTGCCTATTGCAATGAAATCCCCTTCGGAGGCGTCGACGAGGCTGACTTCAGCCTCGAAAAGGAAGCTTTCATGCTGCGGAATCTGGGTGAGGGCATTTGCCGCATTCCATAGCGTCACATCCCCATCCTGTCTCCTGCCCGCCCGGAGTACGAGCCTGCATGGATCGGCCTCGAAGAAATAGCAGTCCTTTCTTTCCCTGGCCTGCCATTGCCATTGCAGACCGAGGGTTCCCGTCGAGAAATCGTCGCTTTCCGCGATTGCGTAGTCTCTTCTCTCCTCCAGGTCGATCCACCCCGAGGATTCCGGCTTGCCGACTTTGCTGCCGTCGTCCTTTCCGATCACGGGCCAGGAGTCCTTCCATTCGACTCTCTGCAGGTGGATTATTCTTCCATACGGTCCCTTGTCCTGGAAATGCAGAAAGTAGTTTCTGCCGTCCGGCGTGTCCACGAGCGCCCCCTGGTGAGGACCGTTGACATTCGTGTCTGCCTGTCTCATCACCGTTCTGGCTTCGTACGGACCGTAGACATTCCTGCTTCTCAGGTCAACCTGCCAGCCATCGACGACTCCTCCCGCCGGTGCCATGATGTGGTACCAGCCGTCGATCTTGTAGAACTTCGGGCCTTCTATTACCGGATTATCGATCCTTCCGTCATATACCGTCCTTTCCTTCGAGACGAAATGCGTGAGATCTTTGTCCAGCTCGACGACAGAGAGGATGCTGTTTATTCCGCATCTGCTCTTTGCATATGCGAACACCATGTACGTCCTGTCGCCGTCGAAGAGCGGGCACGGGTCGATCCAGCCCTTTCTCGAAGGAAGCTCGTTGATTTCGAAATTGCCGTATATGTCCCTGCTTCTTGCCACAAGGATCCTCTCGTCCACCATCGGGATAAATACATAGAACATTCCTTCATGGTACCTTATCGAGGGTGCCCACGCTCCGGATCCCTGACGGGGTATGTCGTAGCGGCTGTCCGGGATATCCTTGAGAACGTGGTTGACCAGCTTCCAGTGCACGAGATCCTTTGATTCCAGGACGGGGATTGCTGGAAAGTATGTGAATGAAGACGAGATCATGTACCAGGTGTCGCCGACTCTGATCGCGTCAGGATCGGAGTAGTCGGCGTGGATTATCGGGTTTGTATAGCTGAACGGCATGTTTTTCCTCCTTCATTCGATTATCCGCTTCTTTTGCCGCATATGGAATGGCCATTGGAATGATTGTTGCCGACATTCATGCTTTTTTCTCGCGGCTTGACATGTTCCATCCCATGCTCGAGAATACATCCCGAGGAAAAAACATGGAAGAGATAGTGTTGGTCGGAGGCAAGGCCGTGTCGCCTGCGGACCTTCTTGGATACTACTGTCGCAACAGAGCCTTCCTTTCGCCGTACGAGCCGACCAGATCCGAGGATTTCTTCAGCGAGGATGGCCAGCGCAGGGAGCTCGAGCTTTTGGAAGAACGTGAGAATGCCGGACTCGAGAAAAGGTTCTTCATCCTCCGCTCTTCGAGACTCATAGGTACGATTGCGCTTTCATCGATAGTGAAAGGGGCTTTCATGTCGTGCTTCCTTGGCTACAGACTTTCCGAGGAGGATTCGGGGCAGGGGATCATGACCGACGTGGTCGCATCTGTCACGGAGCATGCCTTTTCATCGGTCGGTCTGCACAGGGTCGAGGCGAACGTGATGGCCGACAACGCCGCATCGATCTGCGTTCTTGAGAGGAACGGCTACATTCTGGAGGGCATGTCGAGGAAGTATCTCCGAATCGCCGGTGCGTGGCGCGATCATCTGCACTATGTCGCCCTCGGCGACGAGTGGAGACGGTCTTTTGCCACGCGCTTTCGGATCGTACTGGAAGCTTGAGAATCCGTTTCACTCCCACGTGCTTTTCTGCTATCATTCCTGATGGATGATCTCGCGGGAGGTTTGATATGGCCAAGGTTACCATGCAGGATATCGCGGATGAGCTCGGAGTCTCGCGCATAAGTGTCTGGAAGGTCTTCAACCGTAGAAAAGAGGTTTCGATGGCCCTGGCGGATCGCGTGCTGGACAAGGCTGTCGCGATGGGATACGGAAAGGCCCTAAGGATTGAGGAGGAACGGATGAAAAACCGTTCCAGGATCGCTCTTGCGATGAACTGCGATGAGGCCTCGCTTGCCTCGTCGGAGTTCCTGAAAGGTTTTTCCGACTGCATCGCCAATGAGGATGTCTCTCTTCTCTTTTTTAATCTCCCGTCTTCCGTGGACGAGCAGTACGTCCTTCCTGAGGCTCTCAGACGCGGCAATGCGGACGTCGTCGTCGCTGTCGGCATATCCTCGCTGCGCCAGGCAATGCTGATTGCGGAGCTGGCGACTCCGGCCGTGTTTTTCGACCTTCCTGACGGCTTTCCCACTGAGCTTGCATCGTTCGATCTCTATCTTCCCGAATGCCGTTCCTCCAGCATTGCCGCGGCGGAAATGCTGGTCCGCAGCGGTGGAATAAGGCACCCCGTATTCGTAGTCGACCGTCCGAGTCTCGCCTCTACGCTTCTGGCGGATGCGTTCCGGGAGGCGTTTTCCGACGAGGGAATCGTAATGGAAAGCATGGGTGTTTCCGACTTCCTTTCATCCGTACCCGATTGCGATGCCGCGATCTTCGGCTCCGATGCCTCGCTCGCCGCTGTCAGAGAGAGCATGGAAGCAAAGAAAGATATTCCTCTTTTCTTCTGTGCCGCTTCCTCGTCTGCAGATGCGTCGTACCCTTCGCTGTACCTCGACCCTGCTTCCCTTGGCAGGGAGATTGCGCTCAGGGCGATGCGCAGGCTTCGCGATCGCGAGGCTTTCTTTTCCGTCGTCTCGATCCGCCCATCGATGAGGAAAGGCTGCTTGCCATAGGATTTTCCTCCTGATGGACACTATATGTCCAATCTCATGTGCTTCAATGTACCTGCGTAAGGAGAAGAAGCTATGGAAGATAAGTTTGCACGTCTGCCGGAGGAACTGCTTAGGGCCGCATCCGGCGGAGACAGGGATGCTGTGGCAAGGATCGTGATCGATTTCCAACCGTTCGTGATCGCGATCGCGCGGCGCTACGCATCGTACGTGCGTCTTGACGGAGCCATGGACTCGGGAGACCTTGTCCAGGAAGGAAACCTCGGCCTGATAAAGGCCATAGGAAGTTTCAATTTCGACAGAAGCCGTAACTACATGGGATATTTCGAATATGCGATCAGGACCGCGATGAGGGATGCGCTTTCCAATCTTTCCAGGGCGATCAGGCTTCCCCGTTTCATGTCCGAGAGGATAAGGAAGATAGAGAATGCCTCAAAGGACCTCGCAGAGGATGATGTCCTGCCTTCCGTCGATTCGATAGCAGTGCGTACAGGACTGAAGAAGGCCGAGGTCGAGAAGGCCATGGACGCCTATTCGAGGCAGAATCTGCTTAGCCTGGATGCTCCTGCCGAGAGCGATGACGGAAAGCCGGGACGGCTCATGGATGCCGTCGCGTCCGAGGATTCCTCTGCCGACCCTTTGGACGGGTACCTTCTGGAAAGCCTGGATGACCGGCTTGCCGAACTTTCTGCAGAGGATTACTTCATAATCTCTTCCGTGTACGGCCTTGCGGGCAGGAGGAAGATCGGACGCTCGGAACTCTCGCGCATCCTCGGAACGACACGCACGAAGCTCGATAGGCGTACGCGGATGATAGAAAGTTCGCTCAGGGCGATAATATGAGGTTGCGTCCGCGCAAAACTGTGCTAGAATCAAGTTGGGATAAGTGATTGTATAAGCCCGTAATATGGTCGGGCGTCTCTACTGGCTACCGTAAATAGTCATGCTACGGACTTTTTCATCGAGAATCCGGAGCATGATTTTTTTCTGCCCGGAGAAGGAGAGGCCTATGCAGTTGATAAAGGGTGACATCGTATACAGCTCGCAGGATGCGAGGCTGATAGAGAGGAAGGATTCATACCTCGGTTTCGAGAATGGAAAAATAACCGGAATCTATGACAGTCTTCCGGAAGGGGAACACGAGGTACTCGACAGAACGGGATGTCTCGTGATTCCCGGGTTGTCCGATCTGCATCTGCATGCTCCGCAGTACCAGTATGCCGGGATCTACATGGACGAGGAACTCCTCGAGTGGCTCGAGAAGCACACGTTCCCCGAGGAATCGAAATACAAAGATATCGGCTACGCCGAGAAGGCATATGGAATGTTCGTAGACGATCTTGCGAAAAGCGAGACTACAAGATTCGCAGTCTTCGGCACGATACACCGGAAGTCGACGTTGCTGCTTATGAAAAAGCTGTCGGCATCGGGCCTTAAAGGCTTTGTCGGCAAGGTGAACATGGACAGGAATTCGCCGGAGTATCTGATCGAGAAAACCGACGATTCCATCGACGAGACAAAGGCCTGGCTCGACGAGGCGGCTTCGATCGACGGCGTCGGACCCATAATAACCCCGCGTTTCATACCTTCGTGCTCAAATGAGCTTCTCGAGCGCCTCGGAGTCCTCGCGACGGAGCGCGGGCTTCCTGTGCAGTCCCATCTGGACGAGAACCCTTCGGAGGTGGAGTGGGTGAAATCTCTATGTCCATGGAGCCGGAGCTACAGCGACGCATACGACAGATTCTCGTTGTTCGGAACGACTCCGACCATAATGGCCCATTCAGTATGGCCGGACGATGACGAGATCGCGCTGATGGGAAAGCGGAAGGTCTTCGTCGCCCATTCGCCGTCCTCCAATGCGAACCTGTCCTCCGGAATAGCTCCGGTCAGGCGTTTTCTCGACAACGGAATCCCGGTGGGTCTTGCGACTGACGTCGCCGGAGGCTCCACGCTCTCGATGTTCAGGATGATGACCTCCGCGATAGAGCAGAGCAAGCTTCGCTGGAGGTATGTGGATAGCTCGCTTCGCCCGCTTACCTTCGCCGAAGCCTTCCATCTGGCGACGCGCATGGGAGGCTCGTTCTTCGGAAAAGTCGGCGCTTTCGAGCCCGGTTTCGAGGCGGACATCCTGGTGATCGATCCTTCGATGCTGCATACGACGCTCTACGGGGATCTTTCACCTGCAGAGCGCCTCGAAGCCTACTGCTACCGCAAGCCGGGAGAAGGGCTCATGGACAAGTTCGTGGCGGGAAGAAGGATATTCTGATCTGTTCTAGAGATCGTCGACTATCGCCGTGCTTTTCGCATACGCGGTGCTTCGCGCCTCGAAGAAGTCCGTTTTGACCATGTTCGCGTTCGAATACTGGGAAACCCAGGCCATGTCCTCGGGTTCTTCTTCTGCTCCGGGGAAGAGCGGCTCGAATCCGAGGCTTGTCCACCTGAGGTTGCCGAGGTATCTGATGTATGACGTGAGCATGCTCCTGTTGAGCCCGGGAACATCGTCGCCGATCGCGTAGCAGCCCCATGCGATCTCCTGGCGCACACCTTCCTCGAGCATCTCTCTGTAGATTCCGATCTCCTTTTCCCCGAAGAGATCCGGCTCTTCCTTCTTCAGTTCGAGAATCATGTTCCTGAAAAGCCAGAGATGCGTGTTTTCGTCGCGGTTTATGTACCTTATCTCCTGCGCCGAGCCTGGCATCTTGCCGTTTCTCGAGAGGTTGTAGAAGAACATGAAGCCGGAATAGAAGTATATTCCTTCGAGGATGTAGTTGGCGATCATGACCTTCATGAGGTGCAGTCTGTCTCTGTGCTCCAGGAATTCGTTGTAGCAGCTGCCTATGAAATTGTTTCTCCTGAGCAGGTGCTCGTCGTCCTTCCACTGGAACAGGATCGAGTCTCTTTCCTCCGGGGAACAGATGGTGTCGAGCATGTACGAGTAGGCCTGGGAGTGGACACATTCCTGGAACGTCTGGATGTGCAGGCAGAGGTTGACCTCGTTTGCGGTTATGTATTCCCCGACATTGGGTAGATTCGCAGTCTGCAGAGAGTCGAGGAACACAAGGAAGGAGAGTATCCTGTCGTACGCCCTGCGCTCTGCCTCTGAAAGCCTGTGGTAGTCCTTCAGGTCCTGGCCGAGATTTATCTCCTCCGGAATCCAGAAATTGTTCATCGCCTGGCGATACCAGCCGGATGTCCATTTGTATTTGAGATTGTTGAAGTCGTTGAGATTGGTGGTGTTGCCGCCGATCATCCTGCGCTCCGATATTCCCGTATCCCCGTACGGGTTGAAAAGGGGCTTTTTCCTTAGTTCTTCCATTGCTTGTCATTCTCCTATGAGGAGCAGGATTCGCATTCCTCGACCTCGAGGCTCCGGCTCCTGACGTAGTATATCGTCTTCACATCGTTCTTCCATGCGAGCAGATACAGGTCGAGTATCTGACGCATCGTATAGTCATTCGTTATGTACAGATTCAGCGACTGCGCCTGGTCTATGTGCCGTTGTCTGACTCCGGCCGCCCTGACCGACCAGCTTTGGTCGATCTCGTGTGCGTTCTTGTAGTACCACCATGTCGCAGCCGAGAGCTCCGGCGCAAGCCGCGGAAGCATCGAGCCCTTCTTCTCCTCGTAGAAGAAGCGCTTCATCACGGGATCGATGCCTGCGCTCGTTCCTGCAATTATGCTCGTGCTGCTGGTCGGCGCGATCGCCAGAAGATAGCTGTTCCTCATGCCGTTCATGTGCACTTCCTTTCTCAGAGCATCCCACTCCGATCCGGTGTAGCCTCTCTTGTCGAAGAAAGCGCCGGTGTCCCAGTCGGACCCTGCGAAATGGCTGTAGGCTCCCTTCTCCTTTGCAAGGCGGCAGGATGCGCCGATTGCCGAGAATGCGATCGTCTCAAAGACCTTGTCCGCGAATGCCAGATGTTCCTCGCTTTCCCACCTGATGCCGTTTTTTGCAAGCATGTGGTGGTAGCCGGAGACGCCGAGGCCTATCGCGCGATACTTCCTGTTTGTTATCTTCGCGTATTCGAGAGGAAGGAAATTGAGGTCGATCACGTTGTCGAGCGCCCTGACGGCAGTTTCGACGGTCCTTTCCATGTACTTTCTGTCGTTGACGGGGAGGTTCCCCAGGGAGAGCGAGGCAAGGTTGCACACCACCAGATCTCCCGGACGTGTCCTTGTCACCACGACCTCGTCCCCGTCTTCAGTCTCCGTCCTTATCGACAGTTCCTCTATTGCGCTCATGTTCTGCGCTATCTCCGTGCAGAGGTTGGACGAGTATATCATTCCCATGTGTCCGTTGGGGTTGGCTCTGTTGACAGTGTCGCGGTTGAAAGCGAACGGGGTCCCGGTCTCCACTGCGCTTTTGAGTATGAGGCGGACGACATCCTTTACGCTCATGGACCTCTTCGAGATCCTTGCGTCGTCGACGCAGGAAAGATACCTCGTCTTCCATTCCTCGCCGTGGAAGTCCTCCAGATGGAAGCCTTTGACGCTGTATATCTCGTGGGGACACATCATGTACCATCGCGCATCCAGATTTGTGCTGCACAGTTCCCAGAAATAGTCCGGGTAGCACACGGCCGGAAAGACGTCGTGGGCCTTCATCCTGTCGTCTCCGTTGTTCGTTCTGAGCTGGAGGAATTCCGGCAGATCCCTGTGCCATGCATCCAGATACACAGCGACGGCGCCGCTTCTAACTCCCAGCTGGTCGACCGCCACAGCCGTGTCGTTTACAAGGCGGATCCATCTGACTACTCCTCCCGCGGCACCTTCGAACCCTCTGATCGAGGAACCGTTTGCTCTGACCTTGCCGAAATAAAGACCCATTCCGCCACCGAACTTGGATACTTTCGCGAAGTTGTCGATCGAACGGTATATGCCGTTGAGGCTGTCTGGGACCGTATCGATGAAGCACGACGAGAGCTGATGGTAGGGCTTTCTCGCATTTGCGAGGGTAGGGGTGGCCATCGTCACTTCCAGTTTGGAAAGCATGTCGTAGAATCTGGCGACCCAGCCAAGTCTGTCGTTCTTCTCTCCGAGCGCGAGATGGAGAGCGATCGAGAGGAACATCTCCTGGGGACTTTCCAGGATGACATGGGAATGCGTCCTTATCAGATAGCGTCCGATCAGCAGGTCGAGCGACGACCAGGTGAGCAGGTTCGATCTGCTCTCGTCCATCAGTTCTGCCGCCTTGTCTATCTCTGCCTTTGTGTAACCCTCGAGAATGTAGCTGCCGTAGAGGTCTTCGTCCACAAGATATCTCAGCTTCGAGTAGAAATCCGAGATTCCCCTCGTCTTCTCCTCTTCTTCCAGATTCCTCATGAACGAGTAGTAAAGTATCCTCGAAGCGATGAATTCCCACCCCGGAGCCTCCGGCCGAGTGAGTTCCACGGCGGCTCTCGTCAGGGCATCCATGATCTCGTTGCTCGTCATGCCCGGCTTTACAAACGATGCGAATCTCGCGCCAAGAGTGCCCAGACTGTAGTTTTTAGAAGGAAAGTCGTCCTGTATTCCGGCCAGTACCGGAAGAATCCCGTCGTCTTTGCAGACCGACGCTATGTCGGTCCTTTCCTTCCTGAGAAGAGTCCTTTCGTTCCTGAAGAGGATGTATGCCTTGGCCGTCCTGAAAAAGCCTTTCTCCATCAGTGACTCCTCGACCGCGTCCTGGATGGCCTCCACAGAGGGTTCCCGGACGGACGAGATCCGTCCCATGACAAGTGCGAGGAGCTCCTCGAGCGTGCTTCGGGAAATATTCTCGCCGCTCGATGCGAACGACTTTTCCATCGCCTTGACGATCTTCTCGGCCTGGAAGTCCTCCTTGGTACCATTTCTTTTTGTTATCTTCATTGTTCCTCCTGAAAGGCAAGCGGATTATTCTATACGGAATGATGAACCATAGTAAAGTGCATTCTGTGTGACGTCGTCACCGACAAGACTTTTTTGCGCCCTTCCACTATTTTTCCTCCAGATGAGAAAAAGTGGTATCATTTAGTGACAGAGGAGAGAAAGATGAAAAAGATCCTCGTAGTTTTTCTTGCGTTTTCTTTGATCATGGCGCCGATTTCCGCCGCAACAGCCAAGACCGGAGCTGAAAACAGAAGCTACATAGGCATCGGCGTCGGCTACAGCGGATTGCACGATTCCCTCGTCACTGCCCTGGCGAAGGCTATTGCCGTTGCGTTCGGTGCCGCGTTCACGCTCGGGGCCGTAGTACCCGACGTGGAGATAGTCAACGAGAACACGTTGCCCCTCGGTCTCGACGGATACTTCGAGATCACTTCCGATTTCTCCATTGGCGCAAGCGCAGGGTGCGCACTGGCTTTCACTACTGAAGGCATCGCCCCTGCGCCGTATGCGGACATACAGTTCTACGGCAGACTTCCCGGAGGCGAGAAGGGGGATTTCCTTATCGGCGGCGGAGTGACAACCATGGGAATAATAAAACCGGAGTCCGGGCTGTACGGTCAGCTTTCTCCCGATTTCGCGATGCGCTACCAGCTGGACGTGGCCGAACACCTCGGATGGTATGTGGACATGCTGATAGGATGGAATGCGTTCAGCTACGGGGAGGGAAGCTTCACTTTCAATGCGTCGGCTCCGTCTTTCACTCATACCTTCAGGACAGGCCTTTCCTTCGCATTCTGATATTATTGTATCCGTTTCGTCCGGGGCAAAGCTTGATTAGTCCTCGATAGAGGGGTATCCTCACTTTATGGCCTCGATACTCTTCCGTGCTTTCTGCTTCCTTTTCATGATCATGCTGTCCTATGCGCTCAAGAAGGTGGGCGTGCTCCGAATGGAGGACGGCAAGGCCCTTGCCCGCGTGGTCCTGAACATCACGTTGCCTTGTGCTCTGATCGTCGGCTTCAGAAGTTTCGTTTTCGACGTACGTTTTCTCGTAATCCCGCTTCTGAGTCTTTGCGTGTGCGTGGCCATGGTGCTGCTTGGCATGGCGATTGCGCGCAAAAGGAGGACCGAGAGCATATTCTACATGCTCTCCCTTTCCGGATACAACATAGGAAACTTCGTGCTTCCGTTCGTCTCTGGGTTGCTTGGAGCCGGAGGAGTTGCTGCAGTTTGCCTATTCGATGTGGGCAATGCCATGATGTGCATGGGCTTCAACGTTCTGCTGGTATCGCTGGTCATATCGGATTCGGCTCGTCCGTCGCTGGCAAAAGCGATGCTGTCGCTTTTCAAAAAGCCGTCGTTCACTGTGTACGTCGTAATGATCGTACTGGCTGCGCTGAATCTTCATCTTCCTTCTGTCGTGTTCGAGCTTGCCGAATCCATATCGCCCGCGAACGGGCCGCTGGCGATGATGATGATAGGACTGATGCTGGAATTTTCCCTAAAAAAGGAGCATGTTGCAAAGGTTGCGCTCGTATGCGGTCTCCGACTTGCGATGGCTGCAGCTGTAGCGTTCCTTTTCTACTACTTTGCACCGTTCGACGACGTCGTCAGAAGAAGCATCGCAGTTGCGGCATTCGCACCGATCTCGTCCGCTGCTCCGGCGTTCACCGCCGATTTCAGGGGAGATACGGAACTTGCCGGTCTCGCGAACAGCATTTCGATTGTCATGGCGATGATATTCATTCCTCTTCTTCTGGTCGCGCTATAGGATTATCTGGACTTCCGCTCCTTGTATAGCGGTTCCTGCAAGGTGATCTCGTTCTTCTTTTCCTTCTCCTTTTTCGGGTGCTTGCTGCGCCATAGTACCGAGAGGATCGCACCGAGTACAACTCCGAGTATTATTCCGACGGTTCCGTGGCCTATCACGGCACCGAAGATCGATCCGAGCACCACCCCAAGAAGCAGCCAGAGCGTCGTCGCGTCTATCATAGAGATCTCCTTATGGCGAGATTATATGACAAATACGGGCGTTTGGAAAGAGACAGGGCTTTTCCCTGGTCGTGGATCGTCCTTTGCACGCGGACCCGTTTCAATGTAGAATCGTCGCATGAACAGATTTGCTTATGGCAGGACGGCTCTGGTCACGGGTGCCGGGAGTGGAATCGGAAAGGCGATCGCGGAGACTCTTGCGATCCGCGGCTACCATGTATACGGCGTCAGCCGGAGCATATGCGAGAGCGATACGGCAATGGGAGAGGGACGTCTTACGACATTCCGGATGGACGTCGGAAGCGACGAGTCCGTCCGCGCCGCCTATGACAGGATTCCGTCGCTCGGGATCATCATCCACTGTGCCGGATTCGGCATTTCCGGAGCTGCCGAAATCGTCGGGCCCGATGATGCTTGCCGCCAGATGTCGACCAACTACCTTGGAGTGATAAGAGTCGACGGAGTTTTCCTCGAGAAACTCCGGAGAAATCCGCGTTCCCTCGTAGTGGCCATAAGCAGTTTCGCTTCTCTCGTGCCTATCCCGTTCCAGAGCCATTACAGCTCCTCCAAGGCGGCTCTCGAGATGTACATGCTTTCCCTCGGGATGGAGGCTGCAAGGTTCGGGGTACATACGGCCATGGTCCTGCCGGGCGACACGTCGACCGGATTCACAGCCGGACGGTGCAAGATCGAAGATCCGCAGTCGCCATATTGCGGGATGGAGAGAAGGGCTGTCGCCGTGATGGAGCGCGACGAAATGAACGGCTCCGGTCCGGAGGGCGTCGCACGTGCCGTGCTGAAGATCGTGGAAAGCCGGCATCCCAGGCCGAGGACGATAGTGGGGCTCAAGTACAGGTTTCTGGGCTTTCTTGTCAGGATTCTTCCGGACAGGGCTAAGCTATTTGTGCTGTCGCGCATCTACATCGGCTGAAAAGAACGGGAATCCTTTCCGGAATTCCCGTACTGCATAGGATCAGAAGATCCTGAATTCGTTTTCGTATGTGACGCTCTCGCCTTTGCGCAGGAACTTCGTCTCCTTCATCTTCGATATTTCCTTCTCCCTCTTTGTATCGCCGAACGATACCATCGGTTCTAGACAGATGTATTGGGCCTTCTTACCGAGACATGTCCAGGCTGTGAACGTGGTCATGTCGCCCATTGTAGCAGTGACTCCGTGCTCACCTGAGGACGATGTGAGCGTGATCTCCTCAGATCGGACGTCGTCGAGCGTGATCGGCCCCTTGTCCGTCTCGGCTCTGGAGAGGTCGAGAGTGTCGCCGACTACAAAGTCTTTCTCGAACACGAATGCCCCGTTCACGCAGTACTTCCTCGTGAGTCGCTCTTCCTGCTCGAAGTTCAACGTATATGTCTCAAGCTCGGTTCCCTTGCCGTTTATGTCGAGACTGAATGCCGGATGCCAGCCGAACGTGTACCACAGATCGTCCTTTGCCGTGATCTCTGCCCTGGCTCTGTATCCTGCGCCGACCATGGTGTACGTCACTCTCAGCACAAAACCGAAGGGATAGTTGTTCCTTCTTGTCTCTTCCGTATCCTCGAGCACGAAAACTGCCTTGTCCGCTTCCCGGCTTTCCAGAGCGAACTCCATGTCCCTTGCAAAGCCGTTGTTGGGCATTGCATATTCCTTTCCTGCATGCCAGATTTTGTCATCGAGCGTCGGCCCGATCATAGGGAAGAGGAGTGGAGCTCTCCGGAACCAGTATTGCCTGTCTCCGTTCCAAAGGTATTCTCTGCCGTCCATAACTAGACTCTGCGGTTCGGCCCCCAGCGTGCTTATCGTCATTGTAGCTTCATTGTTGCAAATAGTTACATTCATCGGTATTACTCCTTCTTTCTGAGGATTATAACACAGCCATGGAATATCACGAACACGGAAAAGTCGTGCCTTGTGAAATTCTTCCGTCCCGGAATCATATATTGTCGCTTTGCCATGCATGGAACTGTTGAGAGAGATTTGTAAACGGCGGAAAGAATGAATAGCTTTGTCGTCTTTGCCGGGTCCGCAAGAGGCGGTTCGAACATGTTGGAAAGGATTCCCTGCTGCAAAAGGGTTGCGCCCATGCCCGATTGCCAAGAAAAGCCATCGGAGAATGAGATATGTTCGTGGTGTACAATGACGAGCGATCTTTGTGCGGTTGAAAAATGGCGGGACACAGTCGTCGAGGCATGAATATTACTTTTTCGCCCGAATGAAGATCCGATCGTCGATCGGCGGAAATCCTTGCAGAGACATCCTGCTTGTATCCCGGATATGCCGGAAATATAATTGCTTTCATGAGAGTATCCTGCGCAAAGCTGATTGTTTTCGTTCTGCTTGTCTGCTGCGGCTTTCTTTCGGCGGTGGATTGCGATCCGAGAAAGGAGGATGCGGCATATCTTTACGAAACGCTTTCAAAAAATCATATCGATTTCTTCAACTCGGTCGACAGATCTGCCGCCGATGAATTCTTCAATGGAATATTGGCCGAAACCTCGAGCATGGACGAAGGCGGGTTCTACTATGATCTGCTGTCCATCGCTGCTCTTGCCGGAGATTCGCATACGAGCATAGCCATGGACGGGAATACGGTATCGAATTTCGATTTCCTGCCGGTCGTTTTCGACGTGTTCGACGACAGGCTTTTTATCGTCGCCGCTGTCGATGGCTACGAGAACCTGCTGGGAAAGGAGGTCAGGACAATATGCGGATGCACTCTGGACGAAATACTGATGAGAAGCAGGACCATCGTTCCTCACGACAATGATGTATATCTCCTTTCCCAGATCAAGAATACTCATCTTCTTATTGTCCAGTTTCTCGAAGCGATTGGCATAATCGAGCCAGGAGCGGTTCCTGTCGCGGAGCTTGCAGACGGAAGCAGTGTCCTTCTTGCGAGAATCGGATACGAGGATTATGCGAATGGAAAAAGAACGCTTCTCATGCGTAAACAGCCCGAGACATTGAACGCTTTCTCGTATTACAGTGCAATGTACCTGCCGGATGATACGGCTCTGCTTGTGAATTACCATGCCTGTGCGGAGATGTCGTCGTTACCTTTCACGGATTTCGCCGAAGCCTGCTTGGCTCTTGTGGAAAAAGAAGGTTATCGTAAGGTTTTGATCGATCTCAGGTACAATTCCGGGGGCGACAGCAGGATTATAACTCCTCTTGTCGACGGCTTGGAGAAAATCTCGGAGGAACGTGATCTGGATGTGTTCGTGCTCATAGGGGAGGGAACTTTCTCATCCGCAATCCTGAACGCGTTGGAACTGAAAGAGCGTCTCGGTGCGGTCTTCGTCGGGCGTCCCACAGGGGGAAATGCCAGTCATTACGGCGAGCTCGGCATGGACAGATTGCCTAATTCCGGTCTTGCCTTCACCTGGTCGACGAAATACTTCGACAACGGCATCTATGGTCCGCTTGTTCCCGATATTGCAGTCGAGAGAAATATCGACGACTATCGCAACGGCATAGACAGCGATCTCGAAGCACTAGGGGTCATCTAAGAGTTCTGGAAGGCAAAAGAGACTGCATGGACGTAATCGACAGATCGGACAGAACATGATGCAAACGGCATCCGTTCTGTAGACTGGTAGTCGAATATTGATTCTTTTCAATCTATCCTGTTTCGCTGTTGCTGGACATGATCTTTTGAAAAAGGCAAATGCAAAAAAAAAGCCCAATCAATTCCTTGTTTAAGAATTGACCAGGCTAAGAGCGAAAGACGGGACTCGGACCCGCGACATCCACCTTGGCAAGGTGGAGCTCTACCACTGAGCTACTTTCGCATCATGTTTGCGAGAGGCGGGACTTGAACCCGCACGCTGAGAGCACTAGTTCCTAAGACTAGCGTGTATACCAATTTCACCACTCTCGCAATCTGGTAAAATTGTCTGAGCCGCAAAGGGATCGAACCTTTGACCCACAGATTAAGAGTCTGTTGCTCTACCAGCTGAGCTAGCGGCCCATTCTTTGCGCGCCCTGTAGGATTCGAACCTACGACCTGCG
>CASEKE010000049.1 GCA_949288415.1 uncultured Spirochaetales bacterium
AGGTCCAGGAACAGAGTCAAAGGAAGGAGCCGTAGGTACGCGTGGGGCAACAGAAGCCTCTGCTATGCATATGCTAGGCGGTTTCGGAACGGCCTGGACTGAGGAAATGGGTACTTCGACGATTTCCTCCGCCATCGGCTCCGGAACAGGTTCCGTTTCCGGAATTACAGGAGTAGAGGATTCTTCCTGAACGAATGGTGCCACGACCTCCTCTTCATATGTTTCCATTGTCTCCATCTGCACAGGCTCATCAATCTCTCCCGGCCTTTGCAGATAGTAGTAGATTATGCCGGCAACAAAGAAGATGAGGAACAGAACCATGAAAACTGTTGCGACCTTATCGATGATCTCATGATCGATTCCTTTCGGCGTGAATGTACTTACCAGGTGCAAACTGAGTGTGCATGAAGCAATCATGAAAAGAACAACCATCATGGGAACGACATCATTATTGCAGGATGCAACGGCAAAATAGACCGATGCTGCTGAAACGCACACCAGAAGCATGATCAGAAATACCAAAAAGAAAATTGCAATCTTTTTGCTTTCCTTCATAAACCACCATCCCACAGTCCAAAATCTGCTTTATCCGCACACTCAAAAGTATTTTTCCGAATTTTCCCCGAATGGTGACAAAAGGCAAAGATGAAGGCCCAGAAGAACCAGACTGAAAAAAATCAGTAAGGTTATTGATCTTTTTTCCAAAATCACCTTTACACACATCCTTTTGGAAAAACTAGGATATAAAATACCTCGAAATATATTTTTTTGATTTTAGCATGAAGAAATATATACACGTTTTTTTTTTGAACGGCACAGAAAATTGTTCTCAAACAGAACAACAGATAATTATTTTTTGTTATTTTATTATATCAAAAAGAGATGCTATAGATTATACAGACATTCGAGAAAAAACTATCGAAAAAACTTCTCCGTAAACTTCTGTAATATTTCTGCACAATATGTAAAAATCGGCATAAGATATGTCATATTATCCGATATTGACAGTATATGAAAAAACGTAAAAATCGGGGGGGGGGGGGGTAAAAATTTCCTATACCGAAGGGTGGTAAAAATATATTAATCCATATAACACGATTCCTTGCTGATATGCATGGCACGCATTTTAAAGCAAAAAAGGAAGAAGGGACATCATAACCAGGCTACCGGCCGGAGCGTTATTGTAGAAGGATATGTCCCCGGCAAAGTCGCCCTCAGAAGCTACCAAGGCATTTGCGGATTCTTCTTCCAATGGACAACTCATCCACCTGGCTTCCGTCCCTCCTTCCAAGCATAGAAAAAGGGGATTGGATTTACCAGTCCAAAAGATATTTTATGGGTACTATGCCATAGTTGTCAATTGAAAAATTTGAAATAATGTATAAAATCCGTTGCTTTCATTTAGCCAGGTAATAATATGCCAACGCGCCTGCGAGCACCAATAGCAGAACGATGAAAAACGTCAGCAACGCATTTTCCAGAAAGAACCGCACCACGTTTCCTCTTCGCATGAATGATATGGAATAGAAACTGAGCAACATTATCAGGACAGCCATTATCAGCAACAGAGATGCCATTACAAGATAGTCGCCATTCTCCATGGCGAAGAAAGCCATTGCACACATTGCAACAGCCAATAGAAACAACGAGATGGCATAGATCGCACTGAAAAACAATCTTGTCCTACCGTATCTCAACATATCCTGACCCTATATGCAACTTCTTGCCGCCACATAATCCGATCCTCATCCCAAAACATGGGAAAAGTCAAAGCATTTGTCGGACAAGCCAGGACAGCAAAGCAATCAAAATCTCAGGATATCACCGGCCATATTCTTTCAGAACAACAAGATGAATATAAAACATTCAGATATGATCCGCGTTGCATCTGATGGTTACGTAATTTCACACTTATCCCCTAACTTAGGCAATATGGAATACTTTCTTCATCTTCGTGACATTTATCTGTCGGCCCAGGCCGCAATAGATATGTCGAAAGGCTTTCCGACCATGGAAGAAGCCTTCATCATGTTCTCCCTGCTTCCGATTGAGACGCTGCCGGCAAGACTGCCGTCCGCATCAACGTAATAGGCCTCGTACCTATCGCCTTTCGTCTTGACCAGGCACGATGCGTATTCCCGTATATTACCGACACTGTAGCATTCGATTCCAGCAACGGAGATATATGCACTGGAAACCGGAAGCGATATCTGGGCATCGATGCCGGAAGCGCATGATGCCGCCACCCGTCCGGTCTCATTGGCAAACGATACAAGTCCGGGGCATATGCCCTCGAACTCGGCGACATCGCCTGCAGCATATATATCGGGATCGGAAGTGCGGGCTCTTTCGTCGATCACGACCGCCCTGGAGACTGTCAATCCCGCCGCACGGGCAAGCTCCACATTCGGAACGACACCGACAGCCTCTAGGAACAGATCTGCCTTGACTTCGGTGCCATCTCCCAGCAATAGGGCATCGGCACGCTTTCCGTCGGAAGAAGTGAAACGCACGCTGGTCCTTCCTTTTATGAATCTCAACCCTTTGTCGGACAGCAGTTTCTCGAGGAACATCGAGGAATCCTTGTCGAACTGCCGGGGAAGAAGATACTCAGCCGTTTCAAGTACTGTCACAGGTCTGCCGTAGCATTCCTCGACTGCATGCGCGACCTCCAGACCGAGCAGTCCACCGCCTATGACGAGTACAGATCTTTTTCTATCGGCCATGATCCGCTCGGCATCCTCCACGGTTCTGAGGGTCATTATCCCTTCCAGATTTCCGCCTTCGATAGGAAGTCGTCGAGGCTCGGCTCCTGTCGCAATTATCAGACTGTCGTAAGCTACCCTGGATCCATCCGAAAGGACTACCTCTTTTTGGGCTCTGTCGATCGAGACTGCTTCGTTGCCACGTATCGCCTTCAGCCCTTTTGCTTCGTACTGGGCAAGAACATCCGATTTGAAAAAAGCCTCTTTCAGATCGCCTTTGATGTAGTCAGGCAGTCTCATACGGCTGTACGGACCATACTTCTCCTTGCAGACCAAAGTAACTTCAAGACCTTCCTTTGCTTCCTTGTAAAGAAGCATCAGAATACGTAGAGCTGCTATTCCGTTACCGATTACAACTATTCTCATCCTTGGACATCCTTTTCTTCGTCAAGTTTCTTAATTATACGTTTTCTTGTATGGGAATCAAGCATGTTCCCGTATGCCATGTAAAGATCCAGATCGCCATTGCGCTCAAGAAGTGCAGACAGGCGGTCTATAAGACCTGAAGAAGCATAGAAACGAGCAAGTTCCGCAACCGAGAGGTTCAGAGATTCTACCATCGCCACGGCTTGCATCGAATCGGGGCAGTTTCCGTTGTAGACTATGAATGCTCCTGCGAGGGAGAGAGCCTTCATATAGTCTTCCTCGCCTATCGCCATGCCGATCGAGGAAAAAACCTCTTCCCTGCTCCTGCATCTGACAAAAGCTTCGGCATACACGAGAAGAGCCTGTTTCTTTTCCGGCAGCGTAAAGACGATCGAAGGATCGGAGAGACTGCGTTCGACAATGTCAACGGCCTCGGCAAATTGTCCTTCGTCATTGAGCCATCCAGCGCGTTCTGCGATGCAGAACCCGTATCTGCCATAGCGGGACAACTTTTCCTTCGCCATCGATATCGCGGCCGGACTTCGCCCGAGCATGAAACATAGCCCCACCGTGACATAGCCTCCTACCGTCACAACAGCATCGTCCAGTCTGTCGCCTGTAAGCATGACGACCGGATCGCTGACAAAAAGCCTGTCCTCCTCTTTTCCGTCCCTTATCAGAAGCAGATGGTCAAGCAGCCGCAGATTGACGTTCAGAAGCCGTTCCATAAGATTTCTGCTGGAAGCATATTCGGTCAGAAAGTCCTCTATTGCATGATTCATCATGTCTATAAGGGCCGGATTCGAATACTTTACCCTGTTCGAATCAACAAGGATCCTGTATAGGAACTCCTCGAGCAACCCCAGAGAGGAACTATCCTTTCTCTTCAGATAGATTTTTCTAAGCTCATCATATGCCACCGAATACTCATGGACGAGAATCCTGAGATCCTCGAATTCCACAGGCAAGAACACATGGGACGGATCCTTGAGCACCATGGAACCGGCAAGATCGCGCATGACGTCAAGCAGACGGAATGCCACATGAGGTCTGGTGGAGGATATAGGAAAGACAACAGCAGTCTTATAATCCGCGATCATCGCAACACTATCGCATTCTCATCCCCGCAGGCGCGGAGCTTGAGATAGCGATCGATGAAGACGTCCCTTATCTCGTCTATCTCCTTTTCGATCACGGTCGCCGCGTCTCGATTGAGCGCATATGACGAAAAGCTGAATCCGTCGTCGTCGGAGGGGAATACGGAACTTTCCTCTTCCGATACGGCCACATCTTCGACAGTACCGTCGCCGAACAGATAAAGCAAGGCTGCAAGTACATGCACACAGCCCCGGGATTCGTCGAAATGCTTGCAAGTGCAGGAGACATCGATGACCTCCGAATCTTTTACTGTCAGGATGACGAACTCGTTTCCTACGCATATCTGGTAGCCGGAACGCCCCGTACGCTCGGAAAACACCATGTCCTCCCTGATGAAGGAGGAAGCATTTCTCATGTCTTCTTCACAGAACGATCCAATCCAGTTTTCCACAGTCATACGACTCTCCTATGCGTCAATTATAGCAGATTGGGCAAGGATGGAAACAAAATGTTGACAGGTCGAAAAAAGGCGATAGAATATGATTGCAGGCCGATGAATAATCGGCAACCATATCCGCCCGTAAGGCAAGGCAGAGAAGGATCGACTATCGAGAGATTAGGCGATCCTTTTTCTTTCATCTGAGGCCAAGACCTTTGAGCGCACACCCGTTCACGAACGGTATGTTCCTCTCCTCCAGCAGTTTCTCTATCTCCTCGCTTCCGGCCCCGGGCTGTATGAGTACGCAATCGAACGGAACCGTAGACTCCTCAATGAGGCTGAGACCTTTTGCCGGATGAATGCAAAGGTCCAGCACTTCGAACGGAGCACATTCGTCAAGGCTCACCTTCTCCTTGCCGACGCATTGCACGGAATATCCGGCATCCAGCAGCGCCTCCTTGATCTTCGATGCATACTTTTCAGGGTTCAGGGTGTCGCCGGCAACTACCCATGATTTCTTTTTCATGATTTCTTCAACTGTCATTGTTTTCTCCTCAGCGAGAATGTTAGCACATCCTCGCATGCAGAGAAAGAAAGAAAAAACTTGTGCCGATCTCTTCGATATGATAAATCTGATAATCGTACCAAATGATAGGAGCAGATCGCCAATGGACAAGAACAAAAAGAGGGAAGGCCTTTCTTCCCGGCTAGGCTTCATCCTGCTTTCCGCAGGCTGTGCGATAGGACTGGGAAACGTTTGGAGGTTCCCATACATAACAGGAAAATACGGCGGAGCGGCATTCGTGCTGCTGTATCTCATATTTCTCCTGATAATCGGACTACCGGTGATGGTCATCGAGTTCTCCATCGGCAGGGCATCACGGGAAAACATTGCGGGAGGTCTGAAGAAGCTGGAGAAAAAAGGTTCGGCATGGCATCTCTACGGACCGGTCGCCATCGCCGGAAACTATCTTCTGATGATGTTCTACACAACGATCACCGGTTGGCTGATCTACTATTTCCTCTCGGCACTCTCGGGTTCCTTCTCGTCGATCGACTCCGACGGAATCGCTCGCTTCTTCTCGGATCTGCAGGCACGCCCCGGTCTTATGACAGGGTTCACATGGCTGGGAATAGCCATCGGATTCTCGATCTGTGCAATAGGTCTGGAAAAAGGCGTAGAAAAGATCACGAAAGTGATGATGGCTCTACTGCTGGTCCTGATGCTTGCCTTGGCAATCAACAGCATACTGCTGCCCGGAGCATCCGAAGGGCTGCGTTTCTACCTTCTTCCAGACTTCTCGAAGATGGTCGAATCCGGATTCGGCGAGACTGTTTTCCAGGCAATGAGCCAGGCCTTTTTCACCCTCAGCATAGGAATGGGAGGAATGACCATCTTCGGCTCATACATAGACAGAAGCCAGTCGCTCACAGGAGAGTCGATACGGGTGATCGCACTGGATACGTTCGTAGCCATCATGAGCGGCCTGATAATCTTCCCTGCCTGTTTCGCCTACGGAGTGAACCCCGGAAGCGGGCCCGGACTGCTGTTCGTTACGCTTCCTGCAATATTCTCTCAAATGACGGCAGGATCGTTCTGGGGAGCGTTGTTCTTCCTATTCATGTGCTTTGCTGCCCTGACCACTCTGGTGGCAGTATTCGAGAACATAATCGCATACTGGATGGATTCTAGGAACTGGTCCAGAAAAAAGGCGGCGTTAGTGAACATGATACTCATCATGCTGCTCTCCCTGCCGTGCATACTGGGCTTCAACGTGCTCTCGGGCTTCCAGCCGCTTGGTGAAGGCACGGGAGTGCTTGATCTCGAGGACTTCCTCGTATCCAGCACGATCATGCCTCTGGGATCCGTGCTGCTCATACTATTCACATCCCGCAAAAGCGGATGGGGCTGGGATGGCTTCATAGGCGAAGCCGATGCCGGCGAAGGCCTGAAATTCCCTTCCAAGGCGAAGGTATACGTGAAATACATCCTTCCGGTGATAATCCTCGTCATCTTCGCAAAAGGATATTACGATATCTTCTCGAAGCTATAGTCTAGTCGTCGAATGCATCGGACAGTCTCTGTGCGGCATCGTCAAGCGCCTTTTCCGCATCTTGCACGATGTCGCTGGAGACAATTCTGCGGCCCAGGTTCTCAAGCGAATCATCTATGTCGTTCGCTCCGAAGAGTCCCTTTACCCTGTATTCTACCGAATCGATCGTACGCTCAAAGTTGAAATCCTCCTGTACGAACACGTAAGCAAAATAGACGATCGCCAGCAGAACAATAAGCGAAACGAGATGCAAAACAAACTTCAATATCTTTCTCATGGCACGATCCTATTTCCACAGCCGGCAAAAGTCAACTCTTTCGTAGAACAGCCCTGACCTCGGCTAGCCTGCCCGCTGCATAATCGTAGTATCTCTTCATTGCTTCGCAGAACACGTACCTTCCACCTGTCCGATAGCGCTCGCATCCTCCGCGGCAGATTACATACGCAGGACATCCTCGGCATACCTCCCGGCCCTCCAGGCTTCTTTCGACAAAGCCAAGACGACTGCGGTTCTCGTCAATAAGGGAGACTTCGTCCGTGTTTATGTTTCCGAGAGCCCACTCGTCGAGAGAAAAAAAGTCGCAGGGATAGATCGTGCCATCCGCTTCGGCCACATACTCGATGCTGCATCTTCCGCAGAGTTCGCATGATTCCGGCATGGACCCGTCAAGCATCATCAGCTCGTTGTCGAAAAGCCTCACAGAAACATACATGCCATGTCTGATGGCGTCATACCACAGATCGAAGAGCCGCATCAGGAAACCGGCATAGCTTGCCTCGTCAAGAGAATACGAGGACTTCTCGCCTCCAAGCCGATCCATGCACGGAATGTACTGATGGTATAGAATGCCGTGACGAAGAAGAAAACGCCATACGTAGTCGACGTTCTCAGCAAGCAGTCTGGTGACGACGACAAGAACGTTGAACTCCACCTTCTTCCTCTCAAGAAGAGCTATAGTCTCAAGGACTCTTCTTGCAGATCCTTCTCCTGCAGGATCCACACGATACTCGTCGTGGATCCTCGTCCCTCCGTCGAAGGAAATCCCTACCAGTATTCCGTTCTCCTTGAAGAAATCCGCCCAACTCTCGTCCAGCAGCATGCCATTCGTCTGGAATGCATGATAAAACTCGACATCCGGAGCCAGTTCCTTTTCCAAGGCAAGAAAGCGCCTGAAGAAATCAAGACCGGCCAATGTAGGTTCCCCGCCCTGGAACATGAACGAGACCCGCTCGGAAACTGCGGCAAATCGCAGGATCAGATTCCTGACGGTCTCCTCCTTCATGATACCCTTCTCCGCCTCCGCTCTGTTCGCCGCTTCGTCATGGTAGAAGCAGTAGGTGCAGCGGAGATTGCATAGACTGCTGGCTGGCTTTACCATCACCATGCTGTTCTTTCTCTTCATTCGGCCTCCCGGTAAGATTCTAACCGATAAAACAGGAAAAGAGAACAATCGGGGACTAAACGAAAACCTGCTAATCGTTTATGATTTCAGCAAGGAAGGAAAAACAGTATGAACAGATCCATAATCACGGTAGTCGGCAAGGACCAAGTAGGAATAATCGCAAAGGTATGTACCTATCTTGCCGCCAATAACATCAACATTCTGGACATAAGCCAGACAATCGTACAGGGTTTTTTCAACATGATGATGATCACGGATACGAACAATGCCACAAAAGAGTTCAAGGTGCTTTCCGACGAGCTTGCGGAGCTCGGCAACGAGATCGGGTGCATAATCAAGCTCCAGCGCGAGGAAATCTTCCTCAGAACACAGAGGATCTGAGCATGATCAACATAAACGAAGTAATAGAAACGAACAACATGATCGAGAAGGAGAATCTGGACGTGAGGACCATCACTCTGGGCATAAGCCTCCTCGATTGCATTTCTGATGATGTTGACAAGCTTGCAGAGAACATCTACAGGAAGATCACATCGGTCGCGAAGGACCTCATCAAGGTCGGATCCGACATAGAGAAGGAATATGCGATCCCGATCATCAACAAAAGAATAAGCGTAACTCCGATGGCTATAATCGGCGCATCAGCCTGCAGGAGCACAGACGACTATGTGAAGCTTGCAACGACATTGGACAAGGCGGCAAAGACAGTAGGAGTCAATTTCCTCGGGGGCTTTTCCGCACTTCCCGCGAAAGGAATGACCAGAAGCGAGGAGCTTCTGATAAAAAGCATCCCCGAGGCTCTCGCCGCCACAGAAAACGTATGTGCCTCAGTCAATCTCGGATCCACGAAGACCGGAATAAACATGGATGCAGTAAGACTCATGGGCGACATAATCAAGGAAACGGCCGAAAGGACGAAAGAGCGGGACAGCATAGGATGCGCCAAGCTCGTCGTATTCACGAATGCCCCTGACGACAATCCGTTCATGGCCGGAGCATTCCATGGAGTCACAGAGACGGATGATGTGATCAACGTAGGAGTAAGCGGGCCTGGAGTCATAAAGACGGCACTGAAGAATGCGCACGACCTGGACTTCTGCGCACTTTGCGAGGTAATCAAGAAAACCGCTTTCAAGATTACGCGTCTGGGACAGCTTGTAGCTCAGGAAGCATCGCGACGGATGGGCATCCCGTTCGGGATAGTCGACCTTTCCCTTGCTCCTACTCCCGCAATCGGAGATAGTATCGCGGAAATACTCGAGGAAATGGGTCTGGAGAAAGTCGGAGCGCCCGGAACGACCGCCGCACTGGCACTGCTGAACGACAGCGTGAAAAAAGGCGGCATCATGGCATCCCCATCTGTGGGAGGACTGTCGGGAGCATTCATCCCCGTAAGCGAGGACCACGGCATGATCGATGCAGTAGTCAAAGGAAGCCTCAACATAGAGAAGCTCGAAGCCATGACATGCGTCTGCTCGGTCGGCCTCGACATGATTGCGATTCCCGGCGATACTCCGGCAACCACGATCTCGGGAATCATAGCCGATGAGATGGCCATCGGCATGATAAACCAGAAGACGACTGCTGTAAGGATTATCCCGGTGGCCGGAAAAGGTCTCGGGGAATCGGCCGAATTCGGAGGTCTGCTCGGATCGGCACCGATCATGAAGGTCAATACGTTCAGCTGCGAGGAGTTCGTGAACAGAGGCGGACGGATTCCGGCACCGATCCACAGCTTCAAGAACTGATCGTTCAAACTACCCCCCCCCCCCCCGAAAAGAGAGAAGGCTCCTCCGACGGAAGAGCCTTCAATTTTATCTGCATATAACGGAAATACGATCGGACGATGCCTTTCCATGGCATCTGCCGGACAGGATTCAGACCGATCCGACACCACCGTATCAGTTTAGCATGGACAAGACCGATTGGCAATCGATAATCATACCAAGATGCAGATGCATCCTGCATAGCCGGATCGGTCCGGGCCGACCCTTTTAAGAGAAATGCCCGGACAGCCCATGTGTGGCCCAACCGGACAAATCGCCACCTTTTTCCACTTGCAATGAAAAAGATCCTGAAGAGACAAGAAGGAGAAAAAAAATGCAAATGGGAAAAGAACATCGCCCTGTTTTCATGAGCGACAGGGATTTCATCCTTTCCGGGAACGGCGATGTGGTGCAGATCAGACTGGATGTCGAGGAACAGATCTATGAAAAGATACAGCAATCGGGCTTCAAATGCTTCAGACGGCTCTTCCCCGGACTTGAGCGGCTTCTCGGCCATCCCAACTATCTGTTCTATGGAAACGGAACCAAGAACAGAGCGGCCTATACGGAGCGCGACAAAAAGAGAAGGATGCGGATACAGAAACTTGTGTGCGAACAACGGAATCTGAGTCCGGAAGGATCTTTTGCGGATCCTCTTTACAACATCTCTTTTGCTCTTGCAGTCTATACGATTCTGCCATGCTTCATGGAAAAGGATCGAACATACACAAAAACGACGATCGACAAGGTCCGATATTCGATTTCAAGAAAAGAAATGGAAG
>CASEKE010000050.1 GCA_949288415.1 uncultured Spirochaetales bacterium
CAAAAATAAAAAAAGGCAAGGAACAATTCCTTGCCTTGGAAAGCTCCCCCGGAGGGATTTGAACCCCCGACAGGGTGGTTAACAGCCACCTGCTCTACCGACTGAGCTACAGGAGAATATCTTCAACCTTGAAGAGGATACACGAAAACCGATGGACATGTCAACAGCTGTCGGCGGAATTCGGATCGTTGAACGAAATTTCATCAACCGACGCAAGCGGAATCCTTTCACCGGCAACGGTCAAGGTCCGCCCTTCAATATCGACACGGGTCACCCAACCTTTCTTCTCTTCATAGTTTCCCATCTCCAGCCCGGTTTCGGGCACGAACACGAGTACCTTCGCTTCGATCTCGCATCCAGAGCCGACCAGGCTCCCCAGCCTGACTATGCTTTCGTCCAGACGAGTTCTTCCCCAATCGCCGATATCTCTTCGCCTCTCGAGGTATCTTGATTTCTCCTCTATTGCCTTGTCATAGCCCTTCAGTGCCGCGAACGGGCTGAACTGCTTGGCTCTTTCCGCTCTCGGCATCGGAGGATGCACCTTTGACGTCGGGCTCTCCAGATCGATTATGTCGTCATACCTTCCCATCAGGCCTTGTGTCCTCCTATCTGGTTGTTGCGTTCCATGGCAGTCGAACCATCCTCCAGGTTCATAGCCTTGAGTATGGCGTTACGTCCCCATTTGCGCTTGATGCCGAGAAGAGTCTGCTGCATCGACTCCTCCTTACCATCGTCGGTCTTCCCTTCTTCAAAAGCATCCTGGAACAGATCGTACTGGATGACATCGTTTCCTTTTCCCTTCTCGACCACGTCCAGAAGCGTGATGCTCATGCGTCTGACGGGAAGCGACGGATCGACGATTCTGTCAAAAAGTTCCAGCGAGGCATCCACGATCCTCCTCGTGCTGGATGTATGACGCCGGTTTCCAAAGGGGTCGGCAATTCTCGCCGACCCCGTAGCCGGCGGAGGAACATAACGACCGTACCTGTCGCCCTTGAGACGGCCTCGATAGCCATCCGCGACCCTGTCGTATCCAACCATAAGCGCCACTCCGTCAGTCTCCAGTCCTGATGCGACCAGATCCAGCGATATCGCATCGGCCATCTCATGGATGACGAGACGCGCTTTTTCGAACGGATAGGCATCGGGAAGGACCTGTCCTGACGATATGGAGATGACCTTGGGCCTCTAGTTCTTTATGTCTGCCATGAGACACGTCTCCTCGCCCCAGGCATGGTCGATAAGAAGTTCGGCGTCGACCCCGAATTCCCGGTAGAGGCTCTCCTCGTGGGAAATGCTCATTCTTGCTATGTCACCCATTGTCTTCAGTCCGTATTTCGAAAGACGCTCGGCAATTCCGTGGCCCATGCGCCAGAAATCGGTCAAAGGCTGGTGTTCCCACAGTTCCCGGCGGAAGGACATCCTGTCCAGACGTGCCACACGTACGCCGTTTGCATCCGCCTTTGTCTTCTTCGCCATTATATCCATAGCTATCTTGGCCAGATAGAGATTCTCGCCGATGCCTGCAGTCGCGGTTATCCCGGTAGTGTCGTATACGTCGCGTATCATGCGCGAGACAAGATCTTCCGCAGTTATCCTGTACAGTACCATGTAGTCGGTCAGATCGACGAAGACCTCGTCTATGCTGTATACGTGTATATCGTCCGGAGATACATATGAAAGATACGTCTCATATACTCTCGAACTGTAATCGATGTACAGCTGCATCCTTGGAGCGGCTATCAGAAAGTCGATGACGGAACCTGTCTCCCTTTCAAGCTCTTTCAGTCTCTGGTGCACCTCGAACAGTCTGCATCTACCTTTTATCCCGAGACTCTTCAAAGCCGGAGAAACGGCAAGACAGATGGTCTTGTCCGTTCTCGAGGCATCTGCGACGACCAGACGGGCGGAAAGAGGATCGAGTCCCCTCTCACGGCACTCTACGGATGCATAGAAGCTCTTGAGGTCTATTGCGGCGTATGTCCTGTCGTTTCTGACGTCCTTTCTGTCCATAAAAACATTATAGCAGATTGCAGTGCTGATCCGCCCGAACCGGACAAAAAAAAGCAAGGAACAATTCCTTGCCTTGGAAAGCTCCCCCGGAGGGATTTGAACCCCCGACAGGGTGGTTAACAGCCACCTGCTCTACCGACTGAGCTACAGGAGAATATATTCGACGATGAAGAGAGTACACCAATCGTTCCTTCATGTCAACAACATGGAATCATGACTACCGGCTCAGCCGGTAGTTTGCTCTGAGGGGCTGTCAAGAATTCTGTGTAAATGGAATTCTCAATCATAGTTTGACCCTGTCTCCAAAGACGATGGAGAACTGGTTGATGGCAAGTCCCCAGTTGCGAATTGGCTGAGTCCATTTCTGGCTTGCCTTTCCAATGGC
>CASEKE010000051.1 GCA_949288415.1 uncultured Spirochaetales bacterium
ATAGACGGAGATTCTCGGTACAGGATCGACATGGCGCCCCATGCGATCTACACCTGTTCAGGAGATACATACGTAAAAAGCAGGATTTATGCCGAGAAGTTCGGATGCTTTGTCAACACGCATCTATCGGAAACGGAGAAGGAAGTCGACGACTGTCTTGCAGACACCGGCCTTACGCCACTTATGTACCTGCAGTCCATCGGCGCGCTTACTGGGACCATGTATCTCGCCCATGGAGTACATCTCACCGACGACGAGCTCAGGCTATGTGCAAAGAAAGGAATATCCATCGTGCACAACCCATCGAGCAATGCGAAGCTTGCCTCAGGCACCTTTAGCGTGGCCAAAGCGAAAAGTCTGGGGGTCAACGTGGCCCTGGGTACGGACGGGGCAAGCAGCAACAACAATCTGAATATGCTCGAGGAGATGCACGTCGCCGCATTGATCGCAACTGCAGAGAACCGCAGTCCCAGTCTTGTCGGAGCCTACGACGTGCTCGAAATGGCCACAAGGAATGGAGCAGCGGCATTGGGACTGTCCGACCGTCTTGGTACGATAGAAATCGGAAAGGATGCCGACATGATTCTCATCGACACGCGATGCGCAAACATGACACCGCTTAACGATCCATTCAGCGCAATCGTGTACTCGGCCGGAACGGAGAACATCGACACAGTCATCTGCGCCGGCAACATTCTCATGGAACATAGGAATCTTCTCACGTTGGACGAGAAGGAGATAGTAAGAAATGCGGCCAGGGTCTGGAAAGACCTTCTCGCACGATGATAGGAGAAAAAAAGCATGGAAGAGAGTTTCAAGGCACTTGAGTTCGTCGATGGAAAACTAAAGCTGATCGACCAGAGGGTACTGCCGACGCAATTGACCTACGTATATGCATCCACAAGCGAGGAGGTTGCTTTCGCGATATCCGACATGATCGTGCGCGGAGCGCCTGCCATAGGAGGAGCGGCAGGATACGGAATATATCTTGCTGCGAAGGAAAGCGACGGGAACTGGGATCTGTTCAGGAAGAAATGCGACATAGTAGGATTCTCCAGACCTACCGCAGTAAATCTGATGTGGGCGGTCGACAGGATGAAAAGAATCGCCGAAGACAGCGGACTCGATCCAGATGCCATGCTTGCTGAGGCGGACAGAATAGTCGAGGAAGACAGGTCGATGAACAAGCTGATCGGAAAAATCGGATCGGCCGTCATCCGTCCGGGAGCGACCGTACTCACGCACTGCAACACAGGAGCGCTCGCGACCTGCGGATGGGGTACTGCGCTCGGAGTCATCAAGACGGCCTACGAGCAGGGAAAGGTCAGACATGTCTACGCCGACGAGACTCGACCAAGATTCCAGGGAGCTAGGCTTACCGCATGGGAGCTGGTCGACGCGGGAATTCCTTCTACACTGATTCCCGACAGCGCCGCGGCAACGTTGATCAGAGCAGGAAAGATAGACTGCGTAATTCTTGGAGCCGACAGGATAACTACGGACGGAGACGTGGCAAACAAGCTTGGCACGTTCCCGCTCAGCGTAATCTGCCGTACCTACGGTGTTCCGTTCTACTCGGTCGCACCGACGACTACCATAGACTTCTCGATGAAGGAAGGAAAAGACATTCCGATCGAGGAGAGAGACCGGGACGAAGTGATTCGCCCTGGCGGAGTCCTCGTGGCGCCTGCGAACATCGATGTATTCAATCCGTCGTTCGATGTGACTCCGCATCAAAACATCACGGGGATAATAACGGAAAAAGGAATCATATATCCGCCCTTCGATGTAAACATAGCAAAGCTCAAGGATCAGCAAAAAGCCTGAGCGAAGAATAACGACAATACCACGGGCATCCATGGCGGACGAAGAAAGACGTCGATGCCGTAGCACGGGGAGACGGCCAAGAAAACAAGTTCGGCACGATTGTCCGATATTCGATTCCGATCGAAAAAAGAATGCTCGAAGCGTTTGTAGAGCAACGTCCGACCGTATTGCATCGCAAGAACTGAAGACAGAACGAAGCCGCCTGTTTTCAGAAGGAAACAGGCGGCTTGACGAGCCTATCATAGAGGCCCGATCAAAAACAGGAGCCGACCGCGAAATGCCTGATCACGCATAAGGTCCGCTCCCGTCTTCCGGATCACTTCTTCTTGAGATATTTCACCGAGTCAAGCGAAACGGCGGCAAGGATGATGAATCCCTTGAACACGAACTGCAGGTTCGTATCGATTCCGAGGAATGTCAGGCAGTATGTGAGCGACGTAAAGATTATCACTCCGATCACCGCACCGCCGATCTTTCCTATTCCGCCGTTGAACGATATTCCACCTACGACGCAGGCCGCAATGGCATCAAGTTCGAATCCCTGTCCGGTGCCGGCCGAAGCGTTTGCCCTGAACGCCTCCAGGAAAGCTCCGCAACCGTAGAAGATGCCGGCCATGATGAACACGCCCATCGTCACCCAGAATACCGAGATTCCGGAGACAGCTGCAGCCTCTCCGTTTCCTCCGACCGCATACATGTTCTTTCCGAACGTCGTCTTGTTCCAGATTATCCAAGCGACGATGATCGCGACTACAGCAGGCACGATCAACTTCGGGAACGTCACGTACTGGCCGCCTATGACGCCTATGATCCAGCGTCCGCCGATCAGGTCCTTTATCGAGGAATCGATGCTTCCAACCGGGGTTCCGCTGGTTCCGAAGAACATTATTCCATAGATGATCAGCTGGGTCGCAAGAGTACAGATGAACGGGTGCATCTTGAGCTTTGCACAGAAAAATCCGGCAAATGCGCTGAAAGCGGTACACAGTACGATCGAAAGGCCAAGAGCCATGAACACCCTCAAAGCCATGGGTATGCCCGTGAAATCCCATGGGCCCATTCCGAAGAACGTGACGATGTTCATTCCGGGATGAAGTATGAGACCCGTGAATACGCTTCCAAGAGCAACCATCCTTCCGATGCTCAGGTCGGTTCCGGCAAGCAGGATCAGACCGGCGACGCCAAGTGCATAGAACATCCTGGTGGAGCACTGCTCAAGAATGGTGAAGATGTTCGGAAGCGTTAGAAGGTTTCCCATTCCCTTCAGCGGAGCTGCGATGATGCAGAAGATGAAGAAAATCAGGATGGCTATGTATAGTCCGTTTGAAAGGAAGAACGTGGAAGCCTTGAAATTGAAGAGGAAGTTCTTCCATTTGAGCTTCATATCCTCGCTGAAACGACTCTTTCCGTTCCTGAGTTCCCTGTTTTTCTGGATATGATCCACGAAAACCTGGTTTTTTACGGCCTTGGCCTTGTATATCTCGTCGTTGAAACGGCTCTTCGAATCGAAGAGAGCGCTCTTGAGCTCGTAATCGCAGATGTCGAGCTCTCCCTTCAGAAGCTTAGGATCGCCGCCTGCGAACTGACGCTCGACCTCGGCCCTCCTGGCAGCGGCATCCTCCTTGATCTTGGCGACTTCTTTCTCGTAGAAGGCCTTTGCGCCGGCCATTTTCCTATTCTGCTTCTCTTCGACGGCGGCTTCGATATCCTTGCTGATCCTGTTGACATATGCCACGGCTTCGCGACTGAGCGCGGCTATCTCTGCCTTGTTTTTTTCAGCGACTGCCTTCGCCTTCTCGATCTCCTTCCCGAGTTCGGCGATCCTTTCGGCCTTCTCTTCAGCTCCTATAAGCATGTTCTTCTTCAAAGTCGCCATTTCGATGCGGCAATCTGAAAGTTTTGTCACACCGTCGGCTCTGAGAGCCTTCAGCTTCTTCGAATATTCAAGGACCTTGCCGTCCTCTTCAATCGACATGATCGTCTTGTTGTTAAGTTCTGCCATCCTTGTCCTCCCTATAGATACTTAGCAGAAAGTCTCAGGAGCTCTTCCTGATCGGTTTCCTTGGTGTTCACGATACCCGCAAGCCTGTGATGGCTCATTACAGCGATCCTGTTGGTTATTCCGAGGATCTCCGGCATCTCCGAGGATACGACGATTATTGTCTTTCCTTCCTTTGCCATGCGGATGATCAGCTGGTAAATCTCGTACTTCGCCCCTACGTCTATTCCACGCGTGGGCTCGTCCATCAGGAAAATGTCGGGACTGCGCTCGAGCCATTTTCCTATGATCACCTTCTGCTGGTTTCCTCCGGAAAGGGCGCTTATGAGCTCGTCGGCACTCACGCACTTGGTCTTCATGGTTTCGATCTCGCGCTTTGCGGCATCGAACATCTTCCTGTTGTCAAGGAATCCGTGCGTCTTGTACGCATCGAGGTTGGTTATGCAGGTATTGAACTTGATGGTGTCCTTACCGAACATGCCATTGAGCTTTCTCTCTTCGGTCACGAGAGCAAACGAGTGCTTCATGGCTTCCGCGGACGAGTTGAACCTCATCTTCTTTCCACCGACCACAAGTTGGCCGGAAGCGATCGTACGGATGCCGAACATTGCCTCGAGAAGCTCGCTTCTTCCAGCTCCTACAAGTCCATAGAGCCCGAATATCTCGCCCTTACGGACGGTGAAGCTGATATCATGCAGAACGGGATCGTACTTCGTGTTAAGGTTTCTCACCTCCAGGAAGGCGTCGCCCGGGTTGTTGTCCACATCAGGGAAACGCTTGTCGAGCGAGCGACCGACCATTGCCGCGATCAGCTCGTTCATGTTCGTATCTTTGGTCTTCTTCTTGAAGATCATCTTGCCGTCTCTGAGAACCGCCACATCGTCGCATATCTCGAATATCTCGTCCATCTTGTGGGAGATGTAGACGAACGAGACGCCTTCCTTCCTTAGGTCGCTCACTATACTGAACAGTTTCTTGACCTCGGGTTCGGTAAGGGAGCTGGTCGGCTCGTCGAGCACGATAAGCTTCGCTCCATAGCTTACGGCTTTTGCAATTTCGACCATCTGCCGCTGCGATACGGACATGGTCCGCATGATCGTCTTGGGGTTGACGTTCATCTTGAGGGAAGCGAAAAGATTGTTGCTCTCCTTGAGCATCCTCGCCTCGTCGACCACACCGGCACGTGTAGGATACCTGCCCAGGAAAAGGTTGTCCTGGACCGTTCTGTCCAGACACTGCTGCAGCTCCTGATGCACCATCGCCACTCCGTTCTCGAGGGCATCCTTCGGATTGCGGAAATCCACAGGCTTGCCGAACAACGATATCTGTCCTTCGTCCTTTGCATAGATTCCGAACAGACATTTCATCATCGTGGACTTGCCGGCCCCGTTCTCGCCCATCAGACCGCACACAGTGCCTTCCTCGACAGTCAGGTTGATTCCGTCGAGGACTTTGTTCTTGGAAAAAGACTTCGATAGATTCTTTATCTCCAATACTATCTTATCACTCATGTTCCGTCCTTTCTCTCGTCAGTTGCAATCTTCATGCATCCATGAAAATCCGAAAAAAGCGGAAGCCCAGAGGCCTCCGCCTTCCACCTCCACTGCAAACGCAGATCAGTACTTGAGCTTGTCAAGATAATCCTGTGCGGAGTTCGTCTTGACCATGTTGATTGCGTACGCGTCGTAGTTTCCGAGGTTGGTGAACTTGTCGAGACAGGAGGATTCGCTCTGTCCGTCGCCCTGTACGATGTTCAGCTCGATGTTCATCAGAGGAGCATAGTATCTGAGAGCAGGCACGTAGGACGAGGAAAGGAAGTTGTCTCCTGCGTTGTAGACTGTAAGAATGACCTTCTTGGAAGGAGCGTCTGTCTGCTTGATTCCGGCATCCCTGGTGCCTTCCGTATAGAGCTGCCAGTTGGACGAATTTACTCCGACGTTCTGGGCAAGGAGCGCCTTCGTATCAGCGACCCACATCATGTCGGCCGTAATCTTGTTTCCATACTGGTCAGGCTCGGAAATTCCCTTTGTATAGACATCTGCACCGGTGAGTCCGTCGAGATAGTTTCTCAGGACCTGCAGAGTTCCGGCTGCCTGGGCATCGACGTTCTGGGATACAGTGCCGGTAAGCTTTCCAGCCCCGATAGCCTCGATCGCATCGGCATTCGCATCATAGCCGAAGATTGGGACGCCGGCCGGGTAGTTGGACGCCTGGAGGCAGCCCATCGCCATTCCGTCGTTGTTGGATACGACCATATCGATCTGATCGCCGAACTTCGTCGCCCATCCGCTCATTGCGTCGGTGGCTGCGTTTGCATTCCATGTGGAACCGTCGGTACCGGTCATTGCCTTGCCTTCGAGCTCGACGACTTTGAACGTCTTGCCTCCGACGTTGACAGACCCCTCCTGGACAACGCCGGGATCGGTCGAGCCGGCCCATGTTCCAAGAGCCTCTCTGATTCCCTGTGTCCTTGCCTTGGAATCGTTGTGTCCTACGTCTCCAATGCAGAGGACGTATCCGATGATTCCATCTCCGTTCCTATCGATGACTGCAGGATCTGCAGATGCGAGGAAATCCGTTATGAGCTTGCCCTGGACCGCACCGCCGCCAGCTGCATCGAAGCCTACGTACATAGTCTTGTCGTTCCAGTTCATTGCATTCATATCGATTACACCGGTCGTCGGGTCGGACGGCTGTCTGTTGTAGAAAATTACAGGTTTGTCCTTGTTGAGCATTACTGCCGCACCGGATTCTGCCGAGCCCTGCGCGAACAGGGTTCCTGCGATAACTGCCATAACCATCATGGCGACCAAGAACTTCTTCATTCGAGTTCCTCCTTTTGTTTTGGGATGTCAAGCATCCATACACACATTAGAACATCAGCCTACATTGTGCGCAACTAAATTTTTGCAAAGAATCGCTTTTCCAGGATAAAAATGCCACATTGGAGGGTGCAAATGAATACTAATGAAAAAAGTGCATGCAATGGAATTTGTTGCATACACTTCTGTTCATGAATAGGCATCCAGTCAGATTTTGAAAAGCAAAGCGGAAATTATCCCGAAATAGAACAGCGCCGATCCCAGCAGGACGAACAGATGCCATATGAAATGATAGTGCGGTATTTTCTTCATCGCATAGAATATGACGCCGAACGAATATGCAAGCCCTCCGGAGACAAGATATTTCACCAGATGACGAGGAAGCAACGGAATCACGTCCGAGGCAAAGAATACGACAGCCCATCCCATCAGCAGATACAGAACGACATGCAGGGGCTTCAGGCGTCCCCAGAAGAATATCGTGAAAGCCACTCCTACGAGCGCGATGGCCCACATCATCGCAGTGAGCTTTACAGCAAGCGACGTACCGATGTATAGGAGTACGGGCGTATACGTACCGGCTATGAGGAAGTATATGTTGCAGTGATCCAGAACCCTGCATATTCTCTTGCCATCTCCGGCAGGAAGACTGTGATACAGACCGGAAGCCGTATAGAGCAGAACGTTTGAAAGCGCATAGATCACGAGCCCTGAGCGGAAAAGGACGCTGTCCGTCCTGTACAGGTTGAATAGTACGAACACGAACGCCAGAATGCTCATCGCAGATCCGGCCAGATGGCTTGCGGCATTGAGTCTTTCGTCCTTTGCATCATCGTAGGAATGCAGTGTTATATGGCGTTCGAGCCACGAGGTTTCCTTCTTTTGCATACGGATAAGCTACCCCATCGGGGGAAAAGGAGTAAATGGTGAATTTCTCCATTCGCGACGACTGGTGATAATTAACCATGGGTATGTGCCATGGCCGACATGGTCGAATCGCCTCACATTGAAAGAAAAAAAACGACCCGGACAACTTGAACTAACCCCACAAAGTTGGAGGAATTAAGACATATGCTGTCTGGTCATGGTATAATTTACTGGACACAAAGTTAAGAGAATAGAAGGAAGGTGCAGTGTGAGTATTCGACAGGGATTACAAGCTAGCAGCTGTCAATCTGATAGTCGAGAAGATGATATGGATGCCAAGGAAGTGTCGGGACTTCTCGACATCCACTACAACGCCCTTTACCGATGGGTCTCCGAGTACGAGAAGTATGGCCAGTCGGCCTTCCCCGGTAACGGGGTCAAGATATACGACCACCAGGCGGAGATCTGGTGGTTGGAGAAGAAGAACCGTGAACTTGAGGATGAGCTGGAACTTTTAAAACAGTTCCGGGTCTTCAGACACGAAAAAACGGTAAGATACCAGTACCTTAAATGACAACAGGCCTGCAAGACGCTTGGAATCTCGAAGAGCGGATTCTGCGAATATCTTGGGAGGAAGCCTTCCAAGAGGAACAAGGAGAACGAGTCGATCCCCGAAAGTATACGCAGCATATTCGAGAAGAGCGATGGACGCTATGGCAGCATCAGGATCTCGAAAAGCTTGGAAAGGGAGCTTGTAGCAGGAAAAAAGTTCGGATCGAGGGAGGAAACGAAAAAGGAAGTGTTTAAGTTCATAGAGCTGTATTACAACGGCATCAGGATGCATTCGGATCTAGGATATGCCTCTCCACGGGAATTTGAAGAAAGGCATTCGCAAATCAACTTGGCTTAGTGTCCAATTTTCCTTGGCTAGTCCAAAAAAAACCCCAAATGTTGGAGACAACATTTGGGGGTTGATTCAACTTGCCTGGGTCATATGCTCGACAGCGTGACCTATTTAATCACGATGCGGAAGAATCTCTTCTTTCCTGCCTTGAGAATGAACTCACCGTTCTCGTCGGCCATGTCTGCAGTGATCATGGTTTTCGGGTCGGTTATCTTGGTTCCATTGACCTCTGCGCCACCCTGTGTGACGATCCTTCTGGACTCGCCGTTGGAAGCACACAGACCGGAAAGCGTGAAGAGATTGAGAATTCCCATTCCCTTTCCCTCGAATTCCGTGCGGGAGACTTCTTTGGATGGCATGCCCTCCTTATCAGCGCCGACGCTGAAGAGAGCCTTGGCGGCAGCCAGAGCCTTGTCGGCCTCTTCCTGTCCATGGATGATCCGCGTTACCTCGTAGGCAAGCTTTTCCTTGGCTTCGTTGATGTTTCTTGCCGGATCGGCATACTCGGCGATCTCGTCAAGATCCATGAACGTAAACAGTTTCATGAACCTGATCGTATCCTCGTCGGTCACGTTTCTCCAATACTGATAGAAGTCGTATGGAGAGTACATGTCCGCAGCAAGGAACACTGCGCCCTTCTCGCTCTTGCCCATCTTCTTGCCGTCGCTCCTCATTATGAGGTTGAACGTGAGTCCGAAGCACTCGGGGCCTCCCATCCTCTGGATGAGATCGATTCCGGCCACGATGTTTCCCCACTGGTCGGCACCGCCTATCTGCATACGGCAACCTGTCCTGTCGTAAAGAACCTTGAAGTCGTAGCTCTGCAGAAGCTGGTAGTTGAACTCTATGAACGAAAGCCCTCTTTCCAGTCTCTGCTTCACACCTTCGAAAGTCAGCATGCGGTTTACGGAGAAATACTTTCCGACATCCCTGAGAAACTGGATGTAATTCAAGTCGACGAGCCAGTCGGCGTTGTTCATGAGTCTGGCCCTGCCGAGACCTGGCTTCGGATTTTCGGAGAAGTCGATTACGGATGAAAGCTGATCCTTTATCCTCTCCGCGTTGCTCTTGATCTGCTCGACGGAAAGAATCTTCCTCATCTCGGTCTTTCCGGACGGATCCCCGATCAGTCCGGTGCCTCCGCCGACGAGAGCGATCGGGTTATGGCCAGCCTCCTGGAGATGGTGCATCGCAAAGAAAGGTACGATGTGACCGATGTGGAGACTGGCACCGGTCGGATCCGTGCCGCAGTAGAATGTAACCTTCTCCTTGTCCATCAGATCCGACAGTGCATCGAGGTTCGTGCAGTCCTTGACGAATCCACGGTCGAATAATGTCTGAAGCGCCTTGTTCATCTCAGATCCTCACATATTCCTTGTTCTTCGCATGGATGAACTCGACGAGCTTGTCTACAGATACTCTCTCCTGAGCCATGCTGTCGCGGAAACGGACGGTGACTGTGTCATCCTGAAGAGTCTGGTAGTCGACGGTGACGCAGTACGGAGTTCCGATCTCGTCCATTCTCCTGTATCTTCTTCCGACGGCCCCGCTCTGGTCGAAGAACGTCTTGAAATCGGCACGTAGTCCGTGCTCGAGCTTCTGTGCATACTCGCCGAGTCCGTCCTTTTTCACCAGCGGAAGAACTGCCACCATGACCGGTGCGATGAGCGGATGGAAATGGAGGACGGTCCTGACATCTCCTTCCGGGGTCGGCTCCTCGTCGTATGCGTCAGAAAGCGCCATGAGGACGTTTCTCGTGAGTCCTGCGGATGTCTCGACGACATACGGAATATATCTCTCGTTGGTCTCGGGATCAAGGTACGTCATGTCCTTGCCGCTGAACTTCTGATGCTGGGTCAGGTCGTAGTCGGTCCTTGAGTGGACACCTTCGAGCTCCTGCCATCCCATCGGGAAGAGGAACTGGATGTCGTAGGCATCCTTTGCATAGAAAGCAAGCTCGTCCGGTCCATGCTGATGCCATCTAAGATGATCTGCGCGGATTCCCATCTTCTTGTAGTACTCCATTCTCTGCTCTCTCCAGTACGGGAACCACTTCTCGTCTGTTCCGGGCTTGCAGAAGAACTGCATCTCCATCTGCTCGAACTCGCAGGAACGGAAGATGAAATTTTTCGTCGTGATCTCGTTTCTGAAGCTCTTTCCGACCTGTGCGATTCCGAATGGAAGCTTGACTCTCGAGCTCTGCAGGACGTTCTTGAAATCGACGTATATTCCCTGAGCCGTCTCCGGGCGAAGATAGACGACGGACGCGGAATCGGAATTAGGTCCGATGTGCGTCTGGAACATCAGGTTGAAGTTCCTCGGCTCAGTGAAGCTGTCCTTGTTGCCGCAGACGGGGCAAGGCTTGGAAAGGTCGATCTGATCGGCGCGGAAGCGACTCTTACAGACCTTGCAGTCTACCATCGGATCGGTAAAGTTCGAGACGTGTCCCGATGCCTCCCAAACGCGGGGATGCATGAGGATGGACGCGTCGAGGCCGACGATGTTGTCGTGCAGCTGCGTCATCTCCTTCCACCAGAAATCCCTGATGTTGTTCTTGAGCTCGACTCCGAGCGGACCGTAGTCATATGCTCCGTTGAGACCTCCGTAGATCTCGCTCGACTGGAAAATGAAACCTCTTCTTCTGCAGAGGGAAACGATCTTGTCCATTGTAACTGTATCAGCCATGTATTGCCTCCAATATTCCTATGGCTCTCCCGAGCCTTCTTTTTGTCTCGTCCATACCAAGCAGTCTGATGGAATCGAAAAGCGGCAGCGAGACCGTGGAATTGGTCAGTCCCACCCTGATCGGCTGGAAGACCCCATTGACCTTTATTCCAAGTTCCTTCGAAAGAGCGACAAGCTCCTCCTCTATCTCCTGTTCCTCCTTTCCTGCTTCGAGACCTGAAATCAATATCTTCGATCCGCGTTCGAGTGCCTTGAAAGTGCTTTCCTCGTCGCTGCCCTTCGCAACATATACCCCGACATCCTCGACAGGCTTGTCCTCGAAGAGGAACCTTGAAAGCTCGACGACGTCGGATACGACCTTCATCCTCTCCTTGCATGGCCCAACGAGCTTCATTACGAGCGCCTTCTCATCTTCGCTCGGCTCTTTCGAGATGAACCCGGCTTCCTGGAGATAAGGAGTCATCAGGGAAGCAAGACGCTCGTCCTCGCAGGCCCTTATGTAGTAGCCGTTGAACCAATCGAGCTTCTTGTAGTCGAATATACCGGGCTTCTTGTGGATGTTTTCCATGCGGAAGCACTTCTCGAGCTCCTGCTTGCTGAATATCTCAGTGGATCCGTCGAGCGACCATCCGACAAGCGTAACGTAGTTGATTATGGCCTCCGGAAGATAGCCCTTTGTCCTGAAATCCCTGACGCTCGTCGAACCGTGCCTCTTGCTCAGTTTCTGGCCGTCCTTGCCCATGACCATCGGAAGGTGGCAATAGACGGGCGGTTCCCAGCCGAAGGCCTTGTAGAGAAGGATATGGAGCGGTCCGGAAGGAATCCACTCCTGAGCCCTCATGATATGAGTAACTCCCATCAGATGGTCGTCGATCACGTTCGCAAGATGATATGTCGGAAATCCGTCACTCTTGAGAAGGATAGGATCGGGCGAAACATCCCTGTTGCGACGGGTGATATCACCCATAAGGACATCGTGGAATGTCGTCGAGCCTTCGGTCGGGACCCTGAGCCTTATTACCGGCTTTATTCCCTGTCTCTCGTATTCCGCACGCTCCTCGTCAGTGAGATTCGCACAGTGCCTATCGTATCCCTGGTACTCGCTCTTTGATGCGATCTGTTCCTGTCTGACCTTCTCAAGGCGTTCCGGGGAACAATAGCAATAATAGGCCTTTCCGTCCTTGACAAGCTGTTCGGCATACTTCCTGTAAAGCTCGAACCTCTCGCTCTGTATATACGGGCCAAACGGACCGCCGACGACAGGACCCTCGTCCCATTCTATGCCGAGCCAGTCGAGGGTATCGTAAAGATCCTGCAAGGACTCGTCCGAATACCTTTCCCGGTCTGTGTCCTCGACGCGGAGTATGAACTTTCCGCCATTGGCTTTGGCGAAGAAGTAGTTGTACAGCGCGGTTCTGACTCCACCGATGTGCTGCAGCCCGGTCGGAGACGGGGCGTAACGAACACGAACTTCCATTGTTATCTTTCTCCTGAATATGATGGTGTCCGCTGGTGGCGGACACATAAATACTAAAGTGTTTTCTTTTTTAAGACAACAGGCAGAGGAAGTCGACGCACTCCTTAATCGTTATTTCCTCGGCTTTTTCATCCTTGTCGTAGAAGAGCATGTGCGTGCCGCCGGGTACGACGACCTTCTTCGTGAAGGAAAGCCTTTTTCGGTCGAAGTAGCCAAGCACATCCACAGGTACAAGAGGATCATCTTTTCCCATTATGGCCAGCGTCGGGCAATCGAGATCCGGAATGCGGTTTCTCGCCTCCCGCTCCATATCCAGGAACGAGGAAAACTGTCTAGGATAGAAATGCGACCAATACTGCACTCCTAGTTCCAGGTCATCCTTTGGAGCTCCGTCGTAATGCAGGTGGTAATCGGGATCGCTATGCCACTCCACGTCCAGAACCTTGTCGAGTGCGCAGAGCGTCTTGAGCGCGACAGAAGAAGGCCTCTGCCTGAGCTTCAGCGCAGGCGCGACGAGCTCTATGCACTTGAGTTCATGGCGAAGCGAAAGAAGAATCGCGATCAGGGCACCCATGGAGTGTCCGAGCACGCTTACCTTGCCGTATCTGCCGATCATGACCATTAGCGCATTCTCGCTCGCTCCGATCCAGTCCGCGGACGAAGTGTTTCTGAAGTCGCTCGAGCTGGTGCCCATTCCCGGCAGTCGAGGGACGTACACGTCGAATCCGCGCGAATACACGGCCTTTGCCACGGAACACAGCTCCCCAGGATATCCGGCATAGCCATGCAGCATAAGGACCGCTTCCCGTGCGCCCTCTTCATGTATGAGCTTGAACGGCTGTGCTGCATCGATTATGTCTTCCTTATCACGATAACAGCCGGCAAGTATCAGTTTCTCGTCGATCGGGTATCTCACCAGGATGCCTCCTTGAGCAGATTCAGCAGATCGATCCTGCAGCGTACGCCAGTCTTGGTGAAGGCGTTCGATATGTGATTGTTCACCGTGTTGACACTTATGTTGAGCTCCGATGCGATCTCCTTGTTCGTCAATCCCTGCTTTATCAGCTCTATGACCTCCATTTCGCGGTCGGTTATGTGATACTTCTCAACGATGGACCGTCTTACGTCCTCACGATCGATTTCGACGTCCTTCTCCTCGTTAAGTTGCTTGTTGATCGCGATGAAGAGGAACACAAGGACCATCACAAAATAACAGAAGGCGACAATGGGAAGAGCCAGAGATGAAAAAGATACTGCAAAAAGCGGTACGACGAGAAACGGAATCATCGAAATGGAGACAATCTCTATCGTAAGGGCCGCAGCTCGGGAATCCTTTTCTGCTATGTCCATTCTCGCCTGCGCCATGACGACCACCGTGTAGACAATCACCGGAAGAAAGCAGACGAATTTCATTTTTTCCGCAAGGTCGCTGCGGGTGACCATCGAAACTATCGCGGAAGCGACGAATGCGGAGGCAAGGACGATGGACACCAGTTTCTCCCTCGTCTGGAAAGGACGCGCTATGACCCAGTTGATGAAAATCGGGATGAACACGAAAAGGAAAGCGACGTCGCAGATGTATATAGCCTCCCAGACTATCGAGAAGACTAGGCTAGCTGTCCCCGTCAGCAACAGAGGCGAAAACGATACCAGAGCGTAAGAGAAGACAAGTCCGAGCACGGTGGCCATGAAGACTATCAGGAACTTCGACCATCTGTACTCGGCCCTTCGCCCCCAGACAATGGCGAGGGCGAGATCCATTGATGATATCGATATCGCCAGCACGCTGAACAATATCGTGAATGCCTGCATCTTACTTGAAGGCCTTCTGGTTATGCGACATGTCGGCCTTTCCGCAGACTTCCTGGATCATCTCGTCGAATTCCGGCATCGTAGTGGCCTCCAGTCCGTGGGAATAGCTTATCGCATTGTTGTAGTTTCTTGCATTGATATCGGCCGTTGCATGTCTGCCGAACAGCTGCAGATGCAGATTGATTCCCTTGGTCAGAAGAAATTCGGGGGTTATGTCTCCTCCCACTGCTCCCTTGACCTTTGCCCTTATGCCTTCCGCATCTCCGACATACGTGTTGAGAGCGCCGAGGTGCAGCAGGAACCAGAGCTCGAAACAGGGATCGAACCAGCATAGTCCGATTCTCTTCTTTTCAGCATACTCCCTGAGAACCTTGACCTCCTCGACATCGGTACCGACTTCGTCGAAACCGAAAAGAGCCCATACTTTCTCGTACTTGCCGAGGTTCTTCCTCTTTGCGGTGATGTCTATGAGTTCCTTGAGCGAAAGGCCGTCGCGCCCTGCATACTCGACCGTCAGGTTCATGTAGCGGCAATCCTTCCTCATCTGGGAAAAGTATGCGCTCTCGGCCTTGGTCGCCGTCACCAGAAGGATGGTTCCCTTGGCCTCTGTGGTATTCTTCTTGCGCTTTGTCATCTTACTCCTCCTCCTTTACGAAAGCCTCATCCTCGACGGGAGTTCCGTCATGCAAGAAATAGAAATCGCTGGTGACAGGAAGCGCACCGAATGCACCCTGCATGTAGCGGGCGCTGTAGCTTGCCTTGCTTCTGCCCTTGAAGTCGGAAAGGCTGTAGAACACAGTCGAGCTCTCAGCATCCTTCTGGGCGAACCAGACGGCATCCTTTCTAAGAAGATTCTCCCTGAGCAGGGAAGGATTGCAGTCGACTACGAGCATCTGGCTCTGCTTGTTGCAGTCCTCGAATATCTCAACGAGATGGCAAAGGAGATCCGGATGCAGAAGCTGGCCGAAATCGTCGATCAGCAGAACCTTCTCTTTCACGAAGCTTTCAAAGAATGCGACGCCTATCGCTACGATTCTCCTGAGGGAAAGGGATTCCATCAGGAAGCTCTGGCTGTAGCCATCGACCTTCTTGTCGTTCACATATACGTGCGTGAAGACGACGATCTTGCTTCCGTCCTCCTTCGTCTTCGTACCGACTCTTCTGATGTCGGTGATGTCGAGAGCCCAGAGGTAGTTCACCAGCATGTCGCCCCATCCGGGATGTTTCTCCAGCATAGCCGCAACGAACTGCTCCGCCTGGGTTCCGACGCCCATCGGAAGGATGTTCAGCGTGTTCACGAACCATGAATAGAGCTCTCCCGATGTGAGTCCGCCGGTCAGAGCGGAAGCCTGGAGGAAACTCTTTGTCTCGGAAAGATTCTTGGCCGCCCTCTTCTTCTCACCTCTGTAGAGCTTGCCGAAGCGATACTTGTAACCCTCTCCTTCGGCCTTGCGCTCAAACATGATCTTCTTCGAACCGTTCACGACGTAGTAGAGGCTCTCCTCGAAGATTTTTTCCCTGTTGGCCACCAGTGTATAGCGGGCGATGACGGTCGGATTGTTCTCCAAATCGTCGTCCTTTCCCTTTGCAAGGAGCACGTCGATCGAGATTTCCGCAGGGGTAGCCTTGTCTATTCCGTAAGCGAACACCGTTCCGGAAAGGGACGAGGAAAGCGGATTAGCAACATCCTCGGGGCTCGTCACGATCCTCTTGAGGACCTCGAGCGCTCTTACGAACGAGCTTTTTCCTGCACCGTTCGGACCGATGACCGCACTGGTCTTTATAACGTTCATCCTGTCATTGACACAAATGACCTTGTTCTTGTCCAGGCGATTGTCCTTGACAGCTTCGAAGCTGATAGTCTGCTTCGACTTCACTGATTTGAAGTTTGCGATACTCATGCTTAAAAGCATTCTGTCCTCCTTAGCGAGTAAGCCCGTAACGGCTCATCTTCTTCATTATATCAGGCCATCTTCCGAACGCCTTCGACAGAGCGATTATATCCTCCTTTCTGCCATGGCAGTCGCTTGCGAAAAGATCGACGATCCCGCTTGCGACATAGCGTTCGGCTTTTCCCCCTTTCTCCAGGGCCTTGCCATTGACCTGGAAAAGGCATCCAAGTGCCTTCATTTCGTCTATGACTGCGCTGTCCGGCTCAAGCCAGCTGTAGCGCTCGACATGGGCGATTATCGGAATAAAAGGCTTGAGAGATGCGATCTTCCCCAGCATGTCCATAGGAGCATACGTGGTGGAGAACTCGATGAGTGCGAATTCACCGAAGATGGGAAGGACTCTGGGGGTTATGTAGTCGTTCACGTATACCTCGCTTCCGATTGCGGTCATAATGCCGACACGGTCCGCCATTTCCTTAGCTCTGGCGTATGCTTCCCTTATTCCGAGCACGTCGGTCTTGACGTGCGGGTTATATAGGTGAGGTGTAAAGCATACTCCATCAAGTCCGCAATCAAGATATACGCGAAAGATCTCCTCAAGACCTTCCCACTTCGCCTTGCTGTCGTCGATTCCCGGCAGCAGATGCGAATGCACATCAAACAAGCCCATGGAAGAATTATAAGCAGAAAAAAAACAAAAAGTAAAAAAGAACTTGAAAAAAGCCGGTAATACAGTTTGATATCCCGTATGTTTATCGAAATAACCAATAAATGATAGTTTATTGGCATAATATGCCCCGATTTTGTTGTATCATAGATTAAAATGAGGATATCAATCAAAAAAAAATTAAAAAAACTACCTAACATTTGTCAGGTAGTTTTCTATTTCAATGGCGTGGAGCATAGATTTCCGCAATGCAAGGTACGTCAAAAGCCAAGAAGGGCATCGTATACATCGCCGCCCTCGGATATCTTCGGCTTCTCCGTCAAGCCTTCGATCTGGGCTCTCGCAACCTCATTGCTCCTTATGATGTAGTCTATATTCCCCTGCAGCTCTAGGACTTTGCTGTTTCCCGGGTATTCATCGAGGACCTCTCCGACCATTGCCGCCGCCTCGTCATACCGTCCGAGCGCAGCCAGAAGCAATGCGGAATTGTAGCCGGACGGAAGATGCCGGGACGAGTCCCACTCGTATCTGAACACTGCAAGGGCCGCACTGTAGTTTCCGTCCTCGACGCTCTTGTAGGCAGTCTTGACTCCATTGACCTTCGGGTCGTTTTCCATCAGGTTCTCATATCTCATCACCTTACGGGGCACCAGGGCAGCAAGAATATCGTACTGTATAGAGTCTATCATGTCATAGAACCGGGAATCCGTATCCGAGGGAGCGAAGAACGGAGATGATATGTCGCAGGAATAGGAATCCGCAAGCGGGTAGCTCTTTTTGGCGATGATTCTCTCGCTCTTTGCATCGACGACGGTGAAAGTAAACACCATGCCCTGATCGGCCGTGTAGTGATAGTCGACATCCCTTGCAATATGGCTATGCCCATCCTTGTCGACGACCACGCGTTCCCTGACGGTCGAATAGATGTACTCGTTCACAGTCATGGACTCTATACGAGGAATTATGACGGCATCAATCCCGTTTCTCTCGAACGTCTCCTTTCGGTCATAACCTATGCTGCCGCTTGCAAGCATGCGGTCGGTAATGTTCGGGCCGGTTATGTCGAAATACCCCGACGAGGAAAGGGTCCTCACAAGGCTATTGGTCGCGTATGATGCCACGCTGTCCTTGAGGTTGTAGCCATAGCTCGAGAAAACTAGACCATAGGACGCATATGAATAGCTGTCCATTGTACGAACGTAGCTCGATGGTCTGATAAACCCTGAAAAAGGAACAGTCGAGGCAATCGCTATGTTCCTGTAGGGTCCCATGTCTATCTCGCTTGCCTCTGCATATTCGATGCCGACGCTTGTGGCGCAGGAGGCAAGGAGGACGATTGCCGAAAGCAGCAATGCAAGTATCTTCTTCATTTCTTTTTTACGGTCGTCTCCTTTCACGACCACTCTCCTCTGTTCTCGTACTGTACCATGGTCCTGATGAAATTGCAGGCCTCAAGGAAATTGCTTCTGATGTTGACGTATTCGAACGGCAGACCGTAGCTTATGGTAACGTTCGAGTACTCTATTCCCTTCACTGTCAGAATGGCCCTGTAGCGCGAAAGGTCGGCAAACGCCTCCTCTTTCGTCGTCGCGACAAGGGAGATTCCCATGTGTGCCGCCACAATGACGAGCTGACCTGTGATGGTGTCACCTATGATGTCGGAAAGCACTACCATCGGCTTGTCATGGTCGAAGAACGGACTGTGCGAAAGGCTATCGACATTTATAAGCTGGTCGACAAGGGTTTCGTACGAAAGATCGCTGTCGGACGAGCACTTGAATATCTTGTCGCCATTCTCTGTGAGCTGCAGCATGAACGTCGGGCGGATGAACCTATGCATGGCAAGAGCTCTCTCGTCCGGCCCCAGAGTGAAGATCACGGAACAGTTCATCTGTCGGCTGATGTAGAGCGCCATATCGAACGGGTCCGAATCATGGACATCGAATCCTATTATCTGTTCCCCGTCCGCGACCTCGCGCTTGAGCGACTCGGTTGAATCGACAAGGGAATTGAAGCATATCGGATTGCGACTTTTCAGTACCGATGTGGTATACGCATCGAGATTTCCGAGGACGACGGCCTTTCTTCCTTCGTCGTGGAGGAACGAAATCAGCAAAGAGTTCACTTCCTCAAAATATTCGTCGCCGCTCGAAAGCAGGACGATCAGCGTGTAGCTTTTCATATGCCATGAGTATACCACACAGCCCTCTTTTCCGCCACTGTCGCAGTATATATAATATGTGTATGGCAAATTTCTATTTCGACGATCTGGATGACGAAGACGAAGAGGACGAAAAGGAGGAAAGCGTATACTTCACCGACCTCGGCAAGCTTGTCGACGAACTTGAAAAGACAGAGGAGATCGACGATGAGCTGCTGCTCGAGGACCTGGACGACGAAGATGGGGACATCGATTTCTGAGACGGGAAACATTTTGCATCCAGATTGCATAAATATTCATGTTTGTGCATATTGCATTCATTTTTTCTTTAGGCTATCATTTCTCCCATAAACAAAGAGGGAGGCTCTTACCATGAAAAAAACTATTGCCATGTTGCTTGCAATGCTCCTCGTCGTTTCGACGATATTCGCAGGCGGAGCTGCCGAATCGGCAGCGGGAACCGGGGAGAAGGCCTATCGCGTCGGCGTCAGCAAACTGCTGGCCCACCCTGCACTCGACCAGGTCGAGGTCGGAATGCAGGACTACCTTGCTTCGACAGGTTTGAACATTGTATACGACTTCCAGAACGCACAGGGCGACATTGCGTCATGCGCATCCATCGCACAGAAGTTCAAGGCCGACGGAGACGATGTCGTACTCGGCATCGCTACGGCCACGGCGCAGGCGCTTGCGAACGTTTTCATCGATACTCCGGTGGTCTTCTCCGCAGTCACCGATCCGGTCGATGCAGGACTCGTCGATTCATATGAGGGAAGCGCGGACACCAACGTATGCGGCGTCAGCGACATGAACCCTGTCGAATCGCAGATCAAGCTGCTCATGGATATCACCGGTGCGAAAAAAATCGGAAACATCTATGCATCCGGCGAAGCCAACGGCGTCACGCTCATGAACCAGGCCAAGGAAGCCGTCGAAAAGCTCGGAGGCGAGTTCATCGAAGTTGCAGTCGCCAATTCGGCGGAGGTCAAGATGGCAGCCCAGTCGATCATCGACCGCGTAGACGCCATCTACATTGCGACGGACAATACGGTCATCTCGGCTCTGGCCGCAGTCGACGATGTCTGCGCCAAGGCAGGCAAACCGCTGTTCAGCTCGGATCCGACAGCCGTCGACGGGCTTGAATGCCTGATCGCCTGGGGCTTCAATTACTACTCGCTCGGAGTACAGACAGGCAAGGTGATCGAACAGATCCTGAAAGGCTCGGAAGCCGGTCCGATCGGAACGATCTTCCTCGAAGATCCGGCAGATTTCGAGCTCTGGTTCAATCTCGACACAGCCAAGAAGCTCGGTATCACGATTCCGGAGGAGAATCTCGCAGCCGCAGCCGTAGTCATCGAGAACGGCGAAAAGATCGAGAAGTAAACATCATACCAAGTATGCGAAGGCCACAGAGCTCCTGTGGCCTTCTGTGCAAGGAGAGGTACAACAATGATAGAAGGAATATTCGTGGAGGGACTGATCTTCTCCATCATGGTCATGGGCATCCTGATAAGCTACAGGATACTCGATTTCGCCGACCTTACGTGCGACGGATCGTTTGCGACAGGAGCCGCGGTGGCGACGATGTGCATCATGAACGGACTTGGAATCACCGTCGGTCTCATACTTGCATTCCTTGTCGGAATACTCTGCGGAATGGTTACTGCGGAGATACACAACCGCCTGAGAATACCGGGTCTGCTTGCAGGTATCCTTACGATGACGATGCTCTATTCAATAAATATAAGGATACTTGGAAACAGAGCAAACGTTCCTCTTCTCAAAGTCGAGACGCTCTACAAAGTCTTTCCTGAAGTTTTCTCGTTCATGCCTAGCGCATTTGCAAGCCTTACGGGCACGATCCTGTTCGTTCTCGTGGTAAAGATTCTCATGGATCTGTTCTTCCGTGCGGACCTCGGGCTTGCTATCGGAGCGCTCGGAGGCAACGAGCAGATGGTGATCAGCCAGGGCATGAACCCGGCGACTCTAAAGCTCATCGGAATCGGACTATCCAACGGTCTGATCGCACTCTCCGGCGGACTTCTGGCCCAGTATCAGGGGTTTGCCGACGCCAACCTCGGACAGGGAATGGTCGTCCAGGGCCTTGCGGCGATAATGATCGGAGAATTCCTTTTCTCGTCGAACAGGATCAGCCTGATAACTCTGCGGTGCATCTTCGGCGCAATCATATACAAAGGCCTCATGTTCTTCGGAAGGAAATACGGCTATCTGATAGGAATCACGACGAACGACTTCAAGCTCCTCACAGGAATACTCGTCATAATAAGCCTTGCCGTGGCCAAGACCAGAAGCGCCGCAAGCGACGCGGATGCCCGCAAAAAGGCACTCAAGAGGACAAGGGAGGCGAAGAATGCTTAAGATAGAGCATGTCACGAAGGTCTTCTTTCCGGGGACCATCAACGAGAAGGTAGCGCTCGAGGACATAAACCTCAACGTCGAGAAGAGCGACGTCATCTGCGTGATCGGAAGCAACGGAAGCGGCAAATCGACGCTCTTCAACATGATTGCAGGAACGTTCCCTGTGACGAGCGGAAAGATCACGCTCAACAACAAAGACATAACGCACAAAAGCGAATTCAAGAGAGCTTTCGACATCGGACGCATCTTCCAGGATCCGACAAAGGGAACAAGTGCGAACATGTCGATCCAGGACAACATGATCCTCGCCTATTCCAAAGGAATGAAAGGTCTCAGATTCAGCCTCACGGCAGAGAAAAAAGAGTATTTCAAGAGTCTTCTCGCCCCTATCGGCCTGTCGGACAGGCTCGAGGACAACGTAGGTCTTCTTTCCGGAGGCCAGAGACAGGCACTGACCCTTCTCATGAGCACCATGAGTCATCCGAGCCTGCTGTTGCTCGACGAGCACACGGCGGCACTCGACCCGAACAACGCGAAAACCGTCATGGACCTTACTAAGGAATACATCGAAAAGGACAAGCTGACAGCGATGATGGTCACGCACAACATGCAGTTCGCGATAGACTACGGCAATCGCCTTGTCATGATGGACGAAGGTCACATAATCTTCGACATCAAGGGTGAGGACAAGGAGAAGCTCACTGTTCCGATTCTGGTGGAAATGTTCAAGGACATAAGGAAGAAGGACTTCGCCTCCGATGAGACGCTGCTCACGAAATAACATTCATGAATGAAGAGCGGTCCGCACTTTTCTATGCGGACCGCCTATTCGGCGTAAACCTGCTACATGCCAAGATAATTTCCCTCGGATGCCATGGAACAAAACCCCTGAAAACCGTTATAATGCAATCGGTGGTTTTCAAAACGGGTGTCGTGGAGCAAGAGGGATTCGCTATGAAAGACGATCGCAACGCCGACATTGTTCTTCAGAAACCTAGGATTTCCATCACCGACATCGTGTCGGAGGACAATCCCGAGGACAGCCACCACTACTATTCCACTCCGACATTCCGGGGACACTGGGCGCTTCTGTCCGAATTTACGCAGGACACGGCAACGCTCGCGGAAACATACCTGGAAACCCATGACCAGATCTATGCGGCCCGCCTCGAGGAGGATCTATACAGATTCTTCGGCAACCCGGGAACGGCCATCGCACCATCGTTGTCCGCATCGCCGAAAGCCGGGCTGACGGACTTCGCATCGTTCGTGGATATTCCATTGCTGATCGCCAGGATGAGGGACGAGGACGACATAGACAGCGAGGTACTGTACGTCATGACGTCCTGGGCAAGAAAGTTCGTCGAATACCTGGAACGGACGCGAATCCAACTGGTAAAAGACGAGGAATCCGACCTGGCATATGGGAAGGTGCTATCAGCGTTCTCCCTCATTTTGTAGGAAGAACGTAACGGCAGTTCTGCGTGCAATGGAAAAACGGACAATGACGCCTCTTCGACGGAACAAACTTGTTCCGCCATATGGAGAAAAAAAACTTTTTGGTCCATAATGGCAATCATGGCAAGAACCAAGATCGAAAAGAGCGAGCTTCTTTTCACAAACCGGTACATCTTCAACCTCACCCTGCCGCTTCTGATAGAGACGATACTGAACGTGACCATCGGCATGGCCGACACGATTATGGTCTCAAGCGCGGGCGAGGCCTCCGTCTCGGGGGTTTCGCTTGTCGATTCGCTGGCGAACCTTTTCATATTCATGCTGTCGGCATTCGCCACAGGCGGCGCGGTGGTAGCGACCCAGTACATGGGCCGACAGGACAAAGAGCATGCCTCGTCCTCGGCAAAACAGCTCATACAGCTTGCATTCATCTCGGCGCTTGCCTGCTCACTCATACTTCTGCTGGGACAGGATTTCATGATGGATCTTGTCTTCGGTTCGATCGAGCCGGATGTAGATGCGGCGGCATCGGGATATTTCCTCCCGATAGTCGCGTCTCTGCCGTTCCTTGCGGTCCTCAACAGCGCGAATGCGATATCGCGAAGCATGGGCAGAAGCCGGATCACCATGGTGGTCGCTCTGATCATGAACACGATAAACATATCGGGCAATGCACTTTTCATATACGTATTCAGGCTCGGAGCCACAGGTGCGGGAATTGCCAGCCTGATATCGAGGATCATCGCCTCTGCGATAATGCTTACGGTACTGTACAACCGGAATCTTCCGATCCACATATCGAAGGTGTTCAAGCCTTCGCTGGAGGCCCCGATGGTCAGGAGGATACTTCGCATCGCCCTTCCATCCGGAGTCGAGAACAGCATTTTCCAGATAGGCAAGATCCTCACCATGAGCATCATAACCTCCATCGGGACCGCTGCCATAACGGCCAATGCGGTCATGAACAGCATCGCAACCGTCACCAACATTCCGGGAACTGCAATCAACATGGCGGCCGTGACGATCGTCGGACAATGCTGCGGAGCCGGCAAATACGACCAGGCGGAGTACTATGCGAAAAAACTTCTTGGCGTGACATATCTGATGCTTCTCGCCATAAGCGTGCTGATCTTCGTCTTCATGGAACCGATAATAGGACTGTACAACCTCGGGCCCGAATCGCATGCGCTCACAAGGGAAGTTGTGGTGATGATTCTCGTCCAAACAGCGATCTTCTGGCCGCCGGCATTCAGTATTCCGAACTACCTCAGGGCTGCCGGCGACGTCAAATTTCCGATGTACGTATCGATTGCCAGCATGTGGATATTCCGCGTCACGCTCGCAAGGATCCTCGGTCTGAACTTCTCGATGGGTCTCATGGGAGTCTGCTGGGCGATGTACATAGACTGGTACGCCAGACTGCTGTTCTTCATACCTCGCTTCAAATCCGGCCGATGGAAGACGAAGAGGGTCATCTGATCGGCATGTCGAATGGAAATTCCGGACTGCTGTTCGACGGCAGATATCTCAGGAGCCTCATAATTCCTCTTGTTGCCGAGACCCTTCTGGGCGTAACGATCGGCATGGCCGACACGATCATGGTCTCGAGCGCAGGGGAAGCCGCCGTCTCGGGAGTTTCTCTCGTAGACTCGATCGGATCGCTGTACGTGTTTCTGGTCACGGCATTCGCCACTGGAGGTGCGGTAGTATGCTCGCAATACCTTGGGCGGAAGGATTACGGGAATGCCTCATCGGCCGCAAGGCAGCTCGTCATGCTCTCTTTCTTTGTATTCCTGGCTCTCGGCATCCTGATGCTGGCATTCAGGGATGTCATCGTAGGAATGCTCTTCGGCACAGTGGATGACAATGTGCTTGAAAGCGCGAACGACTACTTCGTGCCGATCATGGTCTCTCTTCCTCTCCTGTCACTTTCGTCCTCAGCCACGGCGATACTCAGGACGATGGGGAAAACCAGGATCAGTCTTCTTGCCAGCATTCTTTCCAACGCGGTCAACGTGGCAGGGAATGCCGTTTTCATTTACGGTTTCTCCATGGGCTCGTTCGGGGCCGGTCTTGCAAGCCTGATCGGACGGGCGACAGGTGCGATACTTCTCATGGCCGTCGTCACGCGTGGAATGCACGAAGTCAGCGTGGCCGGACTTTTTTCCACCAAGCCCGACAGGAGAATGATATGGCGCATCGTGCGGATCGCCCTTCCCTCCGGAATAGAGAACAGCATATTCCACATCGGAAAAATCCTGATGACGAGTACGATAAGCAGGATCGGTACCGGTGCAATCGCAGCCTATGCCGTCTCAACTAACCTAGGCAACTTCTCGAATCTCGGTGCTCAGGCTATCGGCCTGGCATCCATAACGGTGATCGGACAGTGCTGCGGAGCCGGCAGATACGATCAAGCCGAATACTATTCGCGCAAGCTTCTTCTGGCGGCATATGTGTTGACGGCCTTCAGCTGTGCAGTCCTTTCCGCGGCGATCTCACCGCTTGTAGGACTGTACAACCTTTCCCCGGAAGGCAGAAATCTGGCCATCGAGGTATCTCTTCTGCTGTTCGTCCAGACGGCTATCTTCTGGCCGATGGCATTCACGTTGCCGAATTTCCTAAGGGCAGCCGGAGACGTCAAATTCACGATGATCGTATCGATTGCAAGCATGTGGATATTCCGAGTCACGCTTGCGGAAATACTCGGAGTGGCTCTGGGCTTCGGTCTTGCCGGAGTATATTGGGCCATGTTCGTGGACTGGTACTGCCGTATCGTATTCTTCGCAATACGCTTTCGAAAGGGGAAATGGAAAAGTATGCCCGTGATCTGAGGAGATTCGTCGAAAAAATCTCGCAGCATGCATTATTTTTCCCCAAATCACATCTATGCTTCTATAATTATTGGAAAACGGAGGAGAGATGGGAAAGGCAAAAAAAAGGACCAAGGACAGTCATTCGCTTCTTACGGAGCTCCTGGTATCGGTCCTTCTGCTATTCATGCTGAGCCTGCTGATGATCACGGGAATATCGATGAGAGGATCCGGTCTTCTTGCGGAGGAGCTCTACAGGAAAAACCTTGAGGACAGTTCCAGACTGCTCGAGGACACCATACGGACGAACCTCTCCGAACTGTACTCCAATGCCTACATATTCGGGACCGACAACACGCTCAAAAGCTACAAGCAGTCGTTCGATGCCTTCAGCGACGACCCGCTTTCGTACGTGAAGCTCAACAACTACATCGTCGAGCAGCTTTCGCAGCTGGAAGCGCTCATGAACGACATCATAAGCTCTTCGGTGTATATATTCCGCGACAACTACTTCTATACATACACGAAAATCCTGCGGAAGGATGCGGACATCTCGCCTCTGCTGAACGATGGGACTGACACTGTCAGAAACGGCATATCCCGAACTCTGGGCGTGATGCCCAACCCTGTGTTCGTCGAATCGTCCGAGGTCATTCCGATGGTGTTCGACTACACGGACTCGTACCTTATCTGCTTCATAAGCGTCGAAAAGCTGGCCACACTTATCGACAGCTACTATTCGAGTTTCTTCGACGACGTCAGGATATCGTACGCCGACGGTACCTTGCTCAGGCCCGGGAACCTGGATATAGACTACATGGAAGCGGAAAAGGACGGAGATGACAGCGTCAGGGTGGACGGCAAGGAATACGTCCTACTGTCCACGGCCTTTCCGTTCTTCGGATGGAACATTGATCTGGCGAAGGACAATTCCGCCGTATCCGCCCGCCTGATGGAATACAATATATACCTCACCATCATCACATTGATCCTCCTGATCCTGACCTACGTCACGATACTCAAGACCTATTCGCGTTTTCGCAGACCCTTCGACAGGCTGTCCGCACTGATGAGAGAGAACAGCGACAACATCTGCTACGAACATTTCAACTATCCGGGCAACAACGAAATCGGCCAGCTGGGAAGGCTCTACAATGAAATGATAGAAGAGATCGAGAACCTCATACTCCAGCTGGAGGACAAGATATCTCAGCTGGAAGAGGAAAAGAGGATGAAGGAATGGGAACAGGAGCAGAAACGACTTGCCGAGATAAAGGCTCTGCAGGCCCAGATCAATCCCCACTTCTTATACAACGCGCTCAACTCGATCGTATGGATCGCCGAGGACAAGGGGGACAGCGAGGTGAAGGAGATCACGCTGAGGCTTGCGAACTACTACAGGACAGGCCTGAGCAAAGGCTCGGACACGATACGGTTGGAAGAGGAGATCAAGCACGCGGAAAACTATCTATGGATACAATGCCAGCGCTATGACCAGATAGAGTTCTCCATCGACGCCAGAAGCGACATCCTCTGCGCCATAGTTCCGAAACTAATATTGCAACCATTGATCGAGAATGCCATATACCATGGAATAAAGCCGGTGGGAGGACAGGGAAAGATAACGGTCGATGCAAACGAGATTGACGGACACATAATCCTGGAAGTATCGAACACGGGGGAGAAAATCGGGAAAGAGAAGCTTGCCGAGCTCAACAGGAACCTTTCGGACGGCGTCATCGACTCGAGCACCGGATATGGAATATACAACGTCAATTCCAGGATAAAGCTGACATACGGGACCGAGTGGGGGCTGCATCTTGAAAGCAACGACGAAATCACGAAAGCGACATTGACGCTTCCGCTTGTGAAGGAGGAAAGGAAATGAGGATTCTACTTTGCGAGGATGAAAGCAGGACACGCTCGAGGATGGCAAAGGCCATCAGACGTCATCGTGGAGTCGACGAGGTCCTGGAAGCGGAGGATGGACAGCAGGCTCTGGAAATGGTCCGGGAATCGGCTCCGGATGCGATCATAACCGACATATGCATGCCCCGTATGACCGGCCTCGAGCTGATCGGAAGCATCCGCGAATCCGGCACCGACATCGAGATTGTGATCATGAGCGGCTACAACGACTTCGAGTATGCACGGCAGGCGATCAGATACGGCGTCGGCGAATATCTGCTCAAACCTGTGGATCCAGCCGAGCTGGAGCAAATGCTGGACAAGCTGTATTCGAAAATAGAGGAAAACAGATATCATGAGAGCAATGTCCGCAACCCATTCTTCAACCGCCTGCTCTCCGGCTCGGAAGCAAGCGCAAAGGAGCTTCTGGGCGAGATGGAAGTCCTGAAGCTACCTAGGGATTCCAACCTCTATATACTCTCATTCATGATCTCAGGAGTCGACGGGGAAGAAAATCCGGATGCACTTCTGGGTGCCGCCCAAACCGCAGCAGATGCGCTCGATGACAGCTGCATGTCCGCCTACCCGTTTTCCAGCCCCTTCTTTCCAGCGATACTTTTCATGTTCAGAAACGGGACGGAGACCAAGGCGAAAGCTTCCGTGGAAGCATTTGCCGCGGACTTCGCGGCAAGGCTGGACAAGGTATCTTTGATGCTTGCCTGCTCAAGTCCGAAGACCAGTCTGAATGCGATTGCAGCCGCAAAGGACGAAGCGCTTCTGACCGCGAGACTTGAAATGGATTTCGACAGACGTTGCAGGTTCTATGACGAAGATGCGAGAAAACCGCAACAGGATGCGCAGAGGATACCGCTTGAGGAGATATCCAGGCTTGTGGACGTCGAGATGCTCGAGGACAGGAAGGCAATCGAAGACGAACTCGGCATCTTCATATCGGAACTCGGAAGACAGGCCTCGGCATCTTTCGCTTCCGCCATGGATTCGCTGCACCTGCTCACGCTGCGACTGGGGGAACGCATTGCGCAGGACGCGGAGACCGACGAATGCGAAAAACTGCAGAAGATGCTCGATGACCTCAAGGCCTCGAACAGCCTATGGGAGATATCGTCCAGACTGAAGAAGCTTCTTTTCGCGATGAAGGACATGTACGTCAGAAAGGATCTGTCTCCCAGCGACATCATATGCAGAAGCGTCAAGGCCAGGATAGAAGAAAATGTCTCCAACGGCTTCTTCAGTGTCCAGGATGCGATAGCAGGATTGAACTACAGCGAGAACTACATCAGATACATCTTTTCCAACCACTTCGGGATGAGCATCAAGGAATATACGATAAAGACGAGGATGGAAAAGGCTAAGGACCTCCTGCTGAAAGGAATGCAGATAAAGAAGATCGCGGAACTGACAGGCTACGAGAACCAGCGGTATTTCGCCAGCTGCTTCAAGGATTACACGGGCATGACCCCTACCGAGTGGCGGGAAAACATGACAAGCCGCAAGTGATAAGGAGGACCGTCACCGGTCCTCCGATCTCAGATCATATAGGTCTTTTCCTGCCCGTTCTCCATCATCAGACGGATTCCTCCGTCCAGGAACTCGACATCGCGCACGCGTACGTCCAATCCCGACGAAACGAAGCTTTTGTAGCATACAGGTCCGCCCACATGTCTTCTTGTGACGTAATGCATCTTCCTGTTGGACGGGTTGTCGGCGCCTTCGGACAGTATGCACTCCGCATCGTCCGTAAGGAAGAAATAATCGGTGACTATGCCGTCGTTGCGATAGACTGCATGGCAGATGCCTCTGTCGACGACCGCACGGGAATTCTCGAACCTCGCATATGCTCCCTTGCCGCCGAGATCTGCCCGTTCCGGGCAATCCGGTAGAGCGACGGCCTCGCCGTGGAAATGCTGGTTCAGATCGACCGTAGCCGTTGCATCTGCCCCCGATATCTCCACGATATCCAGAAATCCTTCGTCCACGAGCACTATCGTCCTGACGGCTTTCACCCCCAGATAGGCCTCCTGGCTCCACTGAAGTATAGTGAACGAGTCGGGCATCCTGTAGTCGGCAGTCCATTCCACCTCGGCCTTCATCAGAATACGATCGTCCTCCTCGCGGAATTCCAGCAGCCTTCCGGCCGAAGGTGCCTGGTTCTCCGAATCTATGCAGAAGGTATTGTGCGTTTCCGTCCTCTTGTAGTAGGCGTAGTGCAACGGTGCTCCGTATCCTGTAGTTCCGATGTCTATGGATACAGGGACGTTGTTTCTGCAATACGATATCGAAAGCCTGTCGTAGTGGTCGTGCTCCCCGCCGTACGGACCGTGTCTGAAGAGAAGATAGTCCCCTCCTCTTCTGGCGACGCTTGTCCCGAGTCCTGTCCAGCCTTCCACGGACGACAGATGCAGCTCGGCTTGCGACATGTCGATGTTTCTTTCCCCGTAGAAGAAGGACTCCTTGGTGATGCCACTTCTTTTTCCGGCCAGGCTGCAAAGTATCGCACGGACCTGCTCGTCGTGCCAGATGCTGTACGCGAAATCAAAAAGTCCGTACGCCTCGGCACCGCCCTGGTCGACATGGGAATCGTTGAGAAGCGGGAACGAAAGATCGTCCTTCTCGAGTCTGAGAATGGAAAGCAGCATGTCATGGTACCGAGGATTGGACAGGTTCGAGAACCCGGTATGCCTTGCAAATTTCTCGTAGTAGAGAAAATTCTGCAGCGCATAGAAATGGTATGCGGTAGAGCATTCGAACCAGAATCCGTCGTCAAGGGTACCGTTCTCGAGCTGGTACACCAGCCCATACTTTCCATAGATGGCCGTCCTCAGCATCTCATCGTCACCGAGAATCAGCGCCAGGACTCCGATCGCACCGTCTATTATGACTTCATGGTTATGAAGCTGCGGATGTCTGTGCCCCATGAGGAAATCGGCTCCTTCGCGAAAAAGATTCCTTTCCACGAATGCCTTCTGTCCCTCGTCCATGGCTGACGAGACAAGATCGTATGCATAACCCATAGTCCTCAGAAAGACAGCCTCGTCAAGAGTCTGGGCCGTCAGCTTCCCCGGGCCGTTGTACGGGATGTCCCCATGTACCTCGTAGCCCGGATAGTACCTGGCATATTCCATCAGCATGTCCGCGACGCAATCGGCGTAACGTTTCTCGCCGGTAAGCATATGCAGCAATCCCAGATCCTCTGCGGCATCGGAATTGAACACGTTCACGAGCATCCACCATGCCCCGTTCATCCTTTCGTCGGAAAAGCTTCTGCCGCAGGAAGGACAGACGTGGCTTTCAGGACTGTCCAGATCGAGCTCCAGCTTTATGGAACAGTCCGGACAGTAGTAGTAATGGCTCCAGTTCGACACTCCGGTCTTCGGCACGAGGAGTCTGTGCGACAAGAACTTCCCCGTGCGGGACTTCAGCAGGTCCGTTATCTCGCCGAAGGCGGGATCCGATCTGAAGCCCCTGATCTCCTCGTCGGTGAATCTGATCATGGCCTAACCCTTGACCGCTCCGGCCGTAAGGCCGCTGATGAACTGCTTGTTGGCAAAGAGGTACAGAATGAGGATAGGTATGATCGATATCGACGCACCGGCCAGCATTATATGCCATTCGGCAGCGGCATTCACGCTGTACTTCATCTGGACGACCGCGACGGTGAGAGTCTTGATCGACGGCGTGAAGATGCTGATGATGAACGATGTCAGATAGTCGTTCCATGCAGTCCTGAACGAGAACAGCGCTACTACAGCCAGAATCGGTTTGAGCAGAGGCAGGATGATCTGGAAGAACGTCCTGTACTGCGAGCATCCGTCTATTATCGCAGCCTCGTCTAGTTCTGCCGGTACGGTCTTTACGAACCCGGTGACAAGCAGGACGTTGGTTATCTGTCCGCCTACGAGGGCAAGTATCAGGCCGACGAGACTCTTGTTTATGTGGAACGTCGTCAGCACCGTATATGTAGGATACAACGTGACCGAACCCATCGCCACGAACACCAGGGCGCCGTAAAGCGAGAAGAGTATCTTCTTGCCGTAGAAGCTCTTTCTGGCGAACACATATCCGGCCATGCTAGTCGTGAGTACGGCAAGGAACAGCACTCCCAGACTGACTATGACGCTGTTGAGGCCGTATCGCAGGAAATTGCTCTGTATGAAAGCCTGCCTATAGTTCTCGAAGTGCCATACTTCTGGCAGCAAGCCGCCGCCCTGGGTCAGTTCGGCATTCGTCTTGAAGGATCCCAGCAACGTGTAAATGATAGGATAGAGCGTGAAGACCACTGCCAGCAATACGAAGATGTAGCTTATGATCAGGAAAGCGGGACTTCCTTTTCTTTTTCCGTTGATTGTCTTTTCCATCTTTTTCCTCCTATCAATACACGTCGTCGAGGCGTCGCGCGAACTTCATGAAGAGAATGGTCACGAGACCAGCGATGATCGCGCTGACGAAGCTGAGCGCTGCACCGTACCCGAACTGCGGGATGCTGGATTCGGAAGCGGATACCGGGAAGAAGTACTTGTATGCATACAGCGTCATGACCATCGTTGAATTGAACGGTCCGCCTTCGGTCAGGACGAGTACCATGTTCATGTCGTTGAATGCGGTGGCTATGGCCAGCATGAGGATGATCTTCAAAATCGGGCCCATCATGGGGATCGTGATGTACCATAGTCTCTTGAGGCCCGTTGCACCGTCGACCTCCGCACTCTCGAGGACCTCGTTCGGAATCTGCTGCAGACCTGCAAGGAAGTAGACCATGTAGTTTCCGATTGCACCCCAGATCGACACGATGATCAGAGTCTGCATCGCATGGTCGGCTCCGAGCCAGTTGAGCGGCTGCGAGATTATATGCAGGGACGTAAGTATCCTGTTCACTTCTCCGTTGTAGACGTTGAAGAGCAGGTAGAACACGAGGCCCATGACCGCCGAGCTCATTATAGTCGGAAGGAAGATCAGGGACTGGAAGAGCCTGCTTCCCTTGATTTTCTTGTTGAGTATGTATGCAAGAGCGAACGATACAGGTATCGTCACGACGATCTTGCCGAGAGCATACACGAAGGTATTGATCACCGATTTCCAGTAGATCGAATCCCTGAAGACCCTCGTGAAGTTGTCCAGGCCTATGAAGACGGCACTGGTTCCGATTCCGCCGTACTTGTAGAACATGTACTTGAGCGTCCATATGACCGGGAAAAGGGAGAAAGCCAGGAAGAGAAGCAGGTTCGGCCAGAGCAGCGAGTAGGCGTTTGCCGTGTCCTTGAGCTTTCGTCGGGTACTTGTAGTCATTTGATAACACCTCTTTCATTCCCCATGGGGGCTGAAACGATGAGGGATGGAGAATTCCATCCCTCCTCCGTATGAAGATTACCTACTTTCTTGCGTAATCCAGATTGATTATCCTTTCGTAGAGGCCCTGCTCGATGAGCTTCTCGTTCATGTCGTTGTATCTCTTGTTGAGATCTGCGATTCCCTTCTCGATGTCCATCTGTCCGAAGATCATGGCGCTGAAGGTGTTGTACATGTCGAGTCCCTCAAGGATGAAGTCCTGCGGATAGAGCTCGTCCGGAGTCTTCGGATAGATCACGTCGTGCTCCGTCTTGAGGAGTGCAGGGTTGGATGCGTAGACCTCGTTCATCGTCGCAGTGTCAAGAATCTCCTGGAAATTGCTGATTCCATAGCCCTGCTCGAAGTGCTCCTTGAGGTTTTCCTTGTCGAGGAAGATAGCCTTGTATGCCTTGACGGAAGCATCGACGTTCTTGCTTGCTGCATTGATCAGGAATGCCGGGGTTCCGGTGTAGTACTCGGCACCTTTGATCTCTCCGTCGACGACCGGCATGTAGGTGCATCCCCACTCCTGTCCCTCGACGAACGGGAACTGGTTCTCATAGACGCCTGGCTCGGATGCAGTGTAGGACATGTACATTCCGATCTTTCCCGCTGCGAACTGGCTTCTGAGCGGATCGATGTCAAGGGATTCGCATCCGGGGAATCCGTTGGCGATCATCTCCTTCCATGCCTCCAAGTACGGAATGTAGGCAGTGAAATCGTATACTCCCTTTCCGAAGTCGTATCCCTTGTATACGCCCTCTCCGAGCTCTACCTGAGGCTCGAGCGATCTCATGATGCCGCTGTTCGCACCCTTGAGGTTGCATGCAAAGCCGTAAATTCCCTCGCCGGAAAGTTCGTTCGTGATGGTCAGTGCGGCTTCCTTCATCTCCTCGAGAGTCTCAGGAACCTTGAGTCCGAGGCGCTCAAAGATGGTCTTGTTGTAGAAGAGCCTCATGCAGGAGTTCTCGAGAGGTATGAAATAGAGCTTGCCGTCGATAAGGTTGTAGCCGTTGTACCATACGCTCTCCGTAAGAGCCTTCTCCTCGTCGGAAAGATAAGGCAGAAGATCTACGAACCTTCCGTCGAGAACATACTTGTCGAAGTACTGTGCATACTTCATGATGTCAGGGGCCTCTCCCGTCTGGAATGCCAGATCCACAGCCTGCTGGAAGTTGTCAGCGTAGATCTCGTACGAGACCTCGATGTTGTCGGTATTGGTCGCATTGTACTCGTCGACCTTTTCCGTCCAGAAGTTCGCATCGTGACGGTCTACCGTCCAGATTCTGACCTTTATCTTGCCGTTGTCGGCAGAAGACGATGTACTCTCGCTTGCTCCGCCTGCGAAGACGCTCGAGGCGGCAAGGAGAACGATAAGAGCGATTGCAATGAGTTTCTTCATCTGAAGCTCCCTCCTTATTCATTTTTTACAGTTCCATCTTCCGTCGGAAAAAGTCGGACGTATATCCACTTTTCCACTTTGGGATGTTCAATTTTCCTCACATCGGCATTTCCGCTTCGCGAAAAAAAGACAATATGATGCCACGTTATGGAATTTGCAGGAAAAAGGTGGTACAAATCCGATATGGGCAGACTAACCTATCGCAGCACCATCGGGGCATGCTTTGCAGGACACGTGGTCCAGGCCGTCGTGAACAACTATGCCCCGCTGCTTTTTCTGACTTTCCAGAGAGAGTTCGGCATACCGCTGGAAAAGATAACCGTCCTTGTTTCCTGGAACTTCATGGTACAGCTTGCAGTGGACCTGATATCCAGCAAGGCAGCGGACCGGATCGGCTACAGAGCCAGCATGGTACTGGCACACCTCTTTGCGTTCCTGGGGCTGGCGGCCATGGCTCTGTTGCCGTTTCTGATGGATCCTTTCACCGCGCTCATGACAGCGGTGACGCTGTATGCCATAGGAGGAGGCATCACCGAGGTGCTCCTATCTCCTATGGTGGAAGCATGTCCTACAGCAAACAAGGAGAGGATAATGAGTCTGCTCCACTCATTCTACTGCTGGGGAGTAGTTGCCGTCATCCTTCTGTCAAGCATATTCTTCCTTGCATTCGGGACAGTCAACTGGAGAATCCTTGCAATTTTCTGGGCGATGCTCCCTCTTTTGAACGGAATACTGTTCTTGTTCGTTCCGATAGCACCCCTGCTTCCTGCAGGAGAAGGCAGCGGAATCGGGAAACTCGTCTCGCAGAGGACATTCCGTCTTCTTTTTGTCGTGATGATCTGCTCCGGCGCCGCGGAACAGAGCATGGCGCAATGGGCAAGTCTTTTCGCAGAAGAGCAGCTTGGAATGGCCAAGGCGGAAGGAGACATCGCTGGAGCAATGCTGTTTGCAGTCGCGATGGGAACGGTAAGGGCGCTATACGCAAAGTTCTCGAAACGCATCGCGATCGAACGCATCATGATCGTCTCGGCGTTCACTTGCATCGCAGGCTACCTGATGGTCTCATGTGTGGCCGACGGGATGATTCCTTTCATCGGGATGATTGTCATCGGACTGTCGGTGGCACTGTTCTGGCCGGGAACTTTCATGATCGCACCTCGGGCATGTCCAAAGGGAGGCACGACGATGTTCGCACTGCTTGCCCTCGGAGGCGATCTGGGCTGTTCCCTCGGACCGGGCGCGGTCGGAGCAGTTTCGGCAGCATGCGGGGACGATCTGGCATTCGGCCTCGCCTCGGCAATCTTATTCCCTCTTGTCCTCGCAATGGCAATACGCGCCTTGAAAAAGAAAAAGGCGGAGTGACGAAAAAGGGACCGGCATTGCCGATCCCCGCCTCTGCAAAGTTATCAGAGTTCTTCCGTAGCCTTCCAGAGCTTCTCCAGATTGTAGAACTCCCTGAGCTCGGCACTCATCAGATGGATGACGATGTCGCCGCAGTCGATGAGCTCCCAACCGTCGTCCCCCGGAGTCTTGTGCCGGTTGTTGACCTCCAGACCGAGGTCCTTTATTTCGCCCCATAGCTGATGCGCCACACCGCGCAGGTGGGCGACGCTGGTAACGGTCCCGACGACGAAACAATCCGTCCAGGAACAATTCCCGAGGTCGAGAACGACCACATCCTTAACTTTGTGCTCCTCAAGATACGTCTTGAGGGCTTCCGCCTTTGCTGCTATTTCTTCCTTCATAGTCTACCTCAAAATCCTTCTGGTCCATTCGCCGATGAAAGCCTTGTTGTCCTCCCAGTCGCCTTTCGGCGAGAATACAGTGGAGAACTCGTATTCTCTGACCCTGTCCTTCAAGCTCATGAGCCTGGACAGCGTCCTGTCGTCAAACGACCCGGAAAGCTCGTTTATCATGTCCAGATATCTGCTGCCGCGGATATCGTCATAACTTTTTCTCAGCGCCTCCAGAACGTTGCCGCTGTCGGTCTCATGCCTAAGCAGTTCCAGCAGATCCCTGCGCTCTTCGTAGGCCTCCGTGGAAATCTCGACGTACTCTCCCGAGCCGAAAAGCTCGAAAAGGGATTCGGTCTCGCTCTTTCCCGAAAGTCTCCTTATCTCGTCCATGGTCTCGCTGTCAATAGTGATATGCACACCACTGTCGGCAGAAAGTATGTACAGGCTCGCTTCCTCCGGACTCGAAAGGACCATCACCTTCCCCTGTCTGGAGCACGAAAGAAAAAGAGCCAGGACGGATGCGACGACAATGAGCAGCCTAGTCCTCAAACCTACCTCCCCGGAGAAGGAAGGAATACAGGTTGTCGGTGACAAACGCGTTCTTCTTTCCGGTCTCCCTGAAATAGTCGTTCTGGCTTTCTATCACATGAAGCACCATCTCCTCGAGCGAATCGAGGGTAAGTATCCTTTTCTTCTCCTTGTCCGAAAGGTGCTTTCTTCCGGGCTCCGCAAAATCCGCCACATATACTGCGGCTCCAAGCACTCCCATGTCCTTACTGCCGAGCGTATGCCAACGTACAGCAAGCCGCCATCGGTCGGGAACGTCCTCTCCTACGATCTCCCTCATGTGGCACGCAGCGACAGGGCCGTGCAGCAGCATCGGAGATTCAATCTCCTCGTATTCGACCGACAGTCTGTTCCTGTACACCTCGTCCAGAGCCTCCTCGGCAGAGATATATCTGTACCAATCGTGATATATTCCGCATATCAGTCCGGCATTGCCGTCCCTGCCGAATCGCTCGAGTATGCTTCTGGCTGTCTTTGCGACCCCGACGGAATGTTCGTACCTGGAACTCTTGAGATGATTCCTGGCAAGCCTGTCAAGATCCGTATAGTCCATTATCCTCAGCATATCGTCTGACCCTCTTGGAAAGCATCGCGAAATCGCCTTCCCTCACATCGCTCGACGAGGCAACCAGCACTGGGCTGTCCACATATTTTATTCTGCATTCCTCGTCAGGGCAGCGGGCTCCGCCGCCCCGGTTGAAGCACAAAAACGTCACATGGTCTCTCAGATATCCGTAGTCATGCCACTTCGGCAACGATGCTGGTATATCATCGCCCACGATGAAGAATATCCGACCATCCGTACCGTACTCGGGAAGAAGCTGACGCACGGTGTCACTGGAATATGAAACACCCTTGCGGTCGCCTTCGACCCTGGAAACGACCAGTTCCAGACCATCCTCCGGGTAGATATCCCGATAGTCCTCTGTCGCGAGCAGAAGCATGGCATATCTGTCCTCGAACGAGACCGGAGGACGACCCTGCTTGAAATTGGAGACGTTCGTAGGAACTATGACGATCCGTCGGATATCCGCCTTGGCATATGCCTCATGCATGAGATGCAGATGGCCCAGATGCACAGGATCGAACGATCCGCCCAATATGGCGGTCCTCCTACTGCTCATCCCTGTAGACGGCATCGGTCACGACCTTGGCGGTGAATCCGCCATTCTCGTTGCTCTTCTCCTCCGATTTCCCCGCAAGAGCCATGAAGGCCTGCTCGATCGGCAGAAGAAGCTCGTCCATGTATATCGAAAGAGGAAGCACCTGCTTGCTGCCGTACTTCTTCCTGAATTCCTCGAAATGTTCCATTCCCTCCGGCTCGTCCACCTTCGTACCTATGAGAATCTCTCTCTTGGCGGCAAGCTCCGGCGAATACTCCTCGAGCTCGCGTCGAAGCACGTCATAGGCCTCAAGATAGTTACCGTCGCTCATGTCGACAAGATAGCAGAGTCCTTTCGTACGGGAGATGTGCCTGAGAAACTTGAAGCCCATACCCGCACCTTCGCTGGCACCCTCTATTATACCGGGGATATCGGCAAGAACGATGTCCTGGTCCGCATAGCGCATGACACCCAACTGCGGTATCTTCGTCGTGAACGGATATCCGGCGACCTTGCTTCTGGCATTTGTCAGCAGATTGAGAAGACTACTCTTTCCGGCATTCGGGAAGCCGACGAACCCGATGTCGGCTATGACCTGCAGCTCCACGCCGACGCGCATGCTTACGCCTTTCTCTCCAGGCTGGGCGAAGCGTGGAGTCTGTCTCGTAGCCGTCCTGAAATGCCAGTTGCCGAGTCCGCCGCGACCTCCCTTGAGAAAAACAAAGCGGTCCATTCCCGTGAGGTCCTGGATCGTTTCACCCGTTTCGGCATTCTTTATGACCGTGCCGGGAGGAACCGGGATCTCGACGTCCCGGCCGTCGCGGCCGAAGCATCTGGCCCCCTGTCCGTTTCTCCCGTTCTCAGCACGATAGGTCCTGACCATCTTGAGATGGCCGAGGGTCCTTAGGTTGGACTTCACCACGAAGACGACATCTCCGCCTCTTCCTCCGTCGCCGCCGTCAGGGCCTCCCTTGGGTACGAACTTCTCCCTATGGAAGCTCACGCATCCGGCTCCGCCGTTTCCGCTGGAGACGTCTATGTATGTCTCGTCTGAAAATCCGAACATCTCTACTCTGTCGCAACCTCTACGATGTTGCAGTACTTTCTGTGGTTCCTCTCGGAGAACTCGACCTTGCCTGCAACCTTGGCAAAGAGCGTATAATCCTTGCCGAGTCCGCAGTTGGTTCCCGGATGGATCTTCGTGCCCTTCTGGCGGACGATGATCTCGCCGGCGTTCACAACCTGGCCACCGAATCTCTTGACGCCAAGGCGCTGTGCATTGGAGTCTCTTCCGTTCTTCGAGGAACCGCCACCTTTCTTATGTGCCATATCCTTCCTCCTTAACCTTCAATCCTGGAGATTGTGATCTCTGTGTACTGTTCACGATGTCCCTGGGTCCTTCTGTAGCCCTTTCTTCTGTGGAACTTGTAAACCTTGATCTTCTCGCCCTTCTTCATCTCTCCGACCGTGGCCGTGACCTTCGCACCCTCTACATAAGGAGTTCCGAACTTCACGTTCTCGCCGTCGACAAGAGCAAGAACCTTCTCCACCTCGTAGGTGGAACCGGCCTCGAGATCGAGATGATCGACAAGAATCGCCTCACCCTCGACAGCCTTGTACTGCTTTCCCAAAATCTCAACTAATGCGTACATTCGTCTGGTTCCTTTGTTCTTTGTTTTAGTTTCTCCATGCTTTCTACCTCAAAGCGGGAATCGAGGCAACAGCAAATCGGCGAAAAAGAGACGCGGATGGCGAAAAAAAGCGAAAAACTACCTACCGTTCGGTTGATTTTGCTGTTAGACTGAAACCATGAAGATAAGAGGAAAGAACGAAATAGTCGAAAAGGCTCAGGAAATGATCGCATCTGACGGCCTTGCCGGATTCTCGCTGTCGGATCTTTCGAAAAAACTCGGACTGACGAAGGCGAGTCTCTACCATTACATCGACAGCAAGGAGGAGCTGCTGGACACGATATATTCGGCAGGACACGAGCGCCTGATGAGACAGGGTTACCGCCTCAGACTCGACTGCAGCCTCGAGGAAGCGCTGCTCTCGCTCATATCGCATTGGCAGGAAATTTTCTTCAGCGACGGAAACTACGACTACGTAAGGCTGCTTTTCTCTCTGCGCCCGACGGAAGAAAGAGCGCGAGAAGAATACTCCGCGCTCATGGAAATGCTGGATGCGCAAAGCGAAGTGGTAATATCCCACTTTCTTGGATCAAAGACATCGCCGCTTGTTTCCAAGCTGTTCTCGGCTCTGATGAAGGAAGAGCTGGAGAAAGGGCTCATGGAAGGCGAAAGCGGCGATCTCGAACGCATGGTAAGGGAGTTTGCCGCCCTTACATCGACTCCAGGAACGGCACTCCGATGAGAGCGAAGGCATTCCTGAGCGTCTGGAGAACCAGGGCAGAAAGCGTCACCCTGGCCTTCACGAGCGGCGCATCGCCAGCCTTGAGTATCTGATTGTCGTGGTAGTAGTGGCTGAACGTCTTCGCAAGGTCATAGAGGAACGAAGCGATGACAGACGGATCGTAGCCCGCTGCAGCTGCAGAAACCGCCTCAGGATACGAAAGGATCAGCTTCATGAGAGTCTTCTCGTCTTCTTCCACGAGCAGTTTCGCGTCGAACGGCACATCTGAGAGGCTGCCGTCCTCATCGCTCTTCCTGAGTATTGAGGAAATCCTTGCACCCATGTACTGCAGATACGGTCCGGTGTTGCCGTTGAAGGATATGCTCTTCTTCGGATCGAATATCATGTCCTTTGTCGGGGTCACCTGCAGAAGATAGTAATTGAGAGCGGCAAGAGCGATCTTCTTGCTCGTCGCTTCCACATCCCCTACGGCCTCGGCCCGGTCCTTCTCGACAATCTCGTTTCTGGCAAGCTCGCTCAGCTCGGCAAGCAGATCGTCTGCGTCGACTACCGTTCCTTCGCGGCTCTTCATCTTTCCCTCCGGCAGGTTTACCATTCCGTAGGACAGGTGGAAAAGCTCGTTTGCCCATGAATATCCAAGGCGCCTGAGAACCTCGAAGAGTACCTTGAAGTGATAGGTCTGCTCGGAAGCAACGACATATATGAGCGAATCGAACGGATAGTCGTCATGCCGTCTTATGGCGGTTCCGATGTCCTGGGTGATGTATATCGTCGTACCATCCTTGCGGAGAAGGACCTTTTTATCGAGTCCGATATCTGTGAGGTCGATCTGCACTGATCCGTCAGCTTCGCGATAGAAAACTCCTTTCTCCAATCCTTTCAGTACTTCGTCCTTGCCGTACTTGTACGTCTCGCTCTCGTAGTAGTATCGATCGAACGAGATGCCCATGTTCCGATAGCTCTCGGCAAGACCTTCCAGCGTCCAGCCGTTCATGGTCTGCCAAAGGGCCCTTACGTCCTCGTCGCCATCTTCCCAGAGCTTGAGCATCTTCTGGGCACGTACATCAGGATGGTCGGCTTTCAGATTCTCCGCTTCCTCGATCCTTCCTTCCTGCTCGAGGGCCGCGATCCTGGCATCAACCTCTTTCTCCCAGGTGGCAAAGCGTACATAGTAACGTCCGACGAAGTGGTCACCCTTCTCTCCTGTGGACTCCGGAGTCTCACCGTGGCCGAACTCCTGATAGGCAAGCATGCTCTTGCAGATATGCACTCCCCTGTTGTTGATCAGGTTGACCTTCATAACCTCGGCGCCGTTCGCCTTGAGGATCTCCGCAACGCTCTCGCCGATGCTGTCGTTTCTCATGTGGCCGAGGTGCAGAGGTTTGTTCGTGTTGGGGCAGGAGAATTCGAGCATTATCTTCTTTCCGCCGAGACTATCGTTCGTACCATACCTGTCGCCCTGGGCCTCGATCGAAGCGACCGCTTCGCCGAATATCTCGGCAATGTCGAGCCGGACATTGAGATATGGACCTGCGAGGATCATCTCTCCCGAGGGAGCATCGCCGCTTTTATCTATTCTGTCCTTTATCTCGGCCGCTATTGCAGCGGGAGCCTTGCGGGCCATCTTGGAGTACTGGAACATGGGGAACGCAATGTCCCCGAGCTCCGGCTTCGGAGGGATTCCGGCCACAAGAGCCGGAAAGTCGGAGGTACCGAAATAGGCCTCGAGCTCGTTGCTCACCCTGTTCTTCCAATCATTCTTAACTTTCTCAAGCATATCTGAATCCTCAACCGTTTTCTCTTATGCGGAGCGAGACCTCCGCGGAGGAGAGACTCTCCTCCCTTCCATCCGGGTATCTTACTACAAGATGGGCCTTTTCATCCACATCGACCGCATACGCCTCGCGTCTTTCGTCACCCTTGATGACGAAAATGTCCTTTCCCAGGACGAAGCATCGGCTTCTGTATGCCTCGATGAAGTCCTCCTTCTGGAGCTCGATTGTACGCTTAACGGCTTTAGTTACCATCTCCAGCCTGCTGAACATCCTGCCTCCGGCCTCGTCACGCAGACTTGTCACCGTTCCTCTGAGTTCCTCAGGATAGTCCTCGGCTGTCGTATTCAGGTTGATTCCGGTCCCGATTATGACCTTGTCCAGTCCCCCGAGCTCGAGATTGACTATGCCTTCGGTAAGGATTCCTACGCACTTGCGTCCTCCGGCATATACGTCGTTCACCCACTTTATCGCCGTCTTTATTCCGGTGACATCCTCGATCGCTTCCGCAGCGGCAAGAGCCGCACGCGTCGTGATGAGATCGACATCCCCGCAGAGCTCGTTGGGGAGCACAAGGGAAAAATACACACCGCCCTCCGGGCTGCAGAATCTGCGTCCGAGCCTTCCTCGCCCGCCATCCTGGCTCTTGCACACTACCACGAACGGGCCCACGACCTCGTCTGCCAGCCGTTTCGCGACATTGTTGCTCGACCCTTCGATCGTATCGTGGAAGAATACCCTGAGCGGAGACAGAGCTGCTTCGATTGCCCTGCCGTTGTAGACGTCGGCCATGACGAGACGGTACCCCTTCCTCGGGACGGCATCGATCACGAATCCCTCGTCCTGCAGGCTTCTGACCGCCTTGTTTATGCTCATGCGGCTCAGCTCCAGATTGCGGGCGAGCTCCTCTCCTGAAACGAATTCGCCTTCCCTGGTTTTCAGTATTGAAAGCACCTTGTCCTTTGTCATGCCCAAATCATACTCCCTGGACGTTTTTTTTCATAGGGGTGACAGCATCCATGATTTCCCCTATAATCGAAAAAGGTATGAAAAAACTGAAACGGGGAATTCCGACCGGATTCGCCATGGTCATCGGCTTCGGCATTCTGATCCTTGTCGGCTTCCTCTCATTGCTTCTCCCGGTGAGCCAGAAGGAGCCGACCAGCGCGCTGGATTGCCTGTTCGTCGCGACAAGCGCAATATGTGTGACAGGACTCACCCCGGTTGACATCTCGTCGTCCTTCACCCTGTTCGGACAGAACATGATCATGCTCATGTTCCAGACCGGAGGACTCGGCTTTGCAGTAATCGTCGTGTTCATTCTTTCCGCCATGTCCAGAACCGGTCTCTACTCGAAGACTCTGCTCAGGGAATCCCTCGGATTCTCCAATTCCGTCACTGTAAAGAAGATAGTCAGGTATACGCTTCTCTCTACGTTCATCATTGAAGCGATGGGAGCATCTGTGCTTTTCTCTGTGTTCGTGAAGGACTTTCCGGTAACGGAAGCGCTGCACAAGGCTGTTTTCCACAGCATATCGGCATACAACAACGCAGGATTCGACCTTTTCACGACGTCAATGACCAGATATGCGGACAATCCGGTCGTCATGATCACAGTCGCCGCGCTCATCGCACTCGGGGGCCTGGGATACTTCGTATACTACGACCTGCTGCACTACCGCAGGAGAAGGCACCTTTCCCTTCACTCGAAGATAGTCCTTTCCACTACATTCTGGCTGATAGTATCTGGCACGATCGCCCTACGTCTCACCGGCGGTGAAAGCTGGCTGGTATCATTCTTCCATAGCGTATCTACGCGCACTGCAGGATTCTTCGCCTCCGACCTGAGCGGCATAGGAAACTCGACGGCGCTCGTGATGATAATACTTATGTTCATCGGGGCAAGCCCCGGAAGTACGGGCGGCGGAATAAAGACTACGACCTTCTACACGATATTCTTCTCCGCTACGAGGGCGTTCCGCAAAAGCGAGGCAACTGTATTCTCCCGCAGGATATCCCCAGATTCCGAAAGGAAAGCCTTCGCACTGCTCTCCATCTCGATTTGCGTGACGATCCTGGCGCTTCTTCTCCTCACCATCAGCGAGGACAAAGACTTCATAAAGCTGTTTTTCGAGGTGATCAGCGCATTCGCGACCGTAGGTCTTACAATGGGCGTCACCGGAGAGCTGACGGCGTTCGGAAAGCTGGTGATAATCCTCGTCATGTTCATAGGCAGGGTCGGAATAATTTCGATAATAACGGCGACACACTCGAGGGAAAGCCTTGTGACATTCCCCGAAGAGACGATAAGCATAGGATAGGTTTATGAGAAAGAAAAGAAACACATTCGCGGTGATCGGGCTCGGCCGCTTCGGCATGGCGGTCGCGAAATACCTACTCGAGGAAGGCAAGCCTCTCATCTGCATCGACAACGACATGTCGAAGCTTCGGCAGCTTCAGGACACATCCGCCACTCTATGCCATATCGAGGAAATCTCCTACGAGAGCCTCAAGGAGGCGGGACTGGGAGACTGCGACGTTGCGATCGTCGGCATAGGCAAGGACATAGAGTCGAACATCCTCGCCGCCATGGACTCCCTTGAACTGGGAGTCAAGACAGTCGTCAGCAAGGCCAGCACCGACGAACATGCAAGAATACTCGAGAAGCTGGGCGCCGAGGTCGTATTCCCTGAGGTCGAGACAGGTCGCCGACTTGCAGTAAGGCTCGTCCACGACTTCACGGAGGATGTCGTACCGCTCTCCGACGACTTCTTCATCATGCAGTTCAACATCCCCGACTCTCTCGACGGCAAGACCGTCCTCGAGGCCGACCTCAGGCACAAGTACGAAGTCAACATCGTCGCGATAATACAGGATGGCAAGGCAAATGCCACGATACGTCCGGACACCGTGTTCCTCAAGGGAGAAAGCATGGTGGTCAGCGGAAGCGCGAAGAACGTCAACGCCCTGCAGAACTGGTTGACAAAGGAAATGTCATAATTGTAAACTCTGAATCCATTAGAGGTTTACAGTTATGAGAAAACTACTTGTACCATTGTTCACTGCGCTCATAATCACGGGCGCATACGTCAGAATTCCCATTCCGCCTGTACCGGTGACGCTCCAGAGTCTCTTCATCATGACGGCTGCGCTGATGCTCAAACCCGGCGAGGCTGCTTCGACTGCGGTGCTATGGGTTTTTCTCGGTGCCATAGGTCTGCCGGTATTCACTTCCGGCGGCGGCATCGCGGCACTGCTCGGACCGACAGGAGGATACATCATCGGCATGGCTCTGTCGCTCGTGGCAGGATCCCTGATGTTCAGAGGGAAAAGATCCTCGATACCATTCAATCTTGTCGACACGCTGATCATGAACCTCATCATCTACACAATCGGCACGCTGTACCTCGCACATGAGCGCAACATGGGTCTTACGGCGGCACTGGCCGCCGGCGTAGTACCGTTCCTCGTCGGAGATGCGGTGAAGATGGCAATCTCCTCTACGCTCTCACCCGTCCTTTCCAAGGAGCTGGAGAAGTACGGGAAGTCGGAAGACGAGTGACAATTGCCAAGGACAAGGCATACTTCTATAATCTGAGGCATGAACTACAACTGCGAGAAATACATCGATTCATACATAGCATCATTCTCCAGAACGCAGGAGGCGCGCGACAACAAAAGGGGTCTCGTGCTTCCCCAGATGGACGACATCGTCTCTCTCGAGGACGAGCTTGTCAAGCTTTTCTTTCCGGGACTCTCCGGAGGGGAATCAAAGAGCAAGCTCATCAGCGTCGTCACCTACCACATGGAGAACGTCACGAGACTGCTTTCCGACTCGATCTTCCTTGCACTCTGCTACGAAGACAAAGGAAAGCATGCCGACGTATCGATTTTCGAGAAGCAGGCTGCGGCATACGTAGACGACCTTGCCAGCCATTTCCCGGACATAAGGAACCTTCTCAAGCTCGATGCCGAAGCCGGATTCAACGGAGATCCCGCAGCAAAGAGCATCCATGAGATTATCCTGGCCTATCCTGCCATAAGGGCTCTTGCCGTACACAGGGTCGCTCATCATCTCTACCGGCTCGGTGTTCCGCTGATTCCGAGGATGATGAACGAGCTCATGCATCGCTACACGGGCATAGACATCCATCCAGGAGCCGAAATCGGAGAAAGCTTCTTCATCGACCACGGTACGGGAGTCGTCATCGGAGAGACCACAGAGATAGGCAACCACGTGAAAATCTACCAGGGCGTCACGCTCGGAGCGCTGTCTTTCCCGAAGGACGCGTGCGGGATGTTTCTCAAGGACATCAAGCGCCATCCGACGGTGAAGGACAACGTGACGATCTACGCAAACGCCACTGTGCTCGGGGACATAACCATAGGAGAGAATTCCATAATCGGCTCCTCAGCATGGATCAAGGAGGACATTCCGCCATGCTCCCTCGTCATGACACCGACGCCGGAGGTGATCATCCGAAAGAGGTTTGTAAAGGAATGACGACGAAAAAGGGACGCGACGGTGTCCCTTTTTTCATCTTGTCCGGCAATCAACGGTTATCGGAGCTATCGAGACGATCCTTCCCGAGAGAAGATCGCCCTTTCGTATGAGCCTGCCATCGTCCACAAGAGCCTCGGCCTTCAGATAGTTTCCCGTGGTACCTAGAAGCTTTCCGCCTTCATTCTCCTCTACAAGGATTTCCACGTCTTTTCCAAGCTGTCTGGAAACATAACGCCTCTGGTGTACCAGAGAAAGGCGACGGAGCTTTTCCGCTCTCTCGTCGCGGACTCTTTCCTCGACGTGCATCGCTGAATCGAAGAGAGCAGTCCCCTTCCTCGGAGAATACGGGAACACGTGGAAAGCGGAGAATTCGTACTGTTCCAGGAAATCGTACGTCATTCTGAAGTCCTCGTCGCTCTCGCCGGGAAGTCCTGTTATGATGTCGCAGGCGATGAACGGATCGTCCCTGTATTCCCGCAGCTTTCCAATCACGTATTCGACTTTCGCAATCTGGTACTTCCTTCCCGCTATCGCAAGCACCTTGTCGCTTGCACTCTGTATCGGGAGATGGAAATGAGGCTGTATCCTGTGATCCTTGACGCACTCCAGGAGCCTGTCGTCGATGTGGTCCGCCTCCATCGAAGAGAACCTGAGCCGCATGTCCGGGCCAAGGGACGACAGCAGCATCTCGCAAAGCTCTCCCAATCCGCCCTCGTCATGGTTGTACATGGTGAGGTTGACTCCTGTAAGCATTATCTCATGGAAGCCCTCGGCTTCGAGCCTGAGCGCGCGACGGACGACCTCGTTCTTGTCAAGCGATACGGACGAACCTCTGGCGACGCTCGTGCGGCAATAGCCGCAGTGGTTGTCGCAGCCGTCCTGGATCTTCAGATAAGCCCGGGAATGGCGAGAGAAGCTAGATGCATCGAAGAGGAACGGATCCTTCTCGACCTTCCGGAACGATCTCAGAAGAGCCAGAAGATCCTGTCCCTGGGCCAGTCCTTCCCTGATGTATCCGGGCAATTCCAGTATCGCGGCCTTCGCCGCAAGATTGAAAATCACAAGCCTGTCCGACAAAGCAGCTACCTCGTCATGATCCATCTCGGCGTAGCAACCGGTGACGACGAGAGCCTGTGCGGTGGAGGAAAAGAGGCGAATCATCCGTCTGGCCTTCTGTTCGGCCTTGCCAGTGACCGTACAGGTGTTGACTATCACGAGATCGGCTTTGCGAGGATCCGACAGGACCGGGAAGCCGAAAGACGAGAAAGCATCCATAATGGCCTCGCTCTCGCATTGGTTGAGACGGCATCCGAGAGTGTACGAGCTGACGGTCGTCAAAATTTGTCCTCCTCTTCGGCAAGGCGGTTGAGCACCTTCTCTATGGCGACCTGCAAGGAGAGCCTCATCTCCTTTGCATATGGATTGTAGCGCTGCAGGTCGAAGAACAGCTGCTCAGGGTCGTTGCAGGTCTGGTCCACGATCTGCATCAGGGCCTTGTAGCCCTGTGTGGCGATTTCCGTGGGCTGCATTCCCATTTTTTTGAGCGTTCTTCCGACGAAGTGCGTGACGCCCTGCGAATATGCAGCCTCCATGTCATGCTCCCTCTCGCTCATCTCGAGAATCTTGAGTCCCAGGCCGGCAAAGTATCGCCTTATTTCCATGTATCTCCCGTCCACGGGGGAAATCGGACACATGACTATAGGCAGTCCCTTCACCCCGTACTTTCCGCTATCCGGACCAAACATGGGGTGTGTGGCTATCTTGTATGTCTCCTGAGGAAGTATTTCACGCATCCACTTCGCCGGATAAGTCTTGACGGAGCACGTGTCCAGCACGACTGTATCATTCCCGATCGCATCCGAAACTTTCCTCAGAACCGACTCGAAGGACGATATCGCAACGGCGAAGAAGAGGTAGTCCGCATGAAGAACCTCGTCCTCAGCGGCAAGGCGGACACCCTCCGGCGCCTCGTGGGGACTGCGAGAGCAGGCAATCACCTCGGCTCCGCCCTTGGCGAGCATCGAGGCAAAGAACGAACCGAATCTTCCTAATCCGTAAACACCGATTTTCATGCTTGTATATTATCTTATCCGAGCCCCGTCTTTCAATAAAGACGGAAAAAACGGCAAATAGCCTTTGAATGAAAATGGAATGTTATTCCATTTTACATTTTTAGTCTCCGACAACCCTTTTCTTTACTGGAAAACAGTCTTATAATCCTAATGTAGAAAAACCAAAGACACAGGAGACTTAGAATGAGCGCATTCAGTGATAAGATGAAAGGTCTTGCAAAGGCCGCCGGGAAGAAGCTCGTGCTTCCGGAAGGACTCGAGAAGCGAACAGTGCAGGCCGCAAGGATAATCAAGGACGAGGGTCTTGCCTCCGAAGTTACCCTCATCGGTGCAAAGGACAAGGTCGAGGCGTTCGCAAAGGAACTCGGAGTCAGCCTCGAGGGAATCGAGATCGTCGATCCTGCAGCAAGCAGCCACTTCGAGGAGTTCGCAAACGAGTATTACGAGCTCAGGAAGCACAAGGGAATGACCATCGAGCAGGCCAGACTTGACATCGTCGACATGCTCCGCTGGGGAGCCATGATGGTGCATCTCGGATACGCGGATGCGATGGTCGCAGGAGCTGAGAGCACGACAGCCAACGTCCTCAGGGCATCGTTCACCATCATCAAGTGCAAGCCGGGCATCAAGAGCGCATCCTCCTGCTTCGTGATGGCCACGGACAAGAAGCAGTACGGAGTCAACGGCTCGTTCATCTTCGCAGACTGCGCAACGATTCCGAATCCGACAAGCGAGCAGCTTGCAGAGATTGCAGAGGCATCCGCAGAGAGCTGTCGGACGTTCCTCGGCGCAGAGCCGGTCGTTTCCCTCCTCTCGTATTCGACCAAGGGAAGCGCAAAGGGAGAGCTGATCGACAAGGTAACGGCTGCACTTGCCCTCGTCAAAGAGAAGTGCCCCGATCTCAAAGTCGACGGAGAGCTCCAGCTCGATGCATCGATCGTCGACAGCGTAGCCAGACAGAAGGCTCCGGGAAGCTCCGTTGCGGGACATGCGAACACGCTGATCTTCCCTGACCTCCAGGCAGGAAACATCGGCTACAAGCTCGTGCAACGCCTTGCAGGAGCCGAGGCATATGGCCCGATTCTCCAGGGCTTCGCAAAGCCGGTATCCGATCTCTCCAGAGGCTGCAGCGTCGAGGATATCGTCGTTACAAGCGCGATAACCCTCGCACAGGCAGGAAGCATGAACTGAGGCAGAGTGCGTACAGCATAGAAAAGCCCTCCGGGTCGGGGAAACCGGCCGGGAGGGTTTCTTTTCGGAAAAACGGAAGAAAATCTCTTCCCGCATAAAAAAAACTCCCCGAGGGGAGTCGGACAATTCGGCAAGTGCCTAGTCCTTCTTCTGTCTGCCGGTCCTGTCGGGGACAAGCGAGATGCGCAGCTGCATGCCGAGCCCCTCCGCAAGCTTCTTCGCCGTCTGGAGGTTGATGTTGACCTTCGCCTTCTCTATATTGCTTATATCCGCCTGGGTCACGTGAGTCAGCTCTGCCAGCTCCTTCTGGGTCATCCGCCTTCTTCTCCTGGTCTCCCAGACAAGATCCCCGATCATCTTCGGAGTATATAGTTCCGTAGTGACCCCATCAATCGTCTTTTCGAGTTTTGCCATATCGATCCACCTTGATTTCCTTAGTTTCCATAATATGGCTGCATGAAAATGACGTCAACATCCGCAGGATGACAAAAAGACAATTGCCCTGACAAAAGTCCTATTTCGCCTTGATTCTGCGTTCGGCGGCTGCAAGCGCAAGCAGCTCGTCGAAGCTCAGCGCCTCGGCCCTGGACGTACCGTCGATACCCGAATACTCAAGTACGCGTGAAACCTCATCCTTCCCGAGACGTGACGCAAGATTGTTCCTGACGGTCTTTCTGCGCTGGGCGAAAAGAACCCTGACAAGCGAAAGAAATTCGCTTCTCTCCTGGCCGGAAAGCGGACTATCGATCTTTCTCTGCATCACGACGACAGCCGAATCCACGTTCGGTTCCGGGTAGAAGTTCCTCCTGCCTATCTGAAAGGCGCAGCGATTTACGTAATCGAGCTGGGTGAGGACCGAAAAAGACGAGTAGTCCTTCTCGCCAGGTCGGCTGGTCATCCTGTCGACGACTTCCTTCTGCAAGGTGAATACCATGCGCTCGGGCAGCCTGCCCTTCTCTATTATCGATGCGATGATCTGCGACCCGACATTGTACGGAAGATTTCCGCATATGATATCGGGCACATCCTCTCTCGGAGGAATGGTTCTGAGAGCATCCCCCTCTACAAGGGAAAAGTTCTTCTCGTCTCCGAAAGCCTCGCCTGAAAGGATCTCCGCAAAACCGTGGTCTATCTCAAAACAGGTCAGCATGGCCTCTCTCGCAAGCATCAGGCTCGTGATAGCACCGAGCCCCGGTCCGATCTCCCAGACCGCTCTGCCCGCGAGGAGGCCCATCTCTCCGACGATTCTCTCTCTGACGGATCTTGAAAGCAGGAAGTTCTGTCCGAACTTTTTGCTCATTGCAAGCGAACCGCCGTCGAGCTTGGCCTTTATTTCAGATATGCTTTCGTAATTCAGGTCCCACACAGGTGTGATGATATAGCATTTTCGATCTTTTTTGAAGTCGCAAGACGGCATGTTGCAATCACGAACAGCAGGACGGCATAGCTTTCCGCAAACCCTAGGGGAATATCCTCGATGTCTGCAGAGAGTACAAGATGGATAAGGAAATATAGGATTTCCAGAACAGTTCCGGGAAGAGGAAGAAAGAGAAAAATAGTCAGATATCCGAGGAAAATCCGCACGAGAAACGACATGGCAGGCGAAAAGGCGAAGGCCAGAAGACTGTAGGAGCCGAATGTGACGAAGGAGTACGGCATAGTCGCCGCAAGACAGGAAGCGGTAATCGCGACGGACCGGACCGGACGGCATCCTCCGTGGGTGCGAATCGCCGAGTGCATGGCTGCAATGGAAAGATAGCTGAGGACGCTTCCTGCCGAGAACAGCGAGCATGGACTGAGAACGGCATGCAGGGCGAACGTACAGGAAAGATTCAGCTCCCATCCAGAGGACGGGAACAGCGATCTCAAGGCGCGGGAGATGAACGCCCTGAGAAGCGACGGTCCGAAAGCGGAGAGGAACGAGAACATGAACAGAGGAACGATGAGCAGCATGTTCTTTCTTTTCCGATCCCTGACGAAGAACAGCATGCTCCCCGCGGCCGAAGCCACTATCTCCAGATGCATTCCGGAAAGCGCAAGGACATGGCTGACACCCTTCTTTCTCGCCATGTCGGAAATGGCAAACGCTCCATCGTATCCATATGCCATCAGCAGTCGCAGCGCAAGCTCCGAAGTTCCGTCCGACAGGGACGACAACCTTCCAGCTACAAGTGCGCACAGGTTCTTTCTCAGACTTCTGAATACCGAAGGGGATGACAGAAATACTCTGTCTGCCACAAAAAGACCATCATCGACAATGCGCCCGTAAAGCAAAGCCTCATCCCAGGCATAAAGTTCCGTAGAGGGCGAAATGACATGGATGCTTCCTTTTGCCGATGCGAGACGTCCCTGCCCATCCTCCACCCAGAGCGCGGCTACGGGAAAGCTTGACGAACGCGAGGGAAGGAACGAGGGATCCCGAAGGACCCTGCAGCCAAGGACGCTTACATCCGCTTCGCATATCGATACGGAGAAAGTCGAGACTTCGAGAGCGTACGAAGCGGAAACGACGACAATCAGCAAGGAAATCGACGCAAGAAAAGCCCTATCGGAAAAAAGAGTCGTCAAAAGCAGTACAGCGACCACGCAGACACCAAGTCCGGGAGCGATCGAGACCGGGAAAAAGACAGCCGAGTATATGACGACGATGAACAATATCGGAAACAGAAAGGCCTCCCCTTTCTGTTCCAGTCCTCGACGATGCTATTTCGTCCGGAAAACAGACATTGCAAGTGCAAGCAGATAGATGTCGTAGGCACCAGTGGAGTAAGCATGGACTATCCGGGCCTTGAGCTTCGGTCCGCGCTCCTTCTTCTCCATTATATCCTTCAGCGTTTTAAGAAGACTCTTCTCCTCGCGGGACAAGAAACCGTGGAACACCACTTTGAACGACCCGAAAAGCTCTGCATCATCGGCAGCGATGTCCATGGCGGGAATGTCGTCAATGCTTATCTTTTTGGCAATGTCGAGCACATCAGAGCACGAAAACTCCTCGTATCGTCTCTCGATGTCTTCGACAAGTGCGGAATATGAGACATCAGTCTCCTCTATGGCCTTGTAGAGCATATCGCGGCTCACCAAAGCGAGCTCGGTCTTCTCGTCATGCCTCTTCTCCCAGATCCAGTACAGCGTGGACAAGGCGAATGCGATCACAAGCTCGTCGATGACAGGAAGGGGATCGCGCACGGCAAGAGAAAACACGAAATACGATATGACGAAAATGACCGCCGACACCAGAAGACGAAGTATGTACCTCTTCTCCTGTATCCATCGGCTGACTGCCATGCGAGCTTCGCTCTTGAGCTGGATCGTCAGCTTCTGTTCCTCGTCCCAGTCCAGAAGACCCGAGGAATAAATCTCCAGCTTCCTGTTGTCGAGGCTTCCGGAATCCAGGGAAATCGTCGGTATGGACGACACTGCAAGACCCGCATCTCGGAGCCTAAGATAGAAACACTTCACAAGAAAACTATAGCCAATTGCCTCGAAAAAAGAAAGACGGGCGACGGGAAAGCGGCCCATTCCGCTTTCCCGCTATGCCGCGACGAAAGGCTCAAAGAGCGTCTTTGAAATCCTTCACGATTTCGGGAACACGTTCCTCGAGGGCCTTCCGTCCATCCTTTCCTTCTGTGAGGAACACGTAATACTTGATCTTCGGTTCGGTTCCGGAAGGACGGACCACAAGTTTCTCCCCCGTAGAGAAGCGTATGACGATGACATCGGCCTTCGGGAATCCGGTATTCTCACCCAGAAGGTCCTCGACGCTGTCGATGGTCCTTCCGACGAGAACGTCGCCTGCCTTGAGCGACCTGAAATGCTTCATGATTGCAGCCATTTGCTCCTTACCGGCAGCCCCTTCGTAATCACGGCTGAACACGACTTCAGTGCTGTAGCCATATGCAGCATAGATCGCATCGAGTCTCTGCTGGAGGGATATTCCCTGCTTCGCGTAGTAGCACATCATCTCGACCGCAGCAACGGCACTGGAGACCGCATCCTTGTCCCGTACGTCGTTGACTGTGAGGAAGCCATAGCTCTCCTCGCATCCGAACAGGAACTTGCGCCCGCACCCTGGGTCGTCGTCGATCGCCTGCATCTGGGCAGCTATGTACTTGAATCCGGTAAGCACGTCGCGACACATTCCGCCGTTCTTTTCGGCAATCTTCTTCACCAGGTCCGTGGTGACCAGGCTCTTCACCACGAGAGGTTTTGCAGAGGAATCCGCATTCATCTCCTTGTAAGTCACGAGGAGATAGTCCGCGAGCAGCGTCGCAATCTGGTTTCCCGTCAGCAGAAGATAGTCGGTTTTCTCGCTGTTGCGCGGAATGGCGATGCCGAGACGATCCGCATCTGGATCGGTTCCGAGTACGATATCCGCCTTGACCGACTTTGCAAGCTCGATAACCTTCGTCATGGCCTCATGGCTTTCGGGATTCGGAAGCTTGACCGTCGGGAACGAACCATCCGGTTCCTCTTGCTCCTTCACTACATGGACGTTTATTCCGAGCTCCTTGAGCATCGTTCTGACAGGTACGTTTCCCGTTCCGTGCAGCGGTGTATATGCAACCGTCACAGGAGCGTTTTTGACGAGATCGGGACGGCGAAGGGACGAAATGACCATGCGGTAGTATGCTTTATCGACCTCCTCCGGTACGCCCGAAAGGATACCGCTGGCCCTTGCCTCCTCCTCGCCGATGTCCTTGATGTCCTTCGCCTCGACCCTGTTCGCAAGCTTGGCTATCTCTATGTCGTGCGGCGGCGTGACCTGTCCGCCGTCCGACCAATACACCTTGTATCCGTTGTACTTGGACGGATTATGGCTTGCAGTGACTACTATTCCCGCAGTCGTGCGGAGATATCTGAGACAGAATGAGAGCATCGGTACCGGGTGAAGAGTATCGTAGAGATAGACTCTCACGCCGTTGGCTGCAAGAACGAGCGCCGCGGAAAGGGCGAAATCCTTCGAGAAATGCCTGCTATCATATGCGATTGCGCACGATGCGCCCTCGATCGACGACAGATAGTCCGCAAGACCCTGCGTGACCTTTCTGACCATGTAAGTATTTATCCTGTTCGTGCCTCCTCCGATCACGCCGCGCATTCCCGCGGTCCCGAAAGCAAGAGACGTGTAGAAACGGTCGTATAGCCCCTCCCAATCCTGCATCTCTATGGCCTGCTCGACTTCGCTTCTGAATACCTCGTTCTTCTCGCTCGAGATATAGAGACGTGCCTTGTCCAGTACCTCGTTCTTCATTTTCTCGGTGATTTCCATACGATTTTGAACCTCCCAACGATTTTCGGTCTCTGCCAACCTTCTTTTCTATTTATTTTCCCATAGTTTTGGCGGAAAATAAAGCCTTCGCGGGCTCAAATGAGCCCGGAAAGCGCCTTTTGAAGTTCAAGAGGAGACGACACCATCATACCTTCGACCACACGGGACAGATCGGAAGCATCCCGGAAGCCATACGTGACGATGATCGAACGGGCGAAAGCCGCCTCGGCTGTCCGATAGTCCACCTCGCTGTCGCCTACAAAGAGCGTATGTGCCGCATCTACGCCGATGTCGGCCATCACCGCAGTGCTGAGCTCGGTGGAAGGCTTGAGCGGCGATGAGGGACGCTTTCCCCTCACGACCGAAAAAGGAAAGTCGGGAAAGAAACGTTCGGCAAGAAGGACCACAAGATCATCGTCCTTGTTGGAAAGAATGGAAACCTTGACTCCGGACGATGCAAGGAATCCGAGAAGATTGTCGATGCCGTCGTATTTGCAGGTATACGTCGCAGGATGGCGGCGGTAGGTCTCTATCATCAGGCGATACATCAGCTCCTGGTCCTCCTCCGATATCGGGCATCGGCTCTTCTCCGCGATCGCCCGTGCGAGCGTCAGCCGCAAGCCCGAGCCGACATAGCGTCTTGTCTCATTTCTTGAGGCCTTTTCGATGTCATAACAGGAAAGCGCGTAGTTCAATGCGTATCTTATATCTTCGATCGTATCCAGAAGCGTACCGTCGAGATCGAATATGACACTTTTTATCTTTTCCATAGTCGACATGATACAACCATGAGGGACAAATGAGAACTTCCCCATCGAAAAAACGACGCAGGAACATGTACGCCGCATCAGGCGGCGTCGTCGCTTTCCTCACTGTGTCTTTCTGCCAAGATTGACAGAACAGGCTAGATGAAACTATCCTGAACGGGATGTACAGGATAACTATTGCAGAAGGCAAGGAGAAGCAGCTTCTCCGCCATCATCCGTGGGTTTTCACGGGAGCGATCACGAAGACCGAGCCGAAGTTCGAGAAAGCGGACTTCGCCGAGGTATATACAAGCGACGGGACCTTCATTGCGAGGGGCTACTACGACGAGAAGAGCCATATCGTTCTCCACCTTCTCACATGGTCGTTCGTGGAGAAACCGGGAGAGGAGTGGATCAGGGCAAAAATACGCGATGCAGTGGAGAGACGCAAGGCGTTCCTGACGACCGAATCCACTACAAACGCTTTCAGGATAATCCACGGAGAAGCGGACTTCCTGCCAGGTCTTGCGGCCGACGTATACGGCTCGATGATCCGCATCGTCGTCTCATCCCGCTTTGCCAACGCATTCATGACCGTCATCGTGGACGAGCTGTGGAAGATGCTCACCCCGGCACTTATCAGCGTCGCAGCAGATCCCAACTACGCTTCTGCGGAAGGTATCGGGGAGCGGACTCGGTTCTTCGTCGAAGGGAAAGAGAGAAAGGAAAGTGATATCGAGGACCGCGAGACGAGGATTCTGGAGAACGGCATATACTACGTCGTCAGTCCGAAAAAAGGACAGAAATCCGGTTTCTACTGCGATCAGAGGGACAACCGGGTGATCATCGAAAAATATGCCAAGGACAGAACGTGTCTGGACGTATGCTCCTATACGGGGGCCTTCTCGCTGCATCTTCTCAAGGCAGGCGCGAAATACGTGAAGTCCATCGACGCATCAGAAACCGTGCTTCGGCATCTTCTGTACCAGTGTCACATAAACGAGGACAAGGGAACCATCCCGCCGGCCAGCAGGGAAAGGCTTGAAATCGAATCAGGCGACTGCTTCGAGCTGCTCAGGAAGCAGGAGGACGGAAAATATGACCTCATGGTCCTCGATCCACCCAAACTTGCAAAGACGAAAGGCCAGAAGGAAAACGCGATGAAGGCCTACAAGGACCTCAACAGGGTCGCCATGTCAAAGATACGCAACAACGGGATAATAGCGACATTCTCGTGTTCCGGCGCACTGTCCCGCGAGGATTTCCGGACGGTCCTTTCGTGGAGCGCAAAGGATGCAGGCGTCGAAGTGCAGATACTGGAGACGCTGAGTGCGGGATGCGACCATCCTATCAGGCTCTCGTTCCCCGAGAGCGAATATCTGAAGGGATACGTGCTGAGAGTGATCAAGGAGAAATGACCGACGAGAGGAGGAACCGAACCACCGTCCGGACCGCAAGGCCTTCGCCACGGTCAGTTCCCCTCTTTCTCTTCCTTCAGGGCCTGACGCTTCCTGGAAAGGTATTTTCTTTCGCTGGGACTCCTGTCGACCTTGCTCTTGTTCGCCTTCAGCAGCATCTTGTTTTTCCGATCGGAAATGAAGAAAGTCCCTATCGCGGCGACAAGAGCGCAGGCGCCCACCAGGAACAGCCAGGCAAACGGACTGTCCGTTCCGGGTATGTGGACGTTCATGCCGAAGAATCCTGTGATGAACGTCGGGAACATGAGCGAGAGCGATATCATCGTAAGACGCTTCATTATAATGTTCATGTTGTTTCCGATTACGGAAGCGAAAGCATCCATCGTCCCCGTGAGGATGTCCGAATAGATGTTGGCCATCTGGATCGCCTGACGATTGTCGGTTATCGCATCTTCGAGGAACTCCACCTCCTCGTCGCTGTTGAGATGGAAGTATGGCGTCTTCTGGAGCTTCTCCAGGAGCATCTCGTTCCCCGTAAGGGATGTGGTGAAGTAGACGAGCGACTTCTGGATCTGCAGCAGCTGTATGAGCTCGTAGTTCATGATCGACTTGTGGAGCTGTTCCTCCACCAGGTCCTTCTGACGGTTGATGTACTTGAGAAGCCTGATGTACACGAGGGCACTCCGCCCGAGTATGGATATGACGAGACCTTCCTTGGTGTCCACCGGGCAGGAGCGGACGCGACGCCTTGCAAGATCGTCTATGACGACGCTGTCCTCCTTGCATATGGTAATTACCTTGTCCGGATATACCACTATTCCAAGCGGTATGCAGGTCCTCACGAGGGGATTGTCCTCGTCCTCCTCGTCGGATGGAAGACGGCATATTATGACAGTATAGTCGTCTTCCTTCTCTATTCTGGCCTGTTCGTCCGAGTCCATGATATCGGCGAGAATCTCGCTTTCGAGCATGTATTCGTCGGTGAGGGTCGATATGTCATCCCTGTCGATGTTTCTCGCATCGATCCAGGTATAGTTCTGGTTTGCTGTGATATCTGTTCTTTTTACAATCATTCTATGTGTCCTTCTCCGAAGGACACACTCTCATCGAAGCTGCCTTCGGGACTCTGTCGAAAACCTGTACGATGGTAATGGGTTACCTGCACTGTCGTCCATCCAAGTCAGCTCCTGTCAATGAGATACATGGTCCGAAGACCCAATTCAGATTACCACAAACTCCGTACAAGGGAAAGTGGGCAGACAACTGCGAATAAGCCGAATTTTCACTTTATACGGTGTACTTTTTAAGGCCAAAGGGTTAAGGTTAGAGCATACGGAGGAAAGAGACGATTATGAAAAAGGTACTCTTGACAGTTCTTATTCTCTCCCTTGCTCTCGCAGGGGTATCCGCTGGGACGACGGATGTGGGCGTCGGACTCAGCCTCACCGGCAACTACTTCCACTTCGGCTTCACAGCTGGCGAAAACACATCGACCAAGCCTGATGCGAAGGTCGGAATCAATGCCGATGCGACCATCATCTTCGACCATCACAACGGCTTCTATGTCAACCTCGGATTCGACATGGAGGAGCAGAACACGATCACGATCGGCGGAGGCTATGCCTACACCACTCCGATCGAGTCGTCCAAGCTCGTAGTCGGCGTAGGTCCGCACTTCCTGATCAAGGGGAGCGACTTCGTCATCGGAGCAGATGCATTCGCAGATTTCAAGCTTTCCATGACCAAAAGCATGTTCTTCCGCATCGGCGGCGGCGTGGGGTTGAACTTCGTGACCATCAGCGACAAAGATACGACCGGCTACTTCGAAATGAACCTCATCATTCCGAGAGTCGCAGTCGGCTGGGATTTCTGACAGATCGCGACAAGACGACAAACGGCATCAGGACTTTTCCCGATGCCGTTTTTTTTCATGCCGAGACACTTTTTTCCTTTCAGGACCAGAGAAATGGCTTGCAAGGATATTCGTCGTCTATTTCAAAAAATCTCGCCTTCGCATCGTCGGGCAGGAAAACATCCTCGTCCAAAAGGGCGAAGGTCCTGATTGCGTTCTTTCCGAACAGATCTGCAAGCCTTTCTTCGGATGCACCGGCGCGCCTGAGCCTGTCAAGCAAAAGCAGCGTGCCCTGAAAGCCCGGTATGCCGCTTGCACCCTTCTCCTTGTCCGCCCGAGTATGCGGGGCATGGTCGGACTCCACTAAATCGACCGCGCCGTCGAGAAGAGCGGAGAATACCGCATCGCGGTCCGATGCGGTCCTCAGCGGAGGATTCATCTTGAGTCCTCTCGAGCTATCCCGGGCATCGTCGCTGCAAAGAAGAGCATGGTGCGCAGTCGCGCCGGCCGAGATTCTCATTCCATCAGCCTTTGCCTCCTTTACCAGCGCAATTGCTCCTGCAGTGGATACATGACAGATATGCAGATGACCTTTGAATCCCGTCTCGCGGCATATCTTCACTATTCCGGCGACGCTCATTACCTCTGACGCGGCAGGACGTGCAAGCGAATGTGTGCTCAAATCCGCCGGATCGAACAAAGAGGGATCGTTCAGAGCCTCGCACTCGGCATGAACGGCCAGCACGCCTCGATAGCCTATCTCGGCAAGCTTTCCGACCACGCGGCGCTGGGTCTCCTCGTCGACAAGTCCCATGTTCCCGGTGGAATGCGCAAGGAACATCTTGAGACCTACCACGAGAGGAAACAGCTCGTCCCTGAGCCTTGCCATGGCCTCCACCTGCGCAAGATCGCCTGTCAGCCCGGCATACACGTGATACCCCATGCCCAGTTTCCGGGCCTCGGCACTTCCGAGCGAAAGCCGATCGAGCACGGTGGCACGATCAGTGAGAGGAGGATTCGTATTCGGCATGTCGAAGACTCTCGTGATCCCCGCAGCCTTGGCAACCCGAAGGCCATGGGCGACTGTCTCCTTGTCCTTCTGCTTCCAATCCCGCAGATGTACATGAGGGTCTATCATCGCCTAAAGCTCCACATCGTTTCTCAGGATGTAGTCCCAGGAAAGGAAAGTCCCTTCCCTGCATGGAATCCTATCGCCGCATACGCACTCGCCGCACATGCCTATGCCGCACATGGTCCGCGTCTCTACGCTTATGTTTATCCTTTCGGGAGCGACGCCAAGGGACATGAACTTTTCTGCTGCCTTCCTCATGAGCACGGTAGGTCCTACCACGTACACTGCGACATCGCCTTCAACATCATTCTTGGTATATGTGGAAAGAACTCTGCCGGGAATCCCGTCGTCGGCGACGACGCGATAGGAACCATACTTGCCGAGCTCGTCCTCGAGCAGTCCTTTTCCGCCCTCGGGGAATGTCGGTACTCCGAGCCTCGTGTCTATCGCGGTTCCATCGGCATGAAGCTTCTCTGCAAGGAGGTTGAGCACGACTATTCCCGTTCCACCTCCGACAAGCAGGGCCTTCTCGGTTACAGTCTCCTCGATAGGCTTTCCGCAGAGGCCTCTGACATAGATGTCATCTCCCTTCTCGAGGGTCGCGACTTTCTCCGTGAATGGTCCACGGACCTTTATTATGAAGGAGAGAGGCTTGTTTTTGGCGACGCTGAACGGCCTTTCTCCTGCCTCCGGTATCCACAGGAATACAAACTCGCCGGCCTGGCAATGTCCTTCCCCGTCCAGGGTGAGGACGACCGTATCGTCGCTGTACATGAACTTGTCGAGCACGGTATGCTTCTCGTACTCGAGAGCCGAATGGTCGTCGGAGAGGTAGCTTTTCTCATCCAAGCCGTTTTTCACGGCTCCGAGGTAATCGTTCCATGACGGAGGATACACACGCGATAGCGCACTTCCGATTCCGACGCTGTCCGCACCGGCAGCAATCATGGCAAGCGCATCCTCATGGGTCGACACGCCGCCCATGCCGAGGATTATCGGGTCTTCCCCTATGGCTTTCCTTATCGCGCGGATCGACTCCAAGGCCTTTTCCTTCACCCATTCGCCGGAAGCACCGCCCTTTCCGCCTACATTGTTGTGCAGGATCGGATGGCCGTCCTTTTCGTAGAGCAAGGGTCCTACGGTGTTGATAGCCGCGATGGCATCCGCTCCTGCGTCGACCGCCGCTACGGCGATTGATGCGATGTCGGGAACGTTCGGAGTCAATTTGACGACGAGAAGACTCTTTCTCTCTGGATATGACTCGACGATGTATTCGACGAACTCTCTCACTGCCGCTATGTCGCTGCCGATGGAGGCTCCATACCCCTTTGCCGCATGCGGGCAGGAAAAATTGAGCTCGAGAAGATCGGCTATATCGTCGAACTTCTTCACAAGGGTAAGGAAATCCTCCTTTGTCGATGCGGAGAGGGAAACATTAAGAAGCGCTCTCATCCCCTCTTTCCTTATAGTGGCAAGAGGTGGGTATGCAGCATCCATTCCTGGGTTTCTGAGTCCGACCGAATTGCCGAAATCACCGAGGCGAGGGCTGGTCACTACCGGTCCGGTATTGCCCGGATTGGCGACGACCTGGAAGCTCTTGGTCGTGATGATGTCGATATTGGTGATATCCCGGTCGAAATGCCTCACGAGCTCCGGCTTCGTGCTTGCGACGCCGGAGACGGTGGAAAGTATGATCTGCCCTTTCCTGTGATTCAGATGAAGGGCCCTGTATGCCTTTGAATCGGTTCTCAACTTAGGCAAGCCTCCTTGACGAGAGACGATATCCCCGCGATGCACATATCGAGCCAGCCGTCGGGAGCCGGTCCTTTCTTCCATGGATGCGTAAGCCCACTTGAGGAATTGATTCTGGCGAGCTCGAGAGGATAGCCGGCCCTCTTGAGAGCGGCGACAACCTCGACGGCGGATCCCCCCTGGCTTCCGACACCCGGAATCAGCATTGCGATCGCCTTGTCATGATAGTACACGGCTATGTCCTCCAGTTCCCTCATGTTCGTAGCTCCCACGACCGCTCCGAAACCGGGCCGTCCTGCGGCCCACGAGGCGATTTTCTGTGCCACAAGCATGTATACAGGATAGTGGATATGCTCGTCCACCATGTCGAGAATCGTCTGGTTCTGCAGATCCGCACCTCCGGGATTGGATGTCCTGTCGAGTACGTACATTCCCTTGCCCTCGAACACGAACGGGGAAACGCTGTCAGTACCCATGTACGGCGAGACCGTCACCGAATCCGTCTGCCAGGACTCGAAAGCCTCCTTTGCATAGTTGAGGCTGCTCTTTGCTATGTCCCCTCTCTTGCTGTCCAATATCACAGGAATTCCAGGAAAATGCTTTGCGATGAGATCGAGAACCGCGGCAAGAGCCTCGGATCCCTGGAAGTTTCCTTCTCTCGGCCTGTCGAGAATGGCATAGTAGCCGATGTTCGGCTTGAATGCGGCCGGGGATATGTTCTCGGCGACCATCTTCTCAAACAGGACGGAAAAGAACTTGACTATCCTTTCCTTTGCAGGAAGCTCTGCGAACGGCAGGACATCGAGTATCGGATCAAGACCCATACAAACGATGTTGCCCGTCTTTCTTGCACTTTTCTCAAGCAACGTATTGTAGTCCATCGTCATACCTCCCTTGGGAATCCGCGCTTCTCGCCCCATCCGAACGGATCCTCCCGCCACTCTCTCAAGGCCTCCGCTTCCTCGGCGTCGATGTAGCCGATATCGGTTGCGGTTCTGACCATCTGGTCGTAAGAGAGAATCGTGTGATATTCGCACTTCGGATCCAGTGCGGCGAACGCATCCGTGCTGGCCTTGAGTCCGTAAGTGAATATTCCGAGGCATACGGAGACATCTCCGCCGGCATTCCTTATCGCTTCCACGGCCTTAATGGACGAAGAGCCGGTCGAAATGAGATCCTCGATAAGAAGGACCTTGGCGCCATTGTACGAACCGTCCCTGCCGAGGCCCTCTATCTGATGGCCCAGACCATGATCCTTGTTCCCGCTTCGCACATATGTAAGCGGCTTGTTGAGTCTATCCGCAAGACTGGTGGCATGAGGGATTCCCGCCGTCGCCGTGCCCGCGATGTTGTCTACGCTCAGGCCAAGGGAATCGATCATGTCGGAGAATGCATCGCAGATAAGAGCCCTGTAGCCTGCGTTCGCAAGGAACTGCCTGTTGTCGTTGTAGATGGGCATCCTGTATCCGCTTGCCCATCTGAACGGATCGGCTATGCTGAGTCTGATGGCTCCGAGCTCCAATGCCGCCTTGGCAAGCTGTGTGCCGTAATACTGTGTTATCTCTTCCAAAGTCTTCATCTTTTCTCTTCTCCTATCCTCACTATTCTAGCATATATCATCTGTTCTTTTTCCAGATTTCCTTGAACGAATGCACTTTTCCGCAGTATGCGCACTTGAACTGACCGTCATGGGTGCGATAGAACTTTGCAGGAACGCCTTCCCCGTTGAGCGGATGGCTTATACAGGCTTCGTTCGAACAGCAGAGGTCCGAAAAATTGTAGATCCTCGGAGGAGTATGCGTCCTGAATTTCTTCTCCACCTTCCCGTCCCGGACTATGTTTAGCGTGCAGGACGGAGCAAGTGCAGCAAGCCTCTTGAGATCTTTGCGTCCGAGATCGTACTCGCCGGGGCGGAAGATTATTCCCTTGAACTTGCCGTCGGCACCACAGCTTACCCATTCGCCGCCCTTGCCGTCGTCGATGCCGAGGACGGAAGATATCAGGCGCATGTGTGTGCGTATCTCGCTCGGAGTGTCGCCTTTGCAGATATGGTCGATGACTATTCCGTCGCGTATCGGACGGACTCCCTCGCTGTAGTTCTTTTCCTTCTTGTTTCCGTCCCCGGGAGCGACCTCGATTATGTACTCCTCGCTCCTGAAGTCCTTCTCGACCCTCTCCGGTCCTTCATAGTCCTCGCCAATCCTTCCGGCAATCAGGGAAAGAAGGACAATCCTGCAGTACATTCCGTTTATCGCCTGCCGTTCCCAGCCGTTGAAGCTTGTCTTGTCGAGGAAGGTCGGGATCGTAGGATGCTCCTTGTGACGTGGAAGCGGATGATAGAACTTGGTTCTCGGATCGATTCTGTCGAGGAATTCCTTCCTGAACGTTATAGCCTCCCTGAGCATATCCTGCTTCTGGAGTATCCTCTCGCCCATTCTCTCCAGCTGAGGACGGGTGAAATACCACATCAGAGCCACATCTTTCTGGCCGAGGTATTCCTCGATCGATGAGAAGATCCTGACTTCGTACCCGTTGTCCTTCATTATCTCGATGTAGCTTTCGGGCATCATCAGTTCCGCAGGAGCGATCAGATCGACCTTGACGGAATCGAATATCTTCAGACCGTCGCACTTGCTGTGGACCGTCCTTCCGTGATAGAGATCGCCGACCAGAGCAAGATGGATATGCGAGAAGTCCATATCCACATCCTCCAGGAACGTAAACTCGTCAAGAAGCTCCTGGGTAGGATGCTCATGCTTCCCGTCTCCCGCGTTGATGAAACTCGGCCTATATGGAAGCGCATTCCTCTCGGCATATTCCCCGCACTCCTCGGAGAGCCACTTCGTAAGTCCCTCGACCTTACTGCGTACGATGAAGATCGTATTGGAGTATCCTGAAAGCATATTGAACGTGTCTGCATAGCTTTCGCCCTTGTTTATGGAGGAAGAAGAGCAGAGAAGCTCGGAAACCTTGGCGTGATGGAACTTGGCCGCGTTCCTGAACGACTCCTTCGTCCTGGTGCTGTCTTCGAGGAAAACCTCGTAGATACCGAAATCCGGATCGGCTATGCGGAAACGGTCCATCGTCGCCTCGTCGCCCGTCACTATCGCCTTCTTGAGCTCGGCGACCTTCCTGAAGAAATACCTTCTCTCTTCGATTGAGAAGTCCTCGATCACATTGAGACTTCGTCCCTTGAAAATGTTTGCCATGTCTCCTCCAAAAAAAAGTGGTTCCCGAAAAGAACCGGAACCACTTGAAAATCAGATTTGCCGTAATGGATGGAAACGGGAAGCCCATCAGTTAAGAATCCTCTCGACTTGCCTCTTGCTTCCTTCATTTCCGACCTCATCCGAAAAAGAATAGCAGGTAATCTCGGACGTGTCTACTCCTTTCTGCCCGCCGCATCCTCATCATTCTCTATTTCCGACAGGAACGAATCCAGTTCGTTCACGTCGAACTTCCGGGAATCTTCGGAAAAGACCTTTTCGACCGTGTCGGAGACAGAACCGCCGCCGGAGGGCATCGCAGTATCTTCGTCCTGCCAACGCCTTATTCCATGGGGAAATGCCAGCGGAGCATCATAGAGAATCTCGTCATCTTCCTTGAGCCTGTGCTTCAGCTGAGCCTTGTATATCCTTGAATATTCCCTCGGAGAGAACACGTAGTTCCTCTTTATGTTCTCGGTCTTCTCGTTGGTGCTGTATCCGTAGCCGTAGGCACCGTACGATCCCTTCTGACCAAAGCTGGTCTCCTTGAGAGCAAGTCCGTTGAGACATGTTCCGACTATGTGTGCCCCACAGGATTCGAGATCCTTGAGAAGGAGCTTGACCTCGTCCGTTCTGGATATTCCCGCCCTTGTCACGATGAACACTTCCGGAACTACCCTTGCTATGGTCATGAGCTCGCTTGCATAGGAAAGAGGAGGAGCGTCGAAGAAGATGAAGTCGTAGATGGGATTGACCTGTCCGACGAAGTTCTCAAGCAGATCGGTCTGCAGAACGACCGAGGGTACGATTTGCGTCCGTCCGACCCCGAGAATATTGAGGTTGGGCAGATTCGAGAACGGTTGCCTTATGCACTCCTCTATCTTTGCCTTTCCCATGAGGATGTCGACGATTCCCTTCTCGTTTCTCTTCACCTGGAACGCCTTTGCGACTGCAGGAACCCTGAGGTCGAAATCGACCACGAGCACTCTCTTGCCGTTGAGAGCAAGGGCATATGCTATATTGGCAAGCGTCGTAGTCTTTCCGTCGCTCTTTCCTGGCGAGCACACCGTGACATGATGGCTGGAGAGTTTCCTGCCGTAGATCAGCGCGGATGCGATATGCTTGTACCTCTCGCTCATGAAGCTCATCGGGTTAACGCTGAGAGCGATCCTTTCCCGTCTGTCGTCGGGATTTGACGACATGTAGCCAGCAAGCGAGGCGTCCGTTTCTTCGGTCTGCTCCGCGGAAATCTCGATACGTCCGCGACGCTTTCCGACCTTCATAAGAGGAATCCATCCGAGCATCGGAACATCGGATCCCACGCACTTCTCGAGATCGGCGCGGTTCTTGATCGTCTTGTCGACAAGTCCCAGAACCACAGCCAGGCCTACGCCTGCGAAAAAGCCGAGGAAAGCCCCTATGAACAAGGTCTTCAGCATCGAAGGCGAAACCGGCTCGATCGGCAGTTCCGCCTCGTCGACGGAGGTCACGTTCTCGTTTATGGATGCCTCGAGCATCGCCGTCTCGCTCTCCATCTGCCTGAGATTGAGCGAAAGCTGCTGGTAGAGCTGTACCTCGGCCTGGAGCTCTGTGATCTGACGCTCGATATCCGGCAGCTTGGCAAGCTCCTCATCGAGAGCAAGCTGCTCGGAAGAGAGCACGGAAAGCTTCAGATCCGCCACCAGGTACTGTGCGACGGCGGATGCGTACCGGAGATCGACGAGAGTCGATGACGATATCAGGCTGTTCTCGATGTCCACCTCAGCCTCTGCAAGCATCTGAGTGAGATTGTAATACCTTTCGCTCTGGCTCCGACTGAGGACCTGGAGCTGGCTCTGGCTCGTAGAGATGAGCACGTCGTAAAGGAGCTCCTCACGGAACCATGCGGCGACATCCTCGAGAAGAGCTGATGCTTCCTCGCCGTCGCAATAGCCGAGTCTGACATCGACAAGTCCGGGTTCGGCTTCCTCGAAGGCTGCAATCAGCTTCTCCGCCTCGCTCCTTTCCTGTTTCAACGGCTCCTCGACAAGCGCATAATAGCTGAGCTTCGCAAGAAGAAGCTTGCTCTCCTCGGTAAGCTGCAGGACGCTGTTGTCCCTCTGGAATTCGGAAAGTCTTATCGTCGCTGCCTGAAGTTCCTCCTCGACGCGGGGAATCTGGCCCTGGATGAACTCAAGCTGGCTTCTGGCGCTGTTCCTGCTTATCTCGGTCAGCGTATCGGAGAAGCTCTCTGCAAGCGCGTTGCAGAAGTCCATTGCGAACTCAGGACTCGGATCTTGGACCTTGATCTGGATGAAGTTGGTATCCTGGACGGAGGAATACGAGACCTTGTCCTTGAGATTGCCATAGTCGAGGGGATGCTCGAAATCGGAATACCTCACTCCGTCGCTGTCGACATATCTGGACAGATCCATCTTCGCAAGCGCCCTGCGGTAGGTCGATCGCGAATTGAGAAGCTCAAGCTCCGTCGATATGTTGTCCGATCCGGAGAAAGCGGATGTGGAGAACAGATTCGTCAGACTGCTGGATTCGCTAAGCGGCTCCACCATCAGCGAAGCCTCTGTCTCGTATATCGGAGTCGCGTTGACAAGGTAGAATACGGCAAGACCCGTGCAGACGACGAAGCATATCGCGACGATCCAAAGTCTGCTCATCACGCTTTTGAAAAGTTCCAGAAGATCTATCTCCATCTCTTCCGTATGTTCTTTTTCACTCATCGATTCCACCTACCCTCACATTGATCCGAGATTTACGGCGATTTCCGTCGACGTATATACCAGGCCGAGTATGCTTGCAATGATCCCGAGAATCGCAGCAGTATTCGAAGTATCGCTGGAAAGAGTGCTTCTCTCTATGTTGATTACGGACTCGGGAGCGATCACGGAATTCTCCGGAACTATCTGGCCGGATTTGTCGCGCACTACCATGTCTCCGCTCTTTTTGGCAGAAGTGGAAAGACCTCCGGCAAGATTGATGTAATAGTCGGCAGTCTTGCCCGGTATGAAGCCGTAGACGCCTGGATTGACGACCGCACCGGTCACGGAGACGAACATCTGCGAGAACGGAATCACTATGATGTCGCCCGCCTGAAGCTTCATGCTTCCTGCCTCGGCTCCATCGAACAGTATCGCCTCGAGATCGAGGGAAATCGTCTCGCCGTTCCGCTTGAGACTTGCGTTGCCGAGGTCCGAGGAATCGATGAAGAACGACTGCATCGCCGAAAGGAGATCCGAAACAGTCTCGCCGTCTGCAAAGGTGTAATAATAGCGCTCGTATCTGTTGCCTGTTATGAGATTCGTCGTATTTGTGCTCATCAGGGCACCCTCGACCGAGACTGATTGCAGGACGGGAACGGCCGCCGCGACTTCTATCCTGTCGCCATCGAGAAGCTCGAAGTCCTGATCGACCGGGACGGTGATGCCCTTCTCGAAGTTGCCTTCCGTCGCGCGGTAGACGACGACTTCCTCGACATTGCCGACAAGGCCGTCGGAATAGCGACTGATCACGCTTTTGAGATTCTCACCGGATACAAGCTGATACGATCCCGGGGCCTTTACTGCACCGGAGAGCGAAACAGTTCTTCCGGCCTTTGTGAACGTTATCCTGTCGCCCGGCTCGAGACGGGGATTGTTTTCGCTGCTTCCCTCGTAGAGAGCCGCATAAAGATCGTAGCTTCTGCTGCTGCCGTCCGCCTTGGAGACGAGAACGTTCCGAAGCGACGAATTGCTGTCCGTAAGGTAAAGAACATCCGAGAGTCTGAAGAGACCGTTGACGGCGACCTCGGTAGAAAGCCTGACCTTTCCTCCGACGGATACTGAAAAGACTCCGAGACCGGAAAGCGACACTACGGGTTCGGAGAACCTGTTGTTGCGCAGAAGCACTTCCTCTATCTCACTCTTCACATCGAGAAATTTTCTTCCTCCGGCCATTATCGATGCGATCGAAGGAATCCTGACGACTCCGTCGTATGGGACCTGCAGCTGGATGGTAACCGGACTCTGCTGGGCCTTCTCGATGTACGAGACTGAAATCACATCCCCGGCTCTGACGACATATTCCGGATCGCTGGAGGCAAGAAGCACATCGATTTCGGAAATTTCCCTAGGCATCCAGGTCTGGCTCTGAGGTTCCACAGCAACCTCGGGTTGTTGGACGTCTGCCAGTTTTGGACTGGTTACGACCTGCCCCGCAGACAACACCATACCGCAGCATAGCAGCACGGCGATCAGAATCGATCTCCTATGAAACATAAACCACCTCTGGCAGGAACCGCTAGAAAAAAAACCGGCATCCGGAAAGCCCCGGAGTCATGTATGATTTTTCCCGGGAACCGACGTCCTGCCACACTATCCATTACTTCGGATGCAACCATCCGACACACTACAAATAATGATAGCAGAAAAAGAATTCAAAGTAAATTGCAGGAAAGAACTATGGGCATCTTTGGCAAAAAATAGGACAAGGCCATGATAAACGATATCCGGGGAAGGAAAAAAGCTCACGCAACCGCAGTCTGTTTCAATTTCCGCCCATCACATAGCGGCAGAGCATGTCCGCGTCAGAGACCACAGCAGTTCCTTCTCCATATCCGTCCCTGAAGCCGAATCCCCATGAAACGGCAAGGAAAGGGAGACTGTTGGAATGCGCACCTTTAAGATCGCTCTCGCTGTCCCCGACGACCAACGTACGATTCCCTGTGCCCAGGTCGGAAAGAGTCATTGCGACGATATCGCTCTTGCTCAGACTTTCGGCATCGTCCGAACCATGGATCGAATCGAAGATATCGCCATACGCAGAACCTCGCAGCATGCGGGAAGCGACATTCTCGTTCTTGAGCGTGCTGACTCCCAGCCTGATGCCGTTGCTTTTCAGACGGAAAAGAGCATCGACAAGTCCAGGATAGTACTCGTACAGGCCGTCCCCGCCGTTGATGGCGTAGAGCTCGATGTACTTGTCTGAGGCTCTCTGCAGCTCCTGCCCCTCCAGAGAAAAGACAAGGGAGAATCCGACGTGGAGCGGAGGGCCTATGAAAAGCTCGAAAAGCTCGCGGTCATGGCACTCGGGGAACCCGAGCTCCCGTGCCGTCTGGTTTGCGGTGAAGAAAATTCCTTTCGAAGTATCCAGCAACGTACCGTCGAGATCGAATATGACAGCGTCAAAACTTCCCATCGAGAACCCCCATAGAAGCCTCGTATCCCGCCTCGCTTCCGGCAAGGATATCGAGCGATCCGTCGGCGTTCTCGATCCAGGAAGCCTTTCCTCCGGCCTGTCTTGCTATAATGACGCCCGCGGCGACATCGTAGAGATTGAGAAACCTTTCGTAGTACGCCTGGCACCATCCAGCAGCGACGCAACATAGAGAGAAAGCGGCGCTTCCGATGCTCCTGACATCCGAAAAGACATCGTAGAATTTCCTCTCGACTTCAAGATATCCGTCCAGCTCAGGATGCCTTCTGTGCGGAGGCACCAGAAGAACAAGGCCACGACCAAGAGCATGGTCAGTCCCGGGAATAAGTCTCCTGTCGTTCAGGAACGCACCATCGCCTTCGTATGCCCGGAACAACAGGTTCTGCCTAGGAACGGAAACAATGCCGAACAGAAGCCTGCCATCCCTCTCGAATGCCACCGAGATCGTATAGCAGGGAAAGCCGGTCATGAAGTTCACTGTACCGTCTATCGGATCTATGATCCATCTGTCCCCGCCGCACCCGCGCTTGCCGCTTTCCTCCGCAAAAAACGAATCGTAGGGAAAGCGCTCAGCTATGGCATCCATGAGCATCTTCTCGACGGTCTTGTCGGCGACCGTCACATAGTCGTTCTCCTTCTTTGCGCGGACATCTTCCCTCATTTCCTCGTGGGAGAGAAGGAAATTCCCGCATCGCCCGACTACGTCGATGGCAAATTGGTATCTAGGATCGATAGTCATCTCTGTCCTCTGTTTATGAGTTCGTCACCTATTATGGTCACGATTTTCCAGTTCGAAGGTGAGAAATCCTCCTTGCAGATCCTGCGCAATTCGGCACTTTCCACCCTGTAGTCCCTGTTGATGTAGACCACGAGGGCATTCCATTCGGTCTTTCCCTTCGAATACATCACTGCCCCCGCGTTGTTCATAAGCTCGGTCTCTCTGAGAGCATCATGGACCTTGCTCTTCGCAAGAAGGATCGACATGTCGTACTCGAAGATGCTGAACATCTTGTCCTTTCCATCCTGGCACTGTCTGTCCCAGCACTGCTTCACCACGGAATTGAAATAGTCGAGTACCGAGCGCTCCTCCTTCTCTATGAACGAGCCGAACACACCCAGATCCGGCTGGAGGCACCCTGCTATCTGCCTGATGGTTTCGGAATACTTCGGATTCTCGAGATCCACCGTATGCGTCTCCTCTTTCACGTGGACGGCCGCATCCTCGAAACGAGCTTCCTCCGTCGTGGTTTTGGCGACGGGCCTTGGCGTCTCCGGCTCCGTCTGTACAGAATCCTCTTCGCCCATTGTGAATACCTTGTCCCTCTCATCCGCCTCCATCTCGTCCATAAGAACGGATTCGGAACGCATTGTAGGCGCTTCGTCTTCCATTTCCTCAAGTTCGTCGTCCTCGTATTCAAGAACGATGTTGCCACTGTTGTTCTCCTCCGTCTCGTACGGATATCTGGATTCGTTCTCAAGTGCGACCGAAGCTTCAGCGGCATCGTCTTCGGATCCGCCTTCCGCAGTGGGCATATCGTGGATCATGGAAGAGGACATTCCTTCCTCGAGCGAAACGGAAGGCATCATGTCTTGTCCCTCTCTGGAACCGTCGATCTCTTCCTCGGGCTCAGGAACCTCGTCCGTCTCACCCGGTCTTACGAACTCCTCCTCCGGAAGCAGCACCGACCCCGAAGTCTCGTCGCCGGTATCCGGCTCGACCTCATCATCGGGATCGAGCAATGTAAATGTCGGAATGTCGTCGTCATCCGTCCCTTCATAGGAGATGCCGGGTATATCCGCAGATACCTCATCGACGGGTTCCTCTGGCATTTTCTCCACGTTCGAAGATGCGTCATCCACGAATTCCGCGGGAGAAAGAACTCCTACTGCTCCATCTTCAGGCTTCTCTTCATGCACGGCTTTGCCGTCATCTTCTGCGGAACCGGAAATGCAAGGGGAAACGCTTTCCTCGGAGGTATCCATTGCAAAGACCTTGCCGGATTCGCTATCGTCATAGACCGAATCAGGTTCTTCCGTGGAGGAAACGTCGTCATCTACCATATCGTCGTCGATGTCGAAGAAATCGGCAGAGGCTACGTCGAGATTGTCCTCCTCATCCTCGTCGCCGCCGTCATCCGATGAGCTATCGTCGCTGTCGAGATCGAAGAAATCCGTATCTTTCTCCTCTTCGTCCTCCTCGGGATCAGGAGTCTCCTGCTGCGGGCTCTCCTCGTCGTCGATGTCCAGCATCTCTTCGAGTTCCTCGTCGGACGGAATGTCGGGTTCCTCCGTATTCTCCTGGGTATAGCTTTCGCTTCTCGGGGCCTCCACTACATCGTTGTCACGTACCGGCTCCGAAATAACCACCGGGCCATAGTCGGACGAGGTGCTCTCCCTGACGTCGTCGTCTCTGTCCTCGGTTTCGATCTCGCTTTGCAGTATGTCGTTGAAAACAGGGGCGATCTGGACCTCGTTCCCGTAGCTGCGGTCCTCGTCCGTATCGTCGGTCTCGTCCTCCTGGAATCCCAGGCCCTCGGCCTTGTCCTTCTCGTCCTCGCCATAGGCCTTGTCCTCGTCCGTATCGTCCGTCTCGAGCTCGTCGTATTCGTCGAGCAAGTCCAAAAAATCAAGCTGGTCGCGATCGACTTCGTCGACTTCCTCGCTCTCGTCCTCCGCAGATGGTTCCACTTCGTCCTCCTCGTCCATTGACAGGTTCAGAGGAGCATCGGCCTCATCTTCGTCGTCGTCGACATACTCGTCCTCCTCGTGAGGCGGGAGGTAATCATCCTCCAGATCTCCTTCGGTATAGTCGTCAGGTACGACATCCTCGCTCAGAGCCTCTTCGATGGCTTCGTGATTCTCGTCGTATCTTCTTCTGTTGTCTTCCATTATGTCTGCCGGGACGTCGAAGCGGCTGACATTAAGATACTCTTCGTCCTCGCGCTCGTCGTCATCTAGTGCAACGTCGTCGGATGAAGACTCATCCCCTACCTCCAGGACCTCGTCATCCTCCTCGAGAGCCTCGAACGCAAGTTCGTCGTCCTCGATCTCCCTTTCTATGGCCTCGTCTTCCTTTGACGGTTCCTCGACTTCGTCGTCGAGCTCCTCGAGGGCAGGTTCTACGTCGCCGTCCATCTGGAGCTCTCCGAATATCGTGCGGTAGAAATTTCTTCTGCGGTCCTTGTCGTCCTTGTTCAAAAGCATGAAATAGAGCGATGCAGAGAACACGTCTTCGTCGATCTTCCGCAAAGGCTCGATTCCGTCGGGATCGACTATGAGAAGCTTGTGTCCCGGAAGCGGATTGACGGTTTTCTCGCTATTTCTTCTCTCGAGTCTGCTCTCGAAAAGCTCAGGGTTTGCATACGGATTGACTTCCCCAAGCGCCGATATCAGAGTCACGTCGATCTTCTTGCCGTCGAACGAATATACTCCCTCGACGTCGGTCGGTACAAACACTGAGGCAAGCACGTTCTCTGCTGCAGCGGTAAGACGGTCGTCAAGGCCGAGCTTCTCCTTGAGCACACGGAGCGTGATGCCGAGAATGCTCTTTCCGATGAACGTGAAATAATAGCCGCCCAGGTCGATCATCGGGCAGCATGTGGAAGGCCATAATCCTTTCTCGAAAAGATACTCATCGATGTCGAGCGTGCCGGGAGCGGCGGATATGTCCTTGTATGCAGAGGAAGGAAGCGATGTGTAGAAATCCGGACGGAAAAGATCGAAATCGTCCCGCTGCCCCTGAAGACGGAGACTCTCCTGGTAAAGAGCCGGATCCAGCAATGCCTTGCGCCGCAGCTCCTCATCGTCCAGATTCTCGTTTCCGCTCTCGCCTTTTATCTGCGCCATCTGAAGCATCAGCATCGTCTTGAAGACAGTGCTGTCCTCCCTAAGGCGATCTATTGCATCCAGCGATCCGATGGCAAGCTTCTCCAGCTCATCGACCATCTTCTCTCCGGAAACGCCGAAAGCATCCATGCACTTCTGATCCTCGCCGGCAAGGAAAGCACGGGAGAAATCCGCCTGTCCCTTTATACGGGAGGCATTGACCTCGTCCGCGAAGAACTCGCAGTCCAGCGCCGCACGATAGGCAGGTACGTTGTCGGCCGAGATCTTTCCGTCGTGGAAATCGATTGCCGTCTTGGCATCGAGGAATCGGGAGAGCTTTCTGGCAAGATCCTGGCAAATCGACAGCACGCGGTTCCAGTCCTTTTTCTGGACGTTGCGATTGCGGCTGCCGGGTACGTAGAGATCGGACTGCACCACGGACTGCAGGACCACGGGCATCAGACGGGATGCACCTTTGAGATTCTCGTCCTTCGAGGTCCTCGATACCCGGCGCTCCTCCCAGAAAGCCATCTTCAGAATCTCCAGCGGATGATAGCCTGAAAGTATGCGCGCAAGGTTTCCCAGATCGAGCCTTATATAGTTGAGGGCCTCGTCTCTGTTCCTTACGGCCTTTTCTCTGCCGACAGTCACAAGACTGCGATAATCGATATTGGTGTCCACGAATTCCTCTCCTTGAGAAAGATTATAACCTATGATAACAGGCTTTTGAAGCAAAGAAAATGCGGCCTCGGCCGCATTCGATCAATCATGTATGTGCATGACGTTCCTTCTGTATGCCTTGAGTCCTTCCTCAAGACAGATGGCAGCAGTTTCCAGCTCCTCTATCTTGAGTACGTAGGCTATTCTGGCCTGCGTCCGGCCGAGTCCTTTCGTGACGTAGAAGTCCTCCGCCGGAGCGAACATGACCGTCGAGCCTTTGTAGTTGAAATCGCGAAGCATGAAAATCGCGAATTTCTCCGCATCGTCCACAGGGAGATCGGCGACGAAATAGAAGGCACCCTTCGGCATCGCACAGCGGACTCCGGGAATCCTCTGCAGCGCTTTTATCAGATGGTTGCGCCTGTTCTCGTACTCGAGTCTGACGTTCTCGACGTACTCCTTGGGAGCGTTCAGCGCCGCAACGGCTATCTTCTGTTCGACCATCGGCGGGCAGAGTCTTGCCTGCGCAAGCTTCATCGCATTCTCGAGGACTTCGCGATTGCGCGTCACGATCGCACCGACCCTGGCACCGCACATCGAGAAGCGTTTCGAGAACGAGTCCACGCATATGACGCGATCGGCATATTCGGGGAACGAGAGGATGCTCGTGAAACTTCTGCCGTCGTAGCAGAACTCCCTGTAGACCTCGTCCACCACTAGGAAAATGTCGTGCTTCTTGCACAGTTCCAAAAGCTCTCGCAGCTCGGGTTCCGTGTAGATATGACCTGTGGGATTGTTCGGCGAACAGAGGAGGATTCCCATGGTCTTCTTCGTTATCCTGCTCTCGAACTCGGAAATCGGAGGGAGCTTGAAACCGTCCTCGATCTTGGAGCTTACAGGAACCAGATTGACCATGGCTATGGCGGCGAATGTTGCTACGTTCGTATAAAAAGGCTCCGGGATGATGAATTCGTCATAGGGATCGCAGAGCGTCATGAATGCGAACTGTATGGCTTCCGATCCGCCGGTGGTTATGAGAATGTTGTCCTCGTCGAGCCCCTCGATCCCGTAGCTTCTGTAATAGCGGAGAAGAGCATGCCTGAGATCGGACTCGCCTTCTGAAAGTCCGTAAGGAATCAGGTCGCCCTCGAAGTTTCTCACCGCATCGAAAGCTTCCGACGGCGACAATATGTCCGGTTGGCCGATGTTGAGATGTATGACGTGTATCCCCTTGCTTTCCGCCTCTCTGGAATACGGAACGAGTCGCCTGATCGGCGAAGCCTGGAACGAGGAAATCCTCTTCGACATCTGCATGTTAGGTTACCCCCCTTGTATCGATAAAAGAACCCCTCAGCCGAGCCGAGGGGGAAAAAGCTGTTCTAGTTCCTCAGTCGGGGAAATTCTCCGAATCCGTGGGGATCGGGGCTCCCGGGTTCGCCTGGGACGAATCTATCAGACGCTGTATGAACTTGCGGTTGTCGAGCAGAGGGGAGATGGATCTTCCATGGTGCAGACGGGAAATTACGCGAGCGAAAAGCTCAGTGACGTCGGCCTGCACGAACCATTCCTTGCTCAGAAGGTCCTTGCCCTGGAACACAGCGTTGGTGCCGATGATGCGCCAGAACACACCCTCGTTGTATGCGGCATCGAAATTCTCTATCGCGTTTCCGTTGAAAAGCGGCAGCGAAACGATGCAGATGATCTTCTTTGCGCCCCTCTTCATGAGTTCCCTCATCGCGATGATGAGCGTACCGCCGGTGGCGATCATGTCATCGGCCATGAGGACAGTCTTGCCTGCCACGTCGCCGAGAAGGTTGATGCTCTTGATGTTGGAGTGCTTCGCATCCTTGCTCACTACCGAATAGTCCCTTTCCTTATATAGGACCGCAAGCGGGCGATGAAGCCCCTGCGCATAGAACTTGTTTCTGTTGACGGCACCCGTGTCCGGGGAGACGACGACCAGGTCGGGATCGGAAAAATCTATCAGGCGGCGAAGTGCGATGAGCGTCTGGTACGAACCATGCAGGTTCTCGAGATGGCAAGTGGAGAACGAATTCTCGATCTCGCGGGAATGTATGTCCAGCGTGATTATCCTTGCGACTCCGAGCTCCTCGCAGAACCTGGCGAACATGCTGGCCGTAAGTGCCTCGCGTCCTCCCTTCTTGTGCTGTCTTGCATAGGGATATGTTGGAAGAACGAGCGTGATCGATTCTGCGCCTGCAAGCTTCACGGCATCGATTGTCGTGAATAGGAACATCAGATGATCGTTCACCGAAAGCGGCCTCGGTTCCTCTAGACCTGCGACCTTGACGGGGAACGAGTTCGATACGTCATAGACTATGTAGACGTGCAGTCCTCTCACAGGGTCGATTATCTCGGCCTTCTCCTCGCCGTTCGCAAACCGCGTGTACTTGACGTTGATGGTTACGTCGGGACAGTGGAACTGCGTGGGAAGCTTTCCCGTGGGAATCTTTCTGGAATCGAGATCATCAAGAAGCGTGACCTCCTTGAGCAGTTCCTCCTCGCTCATACCGTGCCGCTTCGTCAAAGCTTCGCTGAGCTTGTGGTAGCGGTCGATATAAAGGCGGCGAAGATGCTTGACTACTCTGCCGGTGAAGTACTCGGAGCCCGGTCCTGCAATTATACCGAGATTGTGTGGTTTAATGATGCTCATGGTGCTTTCAGGTTACAACAAATGCATGAAATAGACAAGGGTCGACCTATGCCGCCATAGACATGGAAAGATTGGTAAAGACCGGTTCTGGACAGATCCGGAAGAATCGGGAAAGATATCCTAAATTGTTAAAAAACTGTTAAAATGTTGATAAATTCTTTAATCGGGTTTATTTTTTCACACCATCGCGATAGGTTGAGACCATGAACCTGGTGTTATCTTTAGTCAAGATCGTTGGCTCGCTCGGGCTGTTCCTATATGGAATGCAGATTCTTTCCGACGGCCTGCAGAAATCGGCAGGGAACAAACTCAAGACATTCCTGCAACTCATGACGAGCAACCGTCTGATGGCCGTGTTCACCGGCCTTCTGATCACAATCATAATACAATCGTCGTCTGCGACGACCGTCATGGTGGTCAGTTTCGTAAACGCAGGTCTGATGAGCCTGATACAGGCAATCGGAGTGATCATAGGAGCGAACATAGGAACGACCATAACCGGATGGATAGTCGCGATAGTCGGCTTCAAGATGGACATAACGCTGTTCGCCCTGTTTGCGATCGCGATCGCGCTTCCGCTCATGTTCAGCAAAGGGATGAAGAAAAGGGATGTCTCTGAGATATTCCTCGGTTTCGGCCTTCTCTTTCTAGGACTTGAGTTCCTGCAGAATTCCATGCCTGACATAAGCGAGCATACGGAAGTCCTTGCGTTCCTGAGCTCGTTCAACAACGCGAAGCTATCGTCCATTCTCCTCTGCGTCCTGATCGGAACGATCCTGACCTGCATAGTGCAGTCCTCGTCAGCGACCATGGCGATCACCATTACAATGGCCTACCAGGGATGGATCGGAGTATGGGCCGCGGCGGCCCTCTGTCTCGGACAGAACATCGGAACCACAATCACCGCATATATCGCCTCCATAGGCACCAATACCAATGCACGCAGAGCCGCGACCGCCCATATCCTCTTCAACGTCGTCGGAAGCATACTTGCAATCATCTTCTTCAAGCCGCTCATGACTTTCGTCAACACGATTACCAACGGAGACATCTTCACGATGACCGGGGATGCGCTCAATGCTGAGCTGCCGACGTTCCTCGCGGCTTTCCACACATCGTTCAACCTGATAAACGCAATAATCTTCTTCCCGTTCGTCAACAAGTTCGCACACCTCATCGAGAAGATGATTCCCATCAAGGAGGAATACAACGAGGACACGTACCACTTCCGCTACATCGCATCCTCGAGAATGGACACGCCTGAGCTGTATCTTCTCACTGTCAAGGAGGAGATGAAGAAGATGGCCGACCTTGCCGTCGACATGTTCAAGCGCTACGAAGAGGTCTTCAAGAGCAACGACAAGGACTTCATAACTTCGGAAGTCGGGTATTTACGGAAGAAGGAGGAATATGCGGACCAGATGCAGGAACAGCTCATAGACTTCTGCGTCAAGCTGCAGCAGGATTCCTCCACCCCGATGAATGCGACTATGGTGAACTCTCTCATCAGAAGCATAGACGAGATCGAAAGCGTCACGGACAGCATCTACAACATGACGAAGATAAGCGAGGACAGGGTGAACAAGGACATCGTGTTCGAGGAAGAGGACAAGACGGACGTCGTAGCCTACCACGAACTTACGAGGAAGTATCTGGAGTTCATACGGAAGAACCTTACCAATCCGACGTTCAGGATGCTCAGCGAGGCGCACGAGCTCGAGAACATGATGAACGACGAGCACAAGAGGCTCTCCGACAAAGTCCACGACAGGATCAGTACCGGAGGAAGCGAGGTCAGGTCGGAACTCATGCTCCTCGAGGTGGAAAGGAACCTGGAGCACATAGGAGACTACTGTCTGAACATCGCGGAGGCCACTTTCGCGGAACCGAAGCATACCCCGACGCTCCAACGCGTCACACCTTCACCGGAACAGCCTTAATCACACGATGGGAGCCATGCGCTCCCTTTTTTCGTCAGTTTGAGCGTTGTCGGCAACTAATGTGATATGAAACCGATCAAGTGGATTCTTGCGCTTCCGTTCATATCCGTCCTGGTATCCTGCCCTATGGAAAGCTATCCGGCGTTCTTCGTGGAAACCCCGACGTCTATAACGCTGCCGGCGATGACGGGATTCTCATTCAGGGACAACTGCGTCGTCACGCTCTACTTCGACAGGGATGTCAGGTTTCTCGAACTGGTGTACGACGATACCCGCATGACGGTTCCGTCCGGAGAGAAGAACTCCTTCCGGATCACGTTGCCCCATCCTCTCGACTTCGGAAAGGAAACGAGACTCAGATTCACCGTCAAGGGATCATTCGGAGGACTTTCCAGGCTCTCGCTTCCCCTCATGGGAGAAAATCCGGACCAGGCGAAGATGCTTCTCACGGAGATATCGGTTTCAGGTACCGACACAAGTCCCGACAGGGTAGAACTGACTGCGATCGAAGGGGGAAATACCGGAGCGTTGACAATCACCGATGCGCTTGTCGAGGACGCCCGTATATGCTATGTCCTGCCAAACTTCAGGCTCGAGAAAGGGGACGTCGTGGTAGTGCAGTTCGGCAGGAGCTACGAAGGTCCGGAGACCGAGAGAGTCTCGAACTACACGGCGTACTATCTGGATGCGGGAACAGACGAGGACTTCACGTCCACGAACGGGGCCGTCTTGCTATATGGACACACCAACGGAGAAGGTCGTCTGCTCGATGCTTTTCTCTATAGGAAGGACGACACCGTGCTCGCCGACGGATTCGGAAACGAAAGAACCCGCCGTGCGGCCGTCCGTCTTGCAGAACTCGGGCAATGGAACGGAGAGGCGTTCGAAAGCGAAGGCAATACCAGCACCAGAGTGTTCGCCCGACGTCATCCATATATGGATTTTGACAGCAGCGACGATTGGTATCTGACCGCCACAAGAGGTTCCACATTCGGCAGACGGAACGACAACAACGAATATGACCCGGACTGAGTCCGGGGTCTGCCTGCTGTCAGAATTCGTAGTATACGGTCGGTTCGGCAAGACTTTTGCGCTCATCGTCCTCGAGACTAAGAGTCCTGATCTCTTTTTCATCCTTAGCACCCGAGGTGCGGAACTCGACATGGGTCGCGACGATCTCCATCGTTCTCCTGTCCTCTCCTTCCTTGGTCTTCCATCTGCAGAGCCTCAATCTGCCCACCACCCTGCAGACCATGCCCTTCCTGAGGTAGAGAAGACATTTGTCGGCAAGAGTTCCCCACGCCTGGCATGAAAGGAACAGGACTTCTTCCTGGGCCGTGCCAAAGGAGTCCTTGAACCTGCGATGGTTCGCCACTTCGAGCTTGACGAACTTGCTTCCGTTCTGGCTGACCGTGACAAGGCGCGGGTCTGAGGCCAGATTTCCTTCCAGTATGATGTTGTTGATCTGATTCATATCCTTTCCTCCTTATCCGATAGTGCGAAAAGATGCAATTGCGGCGGATTTCTGATAGAATCCCCTGTAGGAGAATCGAATATGGATACAAAAGTACTTTCACTCGGCGGCTCGATAGTAGCGCCGGACAAGGTCGATACAGCCTTTCTGAAGGAGTTCAGGAAAGCGATTGCGGAATATCTGGAAGAGGACGGACAGAGAAGACTCATCCTCGTCACCGGCGGCGGAGCGCCTGCGCGGGTATATCAGAACGCGGCAAAGGAAATCTCCCCGGATCTCGCAGCCTACGAGCTGGACATGCTCGGCATCCGCGCCACGCATCTCAACGGAACCCTTGTAAGGGCGATATTTTCGGACTACGTCGGAAACGAACTCGTTACAGATCCTACAGGGGATTTCGGATTCGAAGGCAGGATCCTAGTTGCTGCAGGCTGGAAACCGGGCTTCTCGACAGACACGGACGCGGTGTATCTGGCAAGAAAATTCGGGGCAAAGCTCGTCGTCAATCTATCGAACATAAAGAAGGTCTACACCGACGATCCGCGGAAGAATCCCGATGCGGTCCCTCTGGACACAATCAGCTGGAATGACTTCATCGCCATGGTAGGGACCGAATGGATCCCGGGCAAGAACACGCCGTTCGATCCGATAGCCTCGCAGATAGCATCCAAGGAGGGCATGAGGGTCGTGTGCGCAGACGGACGCGATATCGCAAATACTCTGGCCATTCTGAGGGGCGAAGCCTTCGACGGAACGCTCATCGGCGCTTGATGGAAAGGAATAAGGGACTCGGCTCTGCAAAACCTTCAGGAAACGGATTGTCACGGTTGAAATCGGGGATCCATAGTATCTCGTCTCCGATTTCCTGTATGAAGCCGTCATCTATGTCGAGTTCCTCGAACTTGTCGATCACCTGATCGTACTCGTCCTCCGTGATCTTCGGAAAATCCATGTTCCCGAGCGGAGGCACGAACTGTACCATGAACGAAAGGTAGAATATATCCTTGTAGCGTTGCGCAAAGTACTCCAGGAACTCCATGCTCTCCTTGAGACAGCCGGGAAACACCAGATGGCGCAATATCGTTCCTCTCATCCTTTTTTCCAGATCGGTATACGGATGCGTCGAAGCGACGAAATCCATTACGGGCACTATCACGTCCGCATATCCTGCCCTGCCGCAGAACTCTGCACATACGCGTCCTGAAAGACTCTTGCAATCGAGAAGATAGATGTCTATCAGCGGATCTATCAGGCGCAGTGCGTCAATATCCTCATACCCTGACGAATTCCATACAACAGGCAGCCTCATCCCTTTTTTCTTTGCAATTTTCAAAGCCTCGATTATCGACGGTATGAAATGGGTCCCTGTCACAAGGTTGAGAGTCTCGGCTCCCATATCCTGTAGCGACAGCATGAGCTGGGCAAGCTCTTCCGTCGTGACGCAGTAGCCGTTGTCGCTTCCGTCGGAACCAGATATCTGACGATTCTGGCAATATGCGCAATGCAAAGGGCACCCAGTGAAAAATATCATGCCGGAACCGCGGCGGCCGCTGATAGGCGGCTCCTCGCCGCGATGAAGCCCGCTCCATGCGACCTTCACTGTGCTTGTCATACGGCAGATTCCCACCTGCCCACCGTTTCTGTCCACGCCGCATCTGTTCGGGCAGAGGGTGCATTCATCATAAAGAGAGAGTGTGTTCATTGACCTAATCCCGTTTTGATATTATCAATTATATTGCCATGGGTAAACTGACTGATTTCCTCCGCCGGGGGAAAAAGGCCGAGGAAAAGGAAATCAGATACATTCTTTCCATAGACGGAGGCGGCATGAGGGGAATCATCCCCGCCCATATCCTCCGCAGGATTTCCGAAGCTCTGAAGGCGGAGGGGGACGAACGTCCGCTCTATTCTCATTTCGACCTGATCGCAGGCACCAGCACCGGAGCTCTTCTTGCGGCAGGCCTTTCATGTCCCGCATCGTTCTGTTCTCTCAAGCCGGACTCGGGAGACGAACCTGCCGTTCTGCATGAAGAGAAACCTTCGGGATTGTTCAGACGCGGCAGAATGGTTCTGGACGGATACATCGAAAGGGCAGCGGACCCGGAAAGTCTGGAGTCGATATATCTGGAACAGGGGGGCCGGATATTCTCCCGGAGTCTGTCCACCCTTGCCATCTTCGGACCGATATTCCAGGACAAATACGACGTCAGGAATCTGGAAAAGCTGCTGGCAGAGACATTCGGGAACACCGGGATGGACGAACTCATGACGCCGACTGCAATAGTCTCGTTCGAGACGAAATCCAGCAGGCCGTACATCTTCAGAAGCTACGACAGCCATGGCTTCCTTATCAGAGAAGCCGCAAGGGCATCGACCGCAGCTCCGATCTACTTTCCGCCTGCTAGGCTGACGGACCGGGCCACAGGAGAGCAGATAGTATGCATCGACGGCGGCATCGGAGCGAACAATCCGGCATTCATAGCATATGTGGAAGCATCCAGACTATACCCGAATGCGGATGAATACAGGATACTTTCTCTTTCCACATGCAAGAATCCCTATTCGTTCGACCCGTCGAAAAGCAACGGCGGAGCCGCATCATGGGCAGGCAGCATCACCAGAGTCTACATGTCGGCGCAGGACAGCACCATGGACATATTCGCCTCCGGCATGAAAGATTTGAGATACACGAGGATATATTCGCAGATACTCGACAGGAGGATTCCTCTCGACGATACGAGCAAGGAAAGCATCAGGATACTGATGGAAGGTGCGGAAACTGCCTTTTCCAACCAGAAAGAAGAGATACTGTCCTTCGTCAGGGAACTGGCCGGAAGCCGGACGGCGTCTCGAGTACGCCTGAAGAGAAAAGATATTCCATTGCTTTCTCCTGCAGGCGAGAGCGCCAGATCCTGAGGTTTCTCGAGTATTCCCCTATCGAAACTCTCTCACCCACGATGTCGGTGACAAGCTTGAACACGACGCACTTTTTCTTCAGTCTGTCGGCGGCAAGCGCAACAGCATAGCCCTCCATGTCGTAGCAGTCGGGCATCAAGTCGGAAGGCACAGAGGAAAAGCGCGAAGACGAAAGAAGACTGTTATCCCCATCGGAAGGAAGCCTGATCTCTCCGACAGTCGCCCTTGCCTCGTCTATCGTAGAACCAAGGGGGAGTCGATATGCACTCAGATCCTGGTCGGTCGTGAAAACGCGACCGATCATCAGAACTTCACCTGGGGAATGCGAAGCGGATCCTCCTGCGGAACCGATGTTCACGACGATGTCCGCCTCTGTCTCCATGATCGCCTTGGTGGCGTTGACCGCGGCCATGACCAGCCCGGTCCCTATAGCCCTGCATTCCACGCTCTCAGGAAGTCCCTTGAGTTCGGCTCTGTCGGAAGCCAGAAAGAGTACTTTCACAACGCCCTCCCAAGCCTGTACAGAAGAGGTTTCAAAGGTATGCCGAGCCTGTGTTCACGTCCGGATGCCTTGGCCTCCTTCATGGTCTCGAACACCACGTCTCCGGCAAGTTTCGCAGAACTGAAGAATCCCATGCCGTCAAGCATCGCGCCCAGGAACACGGATGCAAACGCATCGCCCCCTCCCGGATAGGTCGTAAAAAGATCGTCATGGGAAAGTATCCGGGCCTCACCGTCGCAATAGGCAAGATTGCCTACCGAACCGAGCATCAGCGGGATTCCGGTCACTACTCCCTTTTTCGGTCCGAGCGCGACAAGATCGCCGACGAGGTCGTCGAGCTCACGGTTCGTATAGCTTTCCCTCATCTTCCGCCCGGTGAGGATGGATGCTTCTGTTATGTTAGGAGTAATCACATCGGCCTCGGCCACAAGAGCCTTAAGACTTTCCACGTGCTCAGGGCCGAGCGTGCTGTATATCTCGCCCGAATCTGCGAACACAGGATCGACCAGCCGCATTCCGTCCTCGCTACGCATGATCTCAAGCACGCTGTCCACCTGCGCAGGAGAGGCAAGATAGCCCGAATAGACGGCAGAGAACGAATACCCGCATTCCCGTATCTTGCCATGGAACGGGAGAAGAACGCCGGAAAGGTCGTGGGAAATGACCGCCTCGAAGCCGTCCGTCTGAGTAGACAAGACGGCAGTCGGTAAGACTGCCGTCTCGATTCCGAGCGTCTCAAGGACAGGAAGCACCACCGTCAGGCTGCTCTTGCCCCAGGACGAGAGATCGTGGATCGCTAGGACGCTTCTCATAGCGAGCAGCCGGCGATGGCGGCTCCGAATACGGGACTGTCTGCGATGTTGACGATCTTGTAGTATCTTCTGTACTTGTCCTTGAGAAGGAGAGAAAGATACTTTTTGGTATAGAACTCGAGATTCTCGGTCTTGTAGAACGTAGTGCCGTCTGCATTGATTATGACGGGGAACCTCGGATTCTGTCCGATGTTGCTCTTGAGCACGGCCGCAGTAAGATTGATCGCCGTAAGTTTTCCTGCCCTCTCGATTATGCTGTCGATTATCTGGTAGAGAGCCGTAGCATCGGCCTCGTTGTCGACGATGGACACAAGCACGTAGTCGCGATTGTGGGGCATCTCGAGATAGTTCGACATGACCGTGGTGGAGAGAGTATCGATCTTCTTGAAGCGTTCGCAGAATCCTTCGGAGAAGATACCGTCCTCGCAGGCACGGCGAATCACGTGATGGGCGAATGGCCCGAGATATGCACCGCTTATGGCTTTTTCGAACCAAGCCTCGTCAGGTTTCTTGGTAGTTTCCACGAACTCCTTGTCGATGTCTCCGAGCGGAAGTCTGAGAGCTCCCGACTCGACGTTGATGATCATTCTCCTGTCATCGGAAAGGCCGAGCTTCTTTATGTTCCTCTCGACCTCGGAATAGGCCGTGTTGGTTCCTGTTCCGAGTATGAATCCTACATAGCCCGAACAAACCTCGTTGACCTTGGCCTTCGTTGCGAGGAGCGTAGCTACCGTGTCGTTGACAATTGCGACCTTCTTCTTCGAGACATCGTAGCCGCGCAGGCTGAGTTCGTTGAGGAGCGTCTTGCCGATAGGAAGACCAATCACCTCCGGAGCCTTGATTTCCTTGCTGAACACGATGGTCTTTCCATCTCTGTCGGGTGTTATCTCCGCGGCATAGGAAAAGCAGAAGCCGATTTTGTCTGCCTTGTCGATCAGGCGCTCCACATTGTCGGCCAAAACGCCGAAGAACTCCTTTGCGGAGACCTTCTCCTTGACTCCGGGCATTCCGACTTTCTTGAAATCGGAGATGACCGGCTGGTTGTTCTCGTCGAACGTGACCAGGCAGGTCCTGAAGTTCGTTCCGCCCGCATCGAGGACTATCACCTTGTCTCCGGGATTGATCGCCGTATCGAGCCCCGCGTACGTCGGTATCATATGGAGACTGCACGGCTTTCCTTCCAGTCCTTTGTCCATCTCGTCGATGAAGAACGAGAGGACCTTCTCCTCGTCTATGCACTCCGGCAGGATGTCATGTCTGAACAGGAAATCCTCCACTCTGCTTCTCATTTTCCAAACTCCTCCTAATATCTGATGGTGACGGGATCCAGTTCCATTTTCTCCCCGTTCACCGAAAGGTCGTCAGATTCGATCCTGAGCGTACTCGAGCTCAGGCCAGTTATATCGATCTTGCCCTCGAGAACAAGCATCTGCTTCATTCTGGTCCCCGAGACCAGAAGACTGATCTCCACAGGGAAATACGCCCCCGACCAGTCCGTACCGCTTGCCAGGTCCGAAAGACTTACATCCTCGGCATCCCTTACGCGTACGCTTCCGTCAAGGACCACCTCCCCTTTTCTGTATCCGGCCGCTCTCAGATGCTCCAGCGCGCTTTCCCTGAAAGGAGGGAATACCGAGTCGCTCTGGCTTCCGAATAGCGTACGGTACCAGCTCGGACTGTCGCTCTGATAGAAGGACAGAGTCTCAAGATACGAGGACAGATCGCTTCGTGTGAACGTGACATAAAGAGGTAGAACACCCCTTCCGTGCTCTACGTTCACCCCTTGCAAGGAAACCGGAGATTCGGAGACGCTGGAGGCAACTACGGAAAGCACTCCGTTGAAAGCTGCCCTCAACGCGGTCCTCAGATCATCCGGATCCGCCGCCCATACAGAACAACAGAAGATCTCGACGATCAGAATCCAGGAAAGAATTCTTTTCAAAACAATCCTCCGTCATCAAAGAAATGATACCTTTTAAATCAGGCTCATGCAAGAACAAATCATGCCGGCTCGTGCTTCGAGAATTCCTCGAGCTCCTTCGCGGCCTTCTGCTCGTCCACATTGAAAAGCAGCACGAACCCGAGTCCGAACAGAAGTATCAGAGACACGATGCCGTAACGCTGCTGTCCGGTGATGAGCGTGACTATTCCTACGAGAAACGGCCCGACTATCGCCGCGAACTTTCCGAGCATGTTGAAGAATCCATAGAACTGAGTCGCATGTTCCTGCGGGATGAACCGCGTGTAGTAGCTTCTCGAAAGAGCCTGTATGCCACCCTGGAAAAGACCGATGACCACGGCAAGGATATAAAAGTGTATCACCTTTGTCATGAAGAATCCGACGACCGCGATGGCCGCATATGCACCGATGGCAAAGAGTATGGCCTTCTTGACCCCTATCTTCTTTCCGATGCTGTTGTATGCTATAGCGGAAGGAAATGCGACGAACTGGGTTATAAGAAGTGCAACGATAAGGCTTTCGGCAGGAAAACCGAGTGCCGTTCCATAGTCCGTAGCCATTCTGATGATGGTATCTACCCCGTCGATGTAGCACCAGTATGCGAGAAGGAAAAGTCCCGTGGTCCGCAATTTTCCTATATCCTTGAGCGTCCTTGCTATATCCGAAAATCCCTGTCTTGCGGCACGACCGAAGGAAACCTCCCCGCTTTTTCTATCCTCCTTGACGAAAATGAAGATCGGGAGCGAGAAGACGAACCACCATATACCTACCATGAGGAAAGACACTCTCACTGCGGTTACCGCATCCGGAAGTCCGAATCTCTGCGGCATCAGATACATCAGGACGTTGATGAGGAAGAGAAGTCCACCTCCGATGTATCCCAGCGAATAGCCGAGCGAAGATACGAAATCGACCTTCTTCTCGCTTGCCACCACTGTAAGAAGCGAATCGTAGAACGAATTCGCACCGGAGAAGCCGATGGTAGCTGCGATGTAGAACACGATTGCAAGCGGCCATGCTCCCATTGATACGAAGCACAGTGCTCCGGACATCACCGAGCCCAGAAATGCGAAGAATATGAGGAATCTCTTCCTATAGCTGCCGCTGTCGGCTATCGCTCCCAGTACCGGAGCCATGGCGGCGACACATATGCTAGCGACCGAATTGGCCGTCCCTAGATAGAACGTGGTTACGCTACTCTCCGCTCCTGCCGCCCAATAGGACGAGAAGAAAATAGGAAAGAACGCAGCCATGACCGTAGTGGCGAATGCACTGTTCGCCCAATCGTAGAGCGACCAGGCAATAATATCTCTCTTGCTGTCTTTCATATTTCCCGAGTTTACACTTTTAGCTTTCCATTTTCCATAAACCCATCCCTTCGCATACGAAATTGTGCTATATTTTTCACATGGCGTTTCAGAAAACTATTCTTTGGTACGATCTCGAGACATTCGGCCTCAACCCGAGGACCGACCGGATCGCACAGGCGGCGATGATAAGAACAGACCTCTCACTGAACGAGGTCGAGCCGCCGATACTGCTCTACTGCAGGCTCACGGACGACTATCTTCCAAATCCGGAAAGCTGCCTGATCACCCACCTCACTCCCTCCGACGTGAACGAAAAGGGAATGTGCGAATTCGACTTCATTACCAGGATAAACAACGAGATGCTTAGGCCGGGGACGATCACCGCAGGATACAACAACATGAACTTCGACGACGAGTGCATCAGAGCTACCCTATACAGGAACCTCTACGACCCGTACGAAAGGGAGATGAGGATGGACCGTTCCCGATGGGATCTCATAAACCTCGTCAGAGCCGCTGCCGATCTGAGGCCCGATGGAATCGACTTCTCGAAGAAGAACCCGGAAACAGGCGCACCCAGCTGCAAGCTCACCGACCTTACGGAGAGCAACAGAATCGACCAGGAGGGAGCGCACGACGCACTTGTGGACGTATATGCCACAATCGCGGTTGCAAGACTGATAAGAAGGAAGCAGCCCAAGCTCTATATGTGGGCTTTCGAGCACAGGATGAAGAACAAGGTCTGGGATGTCATCGACGTTGAAAGGCATATACCTATCCTTTTCACCCACCCCATGTTCGTCAGCGAGAGAGGAAATACCCACCCCGTCGTTCCTCTGTGGAGGAACAAGGAGAAAAGCAACGACATCTGGGGCTTCGACCTGACCAAGCCGGTTCCGGACAGCCTCGACGGAATAGAGGATCCGAAGGCTGCAGGCTTCGTGCGGATCGCGACGAACAAATGCCCGTTCGTCGCGCCGATGTCAGTTCTGGACACGGACAGCGAGCTACGCCTCGGTTTCTCCAGGGAGGAAGCGGAGAGAAAAGCCCGCATGATAGTCGCCCGACACAGTTACATGCTCGACCTATCCCCTCTTTTCAAGGATCAGAGCTTCGAAAAGGAGACCGATCCCGACTATACAATCTACGACAGCTTCCTCACGCCGAGAGACAAAGAGACGCTCAAGGTCCTCAACTCGAAAAGCCCGGAAGAAAAGCTCCGGGAAGGCGAGTACAATCTGGATGATACAAAGTACCACAAGCTGCTCTGGCGCCAGGTTGCCAGAAACTGGCCCGAGGCACTGAACGATAAGGAAAAGATCCAGTGGAAGAATTTCTGCGCCTCCAGACTGATCAATCCTCCGAGCAAGTACTCTCTGACGATGGAAGTCTACATGAGAGCCTGCAACGACGGAATCGACAGTCTCGAGACCACAGCCGAGGAAAAGCAGATCTTCATGAAGCTCCGGGATTGGGGGATCGAGCTTCAGCAGAGGGTTCTTTCCTAGCCTCGAGCCTTTCCATGTGCTCATCCAGCAGGACGAGGAATACTGCAAAAAGAGGAACTGCGACAAGCATGCCTAATATCCCGCCAAGCTTTCCTCCGACTATGATTGCGGCAAGGACCCATATTCCCTTGAGGCCCAAGGTGGATCCGACGACTCTGGGATAGATCAGGTTTCCCTCCAGCTGCTGGAGAACCAGTAGGAAGGCAAGAAACACCAATGCCTTCAACGGACTTGCGGGGAGTATCATGAAAGCTCCGATGATGGCTCCTATCCATGCACCGGCTATCGGGATAAGCGCCGTCACGCCGATGAGCGAGCCGATTGTAGCCGCATGGGGTATACCGAGCAGCAGCATGCCCAACATCGAAAGCAGGCCTAGAATCATGGCCTCGAGGCACTGTCCGACGAGAAATCTTCTGAAGATTGAAGCCGCTACAGAGGCTACATGGCTAAAAGCTTGCGCATGCTTCGGAGAAAGGAACGCATTTTCTAGCCTGAAGGCACCTTTTGACAGCCAGTCCTTGCCGAGAAGTATGTAAATTGCGAATACCGTTGCCATCAGTCCGCTTACCAGAGCGTCGAACGTGCTGCCTACGAACGAAATGGCATTTGCGAAGGTATCCCCGAAATTTTCCCCGAATGCGACGGCTATATTCCTCAGAGGATCGTCGAACATGTCGGCAAATGCGGAGAACCTTTCCGAAAATCCCCAGTCCTCGGCGATCGAACGGATCGAGGATTCTATCGAAGGCAGCATGTCGGCAAGCAGGGAGATGGAGGCTATGAACTCCGGAACGACGATCATCAGGACAAGAAGAACGACAACGAGCACAGAAAGGATCGCGGCGGCAAGCGAAAAGCCCCTGCGGCCCTTCGGCAGACGTGCGAAAACTTTTCGTTCGTAGAACGAGAGCGGTATGTCGACTATGAAGGCCAGAACCGCACCGACTGCAAGTATCCCAAGCCCGTCCAGAAGCGAAAGCAGCAGCCCTTCGACATGGGGCCAGTACCTTATGGCAAGGAACAACAGAAAAGCTGTAACCGCATACCCGAAACCCTTTAGAACGTTTTTCTTCACGAGATCCTCCTACATCAGCGGCGCAAAAAGCTTCAGCAGCCCGCCTGCAATCATCATGGTCCCTCGATTGCGCCATGATTCTGCATCTATCTTCTCCGACACTTCGAATGTCCTGAGGAAATCATCTCTTATCGCCGCGGCAGTCGCCCTGTCGGAGAGGTATACGGCATTCTCAAAGTGCAGATATAGACTTCTGTAGTCGAAGTTGATAGTACCGACCACAGCATTTCCGTCATCTCTGAGACACACTTTGGAATGGATGAAGCCAGGCGTATATTCGTATATCGACACCCCCGCATCCAGAAGTGTCCCGTAGTGTGTCCGCGCCAAGGCGAACGCATACTTCTTGTCGGGCACGTGAGGAAGGACGATCCTGACGTCAACGCCCCTTCTGGCAGCTCTGGAAATCGAATCCTCCAGTTCGCCGTCCAGTATCAGATACGGCGTCATGATCCAGCAGTAGGAACGGGCATTGCCAAGCATCATCTGGTATACGCTCTCGCCTACCCTTTCCCCATCCAGAGGAGAGTCCGCAAACGGAATGAACAATCCGCTGCCGGGCAGACGGCTCCTTTTCAGGTATTCCTCATATCTGCCATCCCTGCCGATGGCATTCCAGGTCGACAGAAATGTCAGCGTGAGTCCCGATACAGCTTCTCCTTCAAGTCTCAGGGCATTGTCCTTCCACAGCCCGTGGACGATGCGGCGCCCGATGTATTCATCCGCGAGGTTGATTCCGCCCGTATAGCCGATCCTGTTGTCGACGACAAGGATCTTCCTGTGGTCGCGGTTATTGTAATGAGTGGATACGAAAGGTCTTATGGGTGCGAACATCATCGCCTTGATTCCCAGTCGCTCCAATCTCCTCGGATAGTCGTAGGGAAGCCTTGCAAAGGCGTTCAGGCCGTCGAACAGTACTCTGACCTCGACTCCTGCCTTTGCTTTTCTCTCCAGGATCGAAAGAATGTTTCCCCACATGTAACCTTCGTCAATTATGAAGTACTCCAGAAAAATGAACTCCTCCGCTTTCTCCAGATCGTCGAGCATTGCAGGAAAAGCATCCTGCCCGAAGGCGAAATACCTTGCAAATGTCCCTGTGAAAGCTTCGGCGGCGGCATACCTGCGCAGGTAGAATGCGGCCTGCATCTCTCTTGGATCCTCTATGGAACCGAGCGCGTCCATACAGGAGAGGATATGCATGCAAGCCTTTCTCTGCTCCTGGCCGAGAATCTTTTTCTGGGCCCTATGGCCAAGATCCAGACGGAGGAAGAAGTACAGGGGAATACCGACGACGGGAAAGAGAAGGATGAACGCGATCCAGCCGAGCTTTATGCTCTGCGGGAGTCTCGCATTGAGAAGATAGACCGTCATCGCGAACTGGCTGCCGGAACTGACGCAGAAATACAGGATCCGATAGCGTTGAAAGGCATTCATGAGGACGAGAGCCAGGATTGCAAGCTGCAGAAGGAACAGTATCGCGACAATGGTTCCGCGGCCGAACAGCATCTCGATGGCCTTGCCGAACCGGCCACTCTTCGCCAGTCTCGGATAATCTTCTTTTCCTTCCATACGAAAAAAGATAGCATAACATGTCCATCTAGCAAAGCACGTGATCTTTTTGATATACTTCTGCATCGGAGAAAATGGCGATGTTGGAGAAACTACCCGGATTTGAAAAACAGCTTGCCGACCTCGATGCACGTCTTGCGACCAACGAGGTCATGAGCGACATGAAGCTCTACAAGAGCCTAATGCAGGAAAGAAGCCACCTTGCACCGATAGTGGAAAAGCTCCAGGAGATGCAGGCTCTCGAAGCTCAGATACAGGATGCAAAGGAGCTGGCAAGGACAGAAAACGACCCGGAGATGGTCGAGATGGCCAAGATGGAACTTTCCGAACTGGAGGAGAAGCGCGACAAAGCGGAAAAGGATGCCAAGGTCCTCCTCATTCCACCTGACCCGCTCGACGGCAAGAACATCATCATGGAAATCAGGGCAGGCACAGGCGGCGACGAAGCGGCGCTTTTTGCGGCAGACATGTTCAGGATGTACAGCCATTTCGCGGAAACGATGAAGTGGAAGATGGAGATAATGAGCCAGAACGAGACCGGCATAGGAGGACTCAAGGAAATAGTCGTTTCCATCACAGGAAAGGATGTCTACGGCTCGCTCAGGTACGAATCCGGAGTCCACAGGGTACAGAGGGTCCCGGAAACGGAGAGCGGCGGAAGAATCCATACCTCGGCGATAACGGTAGCGGTACTGCCGGAAGCAGAAGAGACGGACATCGAAATCAAGCCAGAGGATCTCAAGATAGACGTGATGAGAGCCGGCGGTCCCGGCGGTCAGTGCGTCAACACGACCGATTCGGCGGTCAGGATGACGCATATCCCGACAGGTCTCGTGGTCATATGCCAGGACGAGAAGAGCCAGATCAAGAACCGCGCGAAGGCACTCAGGGTGCTCAGGGCAAGGCTCTACGAGCTCGAGGAGAGCAAGAAGCAGAAGGAAAGAGCCGAGGCCAGGAAAAGCCAGGTCGGATCGGGCGACAGAAGCGAGAGAATCAGGACATACAACTATCCTCAGAACCGCGTGACAGACCATCGGATCAACCTCACGCTCTACAAACTGGATTCGATAATGAACGGTGATCTTTCCGAGCTCATCGAAGCTCTCAAGATCGCCGCAGGCGAAGAGGCGCTCAAGGAAGCGTGAGACTCCGGGAGCTGAAGAGAAAACTTTACATAATTGCCCGCGACAGGCTGGACGAGGCGGATCTGGAGGTCCGCCTCATGGTTTCTCTCGCCACGGGAATCGATGCACTCGGACAGCTGACGGAACCCGACAGGGAAATATCGGAAAGCGAGTCCGCAGAAGCCGAACGTCTTCTTCGACTGCGTCTGGAAGGAGTACCGGAGGCATATCTGGCAGGGCACAAGGAATTCTTCGGCCTGGATTTCATGGTGACCGAGGATGTCCTGATTCCGCAGCCGGATACGGAAATACTTGTGGAAAGCGCCATCGAGGCGACGAGGCGATTCGACCGGCCTAGGGTGCTCGACATATGTACAGGGTCGGGCTGCATCGGCACTTCGATCGCATTCAACGTTCCATCTGCCGAAGTATTCATGTCCGACATATCGAAAAAGGCAGCATCGGTCGCAAAGAGAAATTTCGAAACGATCGTCGGCAGGAAAGCCGAAGTGCGGGTCGGAGACCTGTTCGAACCATGGAGCGGAATGATGTTCGACGTCATCGCATCCAATCCTCCGTACCTCACTGCAGCATGGTACGAAGAAACAGGAATCGAAGTGAAACACGAACCCAGGCTCGCTCTTCTGGACAGTGCGGCGGACGGACTCGGAATCATCGAACGCCTTGTTCAAGAAGCCATGTTCCACCTTGCGGCAAATGGCACTCTGCTTATCGAATCGGACTACAGACAGACGGATGCGGTAAGAGCGATCATGCAGGAACATGGACTATCGTGCATAGAAACCATAAAGGATCTTTCCGGCAAGCAAAGATGCACCCGGGGATTCTTGTTTTAGCTTGAATCTCACTCTATAATATCCACATGGACGATTTCCCGAACAAAGACTTGTGCGACAAGTTCATCACGAACATAATACGGTTCCACGGCGAGGAGAAAGACAAGATCAGCGCCGCGGCGATCTATGCCGCAAAGAAGCATGGAACGCAAACCAGAAAGACAGGGGAGCCGTACATAACCCACCCGTTCGCAGTCGCAGAGACGCTGATGAGTCTCGGGATGGACGCCGATACGATATGCGCCGGACTTCTTCACGACACTCTCGAGGACACCGACGCAACCAGGGAGGAGATAGAGCAGCTCTTCGGAAAGGAAGTCGGGATCATGGTCGAAGGCGTCACGAAGATCAGCCACATCACCGACAACAAGAGCATCCAGGAAGCGGAAACCATCAAGAAGATGTTCTTCGCCATGAGCAAGGACGTCAGGGTGATACTCATAAAGCTCGCGGACAAGCTGCATAACATGCGCACCGCCTCGGGTCTTCCACCGGAAAGGCGCCAGGCCTTTGCGGAGGACTGTCTTGACATTTTCGCCCCGATTGCGGACTCCCTCGGAATGTCGACGATAAAAAGCGAACTCGAGGATCTGTCGCTGAAGGTCCTGAAGCCTGAAAGCTACGCATATATAAACGAATATCTTCTGGAGAGGAAAGGCGAATACACGGCATACATAAAGGGAGTCTCTAAAAAGCTCGAGGAAGTATGCAAGAAGGCAGGAATCGAGAACGTGCAGATCTCCGGACGGGTCAAGCATGCCTACTCCATCTACCAGAAGATCAAAAAGAGGAAAAAGGAGATCGACGAGATCTACGACATCCTCGGAATCAGGGTGATCTGCAACACTCCGGTCGAATGCTACACGATCCTCGGCCTGATACATAGCATCTGGGTACCTATCGAGGGACGATTCAAGGACTACATCGCGATGCCTAAGCCGAACAACTACCAGTCGTTGCATACAACCGTTCTCGGCCCTGGCTCGAAGCACCTTGAGATTCAGATAAGAACATACGAGATGCACAAGACCGCGGAGGAAGGTGTTGCGGCACACTGGTCGTACAAGGCATCCACAGGCAGCGAAAGCGGAGCCTGGAAATCCGTCGATTCGATCAACTACAACAAGATTCTCGCCAAGCTCAAGAACTGGAGCAAGGAGATCGAGCAGAGCGAAGAAGACTACATGGACGAGATCAAAAACGAGCTTCTCAAGGACTCGATCATCGTCTTCACACCGCAAGGCCACGTAATCGAGCTTCCCGTGGGTTCCACAGCACTGGACTTCGCATTCAAGGTACATAGCCAGATCGGCGTGCACTGCTCCGGGGCAAGGGCCGACAACTCCATAATTCCCCTGTACAAACCGTTACAGAACACACAGATCGTAGAAATACTTACAAGCCCCAACGCACATCCGAACCAGGCCTGGCTGGAATACGCACATACGAATTCCGCAAAGAAGAAGATCAAGAACTGGCTCAACAGAAATGCCAACTCTAATATCCCGATAGCCGGCCCTACCCCGAACGTACAGTCCCAGGCCATCCAGAAGAAGAACGAGGAAGCCAAGGACAAACAGAAGCCGATCATCCCGATAAACCAAGGGATAAAGTTCGTATCCAACTCCAGGAAGGGGACGATAGTCATCGGAGACAACTCCAATGTCCTGTTCGACTTTGCAAAGTGCTGCAACCCGGTACATGGTGACGATATCGTCGCATACATCACCCGAGGACGGGGCTATGTGATACACAGGACGGACTGTCCGAACCTCGCACATCTTCCCGAAAAAGAGAATCGCCTCGTCCCCGTGGAATGGGACGGTGCGGAGCAGGTAAGACGCTTCAAGGTCACAGCCAAGCTGAATGCCGATCTCTTCGGGGAAATCGACAATGCAACAAGGAAATACGGAGGCCACCTGATATCGGGAGAGCTCAATGTAAGCAACGAAGGCGATCTTGCAGGCATATTCACGATTTCCTGCGACAATGAGGACGCGCTCAAGAAGACCACGGCGGCGATAAGGGCGATTCCGTCTATCAAGAAGATAATCGGAGTCTGAATCAGTCCTCCAGCACCCTCAGAACCTCAGGCAGCAGCTGCTTCTTCCTCGAAAGGATTCCCGGCAGGGAATATACCTTGTCTCTGAGCTTCTCGTAAACGAATCGGTATTCCTTCTCGAAACCTGTCGTTATCAGCACACTCTTCTCGGAGAACACATCCGTCACAAGCAGCATCGCCCAATCAAGGCCGAGTGCGGCCCTGGTTTTCTCCAGGGCATCGATGTAGATGTCGGTCATAGCATGGATTTCCACCAGGTTCGGCACCTCCACCTGTCCTATTCCGAACTTTACGCCGAACTCCTCATAGCGCTTGAAGTCCCCTTCTATCACCTTTGCCGGATCGAGGGAGGAAAGGGTCGACGAGGACGAGAAGAGGTTGCGGGAGAATTCAGTGAGATCGCTCACGCCGGCAATCGCCGCAAGCCGTCTGGCGACATGCCTGTCATATGCAGTCGTCGTGGGGCTTTTGAGCATGACGGTATCCGCTATCACACCCGAAAGCATCACGTATGCTACGTTTCTGGGAATCTCTATACCCCATTTCTTGTACTGTTCGTAGACGATCGTACATGTGGAACCCAGCGGCTCAGAGCATATGTAGATCGGATTCTTCATCTTCGGCGCCGCAAGACGATGGTGATCGATGATTTCGAGAATGTCCGCCTCTTCTATTCCCACCACGCTCTGCTCGGCCTCGTTGTGATCCATCATGATTACCTTGGCCCTAGGCCTGTTGAGGAAGCATCGTCTGGTGACGAAGCCTGCCCAGCGATCCTTGTCGAATACGGAAATTCCTCTATACTCGCTATTTACAAGGGTATTCTTGACCTCGTCGTAAGGCGTGTCGAGCTGTACGGTCGGTCCTTCCTTCATAGGTATCACCTTGCGGATCGGAGTCGCAAGCCGCAAAAGTCTCAGAGTCTCCGCAGTATCCTCGTCGGATATGTACACGAATCCGGCGAAGGACGAGAAATCGATGTCCGGTATTCCCGCATCCCCTATTCCGGTCAGGATTATCCCGGGAAGCTGTTCCGCAATCGCATATTCTATGTGGCGCTTCCTGTTTCCGACGACAAGAATGGGCTTGGAAGGACATGCCTCGACCCTGCTCTGGAAAACGTCGTATTCCATCGCGCCGACCACAATCACGGTCTCGAGCGAATCCTCATGTCCCCTTTTGAGGAACCGACCGCCGATGACCCTGGGTATGTTGTCCACACGAATCGAATAGAGAGGTCTGGAACTATGGTTCTCCCTGAGGAAGAAGCGGTTTATATCGTCGACGCTGACAAGCCCTTCATATACTCCATCATCCATGATCGGCACCACGGAGGGATGCTTGGTGTTGTAAAGCGATACGAGGTCATATACAGGATCCTCGCCTCGAAGCGTATAGTCCGGTGTCCGAACTACGTCGCAGGCCTTGGCCTTCACGTCCTTGAGGACCTCTGGCAGGTCCAGGCCGAGCTTCCTGAAAAGCTCCTTCGCCGTTGCATTGACAGGACCCAGCACCACCGGAACGTAGTCGTTGTCCTCATCCACGAGATTCTTCAGAACGGAGTACGAATAGGCGGAACATACGGAATCCATATCGGGATTCCTGTGCCCTGTCACATAGACTTTCGACATGATTTCTTTCCTTTGTCTTTTATGGTACACTACAAAACGTTGAGAGGCAAACAGCAATGAAAGGAAAATGCGTTCTTGCAAACGATCATGGTGCCGTCGAGCTTGCGGCCAGAATCGAAAAGCACCTCGAGGAAAGAGGATACGAAGTGAACTATCTCGGAGTCTCGGTTCCGGAGAGCGTGGATTATCCCGACATGGCGGAAAAGGCTTGCAAGGAATACCTGAATGGAGGCTATGAATTCGGAATTCTGTGCTGTGGTACAGGAATCGGAATCAGCATAGCCGCCAACAAGATCCACGGAATCAGGTGCGCACTGGTGCAGGACTCCTATTCGTCGGAGAAAGCGAAGCAGCACAACAATGCAAATTTCTTGGCCTTCGGCGGAAGGGTCCAATACAAGGAAGATCCTTTGGCGATTCTCGACGCATTCATAGATGCGACATTCGAGGGAGGAAGGCACCAGACCAGAATCGACAAGATTTCTGCACTCGAAGGCTAGAAGTAGTCCCGATAGGTCCCGCGTACATAGAAATCGATCCGTAGCAGGGAGAAGAGCACGTAGACTTTCCCGTTCACGAAATCGTATCCGATGTCGGTCTTCAGCGCACGTTCCCTTCTACCGGAAATCGGGTTTCCGACGGCAAGCGGCGTAAGAGAAAGATACGGACCTGCCTTAAGCGTCCCCTCGCCGGAATCATATCCGCAGAACCCTCCTACGGAGACGAGTGTGTTGATTCCTACCCCGGCCACACGGGAAGCCGTGGATACGGGTCCGAGAAGAGCGAAGGACAGCTCGAGAAACATGGTGTTGTCGGAAAAAGGAGCAGGTACAAGCTCGCTTGTGGCTCCGAGCGAAAGTTCCATGAAACTGTTCAGCCCCAGAGAGCCGCCGTAGGAAAACGAAAGCCCTTTCTGCACCCATTCGTCGGCTGCGGTGCCAAAGAAGAACGATATGTCCTGATAGTCCCCTGCCGTCGCTGTCTGGAAGGCCAGGGCAAGAACGAGGACGAAAAGCAATACGATCTTTTTACTAGAAGACATAGCTTACCCTCAGCAAAGTGATTCCCCATCCGAACGAACTGGCGGAAAACGAATACGAAACTATCGGGGAGAAGAATTCATAGCGGAATTTCGTATCCCTGAGCATCAGGATCGCCAATTCCGCCCTGAGACTCCAGCCGGAGGACGGCGAATACCTACCGCCGAGGCGCAACCCCGGATTGTAGAGCATGCTGTTGGTGAACATGAACGAGAAAGGATGGGCAAGAGTCGACAACGGGTACGTCGAGACATACAGCTGGGCACTCTCGAAGAACGGAGACAGAACCACCTCGGTTCCCAGGTTGAGATACGGATTGTCGAACACCCCGATTTCAAGATCTATTCCGACCCCGCCGAACGATGACGATCCGATGCTTTCACCTGTCGCAGAAAGACCGTACGAGAACGTCGCGGCGACTGCTGACGCCGCAACGGAGGAAAGGACAAGAAAAGCTGCTATGAACCTTTTCATATCTAGCCTCCGAAATATATCATCAGGTAGCTCAGCCATGAACCGCCGTCCTTGCTCCAGGCCTCTGCAGTCTCATGGTCGAGTTCCACGACTCCCTCGGCTTTCCTGTCCTCGATATGGGACAGGAAGAAGGAAGCGAGCTCCTCGTCATCCAGCACCATGGAAATCTCATGGGCCAGAGCCATGCTCCGGTAATTGAAATTGGTGCTGCCGATTACGGAATATCTTCCGTCTACCACCATGAGCTTCTCATGCAGCATCGGCTGGTCGGGTCCGAGAACCGAGACATACACATCAGCTCCGGTCTCGGTCAGCTTCGGAAGAAGATATCTGACACCTGCTTCCGCATATCCGCGGCTTTCCATCGGTACAATCATCTCGACTTCCACTCCACGTTCGATCGCGGCGACGAGGGCTTCTCTCATGTTGCCGTCAAGCACAGGAAGGTACGGAAGTATCGATATGCTCTTCGTCGCGCTGTTTATCAGGGATGAGAACATACCGGAAATGTCGACATCTCCGCCGTGCGTCTGATTGAAAAGATAGGCCTTGATATGCCCGGAACCGTCATCGGCGGCAAATGAGAAATCATCCTGCGAGAGCTTCTCTACAGAGGAATCGTTCCAGTTCTTTACGAATTCCGTGACAAGCGCCTTGGATAGCGCAGAAGAATCGAAGAAGTAGAAGCTGTCCCGCTGGTTCTTCTCCCCTGATCCTATCGAAATGTAATTGAGGTTCATGCCTCCGATTCCGGAAATTCTGCCATCGACGATGAACAGCTTTCTGTGGTCGCGTACGAACAACTCTGCCGGGTTGAGGACGCGCATGAAAGACATCGGTGAGTACTCGAGCAGATGTACACCGCTTTCCCGCAGGAAATAGAGCGGAGTCATGTGATTTCGCGACTCCGTCATGTCGAGGCTGCTTATTCCGTCCATCATGAAATACACATCCACGCCGCTTTCGGCCTTCTCTGCAAGCGCGCCATAAAAGCCGTCGAGCTCGTCCGAATAGGAACCGAGGAATGTGGAGATCAGTATGTAGTCCTCTGCCCCTTCCACGAGTTCCGTCATCCTTTCAAGCACGGCTGCACCGTCGAAATAGCACTCAGGGATGCCGACATCGATTTGTACTCCCCCATAGTGGAGCAGCTTCTCCTCGACCGTCAGGTCCTGTCTGCTTGCATATCCATCGACGTAGGCCTCGGTGGACATGCAGGACGGCATGAGAAGTAGAACGAGCAGAAGAGGAACGAGTATCTTCTTTTTCATCACCTCAATGCGGGCATGATGAACGGGTGCGGCAGAAGATCCCTGAAAAGGTACTCCGTTCTCTTTCCGTTCACATCGACGAGGACGACCCGCGTATCTTCCTTTGAAAACTCGGCAATCACCTGAAGACAGAGGGCGCATGGAGGTGCAGGAGGATCGTCGTCGGAGACTACGACAAGCAGGTCTATCCCCAATCTTCCCTCCTCGCTCACGGCAGATGTGATCGCGTTTCGTTCGGCACAGATCGTTCCTCCGTACGAAGAATTCTCTACATTGCATCCCGAATAGATCCTGCCTGTGGCGGCGCTGACGACAGCAGCTCCTACCTTGAAATGGGAATATGGGGCATGGGCATTCTCCCGAGCCTTGGCAGCCTTCTTGATGGCCTTTTCTATTATTACACTTTCAGGCAATCTCTTTTCAAGTGGATTTATCATGTTGACGCCGTACCTGACCCTCCTTTCGACATCCCCGGGAAAGAACAGGAAAGACTCGAGCTCGTCGGCGCTCGAGAATGGAGGGATGGCTCCTATGTCGGAAATCACTACATCCGCACCTGCCTCGGCAGCCGTTGCGGCGTCGATCGAGGTCGCAAGTCCGACGGTCCTGGCACCGGCGTCGATGCCGGCCTTTATGCCGCCATAGCTGTCCTCGAACACAAGGGCATCCCTGCTGTCGACACCAAGCTTGGCGAGAGCAAGTGCATATATATCCCCATGCGGTTTGTTGCGTCGTATGTCCTCTCCCGTCACGACAAGGTCGAAGAACGACGGCTCGAATCCAAGAGCACGGATGTTGACATCGACCTTCCATTTCGGAGCAGATGAGCATATGGCGACAAGGAGGCCGGATCTACGGGCCGATTCCAGGATTCTGGCGGCTCCGTCCATTGCGATTCCGACTTTCGGGACCTTCGCCTCGTATTCCCTGCGACTGAAGGCATCGGCTTCCTCCAGGCTCCAGCCTTCTATGTGGTGATCGGCAGCTGTTCCAGAGAAGAAGTCTTTCATGCCTGTACCAATATGCGGCATGAAATCCTTTTTTGAAAGTTTTTTGCCCTTGGTGGCAAAATATTCCATTCCGATCGTGATCGAAAGGTCCTCGCTGTCTACGAGGACCCCATCCATATCGAAGAGAAGCGCCCTGAGCATCAGGACCTTCCCTTGACGAACTGTCCGTCTCCCTCAAGCCCGAGGTAGATGCCATCTCCCATGATGAGCCTGCCGCGCAGGAACGTCATGACGACCTTTCCTGTAACAGTCATCCCTTCATATGCGGAATATCCGGATGCGGAATGGATAGTATCCTTTCCGATCGTCCAGGATTCGTCAGGATCGAAGAGGCAGATGTCCGCGTCGGTACCCTCTTTCAAGGATCCCTTGCGTGGGTATAGTCCAAATGCCTTGGCCGGCCCTTTGCAGACAAGATTGACGATCTGCGAAAGAGAGAGGTGTCCCTGGGTCAGACCGAATGTATGCAGCAGCGGCAGAAGTTCCTCGGTTCCCGGGATTCCTGGGTATATCGTCCTTACGTCGTTGCTGGAAAGCTTCTGCCCCCGGGTGAACGAGCAATGGTCGGTCGCCACAACCTGTATCTCCCCGTTGACGACAGCCTCCTGGAGTGCAAGATTGTCCTCTGCGGTCCTGAGCGGAGGCGTCATGACGTAAAGAGCTCCATCCGGTCCTTCCAGCTTGCTCCTGTCCAAAAAGAGGTAGTGAGGCGTCGTCTCGACAGTGAGATGCACTCCGTCGTTCCTGAGCTCCCTGACAGCCTCGAGGCCGGCCTTCGACGACAGGTGGACGATGTAGATCGATATGCCAAGCTCCTTCGCGATTCCTCCGACGTATCTTATCGCGGCGGCCTCTGCCTCGCTCGGTCTCAGATCGGGATGGTCCTTGGGGAGATAAGTCCCCTTCCATTTCGAATCGATCTCCTCGATCATGGCATCGTCCTCGCAGTGTATGCAGATCTGCATGCCGAGCTTGGAAGCTTCGAGGAAGATGGCCTTCAGTTCGTCGCGCTTCTCGACAAGGTATCCGACGTTTTTGTACGTGGTGAAGATCTTGATGGCCTCCACGCCCTCCTTCTTGACCGCGGCAAGCTCCTTTGCTATGTCCTCTCTGTATTTGTAGACTCCCTGATGCAGGGCATAGTCGATGCTCATCGACCTCATCTGCTTCCTTCTGTCGTCGAAAGAGGCAAGAAGGCTTTTACTGTCGTCGTCGGCAAAGTCGACAACGGTCGTGACGCCTCCGAAAGCCGCAAGGCGCGAACCCTCGGAGAATGAATCTGCCGTTACCGTACCGCGCGAGACTAGATGATAATGCGTATGGGCATCGATGATGCCGGGAAGTACGCATAGCCCCTCCGCGTCGATGACGGTCGTACCGTCCTCTACGCTGTCCTCCGCTATGGAAGGAGCGATTCTTGCAATGACGGAATCCTTGATGAGGATGTCCATATGTCTCGCCCACTCGGTATCCACGAGCAGGCCGTTTCTTATAAGTACATTTGCCATAATCTGATGATACAATCAAAAAAACGGCGGAGCAACATAAAAACGAACGTCGCATCAGGGCTTTTCGGCAAGCAGAGCCATGAAGCACTCCGCACCGAGACGGGCGAAAGTCCCTTCCTGGTCCGTATCGCCATACATCTTTTTGAGAACGAAACCTGCAGAAAGGAATGCGGAAAGAGTTTCGGAAGCAGTATGCGAGAACTGGAAACCGCAGTCGTAGCGCATGCATTTCTCCCTATGTTCAGGGTATGTCAGGGGATCGAACGGCAGACGCTCATCCAGAAGTGTATCGTCCTCGAACGAAACCAGATAGTGCAGAGCCGTATCGAACCCCGAAAGCATCCTTCCCGATCCGGCCAGCACCCGGGCGCATTCCTCAAGGACAGGACCGAGGTTCCTTATGTAGCAGAACGACACCGGATTGACAATGAAATCGAACGTCCCGTCGGCAAACGGAAACGGACGGGTCATGTCGTGCCTGCAAAGTTCGTACGATATGCCTTCGCGGCGCTGTACCAACCTTTCCTTCTCGAGCATAGCTGGCGAGTTGTCGAGCACGGTCACTTCCGCTCCGAGGGCATGCAGCAACGGTCCCTGCTGGCCTCCTCCGGATGCGAGGGCCAGGACCTTCCGGCCCCTTACCCCGTCAAGCCAGGAAGGAGGAACAGGCTTCGTGGGGGTCAGGAACAGGGAATACTCGCCTCCGACGGCATTCATGTATGTCTCGTGGCTTATCTCCATGCCCCACTGCCACCCGGAGGCGACCCACGAGTCGATAGTACGGCTGTTGAATTCCTGGTAGTCGATCATAAGTTTCTCCTGAGAAAAAAAAGCGGGGCAAGCCCCGCCATGGATCAGTCCTTTACGAATTCATGCTCCAAGAAAGCAAGATCGAGTTCTGGATAGAGCAGATGGTCCTCAAGAAGCTTCTTCACCCTCTTTCTGGCATCTTCGATTATCTCCTTCGGAGCCTTTGCCTTGTTGCGGCTTGCCTTGCCGGCATTCTCTCCCTTGGTGAGGATGACAGGCTTAGCATTGCGAAGCACGGACGCCAGGATCGAAGCGATCTCCTTCATCTCGGCATCTCCCATGCCGAGCGTAGTCACAGCAGGCGTACCGATCCTGAGACCCGATGTGTACCACGGGCCGTTCTTGTCGAACGGGAGCGCATTTCTGTTCAACGTGATTCCGCATTCCCTCATCAGGGTCTCAGCCTGTCTGCCGTTGAGGCCGAACGGAGTGACATCGAGCAGCATGAGATGGTTGTCCGTACCTCCTGTAGCGACTCTGATGCCCTCTGCGATGCAGTAGGAAGCAAGGGAACGGGCATTGTCCACTATCTTTTGCGCATATTCCCTAAACTCAGGCGTCGCGACCTCGGCATATGCCACGGCCTTGGCAGCAAGAACATGGGGAAGAGGTCCGCCGATCACGAGGGGACAGCCCTTGTCGACCGAATCCTTGAAGGCTTCCTTGCATAGAATCATTCCACCGCGAGGTCCGCGCAACGTCTTGTGTGTCGTCGTGGTCACCACGTCCGCCCATTTCACGGGATCGTAATCCCCTGTGAAAACCTTTCCAGCAACGAGTCCCGCAAAGTGCGCCATGTCGACCATGAACACCGCTCCGACCTTGTGCGCTATCTCGCTCATTCTCCTGAAATCTATTTTCCTCGGATATGCAGAATAGCCTGCAAGCAGGATCAGGGGTTTTACCTCCTCCGCCTGGCGCTCTATGGCATCATAGTCGAGAAGTCCCGTATCCTCGTCGACGGTGTACGAATATGCATCGAACATCTGGGCCGAGACGTTCTGCCTGTAGCCGTGCGTCAGATGTCCGCCCGAATAGTAGTCGAGGCCTAGGATTCTCTGATTGTGGCAGGCCTCGCGTATCCTGTTCCAGTCATCCCGTGAAAGATCTCCGGGATTCGAGACTCCCATCTCCTCGAGAGAAGGAACCTGGACCTTGGCGTTGAGAATCGCCCAGTATGCGCAAAGGTTTGCATCCGCACCAGAATGAGGCTGGACATAGGCATGCTCTGCACCGAAGACCTCTTTTGCCTTCTCCACCGCATAGGCCTCTATTGCATCGACGTTGTCGCATCCGGCATAGAAGCGATGGAAGGCGAATCCCTCCGCATACTTGTCCGTCAGAAGATTTCCCATTGCACTCTGCACGGCGAGGGACGAATAGTTCTCGCTTGCGATAAGCTTGAGATAGTTCCTCTGATCTCTGAGCTCCTTTACGATTCCCTCCGCCACCTGCGGAGCGACTTTCTCGATCATCGTGAGGGAAGAAACGTACTGGAGCATTCCGGCACTCTTTTCCCCTTCCTTAGCAAGATACTTCTCGAGAGCGTTCACCTTGACCTCCGATTGTCTGAATATAGCCAAAGTATGCTTCTTTAGGCGATTTTACTCAACACGGAATATGGCAGATTTTGACACTGCGGATGGAAACGAAGACGAAGGAGAGATTCTTGCTGGAAAGCTCACGACTGCAACAAGGCACGACAATTGACAAGACTGGCCGCCATATCTATACTGTCTAAAGAATTGACAAGGAGAGACAATGGCAAAAGAAGAAGCAATCGAAGTCGAGGGAGTTGTAAAGGAAGCCCTGCCGAATACCATGTTCCGCGTGGAACTCCAGAACAAGCTCGTAATTCTCGCACACCTTTCCGGAAAGATGCGCAAGCACTACATCAGGATAGTTCCCGGTGATACTGTAAAGGTAGAGCTGAGCCCGTACGACCTCACAAAGGGAAGAATCGTCTACAGGGAACGCTAGGTACTGTTCATGATCGAAAAGGACTGCAGAAGTCCTTTTTTTTATGCCTCGGAAACCATCCAGGGGCAAAATCACTTCTTCAGTATTATCCAGAAAGCTCCGCTTCCACCGAAATTGAACGGAGCCTTGGAGCTTTCGCTGACATCCTCGCTGGCTGCAAGAATCGACGAAACCAGGTTGCGAACCACGGGAACGCCCCCGTCGCTATGAAGACCTTTGCCGGTTATGATGCTTATCTTCCTTATGTGGTTGCGTCTGCATTCGGAGATGAAACCGACAACAGCCGCCTTCGCCTCATCGCCGGTGAGGCCATGCAGATCCAACGTGGCCTGTGGCATCATCGTCCTAAGCTGGCTTATCGTATACTCGCGACATCGGGGGGCATCGTCTCCCTTTTCCTCGAGCATCTCTTCGAACGTCCGGGGTAAAGATGTACCCTCTTCGGGATGCTTTACGGCTTCCTTCCCGGCGTCGATATCCTCCGCCTTTGGCTTTTGTTTACCCCTTTTCGAAGTTAGCTTGCGGGATTCTCCGCCGTAGTAGGAAGAAAGTATCTCCGAAAAGTCCTTTGTAGGCCTGTAGGGTGCGCTTTCTCTCGTATTCTCATCTTCTTTCGCAGCCAAGTCGTTTTTTTCCGGCTCGTCCTCGGTCTCGCTCCGGACAAAGGAATCGTTTCCGCCGAATATAGACCAGGATGCCTTGGGACTGCGCTCCTCATCATCCGCGCAGACTCTGAAGAACCGCTTTGGACCGTCCTGCGGAACGTCGTCGGCCTCGCAGACCTCTTTTGCGTTTCCTTCCGCGCTCCCGACTTCTTCTGCAGTGCGGTCTTCCGTCCGTGGGTGCGTCACGCCATCGAACTCGTCCAGCATCTCCGCAAAGCTCCTTCCGAGTTTGACTCCGCTTCCATGGACATATTTCGAAACCTTTCCATTAGGAGATTTCGCAGTTGCCTCACGAGGCTTCTCTTCCTCTCTAGCTTCCGTCCTTCTTTCTCCCTGAAGGCCCTCATACTCCTCGAATATTTCTGCAAAGCTTTTTGTCGGTTCGTAGGGTTTTGATACTTTTCCTTGCGAGGTCGGAGACTTATTCTTCTTTACTCCGCCTTCCCACATGGCCAATATCTCCCCGAAATCCTTGCTGACCTTCTTTTCTGTACCCCGATCGGCCTTGCCGCGAGGCATGCTATACGGATTTCCAGTCCTCTCGTAACTCGAAAGGATATCTGCAAAAGATGCTCCTGGATCGTAGCCTTGGACTATTTCCGAAGGTTTTTTCCGCCCATCGCTTTCCTTGCCGGGCAACTTCTTTCCTGCGGACTTTTCCGCCTTCTTCTCCTTAAGGACAACGTCTTTGAACGGGCTGAACTCGTCAATGGACTCATCCTTCCTTCTGTCGAAAACCTGCTGAGGTACAACTTTCCTCTGCTTCTTTCCCATCACTCCTCTCCCAGATCCGTGAATCCGGCGGTGTACGGACCGAGAAGCTCCTTGAGTTCGGCGATGCTGGAGCCATGCACCTTGAGAGTGCATATCACCTTATCTGGATCTTCGTCGCTGAATGTACATAGGCTTATTATGGAAATGCCATGTTCGTAGAGGCACCTGGAGATATCCGCTATCGTACCTATCCTGTCCACGACGACAAACGAGATTCTTGTTCCGTAATGTCTGGCGCCGAAGAGCTCCATCATGATTTTGAACATGTCGCTCTTGGATACCAGCCCTACAAGCTTTCTATCCTCGACGACCGGCAGGAAGCTTATTCCCTGTGTGACCATGATTCTGGCCACTTCCTCTATGTCGGTCCCGGGACCGATCGAAACCACATCGCTCGTCATGAGCCTGTCTATGGTGAGATTGCTTACCTTGTACGCCATCTCGAGAAGGGAAATGTTGCCATCCTCATGAAGAGTGGCCGTGAGGATATCCTTCTCCGTGATAACCCCTACAAGATTTCCTTTCTCGTCAAGCACCGGCACTTTCTGGACATTCTCGTTCTTCATCAGATCGAGGGTTTCCACAGCAGTCATGCTGGTTCTTGCTACCACGGGATTCCTGGTCATCCTTCTTTCGATGGTCATATGGACGCTCCTTATCTTTTTTTGATGATAACCCCAAACCAAACGGATAGTAAAGATACTGGACGAGACTTGAGGAACAACAAAAAAATGTGTATCTTCTCTCATATGCCGTACTACATTCTCTTCAGCCGGTCCGGCAACGAAGAAGATACGCTGAAGCATCTGAAACGACGTGTGAAAGACCTCGGACTCGGCATCGAATTCAAAATCATGAAGCGAGAGATGGTCAATATAAAGAACGGTGCCAAGCTTCTGAAGACCTACAACGCCCTGCCGGGATACATCTTCGTGAAGTCCGACGACGAACTGTGTCCGGATACGATCGCAAGACTGCTCTCGCCTTCCCTTGTTTTCTATTTTCTCCACTACCACGACGGGTCGATCATGCTGCAGAGAGACGACGAGAAATTTGCGATCGGAGTCTTCGAACTGCCGAAGGTCATCACATCGGACAACGTGTTCATAAGAAACGGAGACACCGTCGAAATCGTGTCGGGCGCCTTTACGGCGATAAGAGGAAGGATTCTCAAGGTGGATCGCAGAAGAAGCCGAGTGGACGTCGCAATCAGCTTCATGGAGAAGGAGATGAAGCTCACTCTGCCGTTCAATGATGTCGCCGTCAGAAATGATGAAGGCAAGAGCGAAAAAGAAGCTGGGGAAACTTGAAATTATCTTGTTTTTCCTCTATATTGATTAACGCGATCCTGTAGCTCAGCTGGATAGAGCGTCCGCCTCCTAAGCGGAAGGTCAGCAGTTCGAATCTGCTCAGGGTCATGGCCTCCTGAAAAGGAGGCCTTTCCATTTCCGGAGATTTGCCTTCATCCTGAAGCCGGAGACATCGGGACGGAAAACGAGGCACCCGGCCGAGCCTCATGAACGATCTGTAAGATATGCTGAGAAGCTCGAGCCTGCCCGCATCCGGCACACCGTCGTTAACAAATATGGAAAATCCTATTTTCCCACCGCTTCTCAAAAAAAGGGACCTTGCGACCGGAAACGGCTGAGTGGACGAAAAAGAAAAGCTCTCCGTCCGCAGAGAGACTGTAGACGTAACTCATCGGTACGGGTAAACCGCCCAAGGAAAGCACGATATCTGGGGCCTCGGCAAGGAGTGCTCCCTGTCCCGTCTGCGCATGGCAAGCTCGATATTGTTCACGAAGGCAGGAATACCTCTGCCCTATTTTCTGCGTCCACTCCCATTTTTCTTCCTCGGGACGAAGGATCTGGCAAGCTCCGCCGCTCTTTCGGCAGTCACGCTATCAGGATTCTTTTTCTCCTGCTCGCTGAGCGGAATGTTGTTCCGGCCCCACTTTATATATACACCGTAACGGCCGTCGACAAGCTGAAGCTTCTCTCCGTCCACCTCTCCCAGCTCCCTGAGCACCTGGTTTCCGGCAGCCTTTTTGGGCTCCGCAAGCTTTCTGACCGTCTCCATAGAAGCCTCAAGAGGTTTGAAAACCTTGTAGTTGGAACCATTGTAAGCCACATAATAGCCGTATGGTCCCAGCCTCAGCTCCGCCTTGCCGTTCTCATCCTCGCCAATGACCTTGGGAAGGGAGAAGAGAAGATCGACTTCCTCCAGTGAGAGCGTATCGGCCTTGGCGGTCTTCGGCGCATTGGCCGTAGCCCCGTCACAGATTCGACGGAGGAATGGTCCGAACTTGCCTTTCTCGAGGGCATAGCCCGGAGCGGAGACAACCTCGTCGCCCCTCTGCTCGTTCCTCTGGAAGCAGATCTGCATAGCATCGTCGTCCGAGAATTCCCCGGGGAAATACTGGCTTTCGTTGATTCCTGCATTCTCCGCAGCATCAGGATCGTCGCTCGGATGGAAGCTGATATACGGACCGAACTTGCTGATTCTTATCTGATAGGAATACTGCCTGCCGTCGTGGACGAACCTGTAGCTCAGTCCTTCGAGCTGCAGATTCTTGCTATCACCTATCCTGACAGTGCGGGAGACGGAGGAAAGATCCGTCTTGAGACCAGGGAAATCCCCTTTTCCCTTCCAGAAATCGTCGAGATACTTCTTCTTGCTCTCCTCGCCACGTGCTACCTTGTCCAGGCCGTCCTCCATGTTCTTCGTGAATTCGTATCCGACGTAGAGGGGAAAGTTCCCCAGAAGGAAATTGGCGACGAAATACCCCGTGAACGTGGGAACGAGGCTGTTTTTGGACTTGAGCGCATACCCACGGTCGAGTATGGTCGAGATTATTGTGGCATATGTGCTAGGACGGCCGATTCCTTCGCTTTCGAGCATCTTTACAAGAGTCGCTTCGTTGTAGCGCTGCGGCGGCTCGGTGCTGTGGGAGGCATACGATGCGTCGACTACAGTCCTTGTCTCGCCCTCCTCAAGCTTAGGCAACATGCTTCTTTCCTCATCGTCGACGAGATCCTCCTCGCCTTCCGTGGAAACCGAGTACACCCTCAGATATCCGTCGAACAGTATCGTCGTACCACTTGAGACCAGCCCGTATTCACCGCTCTTCAAGTGTACTGTCGTGGTACTTTTCCTTGCTTCGGCCATCTGGGTCGCTATCGTTCTTTTCCAGATCAGTGTGTAGAGCTTGAGCTCGTCGCCGGAAAGCCCAGTATCCTTCGGAAGCCGGAACGTGTCTCCCGCAGGCCTGATCGCCTCGTGCGCCTCCTGGGCCACCGCACTCTTGGCGCTGTAGTTTCTCGGCCTGTCGCTGAGATAGTCGTCACCATAGAGGGACAGTATCTGGGAGCGGGAAGCGTTGATGCATTCCTGACTCAGCGTCGGGCTGTCCGTTCTCATGTATGTTATGAAACCCTGCTCGTAAAGGCTCTGGGCGATACGCATGACATCGCGGACCCCCTTGCGAAGCTTGCGGGAAGCATCCTGCTGCAATGTCGAAGTCGTGAACGGGACCGACGGGAACTGGGTCTTCTCGCTGCACGATACCGAACTTACCACGGCATCCGCACCCTTGAGGGCATTGCTTATCTCCGCGGCCCTCTCCTGGGAAAGCACGAGATAACCTTTTTTTTCCTTGCCCGTCTTCGGGTCGAAGGCTTTCTTGTCTGCGACTGTCATGTCGCCTACGCTTTCCAGTCGCGCCTTGAAATCGCCCAAGTCCGCCTCAACCGAAGCGTAGTCGGCACTTATGAATCTCCTTCTTTCGTTCTCCCTGTCAACAAGGAGCCTTAACGCAGGAGACTGCACACGTCCTGCGGAAAGCGCGTTCTTTCCGAGCTTCTTGGAGACTATCGGTGAGATTCCGTACCCATGCAGACGATCCACGACACGTCTTGCCTCCTGGGCATGGACAAGATCCATGTTTATCTCCCTGCAGGACGAGAATGCATTGCGGATGGCACTTTTGGTTATTTCATGGAAGACCATACGATATACGGGGCACTTGGGCTTGAGCTCCTTGAGAAGATGGTAGGCTATGCTTTCTCCTTCACGGTCCTCATCGCTTGCGAGCACCAGCTGCTCGGAGTTCTTCAGTTTCTCCTTCATCTCCCTGACAAGCCGTTCCTTGTCGGCCGAGAGCTTGTCGTACTCGAGCTCATAGTCCTTGTCGACGTCAACTCCGTAGACGCCGCTCGAGGGAGAAACTGCAAGATCCTTGATATGACCCTTGCTCGCCATCACCGTGCAGGACGAAGGCAGATATCTCTTTATTGTCTTGGCCTTTGTCGGGGATTCGACGATGATGAGTGTATTCTTGTTCGGGTCTGCTATCATACTTCCATTACTCCCTAGTTTCTAGAAAATAATGGAGTGCTCCGGCTTTGTCAACACTAGAGGGAGACGCGGCGGAGCAAATAGGAGCCGTCGCTTCCCTGCTCCGGATTGGTGAACATGAACGATTTTGCAAGGTCGGAACCACCGAAATCGAGCTTCATCGTGCAATTTCCCTGCTTGTCCATGTCGAACGTCATGATGCTGGTCGTCTCCACTGCGATGCCGAATACCTTGCTCTCGATTCCGCTTTCGATGCTGTTGTAACCGAACCTGATGAACTTTATCCTCCACTCCTTTGGAGTCAACGAAGTGGTATTGAACCTCCCCGCATACACTCGATAGGTTTCGGCCGCTATTCCGTCCGCCTTCCACGAGGTCCATCCGGCCGGAATCTCGCCCAACGGGTAAAGAGGTACTATCCTGTACTCCTTTCCTTCGTATGATGTATATATCATAAGATATTGACCAAGCGACTCGTCATAGGCGGTCTCAACCCTGAATACGAGATCCTTCAACTTGCCGTCGTTGTCGTTGCCCGTATTGTTGCGCCATATGTAGACGCCGTCCCAGCTTGAAGTCCTGAACGTCTTGAAATCCACCTCGAGATCGTTGTTGTCCATATCCCTGGCGGCAAAAGAGAGTCTGTAATCGGTATCGGATCTCAGATTCACAATCTCATAATGGCGTTCCGATGCAGATAGACGCTTTACGAACACGTCATCCAGATACAGGTCATAGTACACGGCACCTTCGGTACCATCCCATTCGACTATGACGCTGGTAGGCTTTGCGAACACGGAGACCGCAAGGAGCCTGAAAGCCGGAACGCACAGAAGCAATATGAAGATAGATGTTCTTTTGGAAAATAGTCTTGTTCGTATCATGCAATTACAGTATTCTCGAGGTATGAAGAGATTGTCAATTGTATTTTCGACCATGCTGCTTCTCGCTTCCTGCGCCGTCAGTGAGAACATCGTCCTTACGGACACAACATCATCATCGTCAACGGACATAGAAGTCTATCCGTTTTTCATAGATGTCCTGAACGACTTCTCCGATTTTCTTCCATCGACGGATGAGCCGATCATGGACAAGGCCATACGCGATTTCACGAGCAGTCTGGAAGCCAGCGGATCCGCAACCGACGCATCGTATGAGAAGACAGGAGAGAACAGCTACCACGTAGTGTTCGATGCCGATGAACTAGGCGCGCTTCTCGAGAAGCTTGGAGGAGCCGACAGCCAGACTCTTCTATCGCAGGGAGACGACTATCTGTCATTCCATCTGGATATAGACAACTACGCCGAGCTTAAGAAGGCCATACCGTTTTTGTCGGATCCCAACTTCGAGGTGTACGGTCCCGAATACAACATCGGCATGAGCGAGACGGATTACCTGGACATGATATACTTCCTGCTCGGCGAGGAAGGCCCCGGTGCGATAACCGACAGCCTGATAACAATCGACATCACCGTCCCCGGGAACATCGCGGAGTGCAGCGGCGTAGAGAAGATCGGGAAGGACACAGTACGCTATTCTTTCCCGCTCATCGACTTCCTCCTGCTGGCGGAACCAATGGAATTCTTCGTATCCTGGGACTGAAGCCGCCACGGAACAAAGCGCACATCCTATACAGCCTGTTTCCCGAATAGGGGACAGGCATTCATTTTGTCTCGATTCGAAGCCTCGCTTTTCCTTTTTATATTTCTGTTCCTATACTAAAAATGAAATGTCAAACCAAGTGCATCAATTTGACAAGTTATGAAGTTCAGATTCGAACAGCTCCATAGGAAATCTGTATCCAAGAACTTTCCTGAGCTTGGCGTTCATCAGCGCCAGGTTTTTCTTCAACGTTTTATCCTAAAATCCGCTCAGGTCTCT
>CASEKE010000052.1 GCA_949288415.1 uncultured Spirochaetales bacterium
GCTTCGCAACTCCAGGTGTGTATGCGAGCGCCAGGTCCTCCGCCGTCCTGCACGGCTTCGTTGGCACTACGGACACCTTCCCCGCGACCCCGTCCCTCATGTGGTACTCCAACGCTTTCCTTTCAAGTTCGTCCATAGATCATTCCTCCTCGAATACTTCATTCCTGTCGGGAATGGATTGCATGGCTCCGCTCCTTGACACTGCGATTCCCGACGCCTTGGATGCATGATACAGCGCTTTCCTTATATCGTTGCCATAGATCCTGGATGCGAGAAAATAGCCTATGAACGTATCGCCTGCGGCAGTCGTGTCTACGACGGGGTAGTCGATTATCGGATGATGGATCCTTTTTCCGTCGGAGATCCAGTATGCTCCTGCCTTTCCGACTGTCAGCAGGATCGAATTGTTGGGATACTTTTTTTCAAGCTCATCCATCATCTTTTCGAAATCATTGCCTTCCGTGCCGGCAAGCCCTGCGCCTTCGATCTCGTTGACGACGATGATATCGACAAGGTCCAGAGGCAAGGACAATGAAGCCACGTCGAACGGTGCGATGTTGAAGCAGATCTTCATTCCTTTTTTCTTTGCAGTCCGGATGATCGCATCAAGATTGTTTATCTCGTTCTGGATGACCAGCCAGTCACCTGGACTGAATTTTGAAAATACATCCTGTATCTCGTTTTCTTTTATCGATTTGTTTCCGCCTCCGTACAGTATGATGCCGTTCTGTGCATTCCTGTCCACCTGTATGATGGCATGTCCGGACGGCTCATCCGTGACGGTGACGTTCGATGTATCCGCTCCATATGATCGAAGCAGCCTGAGTATGAACTCTCCATCATGGCCCAGCTTGCCTGCCATAAAGACTTCCAATCCTGCCTTCGCAAGCGATGCGGCCTGATTTGCTCCTTTGCCTCCTGCATTCACAAGGAGTTTTTCGGCGGCCATGGTTTCTCCGGGAGCGATAAAGTGGGGAACCGAGTATACATAATCGATGTTTAGCGAGCCGTAGTTCAATACTTTCATACTTTCTCCTTACGAAAGAATTCTTTCCCTGAAACATTCGACGGCTTTTCCCGCTGCCACGGCTGATGCCGCATAGATGTTCCGTTCGGGAATTGTATGTACTCCGATCTTGCTTTTCCTGAATGTCATGCCCCTCGTCACGTCGCCTTTTAGTTCCACAGCGACATCCTCCGATCTATATTCGAAGAGATCCGGGCGGAACAAAGACATCACGGCAAGCGGATCGTGAAGGAATGTATGTCTCTTCCTGTTCTCCTTGTATCTTCTGAGAAGTTCTCCCAGAAGATCGGTGAGCTCGTCTCCATGGTTCCGTATTTCCTGGTACAACTCTTCCGTGACCGGACATTGGAGAGTAACATCAAGCCCGATTGCCTTGATAGGTATGGTACTTGAGAAAACTATCGATGCGGCTTCCGGGTCGCAGAACATATTCCATTCGTCGTAATGGAAATAGAAAGCTCCTCCCATCATTACGATTTCCTTGACCAGGGGAATCACTTCCGGATACTGCCTTATCAGAATCGCTATGTTCGTAAGCGGTCCGATAGTGACAAGAGTGATTTCATGAGGATTGTCCATGATCGTTCTTCTGATATATTCGATCGCGGATATTCCTTCGTTGATGTCCAGGTTTTCCATTTCCTCAAGATATTGTATCGGAGGTGTGATGGTATCGGCATCGTCGATTATTGGATGTCCTATGCCCGCGTATACAGGTATGTCATTCCTGTCCAGAATGGTCAGCAGTCTCTTTGCGATCTTTGCACGTGCCACTGTATTGCGGAATACAGTAGTCACTCCGAGGACGTCCAGTTCGGGCGATTTCAGCGCCAGAGCCAATGCGAGAGCGTCGTCGGCATCGTCTCCGATGTCAGTGTCGATTATTATTTTTTTTCTGATTTCTTCCATTATTTTCACTCCTTCATGCCTGATGTGCTTATTCCCAGTGCGTAGTATTTCTGCAGCGGGAAGAAGAATGCCAACGGTACTGCAATGGTGACTACTATCGATGCGAATATCTCACCCCAGAGCGTGGCATATTCCTGCTGGAATACCGACTGTGCAATCTGTATTACTTGGACGTCTGGAGCATTGGCTGCAAGCAACGGCCACATGTAGGATTGCCACTGATAGAAGAATATCAGCAATCCTGCACTTACCATGATCGGCTTGGAAAGAGGGAGATATATCTTGTAGAATGTCCGCATCCTGCTGGCCCCTTCGATTATGCTGGCCTCGTAAAGGCTATGCGGAATGTCCTCGTAGGAGTTCTTGAACAGGAATATGTACGTTCCGTTGGCCACGGCCGGCAATATAAGGGCCGCGCGCGTATTGACCATGTTGAGATTGTATACAAGCGAGTACAGCGGTATTGCTATTGCTTCGAACGGAATCATCATGGTGACAACGACAAGCATGAACCAGAAGTTTTTGAACTTGAATCTGATCTTTGCAAATGCGAATCCCGCCATTGCATTGAAAAGAATTCCGAACAGGACCGTGACTGCACATACGTATACCGTATTAGCCAGCGGCCGCAGGAACTTGTAGGTTCCGAAAAGACTTACGAAAGATTCAAGCGTGAATGTGTCAGGTATTAGTGTCTTTGCAGAGAACGGTGCGGCATACTTGAAAATATCGCTGGCAGGTCTTATCGACGATATCAGTGCATAATATACAGGGAGTATCAGAAACAGCGCATAAAGCGTCATTACCACATATTTCAATACTGCAAGTGCCAGGTCGGTCTTCTTGATTTTTCTGCTCATGTCTTCCTCCATCAGTATTTCGGTTTGAGAAGCTTCATCTCAAGCATAACGACTGCGAACGCAAATAGGATCAGCAAAGTTACGATAGCGTAGGATTTTCCGAAGTCCGCATAGATGAATCCCGTCTTGTAGGCTTCGTACATCAACAGGTTCGTGGATCCCTCTGGACCTCCGAGCGTTATCATATGCACAGGAATGAACATCAGAAGATTCGATATTGTATCCGATACGACGACAAACATCATCGATCTTCTTATCATCGGAAGAATGATGCTCCATACGAGTCTGATTCTTCCCGTCCCGTCGATTTTCGCAGATTCGATCACAGACTGCGATACATCCTGTATTCCTGTAAGCAGATATAGCATCCAGTACCCGCAGCCTCTCCAGTTGCAGATGAGGATTATGCACATCATCGCCTGTGCCTTGCTCGTGAAGAACGGCTGATTGGCAATTCCGAAGAGACTGAGAAAACTGTTTACAATGCCCTGATTGGGATTGAACATTATGTTCCACAGCATACAAGCCGATGTGAGCGCTATTGCAATCGGCATCATGAATATGACTCTGTATATCGAACTGGTCGTGCTGGGTTTCGATACCATCAGCGCCAGAAACAAGGCTATGACAATCTGGGTAGGTGTGGTTATTATGTTGAACTTGAAAGAAACCCAGAGGGAGTTCAGAAAGGTCGAATCCTTGAAAAGCTGGATGTAGTTGTCCAGCCCGGCGAAGAACTTGCTGCCGGTGAGAAACGATTCGGAGAAAAAACTTCCGACGAATGAAATCAAAATGGGATAGATTTTGAAAATCAGCAAAAGAGCGAGCGCAGGTCCGACGAACAGCAGTACCTCAAGTCTGCTTCTGAGTTTGTAGTCGTTTCCCGCGAGGCCGGCTGTATGCACGTCGTTGCAACTGAAAAGCCTTCTTTTCATTTTTATGGTGCCTCCTTTTGAAATCCGGCCTGCAATGCAGACCGGATGTGGATTTATCCTTTTGTTATCTTGAATATTTAACTAGAAGTCCATCTATCTTCGAGGCCGCCGCATCAAGAGTTTTCTGTACGTCCGAGCCGTTCCTTATGTCTTCGATAGCACTGTCGACGACATCCGACCATTCGTTGTAGCCTGGAGTCTTTGGTCTTCCGACCGAGTAGGCGTCGAGATCTGCAGAGAGAAGAGCGTAAACCTCGTGTCCTTCGTAATCATCTGCAGTGATCGTCTCGATTCTTTCCTTGTTGCATCCGAGATTGCTCTGGCTGTCGAGGAAGATATCTGAACCTTCCTCGCATGTGATGAACCTTACGAAAAGTGCTGCCGCTTCCTTGTTCTTGGAATATGCGTTCACTGCTACGTGCCAGGAATCGCTTCCTACTGCCGGAACTCCATCCTCGAATGCCGGTACAGGGCATATCCCGACATTGAGACCTTTCTGCTGGGCTCTTGCATAGCAGACCGGATCGCCGAAGATGAATGCGCATCTTCCTGTATCGAACAGTTCCCTTCCCTCGTTCGTTGCAACTCCTTTAGGGGAGATTCCGAGTTCGTTGAACCAGCTCTGGTAGAATTTCATCGCCTCGACGCTTTCCGGGCTGTTCAGATAACCCGTTGCTGTGAATCCGTCATCGCTCAGCCATCTGGCTCCAAGCGAATTGGCAATCGGCATGACGTTCCATGCTCTATTGACCTGATCCGGTATGAGTCCCCATGTGACAGTGCTTCCATTTTCCACTTCGACGCACTGCTTTGCGATTTCGACGCATTCTTCCCATGTCATCCGTTCTGTCTCCGATGGGAACTCGATTCCGTGCCTTGCCAGAATGTCCTTGTTGTATACCATGATCATTCCCGATTCCTTCTTCGGGCCTGTCATGACCTTTCCGTTGTAGGTTGCCGCATTGAGACCTGTGCTGGTGAAGGTCGCTTCCAGCTCATCCTTGGACATGTAGTCTTCAAACGGAGCAATGTATCCGCGTACGCTGTAGGACGCCACGAGCGGTGCATCGACGTTGAATACGTCAAAATCGGAATCCTTGGATTTCATTTTTACTTCGACAAGTTCCATGTACTGATCGAAGGGGTAGGATACGGATTTGACCTTGATTCCGTACTTTTCATAGAACTTGTCGAATATCTCCTGGCCGACTTCCGTATCCCATGGATCGGTGTGGGAATTGAGGTAAACAAGTTCCTTTGTCTCAGAAGCTGGTTTTGTTTCGACTGTTGCACTTTCGCTGCTGCCGTTTGCAAACAGCATGCCTGCCGTCATTAGAACGATCAAAGAAATAGTGATAAACTTTTTCATCGTTGCGTCTCCTTTTCAATTTCATTATCTTGGTCCAATTGAAAACCAGTCAATAAAAAAATTGCATTAATTTTTGCAATGATATGATAATGGAAAACAATTGAAAATCATCAGATAATTAACTTCATTATATATAATTATATAAAAGATAATTTTTTACATTTTGAAATGTATCAAGCGTTTATTTTTTATTTCTTTGCAAACTTTTGCAAAAAAATATTTCACAAACGTTTGAAAATGATACATAATTTTGCCATGGATGGAAAACCGACATTGAAAGAACTTGCGGCTATGACGGGATTCTCCGTCAGTACCGTTTCAAGGGCGCTGTCAAATGCAGAGAAAGTAAAATACTCGACGAAGAAGAGAATCGATTCCGCGATCGATGAATACTACGGACGGAAAAACAGGACCCTCAGCGGGATAATCGGACTCATCGTTCCAGATCTTGCAAATCAGTTTTTCCCTCTCATGCTTACAGGCATAGATAATGTCGCATCTATTTCAGGATATACTCTGATACTTAGCAACAGCGACGGAAGTCCTGAGAAAGAGGACAAGGTCCTCAATAAGATGATCGACATAGGGGTCGAAGGTGTGATATTCGTTTCAAGCGGCAACGCGACCGATTTTACGAGACAGGTTGTATCTTCGGGCATCGTGCCCGTGGTCTTCCTCGATCGTCATCCTTGCATCGATGGAATCGATTTCATAACTACCGGAAACTACGAGGGCATGTACCAGGCGGCACGGTATCTGCTTACGCTCAAACATAGACGCATCCTTTATCTTGGTGGGAAACCCGGTACTTCGACAGAGAACGAACGTCTGTCCGGATTCAAGGCTGCCATGGAGGAAGCTGCACTGCCTGTGGAGGAACGTGATGTCCTCTGTGCCGATTTCAGTTTCCAGAAGGGTTATGAGGTTGTCAGGGACCTTCTTTGCGGAAACCGATTCGAATACACGGCGATTGCCGCCGCCAACGACAACATGGCACTGGGTGCGATCAAGGCCCTTCAGGAAAAAAGGATATCTGTGCCCGACCAGGTGTCCGTGATCGGTTACGACGATATCCCCGGTGCGGAATTCTCCGGCCTTACGACGATCAAGCAGCCTTTCGTCGAAATGGGAAGGCGTGCGACATATCAGCTCCTTGCTACGATAAAGGACCCGTTCATTCCTAAACAGACGGTGATACTCCCGACCACGGTCGTTTTCAGAAATTCATGTGCAATCGCTTCCGATTACACAGGTTGATATACAAACATATTGCACAATTTCCGATGTATTGCTGCAATTGCATTTTTCGGTTTAGAATGGACAAGCTCGACAATATGCTGACGAGGATGAAAACAGGGAAGACAGATGGCGGTAGGCTTCCATAGAACATGACAATTCCTTATTCGATATCGCAAGTCTTTTCTTCGGATAGAGAAACTGAGGAAGAAAAATTTGTCATGGTTGGAATTGTACCGCATGCGGATTTTTTCTGCAATGAAAGTCTTTGGACTCCTACCGGTTGGATGGTGAGAAGGCCTCCTGGTATCGAAGATCTTGCATTGAAAATCCTCCGATAGCCATATTGCGGGAGAGGATGGGTTTCACTTTCATCTGCGATAATCTTACCATCGGTTTTGCGGAGGAGGGGAAATCTTGCATATTCTGGCAAGCCGCATAGTAGTTATTGCGGCAGATAGAGGAGAAAAGATGCAGGCTATAATGGAGGCGGCATTCGATGCCGTATATCTTTCTTTCGCAATCGTTGCAGGTATATTTCTTGTCGTCAAGGGAAAAGGAAGCACAACAGTCGTGCTTTTCGGAATCATGTCCATGATTCTTGGCATCGGAGACAGTTTCCATCTGGTGCCGAGGGTCTATGCACTGTTTACAACAGGGCTCGAAGCAAATGTACATTCTTTGGGAATCGGGAAGCTCGTAACATCGGTAACTATGACTGTTTTCTATATTCTGCTTTATTTCATCTACAGGATGATATACGAAAAGAAAAGTATTGCTCTCGATGTCTCCATGGTTTTTCTTGCCGTACTGCGCATCGTGCTTTGTCTTCTTCCGGGAAACAGATGGACGAGTGCAGACGCACCTCTCTCGTATGGCATTGCCCGTAATATCCCATTTGCCGCGATTGGAATTCTTCTGATCTGGTTGTTCCACAGAGATGCGAGAAAAAAGATGGACGATCCGCTTCGCAATATGGATGTCGCCATCTCCCTTTCATTTATCTTCTACATTCCTGTCGTACTTTTTGCCGACAAGTTCCCTCCTGTGGGAATGCTGATGATACCGAAGACGCTTGCATATGTCTGGGTAGTGGCCATGGGCCTGATGTACAGAAAGGAAGCATCCGATAGGAAATGACATTTTCTTAATACAGCCGGAAGTTTGCGCATCCGGAAAAGAAATATTAAGGAGCATTCATCGACGAAAGATTCCTAGCCGCCTTGCAACCACCTCTATTCCTTTAGTGCGGCTTTATCGGCTATAATGATGAAACACTTGATGAAGAAAGGGGTGTAGAGGCTTTGAGAAAGCTCTTCAGATATGCCTGGAAGGGAAGATGGCTATATTTCTTCTCCCTGTTCGGACTCGTCGTTGCAGTCACGTCCGATTCACTTCGTCCTATGGTCACATCCATGATCATAGACGATGTCATCGTGGCTCGCGATCTGTCGAATTTCATGTATTACATAGCTCTTCTGATACTCATTTCGGTTCTGATGGCCATTGGATACTATACCCAGGAATACCTGTCCGACAGGATATCGTCTCTCAGTCATCGCGGCATCAGGCGAGATCTCTTTGCCCACATACAGAAGCTGGATCTTTCTTTTTTCAGCGAAAACAACCCTGCGGAGCTTATGAGTCGGACGAAACAGGATGTGGAGAACGTAGGTTTCTGCTTCGGATTCATTTCCGTCTTCGCTGTGGAGATAACCGTTCATACGATCCTTTTCATCTTCATGCTGGCAAGAATAAGTCTTTACGGCCTTATCGTGCCGGCAGTCATGATGCCGATGATCTTCTTTCTGGCCTTCTATGCCGAAAGACACGGTGACGAGTACTACGACAGAATATCCGACGAGACGGCGACGATGAACGACAAGGCAGGCGAGGCCCTCTCCGGCATCAGAACCGTCAAGGCGTTCGGCCGCGAGGAGCTCGAAAAGCGCAAGTTCCGCGTCCACAACAGAAAATTCCATGACCTCAATCTCAAGGTCGATTTCCTTTGGGCAGACACTATGGCGCCCATGAATTCCATGGCAAGGGCCATGCTGGTGCTTTCCGTTCTCGTGTCCGGCCTTCTTGTGATCGACGGGAAGATAACGCTCGGCGAGGCGGCGGCTATCAGCGTCTACGTCGGGGAGCTTGCCTGGCCGATGATGGACCTTGGATGGGTTCTGCAGGCGATAAGCACTGCAGTCGCGTCGGCAAGAAAGATCAACGACATCATGGCCAGGGAACCAAAGATAGCGAACGGCACGGAGAAGGCCCCGTTCGACAGCACTCTTGAATTTTCCGGAGTGTCGGTCAGCTTCGATGGAAAGAAGGTTCTGGATGACATCTCGTTCGTCCTGCCTGAGGGGCATACCATCGGCATCATGGGTGCCACTGGATCGGGAAAGAGCACCATATGCAATCTTGCCCTCCGCTTCATCGATCCGGACGAGGGCTGCGTAAAGCTGGGCGGAGTGGATATCCGCAGGATGGTACTCCAGAGTCTTAGAGAAAAGTTCTCGGTCGTCACGCAGGACGTGTTTTTGTTTTCCGACCAGATAGACGAGAACATACGGATCGGTCGCAGGGACGATAGGGAGACCGACCACGACAGGATCTGCGACGCACTTGCAAGAGCCGATGCGTCCGAGTTCGTCTATCGTCTTGAACAGAAGGAGCGTACGGTCATAGGGGAAAAGGGAGTAGGGCTTTCCGGAGGTCAGAAACAGAGACTCAGCATAGCCAGGGCGTTTTACAGAAATGCCCCGATACTCATTCTGGACGATGCGACGAGCGCACTTGACATGGAGACTGAAAAGGACATACAGCGTGCTCTGGAGAACAACAAAGGTATGAGCCGCATCATCGTTGCGCACAGGATAAGCGCGGTGCGGAATGCGGACGAGATAATTTTCCTCGATCGCGGCAGGATTGCCGAGCGAGGTACCCACGACGAGCTTCTTGCTCTCGGCGGGATGTACAGCGAGACGTACAAGGCACAGTACGGGGAGGTCGGAAATGGCCGTTGAGACTTTCAGAAAAGACGAAAAGAATGTCGCCACCTCCAAAAGGAAGATATTCCGGCGCGTACTCTCATATCTTCGCCCTTATGCGAAGAACATATCCTTTGCAATCTTCCTCATGGTGATTTCCACTTTGGTCATCATTGCTCTTCCTCTTGTGACGGAGCGCGCGATAGACGTGGATGTCGCAAACGGCGACAGAAGAGGGCTAATAGTCACAGTCTCCACGGGAATCGCGCTGTGCGTCATACTCTGGATCGTGGTTTCGCTACGGATGAAGCTCATGAGCCGTATGGCCAACCGCATAGTCTACGACATCAGGGAGGACTGCTACGCTCATCTGGAGACGCTTTCGCTTTTCTACTTCGACTCGCGTCCGACCGGAAAGATACTTTCGAGGCTTATAAACGACATATCGAACATGAAGGACATGATGAGCCAGCTTGTCACTTCGATCGTTCCCAACATCCTGATGATCGTAGGCATCCTTGCTGCGATGATCGCATCCAACTGGCGTCTTGCGATGAGTGCGGTCATAGTCGTGCCCCTTTTCGTGACCGCGACGTATTTTGTCACGATAAAGGGATTCGGAAACTGGGAGAACTACAGGAAGAAACAGAGCAACCTCAATGCCTTCAGCCACGAGAACTACTCTGGAATGAAGATCGTGGAGGCCTTTGCCGCAGAGAAGGAAACGGAGCAGACCTTCGAGGGGATAATAGCCGACTGCGAGAGGAGCTGGAACATAGCGGTCAGAAGGAGCGACATGATGAACATCGTGTGGTGCCTTTCCAACGGAATCGGGCTCGCACTTCTTTATCTCTTCGCGTATTATCTGGCAGGAATCGACGGATCCAGCATAGGAGCGCTCATCGCATTCTCGTCATACATCGGTCTTTTCTGGATGCCTATAAGACAGCTTGCGATGACGTACAACCAGCTCACGAACAACATCACGGCTGCAGGAAGGGTTTTCGAGTTGCTCGACACCGAAAGCAATCTGGTCGAAAGCGATGATGCCGAGGATGCGAACCTTCCATTCGGGCATGTGGTGTTCGACCACGTCACATTTGCCTATCCCGACGAACCTGAGAAGGTGATACTGAAGGATCTTTCGTTCGATATCCCGCAGGGACGGACGATAGCGCTGGTAGGTGCTACGGGAGCAGGCAAGACCACGATAATCAACCTCGTGGCACGATTTTATGATCCTGTTTCAGGAAGGGTTCTGATCGACGGCAAGGACATTTCAAGGCTTACTTTCGCCAGTCTCCGCCGCAGCGTCGCCGTCATGACCCAGGATCCGTTCATCTTCACGGGGACGATAAGGGAGAATCTGCTTTACGGCAACGACGACATCACGGAGGACGAGATGAGGAACGCCTCCCGTCTGCTCGGGGCGGAGGAGTTCATCCTTGCGGAGAAGGACGGATACGACACCAGGATAACATCCACTTCTCTTTCGCAGGGGCAGAGGCAGCTGATAGCCCTTGTGCGCACTCTTCTTAAGGATCCGAGGATCCTGATCCTCGACGAGGCTACGAGCGCGATCGATACAAAGACCGAGATACTGGTGCAGAAAGGCATGAGCTACATAATGAAGGGGCGTACAAGCTTCGTGGTTGCACACAGGCTCTCGACGATCCGCAATGCCGACGAGATATTCGTCATAGAGCGCCAAGGAATTGCCGAGCGGGGAAGCCACGACGAGCTGCTGAAGAAAAAGGACGGCATATACAAAGCTCTCTACGAGGCCCAGTTCGAGGATGTCTGATTCCCCGATGTTCCGTGATGTTGTCACATTCATTGTTGTACAAACACTTTCCGATGGAGTATAATGGTCAATGGTCGCGTATGCGGCCTATAAATCGGACCAAAGGAGACTCGGTTATGAAGTGGGTTTGCAATCTTTGCGGTTGGGAGTATGAAGGCGAGGAGCTTCCGAAGGACATCGTATGTCCTCTCTGCGGAGCGACTTATGAGGAGTTCTCTCCTGTAGAGGAGTGATGACGCTCCTTTATATCACGGCCACCCTCTGGGTGGCTTTTTTTTCACTCGATCGTATTTCGAAAACCTTCAATTTTTCAGAGCTTGCTAGGAAGATTCCGCAGTTTTTCCATGAATTTTTCTGATGCCTTCGAGAATGTCTGATGTTTTTTCCATACGATGCTCAAGCCTGCGGTCCTTTCCGGAGAAAGCGGGCGAAAGCATATTCTGCTGTCGCCAGATGTGTTTATGATTTTGTCGAGACCTATTGCATATCCCATTCCTTCCTCGACCAGCAACGATGCATTGAACAGGAGGTTGTAGGTTGCAACAACGTCAAGCACGGAGAGCTCCTTTCCGATCCATTCTGTCAATGTAGCTTTGCTTTCGATCTGGTCCGGGACGATCAGTGGTTTGTCCCAAAGATCCTCCGGCTTGACGAGATTTTTCTGCGCGAGTGGAGATTCTTTTCTCATCAGGACACCCCACACATCCTTGAAAGGCAGCTCCACGGAATTGTATTTCCCATGGTCGACGTTTCCGAATACGATACCGAAGTCGATAAGTCCCTTGTCCAGCTGTTCGCTGACGAATACCGTATTGCCGCTTGAGAAGTGATAGTGTATGCCAGGATATGTCCTGTAGAGTTCCATAGCTGCCCTTGCGACGAATCGCACGGCATCGGTCTCTCCGGCTCCGATGAACACATCGCCGACTATAGTCTCGTCGGACATGGATATTTCCCGTTCCGTCTTCTTCACCAGGCTCATTATCTCTTCGGCACGCCTGCGCAGGATCATTCCCTCCTCCGTGAGCGTGACTTTCCGTGACCCCTTGGTTCCACGTATCAGGAGCTGTTTGCCAAGCTCCGCCTCCAAGCCCTTCAGCTGTGTGGAAAGTGTAGGCTGGGAAAGGTTGAGCGACTCGGCAGCCCTTATGATGCTCTGTTCTCTTGCGACTGCGAGAAAATATGAAAGGACACGCAGTTCCATCGGTTGTCTCCTTTTTTTACATTTCCCTTGCATAATACGCTTATCTATAGTTTTTTTCTAGTGAAATCAATAAAATATAAGTATTTGCTATTTTATTTTCTGTCGTTTACAATTCAAGCGGACATCGGAACAGGCATGGACACAGAGGAGGCTCATGCGCAGCGTATTATCGTTCGCATGCTTATTTTGGACATGTTTTTCTTGAAGGAGGAAGTCATATGAGAACGATAGAAAACCAGGTGTTCGATACAGAACGCGCCTTTTTTGGAGAAAACGATCTTTTGGTAAAAAATTGTTCCTTCGACGGGCCTGCGGACGGTGAAAGCGCATTCAAGGAGTGTGAAAGAATCGAAGTGGACCGCTGCCTATTCAATCTGCGATATCCGTTCTGGCATGACGAAGGGATCGTCATCGGAAATTCCGAGATGACAGAGTCCTGCCGTGCACCGCTCTGGTATTCAAGGCATGTGGAGGTGACAGACAGCAGGCTTCATGGAATAAAGGCATTCCGCGAATGCGACGATGTAATTGTGAGAGATTCCGATATTGTTTCCTCGGAGTTTGGCTGGTCCGTCCGCGGGATGGACATGGATGATACGTCCGTCGAAGGAGAGTATTTCATGATGCGCTCTATTGATCTTTCATTCCGTAGGGTGAAGCTGAAGGGAAAGTATTCGTTCCAGTATGTCGAGAACGGAGTATTCGAGGATTGCGAGTTCGATACAAAGGATGCATTCTGGCATGCAAGGAACATCATCGTGCGAAACAGTATTCTTAGGGGCGAATATCTCGGATGGTACTCAGACGGCCTGACGCTTGTCGGATGTACAGTGATCGGTACACAGCCGCTATGCTACTGCCGAAATCTGCGTATGAGGGACTGCGTGATGGTAGATGCGGATCTTGCCTTCGAGAAGTCCGACGTCGATGCGGTCATCATCTCCGGGATTGCGAGCATCAGGAACCTGGGATCCGGACGTATCGTTGCCGAAAGCATCGACGAACTGGTCGATTGCGATGCCGGCAATCAGACCAAGATCGTTATTGGGGCGGAAAAGGATTGCAACGCAATGGCGGTAGGTAGCTCAAGTGGATGCAACAATGCGGTATGATATGGAAAGATACGGATCGATCGTACTGTCTCTGCTTCTGCTTGCCGTGTGCTTTTCATGCAGGAACATGTGCGTATTCGACGAAACGATGCATTCTTCCGATGATATGGATGCCGTTGCAGACATCGGCGATGACAGTAGCGGGAAATCCGGCGTTCTTTATACCGAAAAACAGGAGAAAGGGATGAAAATGAGAATTTCAATCGGGGAAAAGGAATTTGAAGCGACATTGAATGACAATTCCTCCGTAGATGCTTTGCTCGGATTGCTATCTAGCGGTCCAATCTCGCTTGAGATGAGCGATTACGCAGGAATGGAGAAGTGCGCCGATATCGGGACACTGCTTCCCGAGAACAATGTGTGGATGAATACGGAACCAGGCGATCTGGTTCTCTACCAAGGCAGGACTTTCGTGATCTATTATGGTGAGAATTCATGGAGCCTGACGCCTTTAGGAAAAATCGATGACGTCGATCCGGCTGAGCTGCGCGAAGCGCTTGGACGTGGCGATGTACTGGTGACCTTACATGCGATTTGATCGATTTCCTCCGAAGTTTGCGCGACTCGATGACATAGTTGCGCTTATGTTGCAGAGGTCTGTACTTCCATCGTTTTCAAGATGGACCCGGAAAATGGATCGCGTAAATACAGGTGTCTGTATCCATGTCGACCGGGCCTACGTCAAAGGAAGCATGTACCGATAAAGACAGGGGAAAAGTCCGGAAACCGATATGATTTTCCTATGGAACAAGGAATTATGCATATCACGATGCACCTGTACAAAAAAGGTCTCCGCATTTCTGCGAAGACCTTTTCCTCTTCATAGGGATTATAGGGGTTATTCCTCTTCCTTCCAGGCTCTTCCGTAGTAGGAATCGAGATAGAGTTGCTTGATCTGGCTGATCAGCGGATATCTCGGGTTGGAGCCTGTGCACTGGTCGTCGAACGCCTTGACTGCAAGCTCGTCGACTGCTGCGAGGAACTCCGCCTCGTCGACACCCCATTCCTTGATGCTGGACGGGATGTTGAGAGTTTTCTTGAGTGCCTCGATTCCATCTATGAGCGCCTGTACCTTCTCCTCGAGCGTCTTGCAGTTTCTGGAGTCGAAGAACTCGGTGTTCTTGGCGTTGTTCACCGGTGTGCTGATGTAGTCGGCAACACGGGCATATCTGCTTATGACGGACGGGAACTCGTACTGCGGGAACGCAGCCTGCTTCGTCGGATTGTCGTTCGCGTTGAAGCGGATGATGTTCGTCAGAAGAAGCGCATTGGCCATTCCGTGTGGTACGTGGAACCTTGCACCGAGCTTGTGGGCCATCGAGTGGCAGACGCCGAGGAATGCGTTGCTGAACGCCATTCCGGCCATCGTGGATGCGTCGTGGACCTTCTCTCTGGCTTTCCTGTTCGTGCCGTCCGCATAGGCCTGCGGAAGGTACTTGAAGATGATTCTTGCAGCTTCGATGGAGAGAGCGTTCGTGTAGTCCGTGCTCATCGAGGATACGAGGGCCTCGAGTGCATGGGTGAGTACGTCGACTCCGCAGGATGCTGTAAGTCCCTTTGGCTGACCCATCGCAAGCTCGCTGTCGACGATGGCCATGCTCGGGGTGAGCGCGTAGTCCGCGATTGCCCACTTCATGCCTGTCTTCTCGTCAGTGATGATTGCGAACGGAGTTACCTCGGAGCCTGTTCCCGATGTCGTCGGGATACATACGAGCTCGGCCTTCTTGCCCATGTTCGGGAATGCGTAGATTCTCTTTCTGATATCCATGAACCTGAGCGCAAGTCCCTCGAACTCGACTTCCGGATGCTCGTAGAGGAGCCAGAGGATCTTGGCCGCATCCATCGGGGAACCGCCGCCGACCGCGATGATGACATCGGGGTTGTATGCGTTCACGAGTCCCATTGCCGTGTTGATCGTTCCAAGCGTCGGATCGGGCTTGACCTGATGGAACACTTCGCTTTCGACACCGAGCGTCTGGAGCGTAGCCGTGATCCTGTCGATCATGCCGGAATTGAAGAGGAAGCTGTCCGTGACGATGAATGCCCTCTTCTTGCCCTTGAGCTCCTGGAGAGCCACAGGCAGGCAGCCATACTTGAAATAGATTTTCGGTGGAAGCTTGAACCAAAGCATGTTTTCTCTCCTCTCTGCTACAGTCTTGACGTTCAAAAGGTGCTTGGGGCCGACGTTCTCGCTGATGCTGTTGTTGCCCCAGGAACCGCAGCCAAGAGTGAGGGACGGCTCGAGACGGAAGTTGTAGATGTCTCCGATGGCACCCTGGCTTGCAGGCATGTTGACGAGCACTCGGCTGGTCTTCACTGTCTGTCCGTAGTTGTTGATCTTCTCCTGCTCCTTCTCGTCGATGTAGAGCACGGATGTGTGGCCGAATCCGCCGAGCGCGATGAGCTGGGCAGCCATCATGCAGCCTTCGCCATAGTTGTCGCAGGAGTACATTCCGAGCACCGGAGAGAGCTTCTCATGTGCGAACGCCTCCTCGACAGCGACCTTCTTGACCTCTCCGATGAGGACCTTGGTCGACTTCGGTACGCTGAATCCGGCGATCTCGGCGATCTTGTATGCGGGCTGTCCTACGATCTTGGGATTGACCGTTCCCCTCTGCGGGTCGAGAATGATCGGCTCGAGCTTGCTCATCTCTTCCTTGTTGAGGAAGTGTGCACCTTCCTCCTTGAGGGTCTTCTTGACTTCTGCGTAGATGTCCTTGTGGACGATTATCGCCTGTTCAGATGCGCAGACGACTCCGTTGTCGAATGTCTTGGACATGAGGATGGATGCAACTGCCATCTTGATGTTGCAGCTCTTGTCGAGAAGAGCAGGGGTGTTTCCTGCACCGACTCCGATTGCCGGCTTTCCGGAGGAGTAGGCGCTCTTGACCATTCCAGGGCCGCCGGTTGCGAGGATGAGGTTGACGAGAGGATTGGTCATGAGGTAGTTGGTCTTATCCATGGAAGGCTCTTCGATCCATCCGATTATATCCTCGGGAGCTCCTGCCGCCACTGCAGCATCCCTGACGATGCGTGCAGCATCGCAAGTGCACTTTTTTGCCCTGGGGTGCGGGCTGAAAATTATCGCATTCCTCGTCTTTAGTGCGATGAGGGACTTGAATATCGCTGTACTGGTGGGGTTCGTGGTCGGGATGATTCCGCAGATGACTCCCTTCGGTTCCGCGATCTTCTTGATGCCGAAGCCGGGGTCGTCCTCGATGATGCCGCATGTCTTCTCGTCCTTGTACTTGTTGAAGATGTACTCGGCGGCGAAGTGGTTCTTGATGACCTTGTCTTCGATGACACCCATTCCGGTCTCCTGGACCGCATCCTGTGCAAGAGAGATTCTTGCATTGTTTGCCGCGATGGACGCTGCACGGAAGATCTGGTCTACCTTTTCCTGCGGAAAGTTCGCATAGATTCTCTGTGCTCTTTTGACTTTTTCAATCAATGCCTGGAGTTCCAGCTGACCAGGAAACATTTCATTGACTTCTGCCATTGTTTCTCTCCTTCTAATCGATAATTTTGTATATATAAAAAATTATCCTTAATGTCAATCCTTTCCACAGAATATTATAACATACTCCGGAATTTATATGAAATTAATTGTCAGGAATATTGAATATGCGACAAAAGTAATGATTGATGTGAATGCAGTCATATTATTGCGTGGACTGTCGTTTAACGGTGCATCGTCGACTGCCAGGGACGCATTGAAACGTTCCCATATGCTTCCTTTTGCTCTCTGGAACTTTTCTTCCATCAGGGAGAAGTAGAGAAGTACATCCGAAAGGAACGAAATGCTTCCTATAACTTTCGAGAAAGCGAGCGAGAGAGATAACGTGGAGGCGAGGGTGAGAAAATGCTTCAGGCCCGTGAGGATGCTCTCCTTGCATATGGGGAAGGAAAACACCTCTGCCAGTACCTCGCCCGAAGGGGTCAGGATGGCCGACAGAATGGAGATTACAGCAAGGGACACGAAAGGAAGCATCCTTATCCTCCTTCCCGAAAGCACCATTAGCGCCAGTGCGGTGAGAAAGCAGAACATAAGAAGGGGAATGTTGTCCAGGAAGGTCGAGACGAACACGGCCCATGCAAGGGCTGAGATGGATAGGACATCGAGTCTCCTTCCGTCCTTTGCCACTGCGATTTCAGGTATGCGTTCCGGAATCCTTATGCGTCCGCCGATGAAGGCGACCACGAGGGAAGAGACGAATGAGGACAGAAGCATCAGCGGCAGCAGGCTGAGCACTCCTTTTCCAAGGTAGGCCGAAGCCAGAAACGCCTGGGCATAGGCAGAGGCCGTGGCACCTGCGATGGACAGCCCGTAGAGGGATATCCTTTTTGGTGCGATTCGGTGCAGAACGTACATCGTCAGTCCCGATGAGGCCGACTGGAAGAGGCTCATCAGGAAAAAAAACGAGAAAAGAGTTCCGGAGACATAGCTTCCTCCTATCGCCTTGAGCACGACGAGGAGCATGTAATCGGAAAAGCCTAGATCGAGCGCCAGCAGCAAAGCCACGTTCGAAAGCCCCAGCTTCATGAACGGCACAGGCCGCGGCAGCATGAGCTCGACGAACGAAAGCAACAGCGAGATCGATGCCAGATAAGATATCCTCCTAGTACGCGACGACATCTATTCCTCCGTCTTCTCTGTCTGCACTTATCGTCACGAGCACCTTGTTGGGCAGGCAGCATATCGTATCTCCGATCCTCGTGTTCATGCATGTCTTCTGTGCGCATGGGGAGTCGATTATCCTCACGTCCCCGTCCTTTATTTCGATCGTCGTAGTACCTAGAGGGCCTTCTGCAGAGACTATCCTGTCCTCCGAAAGCTCGTAGACTTTCTCCTTCCCGCCCGACGAGGATATCCTCACGAAGGCCGAATCGCTTTTCGAAGGGATGGACAGCGCGATGAGGATTATGAAAACTACAAGAATTATGATGTCCCCTGAACGCAGCCTACCCATGACATGTCTTCCTTTTTCTAATAATATGGCATTTATTGTTGTAGTTTCTATGAATTTCGGTTTTTTTGTTTGTATTCCATTACAATTGTTTTTATATTGTAATGTATGAAACTCATATACATTGTTGAAGACCATGATGTAATAAGGAACGGGGTAGTACAGTACCTTGAGTTGTCCGGCTTCGAGGCCAAGGGATATGGTACGATAGCGGAAGCCAGGACGGCATTCGAAGAGAAGGTTCCCGATCTTCTGATACAGGATGTCATGCTTCCCGACGGGGATGGATTCGGCTATGTCAAGGAGGTCAGGGCAAAGTTCCCACGGCTTCCGATAATCTTCCTTACAGCCAGGGTCGACGAGTCTGACCGTATACTCGGTTTCGAGCTCGGATGCGACGATTACATATCGAAACCGTTCAGCCCCAAGGAGCTCGTGCTGCGCGTGCAGGCGCTTCTGCGTAGGGTGGACGAGATGAGTCCTGAACGCAACGTGGTGATGCGCTACCAGAGCGGGGACAGTATTCTTACGATCGACGAGGACGAGCACAAGCTGACCATCGACGACGTGCCTGTCAATCTCACTGCCGCCGAGTGGAGAATCGTCGCATACCTTGCCGCGAACAGCCCGAATCTCATCTCCAGATCGCAGATTCTTGCCGAGTGCTTCGACTACAGCTTCGAAAGCTACGAACGGGTCGTGGATACGCACATAAAGAACATCAGGGCAAAGCTCACCAAGGAATCTTGGATAGAGACCGTCCGTGGTTATGGTTACCGTTTCTCCGGAAAACGGCTTGAGAATTGATGCGGAATATCTATCTTAGACTGCTTGTTTCGATCGTTCTCGTGACGGTCGGCATCCTTTTCGTCCAGACCCTTGTTCTTCTCGGGTCTTCCTATTATGTCGAGAAGGATTGGAAAAACAACGTCTTCGACGATTATGTCAAGCAGCTCGACGAGACTCTATCAAGTCGTAATGCTTTTACGTTCACCGACATGTTCAACACCCTTGTCGCGACTGCACCCGACAGGATATCGGGGATTTTGATTCGCGACGAGCAGGGCAACATGAACATTTCGATCGGCTCATCCGGGCGCGGAGAATTCATACCGCAGCTCAGGCTGGAAAAAGCCATCGCTTCACCGCGTACGATAGAGACCGAAGCTCTGACGCTTCCACGGACGCTCGAGATCAGCGTTTCGACTACGAGCAGCTATGAAAGCGAGGAGATACCGAAGGCCAAGTATATAGTCAACATGGAAAGTACCCTCATCGGACGCGACATGCTCATCGATGATTTCGTCATAGAGAAGAATTTCGAGAGCGGTACCGATGTAGTCAAGCTTCCGGACGTGATACAGGCGGGGGACATCGCCGGAACATTGCTGTTCTACAACAATGGCGAGATATACGGCTATGTGGACGTGATAGTATATGACATCAACATGTATGGCCCCGTCTCCATGGTACTCAAAGCGCTGTACAGCGTCATGCTGTACTTCTTGCCTTTTGCCATCCTTGTGACTCTTATAAGCGCCTACACGATAAGTAAGCACAATGCAAAGCATATAAAGGACATCCAGGATGCTCTCAACGACCTGTCGGAAGGAAAGTTCGAGACAGGTCTCGGTCGCAAGAAGATATCCATAACTGAGTTCAGAACGATAGCCGATTCCATCGAAAAACTCGGGAAGGATCTGGAGCGTCACCAGAAGTCCCGTAAAGAGTGGATAAGGAACATAAGCCATGACCTTAACACTCCCGTCACCAGCATGAACGTCCTCCTGTCGGGAGCTGCGGACGGACTTTTCCCACTCGACGAGACCCTCATCGCATCCTTGAGGAAGGAGAACGATACCCTTTCGAGCCGGATTGCTTCCGTGACCTATTATTCGAAGCTTCTCAGTCCGGATCAGAAGCTCGATGTCTGCGCCTTCAGGCTTTCCGATCTCTTCGGTGAATTCCTGATGCAGGGAGACCAGATGTCGCTGGAGATTCCCGAGGACCTGACGCTGGAGGCCGACTATTCCCTTGTCAGAAGGGCGTTGCAGGAAATAATGAAGAATGCCGTCGAATACAGAAGCGGTGGAACAGTGGACGTCATTGCGGAAAAGAAGGACGGGTACGTGACAGTGATCGTCGTGAATGCCGGATCTCTACCGGAGCCTCGACCGCAGTTCTTCGAACCATGGGCAAGAGGGGACGAGAGCCGACATCAGGGCGGATCCGGGTTAGGATTGCCGATTGTATACCAGATCATGGAACTGCATGGAGGATCCGTAGATATAGACGAGGCGTCAGGATTCGTATCCGTAACTCTCAGATTTCCTCAAGAGTAGTACCTCTTTCCATCGATACTGTCCTTATCCTGCCGTCCTGCCAGATGGCGTAGGATCTTTCCTGTCCCATCTTCGGGATGGTGATGCTTCCCGGGTTCAGGAATACAATTCCGTCTTTTTTCTTCAGAACCCTTATGTGAGTATGTCCGGAGAAAAAATGAGTATAGCCGGACGATGGTCTTTTTTCCTCGTTCCATATATGTCCATGAGTCATGAATATCACGGCTCCGTCCGCGAATACGACGGCTTCCTCGCTCATGCAGGGAAAGGGTAGGACCATCTGGTCAACCTCGGCTTCGCAGTTTCCGCGTACGCATATGATCCTGTCTGCGATCAGCGACAGCTGCTCTACGACCTTCCTGGGTGCGTATGCCGGGGGAACATCGTTCCTTGGCCCGTGGTACAGTATATCGCCGAGAAGCAGGACTTTTTCCGGCTTCTCCTTTTCCGTTTCATCGACGATGAATTCGGCGCTGTCCGCAGCGCCGTGCAGATCTGAGAAAACAAGCAACTTCATGTCAAAGAGTATAGAATAAAATCACGTGGAGGAAAACAGGACATCTGCGCATTTCCAGGACTTGAAAACGTGGCTTCGCAATGCGACAATACGGTCATGGAAACTCGTACGATCGACGTCGGGCGCAGAAAAGCCCGGCTTGTATGCTATATTCATGAGGACCTTGCTGCGCTCGGATGCGACGGAACATATCCGGGAAGGCGTCGGGCAATGCTCGTGATTCCCGGAGGCGGATATGCCTTTGTCTCTCCGCGCGAGGCCGATCCTGTCGCGTTCCGCTACTTCGCCGAGGGTTACGATGCATTCGTGCTTTATTACTCTGTCGGCGACGATATACCGCTTTCACGTCCGGAAGAGGAGGTCGCAGAGGCGATCTGTGAGATCAGGAGGCTGGAAGGGGATGATGCCAAGGTGGCAGCCGTGGGATTCTCTGCAGGCGGACATCTTGCCGCAAGTGCTGCAGCCCATTGGGCTACATATGGAAAAACCTCGAGAATCGATGCGCTCGTTCTCGCATATCCTGTAATCACGCTCGATCCGCCGTACGCACACAAGGGATCTGCAGATGCGATCACCGAAGGCGGCAAGGACGGTCTTTGCGGATATTATTCGATCGTGGAGCAGGTCTCATCCTCGTTCCCTCCCACGTTCATCTGGTCGACGACCACTGATGCGACTGTCCCCGTGGAGAATTCCTTGATGTTCTTCGATGCGCTGAGACACAAGGACGTTCCCGTCGAGCTTCATGTCTATCCGCACGGCAGGCATGGCCTGTCGCTTGCTACCGAGGAGACAGGAATGGTGGACGAAAGAGCGGCTGCATGGTTTGCCGAATCGTTGAAATTCCTTTGCGAGATTCTTTGAGGAACGAAGGAAAAAAGAGAAAATTTCCTACTTTGCGTACCTGCCGGAGGATACGTTTTCGGCATAGGTTCCCGGAGTTATTCCCATTACTCTCGAGAAAGCTCTTATGAACGAGTTCGAGCTCGAGAAGCCGACTTTTTCCGACAGGTCCTGGATTTTCATGCCAGGATTCTTTTCGAGAATTCTGCAGGCCTTTTCTATCCTCATCTGGTTGAGGTAGTTCTTGAACGTGTCGTTGCTGAATTTCTTGAACAGCGTGGAGCAGTACTTCGGTGTCAGGTTGAACTTTTCCGATAGGTCGATGAGCATGATGTTCTCGTGGTAGTGGTCCTTGATGTACTCCTTCATACGGCCGATCATGAGATCGTCCTCTTCTCCGCTCTTCTCCTTCTTTGCATCAATTGTCTCGGCCAGTATGCTTCTTATCCTGTCTATGGCGATGTAATGGTCTTTTTCCTTGAAAAGGGATGAAAAGTCTACCTCATGACCTAGAAGCGTCTCTGGACTTTCCTTCAGCTCCTGGAAAACTCTGACCGCGGTTCCGATCATCGCGTAGGTGAATCTTGCGGCCTCGGAAGGCGAAAGCCGTCTTTCATCGCTGAAATTCCTTGCAACGATTTCGTCGAAGAGCCCGATTGCGTCGTCGTTTTCCGCAATTATCTCGTTTATCAGCATGCGTTCGTCCGAGAACGTATAGTTCATGAGCTCCAGATTCCCCGATAGGTCGTCTTCAGTGAGTATGAATCTGTTCCTTACTCTGTAGCGGAACTGCATGATTTCTTCGGCCTTGACGAAAAGATCTTTTATTCCCTGGTAGCCTTTCGTCGTTCCGCTGATGGCGAATCTTATGTCCTCTATCCCCTCGAGATGATAGGTGAATGCCTGGACGGTGGAGTAGAGCACTCTGTAACTGTCCTCTTTTCTTTCGTGCTTGTATATGTAGGCGTTGCGGGTCTTGGTGACCCTTACCGAATGCAGGTGCTCGATCTCCCTTGACAGGCTGTCAAGACGTGAGAAAATGAAGTCCGCCTTCGGGTTCTCCTCGCTGAGCGAGGCAAGGGCGAAAGAGAAGTAGCTGGTTTCATCGCTCTCCAGGTGTTGCGTGCCGACTCCCCGGAGGAAGGCCCTGTATTTCTGCTGTTCGGAGAGCATGTAATGTGCCTTTTCGGCTTTCTCGAGCTCTTCATGCAGGACTGATATCTTCCGGCAGTTGTCCACTATGAACGCGAATTCGTCGTTCACCGGACCATCTCCGCTGCTTTTCGGGATGTTCTTTACCGCTTCTTCGACGGGCCTGTACAGCGCGTGTGTCATTCGGGACGAGAAAAGGCCTACGAGGGCTCCGGCACCGACCAAACCGAGGATGACGACCAGCACCATCGGCAGAAGCGTATCGTCGTAGTTGGAGAACAGAACTATGGAATCGGAAAACGGAAGTTTGACAGGGATCAACAGATAGCCGCCTTTTTTGACTATCGTCGCTCCTCCGGCAATGTCTTTCAGTGTCAGGCCGACATTTTCAAGCCTCTGGTCCGGGCCGTATATCCGCCCAGTGGCGGCATCCATTACTGAGAGTTCTATGTCGTCCATTTCACCTATATCCCCAAGAAGCGGTATATAAAGGTATATAATAAGTTCGCCGGATCCGACCCTCCTTTCTACCATCTCGTGAATGCTGATTATCTTTCCATCCTCGTCGGAGAGTATCCTCAGCTCTTCGGACACAAGGGCGACCTTCGAATCATCGTATCCGTACTCGCTTAGAAAGTCCTTTTTACGCATTGTCTCCGTGGCTGTTATGACGAACGCATCGTCCTCCGGCCTTGTAATGGCAATCTGGTACTGCGTGTTTTCGAATACGGGACTTTTTTCCTTGAGTATGTTCCTGACCCTTATGGCATTGAAATAATAAGAAGGACTTCCGATAGGGGAGAGAAGCCAGTCCTCAAGACTGGAATCTATGGAGAGAGCAAGGACGGAATCCGATATGGCGGAGAACAGCATGGCTGTCGTCCTCTGTCCGGTTTCAAGCTGCGACTCCATCGCGTGGTTTCTCGAGGAAGCAATGTTCATGGACAGACTGGTCTCGATGATCGTCATTGCGATGAATATCACCACGGCTATCGTCGTGAAACTCTTCGAAATCTTCGAATAGTATGTCCTTTTGTCCTTCATAGATATGAATGATAACGCATATAGACTGGTTGTTGTGTTTTTTTTATCACCATTTTTCTCCAAATCGAGAAAATTGCGGATGAGAAGAAAAATGAAGATTTACAGCAAAAAAAACATGCTCGAAACTGAATTCGTAAACTTCAGGAGGCGAAAAATGAAAAAAAAGGAAAAACTTCTGAGCAGGAGAAGCTTCCTTTCCGATTGGCAGCTTTATCTGCTTCTGTTGCCGGGGCTGATATGGTATCTCATGTTTTGCTACCGGCCGATGCTCGGACTTAGGATGGCTTTCTACGATTACAACATCTTCCGTGGATTCGAAGGAAGCGAATTCGTCGGACTGGACAACTTCAAGACATATATGTTCGGTCCCGATTTCATAAGGACGGTTTCCAATACGTTGCTCATCGCACTCTGGCAGATGCTGATCTGTTTCCCGTTCCCGATCATACTGGCCATTGCAATCACAGAGATGAAGAGCCGTGTCATAAGCAAGACAGTACAGACTGCGACGTTCCTGCCGTACTTCATTTCGACCGTCGTCGTGTGTGGAATGGTAGTCAATTTCCTTTCCCCCAGCACGGGAATAATCAACAAGATCATAGAGAAGTTCGGAGGAGAGGCCACATATTTCATGGTCTATCCCCAGTATTTCCGACCGATATACACACTGATGACCCTCTGGCAGACTGCGGGGTTCAATGCGATAGTCTACATTGCGGCGCTGATGGGTATCGATCCTCAGCTCTATGAAGCTGCTGTTGTCGACGGGGCCGGAAGGTTCAGAAGAATATGGCACATCACGCTTCCCGGAATCATCCCGACCGTCGTGACGATGTTCATAATGAACATAGGCAAGATGGTAAAGGTCGGATACGAATCAATACTTCTTCTATATCAGCCGTCGACATATCCGACCGCCGATGTCATCAGCACGTACAGTTTCAGAATAGGAATCCAGAACGGCGACTACGGCGTGGCAACCGCCGCAGGACTCTTTGAGGCTGTCGTCGCCCTGATTCTCGTCGTTGTCGCGAACAAGGTGAGCAAGCGCCTCACCGAGACGGCACTCTGGTAAGGGAGGTGGAGAAATGAAGCACAGAATCAATGCAGGCGAGTCCTCCGGGGCAAGGATAAAGGGAAGAGGCGAGAAGACTTTCGACATTGTTCTCAACATAATCGGAATATTCCTTATCATTCTGGCACTATATCCGATATATTATGTATTCATCGCCAGCATCTCGCGTCCGTTCTACGTAGAGAACGGAGCAGTGATGCTCCGCCCGATCAAGGCCACGTTCGAAAGCTACAGGGAGGCGTTCAAGATACAGTACCTCTGGTCCAGCTACGGAAACAGCATCTTCTATACGCTCTTCGGAGTCATGGTCAACATGGCCTTTTCCACGACAATGGCGTATGCGCTCAGCAAGACCAGGCTCAGAGGAAGGAAGTTCTTCACGCTGCTTACAGTTTTCACGATGTGGTTCAGCGCAGGAGTGATTCCTCTCTACATGACCTTCAGGGACTATGGGCTGATCAACACCAGGATAGCGATCCTTTTCGGATTCTCGCTGAATACCTACAACATGATCATCCTCAAGAGCTTCTTCGAGCAGGTTCCTTCTTCCTTGGAGGAGGCGGCATTCATAGACGGAGCAAGCGACTTCACGATATTCAGGAAGATCTACCTTCCTCTCTCGAAGCCTGCGCTTGCCACGGTAGGTCTCTTCTATGCGGTCAACCGCTGGAACGGATACTTCTGGCCGATGAACCTCCTGACCGACGACAAGAAGATTCCTCTGCAGGTTCTTCTCAAGAAGCTTATCGTCGACAGGACCGCGACGGAGATGGAGAGTGCGATAATCACTTCCGCATCCGTCTGGAGCCCGACGACAAGGATCTATGCCCTGATAATAATCGCGATAATACCGATGATAATCGCGTATCCGTTCGTGCAGAAGTACTTCAAGAGCGGACTGACCATCGGTGCAAACAAAGGTTGATAAGACAAAAGGAGATAAAAGAAAATGAAGAGATTTGCAATCATCCTTACAGTTTGTCTTCTCGTCGCTTTCCCGGTGATGGCGATGGGAGGAAGCGAATCCGGTTCCTCCGCGGTTGCGGCGGAAGCGACCCCGACTCTGAATGCCGACGGATCGTTCCACCTTCCGATCGTGGACGAGCCGACGACCTTCTCCATATTCCTCAACTTCAACAACATGCCGTTCGATCCTGAATGGGCAGTCTGGAAGGAAATAGAGAAGAAGACCAACATCCGTCTCGAGAACGTCATCAGCCAGTCCAACTCCAACGAGACCGAGGCTTTCAACCTGATGCTTTCAAGCGGCAACCTCGCCGATGTCATCGGCTACGTATCTGCCGCAGACCTCGAGAAGCTCGGAAGAGACGGAGGATTGATCCCCCTGAACGACCTGATCGACCAGTACGCACCTCACATCAAGGCACTCCTTGAGAGCGACGCAAGGTTCAAGCAGTTTGCAACCTCCACAGATGGCAACATCTATTTCATCCCGAAGAACCAGACCGTCAAGACATGCGAATTCTGGTGGATCAGAAAGGACTGGCTGGACAAGCTCGGTCTCGAAGTGCCCACGACAGTCGATGAACTCTATACTGTCCTCACTGCATTCAGGAACGAGGACCCGAACGGAAACGGCATCAAGGACGAGATTCCTCTCTTCGACAGAGCGGGATGGAAGATGCCGGACGAATATCTCTACCTCTGGGACAGTTCCACACAGTTCTATGTAAGGGACGGAGTCGTCGAGTTCGAACCGATGGAAGAGAACTACAAGACCGCGGTCACCAACCTTGTAAAGTGGTACAGGGAAGGACTCATCGATCCTGAGATCTTCACCCGCGGAACGAAGAGCCGCGACATCCTGTTCGCTTCCGATCTTGGCGGATGCACGCACGACTGGGTATCGACAGCCGACTACAACACCAAGCTCCAGAGCGAGGTTCCGGGCTTCGAGCTCATCGCAATCGCTCCTCCTGCAGACCAGAACGGAGTGGTCAAGGAAAGGACCGAAAGATTCCCGGGCGTAGGTTGGGGCATCTCCTCCTCCTGCAAGGATCCCGTCACGGTCATCAAGTTCTTCGACTACCTATTCACGGAGGAAGGTTCTTCGTACATGAACTGGGGAATCGAGGGCGAGAGCTATTATGTCGGAGATGACGGCGAGAAGCACTTCTTCGACGAGATTCTCAACAGCGACCAGACCCCGACCGGATATCTGAGAAGCATCGGATCCATCTACAGGGTCGGAATGAACCAGGACGGAGGCTACGAGTTCGCGACGATGAACGAATATGGTCTTGCCGCCGTGGAGCTCTATGATTCGCATCCTGAGTGGTACGATTCGGCCCAGCCTCCATATGCGGACGGAAAACTTGATATCAAGCTCTTCCCGGAGGACGAGTCCCAGTACAAGAGAATCATGAACTCCATCGAGCCATATGTGGACGAGAAGCTCCAGAGCTGGATTCTCGGAACCAGCAGCTTCGAGGCCGACTACGACAGCTTCATCGCCGAGCTCAAGAAGAGAGGCATCGACGAGGCACAGCAGATCATCCAGAGAGCATACGACGCTTACGCCGCAAGCTCGAAGTAAAAATCGAACGCATCTTCCGGGACCTTCCCGGAAGATGCCTATGCAAGGAACACGCCAAATGAAAAAAAGGAAGAACCTTCTATACATATTCGCCGACCAGTGGAGATACCATGCGCTTTCCTGTACGGGAGAGGACGATGTGAGGACTCCGAACATGGATGCGTTCGCGAGCACCGCCCTGTCCTGTACAAATGCCATATCCAGCTATCCCCTGTGCTCTCCGCACCGGGCTGCGCTGATGACCGGAAAGCATCCGCTTTCTTGCGGGATGTGGACGAACTGCAAGATCGGCCTTGCAGAGAAAGTCATGCTCGATCCCCAGGAGACTACGATACAGGATGTGCTCCACGATTGCGGATACGAGAACGCGTACATAGGCAAATGGCATCTCGATGCAAGCGAGATGAACTACCGTGCAAACCCTGCGTCCGGAGCGAGCAATTGGGATGCGTACACTCCGCCGGGGGAAAGAAGGCATCACATCGACTACTGGTATTCGTACGGGGCGATGGACAACCATATGCACCCGCATTACTGGCACGACGACGAGAAGATGATCTTTTCCGACAAGTGGTCGCCGGAGCACGAGACCGATGTCCTGCTTTCCTATCTGGAATCGGGACGCGACAGCTCGAAGCCGTTTGCGGTCTTTCTCTCCTGGAATCCCCCTCATCCTCCATACGACCTTGTTCCCGACGAGTTGCTCGACGGGATTGGCGAGCCTGTGTTCAGAGCGAACGTTCCCGAAAAGATGAGAAAGGATCCAGTCTACAGACAGAAGTGGAGACAGTACTATGCTGCGGTGGAAGGACTGGACAGACAGTTCGGCCGCATAATGGAGTGCCTCGAGGCCCTTGGCCTGGCCGACGACACTGTGGTTGTGCTGTCCGCCGACCATGGCGACTGCATGGGCTCCCACGGCGTGTACGGCAAGAACATATGGTGGGAGGAGTCCATAAGGATCCCGCTTTACATCAGATCCGGCGATATCCGGGCAGGAATATACGACGGACTCGTAGCCAGCGAGGACCACATGCCTACGTTGCTCGATATGCTTGGCGTCGACATACCCGATACAGTCGAGGGCGTCAGCCACCTTTCCGCTTTCGGTGGTGCGCCATCCCCGAGAGAGCACGTGTACCTCTGCATGCTTCCGGGCATGCCCGAGCTCGTGGAGCCGTACAAGAGGCTCGGCCTGGATAGCAAGTGCTTCGGCTGGAGAGGTATAAGAGACGATGGACATACCTACGTCGTGGATGCTGGGACGAGGCCCGGCGCGAAAGTCGAGAGGATCCTGTACGACAATGTCGCGGATCCATATCAGCTTGACGGAAGAGTGCTCGAGGAAAACGACCCCATCAGCGAAAAATATGATAAATTGATTCTAGACCACATGCATGAACTGAAGGACTCGTTCCTTCTTCATGGAGGAAGGAAGGAATGATCGTTAAAGCAAAGACTTCGTTGACGAACCATGCACCGCTTCAGGGAAAGGACCTCGAATGCGCGATCCGCAACGCGGAGCGGCAGACTCTCTCGCTTCTTCCGCGCTTTGCGCACGGCTACAAGTACAGTCACAGCGTGGACGGCTTCTACGAACCGCCTACGGCGAACGTCGAATGGACGACAGGGTTCTGGACAGGCGAGCTGTGGCTGATGTACGAGCTGACAGGAAACATGGCCTTCCGCCGTGCTGCGGAGTGGCAGGTGGAGGATTACGGCGACAGGATCGTCGACATGATAGATGTCGAGCACCACGATATGGGATTCCTGTATTCGCCGTCCTGCGTCGCTTCGTACAAGCTCACCGGCAACAGGCGGGCAAGGACATATGCGCTCCTTGCCGCAGACAATCTCGTATCGCGCTTCCAGGAGAGAGGAGAGTTCATCCAGGCGTGGGGAAGGCTCGGGGATGAGGGCAACTACCGCCTGATCATCGACTGCCTGCTCAATCTGCCGCTCCTGTTCTGGGCGACCGACGAGACCGGCGACAGAAGATATGCCGAGGTGGCAAGACGGCATCTTCATACGGCTCTCAAGCTCGTTACGAGGGACGACGATTCCACATATCATACGTACTATTTCGACAAAGCGACCGGAAAGCCGCTGCGCGGCGTGACCGCACAGGGATATCGCGACGGCTCCGCATGGGCCAGAGGACAGGCTTGGGGCGTCTACGGGACTGCGATCGCATACCGCTATCTCAAGGACGAGGAATCATTCTCCGTTTTCAGCAGGGTCACGGATTTCTTCCTTTCCCATCTGCCTGGAAACGGAATCCCGTATTGGGATTTCGATTTCACCGATCCGTCAGAAGAGCCTCGCGACTCTTCGGCTCTGGCAATCGCAGGTTGCGGTATGGCGGAGATGGCGAGGGTGCTGGGCGATTGCGACGATAGCCGTAGGCTGGCGGATCTCGCCGCACGGTCCGCAAGAGCGCTATACGAGGAGTGCGCAGTAAAGGATCCGACGGTTTCCAACGGCCAGCTGCTTCATGGCACGTATGCTCGAAGCAGCGAGTTCAACACCTGCAGAAACCGCGGTGTAGACGAGTGCAACCCATGGGGCGACTACTACTATGTCGAACTTCTTGCAAGGCTTGCAAAAGACTGGAATCCGTATTGGTGATGGAGATGCAATGGAAATGAACATTGACAGACCGGATATTCTACTTATCGTGCTCGACCAGCTGGCATGGAAGGCCCTGTCCTGCTATGGCGGCGAGGGAAAGACTCCTAACATCGACGGACTTGTCGAAAACGGAGTGGCAATGGATGCGTGTTATTGCCCGTTCCCGCTCTGCCAGCCGAGCCGTGCCGCGTTCTGGACCGGGATGGAGAGCCATCGCAACCGCGTATGGTCCAACGGACGGTCCTGGCCTATCGAAAGGATCGACGAGAGCTTCCCGACGCTTGGCGAGACGTTCAGGAACGCAGGATACGAGACGATGCACTTCGGAAAGATGCACGACGGAGGTGCGCTCAGAGGCTTTACATGCTCCGAGGAGAAGGAGACCGCAATCCCCGATTGGAATCCTGCATTCCCGTTCAACATGGACACATATGCCGACGTATATACCGTCGACAGAGCAAAAGAATACTTTTCCTCCTGCTCGTTCGATTCTCCGCACCTCACGGTACTGGACCTTATCAATCCGCACAACATCTGTGGCTGGATAGGAAAGAACAAGGGCGTGCATGAGAATGCCGAGGGAACGGGAGAGCTTCCCGAGCTTCCTGCGAATTTCGATTTTGACGACATCGCAAACCGACCGCTTCCTGTCCAGTATCTTTGCTGCTCGCACGTAAGACAGAGCCAGACCGTAGGCTGGACACGCGACAACTTCCGCGCGTATCTCGCGGCGTACTACTACTATCTTTCCGTGGCGGACAGGCATATCGGAGAGGTTCTCGATGTCCTGCGTGACAGAGGAAAGCTGGATGATACGCTCATAGTGTTTTTTTCCGACCATGGCGACAACATGACGAGTCGTGGCTCGGTCACAAAGCAGGTCACGCTGTACGAGGAGGTCACCAGAGTGCCGCTTGTATTCAGCGGGAAGGGCGTAGTTCCGCGCAAGGAGCCTGTGAAGGGGCTCTGCAGCCTTCTTGATATATTCCCGACGCTCTGTTCGATAGCTGGAATCGATGCGCCTGCCGGACTGGATGGTATCGACATCTCGGCTGCAATTGACAAAGGCGTACTTCCTCCCAGAAGATACGTCACCTCGGAATGGTTCACAGAGTGGGGGTATACGATATCCCCGGGGCGCATGCTGAGGACGGATAGATACAAGTACATTTGCTACCTGGAGATGAACGGGGAGGAACTCTACGATCTCGAGCTCGATCCCGGAGAAACTAGGAATCTCGCGGGAGAGTCGGAGTATGCTGATGTTCTGGCCGAGTGCCGGAAACTGCTTCGCGAACATGTGTTCGAGTCTTCGGATCCGTTCTTTACGCTCCAAGTGAAGGTAGATCCGCGCTGGAGATGCCATGATAAGGGCTATGCGAACCACAGGGGATGCGCAGCGCCGGAATACAAGGGAGAGTGATTATGCCAAGACAATTCGTTATGCTTATGACCGATACGACGCGGCGCGACATGCTCGGCTGCTACGGGGACGGAAGGATGAAGACCCCGAACCTGGACCGGCTTGCCGACGAGGGTATACGTTTCGATTGCGCTTATACGACCCAACCTGTGTGCGGACCAGCCCGGAGCGGGATATTCACGGGAACCTTCCCTCATTCCAACGGCGTGGTCACCAATTGCGTTCCGCTCGGCGACAACGTCAAGACGCTAGGACAGAGACTCAGGGACAACGGGGTAAGAACCGCTTACATAGGCAAGTGGCATCTTGACGGAGGAGATTACTTCGGACTGGGAAGATGTCCCGACGGATGGGACCCCGAGTACTGGTTCGACATGCATAACTACCTCGAGGAGATGAGCGACGAGGACAGAATGCGCTCCAGAAAGAGCGAGACGGCATTCGATCCTACATGGGACGAGACCATGTGCTATGCCCATCGGGCGACGGACAGGGCCCTCGATTACATCAGAGTCCATCGCAACGAGGATTTCTTCCTCGTGCTGAGCTTCGACGAGCCACATGGTCCGTGCGTCTGTCCGCCTCCGTTCAATACAATGTACGAGGGCTTCTCGTTCGACGACGATCCCGTGTTCCACGACGATCTTTCCAATAAGCCGATGATGCAGAGGCTGTGGGCTGGGGACGCGCTTTTTGAGGATCCGGCCAACCTCAGGAAAAGTTCTGTCATGCTCTCCCTGTTCCTGGGATGCAACAGCTACGCAGACTATGAGTTCGGCAGGGTGATCGACGAGATCGATTCCATCATTCCTGACGCGACCGTGCTTTACACATCTGACCACGGCGACATGCTCGGCGCACACAGGCTACAGACGAAGAACGCTGTGTTCTACAAGGAGATTTGCAATATCCCGCTTCTCGTGAGATCCGGCAGGAACGGCGTGCACTGCGTGGATGGCAATCCTGTGAGCCATATAGACATCGCCCCGACCGTGCTCGAGTTCTTCTCCATACCGGTTCCCCGGCTTCTCGAGGGCAAGAGCCTTCTGGCCGAGATCAGGGATCCTTCTGTGCGTACGAACGAATACGTGTTCACGGAGTTCACGCGGTACGAGGTCGACCATGACGGTTTCGGCGGGCTGCAGATGATGCGTGGCGTCACGGACGGAAGGATGAAGCTTTCGATAAACCTCCTTGATACCGATGAGCTCTACGATACCGAAAAGGATCCGTCCGAATGTGTGAACCTGATCGACAGCGAGGAGTATGCGTCGATCCGCGACAGTCTTCACGATGTCCTGATAAGGCACATGGACGAGACAAGGGACCTCTATCGAGGCTACCAATGGCTTGTGCGTCCATGGCGAAAGGGCGTCGCTCCTTCGTGGAACAACTCCGGAATGACCAGACAGAGGGAGAACGAGGAGTACGAGCCCAGGCAATGGGACTACGACACCGGATTGCCGATGGAGAACGCAGTCAGAGGCAAGAAACTCTACGACGACAAGAAGTGAAAAAGATGGCTTTCCACCCACCCGGAAAGCCATCTTTTTTTTGTCTGGATGTCAAAGGTATTTCATCATTCCTTCGCTGGCCCTTATGCCGCTTGCCCAGGCTCCTGTGATGCCTCGGCTCGTTCCGGCTCCGTCTCCGGCGAAGAACACGCCCTCGGCGACCTGGAAATTTCCGTCCTTGTAGCTTGGTTTGTTCGCATAGAGCTTTATCTCCGGATAGTACATGATCGTGGATGGATGTAGGACACCGGGGACGATCGTGTCCAGATTCTTCATCGCGGACCAGATGTATCTGAGTATCTTCGCAGGCATTGCAAGCGATATGTCCGAAGGACAGCAGTCTGCGAGGGATGGCTTGAAGTCGTAGAGGTCCTCGTTGAACGTCGCGACCTTGCTTCTTCTGCCGAGCCGGAAATCGCCGACCCTCTGCATGAGCGGCTTTCCGCCTCCCATCAGTGCGGCAAGGAGTCCGAGATGCTCCGCAAAGTCCTGTCCCGATGCAAGCGGTTCAGTAAAGCGTACCGTCTTGAGAAGAGCGAAGTTCACGAGTCCGTTGTTCTTGCTTTCGTCGGCCTTGAACGCATGCCCATTCACCGAATACCATATGTCTCCGCGTTCGGTGGCGTACTTCTCCTTGACGACGTGGGCGTTTCCGCTGTTCGTGCAGAACGTCCTGACCTTTTCCTTGAAGTAGAACTTCGGATCGTAGTAGTCCTTGACGATCGGATAGTGCTCGAGCCTCGTCTCCACACGTATTCCTACGTCGACGACGTTGTCGATGTACGGTATGTCGAGCATCTTCATGACGTCCTGGAGGAAGTGGAAGCCCTGCCTGCCCGGCGCGATCAGGATGGTCCTGTATCCGATCGTCCTTTTGTTGGTGACGATCGTCTTTTCCTTGTTGTCGATCGTGAGCATCTCTTCCTTGAGCCCGAGCTCGACCCCGTGCGCCTGCAGCTCTGCCTGAAGCTTCTTGATCAGCTCGAGACCACCGTCGGTTCCGAGGTGAGTCTGTTTGATCTCCAGCAGTGAACAACCGAGTCTCTCCGCTCTCGACTGGTATGTTGCGATGTTGGATTTTGGAAGAATGGTCGGCTTGAGGAATTTCGTGACCTCGTCGAGGTATCTCTCGGCTGTCTCCTCGTCCCAGTACTCCAGAGGGAATCCGATGGGGAAGGTGAAGTTCATCTTGCAATCGTTCCTCATTCCCCCCGTGCTGAAAGGCTTCTTGTCCAGCATCAGTATTTTCGCATCCTTTTTCTTCTCCAGGATGCTGAAGGCAGCTCCCATTCCAGCCGGCCCTGTACCGACAATTATAACATCGTATCTGTCCACGGTTTGTTTCCTTAATAAAGATAGAGGTATCTTCGATTATCATACAGCAGAATCGCTTTTTTTTCTCCACTCTGAGGCAAAATGGGTCAAACTGTGTTTGAAATGCTCCAAATTCACAAAATAAATAAGAATTTCCATTTGATATCACTCCGAAATTGGAGTAATATATCTGTATGAAATACATTGATGTAAAGGAAGCCAGCGAACGTTGGGGAATATCCGACCGCAGAATCAGGCTGCTCTGCAACGAGGGCAGGATCGACGGAGCCATAAAGCTCGGCTGGTCATGGACGATTCCGGAGGATACTCCGAAGCCCAGGGACGGAAGGGTGCTCAGGCATTTCCGCAATCTCGACATAAGGGCGGGGTTCATCGACCAGGAAGCCCTCGACGGACAGGTGGAAAAGCATCCCCTCGATGACGATTATAGGGCAAGCGAGGAATTTTCGCTACAGCTTGCTTCCACTCTGTGCTATCTTCTCGATCTTGAGGGCAGACCTATCGGCAAGGATGAGATCCTTTCCGTGTTCTCGGGCAGAATCGTGGATTCTCTTTCGCTCGAGGCGCATCTGATCGTCACGAACTTCCGCTCGTGCATGCTCTACCTTTCGCGTTGCAAGGAGAGGTGGACGGAAAAGGACATACGCCTGATCAATGCCCGTCTCATGCAGGGCATAGACGACATGGGTTCCGCTTGCTACCGCAGCGGTCTCTGCGACATCGCCCTTCGGGGAAAGGAGAAGCTCGAGGTCGCTCCGCAGATGGAGACGATATTCACCCAGTACGAGAGCTGGAGTGCGCTCAATCCTCTCGTGCGCGGCGTGATGCTCTACGGCGAGATCGGTCGATGCAGACCGTTCGACGGCTATCCGCATCTTCTTTCCTATCTCGTTCTTTCCGGTGAGCTGATGGCCAACGGTATCAGGCCTCCCGTGCTTTCGCCGCAGGATAAGGAGGAAGCTGAACAGGCATCCTTCATCGCATATGCACGGGGAAACTACCGTGACCTTACGGCATTCATCGAGGCCAGGGTCATGAAGAGCTACAGCAAGGAGGCTGAGAAGCAAGATGTATGATCTGTTGATCCGCAATGCGCTCATAGCCGACGGCTCCGGAGAGAAAGCATATAAAGGCG
>CASEKE010000053.1 GCA_949288415.1 uncultured Spirochaetales bacterium
CACGAGTACTTCAGGCGCATACTCTGCAACCTCCTTGGCTCATGGGCCGAGAACGGCGAGGTGCCTGCCGACGAGGACTTCCTCGGCAGGATCGTGGAGGACATCTCCTTCAACAACGCCAAGAGATATTTCGAAGGTTGACCGAACAGCCATAGAAAAGGGTGAGGCCAGGCCCCACCCTTTTTTCGTCACTCGTCGTAACGATCCGGAATCAGGTTCGCCTTCGAAAGCGTCATGAATACGAGAGGAAGAATCACCAGTTGCAGCACTATTGCAGGAACTGTGGATACGAAATACCCCGTGGCCCAGGCTGCAAGGGAATACGAACCGCGGCTGAATATCAGAGCCTTTGCCACGCCGCCGATTACACGGCCAAGAATCATGGCTCCCACAAGGGATACATATAAATCGACAGCAGTGCGCCCGGTTCTGACAAAGGACATGCCTAGACCGGCAAAAAGGCCATAGGACGCAAGCTCGACCGTCATGGAAGGAAGAATCGGAGCGCCAGGCATTCCTGTAGTGAGGAACGACAGGATTGGACCGGCGATGCCGCAGAGCAAGCCATAGAACGGTCCGCATACCAGGCCGGCCAACAGCACTGGGAAGTGCATCGGGCTTAGGAACACGCCCGCGTTGGGAATCCCATGCAGTGCCACGGGAAGGACGACGCACAGTGCCACAAGCACTGCCGTGATGATCGATTTTTTCAAACTGTTCATAACACAAGAACTCCTATCATGCAAAAAACCATGGAAAAGAGCAGAATCAGGATGTCGGCTACGCCGAATCTTCCCTTCTCCGCTTTTCGTCTGTTTCTTCCGTCGTAGCCTCTCATCTGCATCGCAATCGAAAGCTCGTCGGCATGGCGGAATGCCGCCACTGTAAGCGGCAGGATCAGGCGTGAGAGCTTCCTGCCGGAGGTGATTCCCCTGGCCTTCATCGCTTTGGATATCCGCCCTGCATCATCCTCGAGCTTGGGGATGAAAGAGAACGACAAGGCTACGATCCCGGCGGCATCGTCAACGGGAATGCGAAATATCCTCAGAGGGGAAAGGTACCACGATATGGCATCGCTCAGAGAAACTGCATCGGTCGAAGCCGAGAGCACATTCGCAAGAGCAGCCGAAAGGAAAACTCTCGAACATACCTCGATACCCGCAGCTATTCCCTCCTCTGTAAGACGGAGGATAGACAATTCGAAGAGTACGTGTTCCCCGTCGAAGAAGAATGCGTTGAAAAAGAGAATCGTGACAAAGAACGGATAAAATCTCAGAAGCGGCAGATATGCCTTTCTCCATTTCACGAGGAAACCTCGACGCGCTGCTTCAAGAACTGCAAAGGAGGCAAAGAACCCTAGAGGGCCGTCGGCGCTCACGAAGAAAACGAACACCAGGACGACAAAAGCCAGCCTGGTCTCGGGACATGTCTTTCTCAGCACGATCGCCTCCTTGCCAGGATGGCATCTTCAAGAACGGAACGGCTTTTCGGAGGATCGATTCCGAGAGCCTCGGCGATTTCCGCATCGAAAGTCGCCCGGAGGCCATACGACGCCGCGACGGAAGGATGCGAAAGAACGTTCGAGGAAGGGCCGTCGTAAACAATCGTTCCGGACGAGACTACAAGAAGTCTTTCGGCCTTGGCCGAGAAATCCGAGCTGTGGCTGGAGAAAACAGTGGTCCTGCCGCTTTTCTTTCTTTCATCCAGAAGCGCACATAGCGTACCTTCTCCCTCCTCGTCCAGACCGGACAGGCACTCGTCAAGAAGAAGGATGTCCCTGTCCTCCGCGACAAGAGCAGCCAGCAGTACTCTTCTGGCTTCCCCTCCTGAAAGCTCGTAAGGACTTCTTTTTGCATATTTCCCGCAATCCAGAGAAAACCGGGCAAGAGCGCTGCGTACGATAGGCTCACCTCTTCTGCGTTTTTTTCTGTCCATGGCAAACAGGATCTCCGATGAAACGCTTTCGGTGAAGAACTGGAGATATGGATTCTGATAGCCGAAAGCGATGCTTCCGTCGATCTCGACATGTCCTTCTTCCGGCTTCTCGAGTCCCGACAGGACCTCCAGCAACGTAGTCTTGCCGGAGCCGGAAAGTCCCATCACGGCCACTGTCTCGCCGTCCTCTATCAGAAGGGAGTCGACCTCGAGGCGGAATTCCCCCTTCTTCAGCCTCACATCCGACAGAGCAAGCATAATTCCTCCTTATCCACCGGCATGAACGGCAATTCCATCCCTCGTGCCTGCAGATCGAGAGCGACTGACGATGCCCGGGTCGGTCTGATGCCGCATCTGCATAGAAGAGAAGTATCCCTGAGTATCTCCCTACTCGAACCGGTCGCTACGACGTGTCCGGACGACAGAAGCAGCGTATCGTCGAACAGGAGCGCATCCTCGCTGTTCTGGGTCACGAAAACTATGCTCTTGCCCTCGCCTTTCAATTCGGCGACAAGAGAAAGCATCGTGGATCTTGCGTTCTCGTCGAGGAAAGCGAGCGATTCGTCGAAAAGATAGAGTTCCGCGTCGAGAGCCGAAGCCGAAGCGATCACGGCCCTCTCTTTCTCTCCGCCGGAGAGAGTGCGTACTTCGGCAAAACGCTTTTCTTCAATTCCGTAACGCTCTGTGGCCCGGTCTGCCATGGCATAGGACTGGACCGCGGAATAGCCGTAGTTGCGTGGCTCGAACGCCGCATCCTCACGGACCGTATCCATCACGAAGCATGAATCCGGATTCTGGAACATATAGGCCGTTCTGCGCCTGATCGATGATGCGGAAGAAGCGAGCGCAGCGTCGAATCCTGCCACAAAAAGGCTTCCAGAATCAAAGCCGAGCAAAGTGGCAACGATTCTGAGCAAAGTAGACTTTCCGCTCCCGTTGCGTCCAAGTATTGCCAGACTCGACGAATCGGCAAGCGAGAACGATACGTCCTCAAGAATACAGGGACTGTGCGGATAGCTGAAAAAAAGATTGCGGCACTCGATCAAAAGACAATACTCCATTCCTCCGATCTTCGGACCGCAGTACGGCCTGTCCATCAGGCCTTGGAAGAATCGATCAGTTGGCAATAGCGGGAGTCTTCTGATTCCCCAGCGAGGCTACGTACCCCACAGCCTCTTCGATCATAGCAGATATAGGTGTGTTCTGTACACCCACGACATGGTTCGAACACAGATTGACTGGAATCAATACTCTCTCGGCCCTGCTGCGGGCTATTGCGAAACTCATTCTGGCCGTGATTTCACCATGCATGCTGTCGGGAATGACTATCCCGACCGGTCCCATGATGACATCTGCGGTCCGGCATGCGACCACAACGGGATTCTCCCCTGTCGCAGCCCTGTCCGCACCGGCTTTCATCATCGCGCCGGTGGCGAGGCTGTTCGTCCCGACGGCCACCACGTAAGCATTTTTCACATTGGCCTTTAGCGAGGAAACGATGTTGCGTCCCAATCCTCCGCCCTGGCCATCTATGACTAGAATCTCCATGGCTCGATTGTACATCAAATCCGCATCCGTGTGGAGAGCGTACTCCATACCGATCAAAGCGCTTTCAAATGAACCGGCAGACGTAAAGCGGAGTGCGGAATCTCTCGGTTTACGGACCGCAGTCCATGGTCAGAGAATGCATCGATGACGGCAAGCACATCAATATCACACCACTGTAAACCATATCTTGAATTTACATTTACATTTCTCTATACTCTCCTTGTCATGGAAGAATTGAGAGTCGAGGGCCTGTCGTACGAAGCGGACGGCAGGAGCATACTCGGGGACATATCGTTTTCACTGGAGAAAGGCAGCGTGACGCTCGTGGCAGGACGCAACGGGTCGGGAAAGACCATGCTTCTCAAATGTCTCAAGGGCCTGGAAAAAGAGAGCGGCGGAAGCATTTTTCTCGAAGGCAGAAAACTTTCGAAGCGAAAAGACCGCCTCATGTCGATCGCACTCGTATTCCAGGATGCCTCCCTCGAGATCGTCGGGCAGACGGTGGAAAAGGACATAAAGTTCGGACTCGAAAACCAGGGGCTCACAAAAGAAGAGATAGAAAGAACAACGGAGGAGATCCTTGATAAATTCTCACTGAAAGCGTTGCGCCGAGCCTCCCCTGGCCATCTTTCGGGTGGAGAGAAACGCAAGGTCGCGATAGCATCGGTGGTCGCAATGGATCCGAAGCTGATTCTTCTGGACGAACCCCTTGCGAACCTCGACTATCCCTCGACCCGTCTGGTACTGGAGACGATATCAGAACTCAAGGCGGAGGGATCGACGATAATGATCGTCAGCCATGAGGCAGAGAAGCTTCTGGCACTTACAGACAAGACGATCATTCTCAAGGATGGAAGGATCGTATTCGACGGAGAAAGCAGGCTCTCTACGGAGAGACTGAGAGAAAACGACGTATACGTACCTCAGCTTCCCTTCGAGGAGCTTTCATGGCTATGATGCTTTTCTCCGCAAGGACGGAGCGGAGGACAGTCCTCACCGAACTCAACCCGTTAGCAAAGATCTATGCTCTGATCGTGCTTTCGCTGCTTGTAGGCAGCGACAATACCATGTTCATGTTGCTGTCGTTCTCCATCGTCGCGATTTCGGCTTTCGCCGTACGGCTACCGCTCGTGCAATACCTCAGAGGCACTCCGGCTCTGGGCGTGCTAGTAATATTCATCTTCGCAACCGACCTCGCGATAACGGGCAATCCTGGTATGGCAACGGAGGATGCAACTAAGTTTTTCTTTCTGATAGTCCTCTCGTCGCTGTTCATGGATTCGACAGGTCCTGACGATGCGGCGGCGAGCATAGGCAAATTCCTTGCGCCGGTCCTCGGGAAGAAGGCATGGCGATTTTCATCCGCGGTGATGCTGACGCTCACTATGCTTGCCCATATATTCACATCATCCAGAGAGATGCTTGACGCGCGGCGATCTCGCGGCGGATCGTTCCTGCGTCATCCGATTGCAAACACCAGGGAATATACACTGTCGTTGCTGCTCCGTCTCTTCGAGGACATGGGAACCATGGATCTTGCACTCAGAAGCAGGCTTTATGACGAAAATGCGGCACGGATGGCGTTGCCATTCAGAAAAAGAGACGCTATCATGACGCTATGTCTGACAATTTTGCCTGTGGCGGAAAAGCTGCTTTGAGAGCCGATATGAAATCGCTGCTCCTGTCCCTTGAACGGGATTCCAGGAGAAGGGAAAGCTCTGCAGTCATCGAACGGATTCTCGCCACGGAGGAGTTCAGGAACGCCGGAACAGTACTTGCATTCTATCCGATGAGAAGCGAAATAGACATCCGACCTCTTTTCGACGACAGGTTTCTCTTCCCATACATAGACGGGTCCGACATGGCTTTTGCAAAAGCTCCGCTGGAAAAAGGTCTGCACGGATTTCCCGAACCGGAAACAAAGATTCCTGCAGAATACAGCAAGGCGGTCATGCTGGTCCCGGCCCTCGCATTCTCCCGCAATCTCTTCAGGCTAGGCCGCGGCGGCGGATACTACGACAGATACATAGAAAAAAACAGGGAAAGGCTTTTTACAATCGGCCTCTCCTTTGATGAGAATCTGCTTGAACGCGTCCCTTGCGACCGGTTCGACCAGATGCTGGACCTTGTGCTCAGTCCTTCATCTCGAATCGCTGCGCATCCATGTTCCCAAGGAACCGCCTGACCTCGGCATCATCGAAATTTCCGTTCTTGAGGGCACGGCAGAAGCGATCGTCGTGCACCCAGCTGAGGATATGGCTTACAGCATGGATATATTCATCCTGTCGCGAGGGACTTGAAGCGATGACGAACACAAGACGCACAGGCTCGCTATACTTCTCGTCGAAGGCTATTCCATCCCTCGACCAGCCCAAGGCTATGCGACATGAGGGAAGAGATGCGACCTTGCCATGTGCAATGGCCACGCCGTGGCCGACGCCGGTCGACTGTATCCTCTCGCGGTCATGGACCGCCTTTATGAAGGCATTCCTGTCCTCGACGTCATCGAAGACGCCGCAACTTCTGATCACCTCGTCGATGGCGGAGTACTTGTCTCCGCCATGGATTTTCTTGAATGCGTATCCTTCGGGCAACGTCTACTTCCTCGCAAGATATTCGTTTATCGCTTTCGCGGCCTTTCTTCCTTGGCCCATTGCAAGAATGACCGTCGCAGCTCCGAGAACGATGTCCCCTCCGGCGTAGACGCCTTCTATCGAAGTCCTGTTCGTCTCTTCGTCCACGATGAAGTTTCCCTTCCTATTGGTCTCGATCTCAGGGGTCGTGAGCTTGATCAGAGGATTGCTTGCATTTCCTATCGCCACGATGACGGCATCGTACTCTCTCTCGTAATCCGATCCGGGAATCTCGACGGGACTTCTTCTTCCGGAAGCATCCGGTTCCCCAAGCTCGCATTTGCGGATCCGAAGACCCTTCACCCTTCCGTTTTCGTCTCCGAGCACCTCGACGGGCTGGCTGAGCATGAGGATGTTGCAGCCTTCCTCGACGGCATGCTCGATCTCCTCCTTCCTTGCCGGCATTTCATCCCTTGTACGGCGATAGACGATGTCCACCTGTTCCGCTCCGAGGCGGAGAGCCGTACGGGCAGCATCCATTGCGACGTTTCCTCCGCCAAGCACGGCGACCTTCCGTGCAAGGTACTGCGGAGTGTGCGCATGTTTCCTGTCATAGGCCTTCATCAGGTTGCTTCTTGTGAGATACTCGTTTGCGGAAAGCACTCCGACGAGATTCTCGCCAGGAATTCCCATGAACTTCGGCAGACCGGCTCCCGTCCCGATGAATATGGCATCGAAACCGTCCTCGTTCTTGAGCTCGTCGATTGTCCTCGTCCTTCCGACGAGCACATTCTTCTCTATTTTCACGCCCATCTTCTCGAGCTTGGAAATCTCCTTCTCGACGAGCTTCTTCGGCAGTCTGAACTCGGGTATTCCATAAGACAGGACACCGCCGGTCTTGTGCAAGGCCTCGTACATGACGACCTCATGGCCTTCTCTCCTGACATCCGCAGCGCAGGCGATTCCGGCTGGTCCGCTTCCGACTATGCACACCTTCTTGCCTGTCGGACTCTTAATTGCAGGAATTGACTCGTCGTCCGCGTTCCAGTCTGCGACGAAACGCTCTATCCTTCCGATTCCGACTGCCTTGTCGACGTTCTTGAGAGCCTTGCCGACGGTGCAGTACTTCTGGCACTGCGACTCCTGCGGACACACACGGCCACAGATTGCGGGAAGAATGCTCGCTTCCTGTATGACAGACAGAGCTCCCTTGAAGTCCTTTCCTGCAACCTTCGAGACGAAGCGAGGAATGTCTATAGAGACTGGGCACCCCTGCATGCAAGGCTTGTTCTTGCAGTCGAGACATCGGTTTGCCTCTACGACGGCCATAGTCTCCGTGTAGCCGAGAGCGACCTCGTCCATGTTATGGATCCTCTCCTTGGGATCCTGGCTCGGCATGTCCTGATGAGGAATGGCCATGCGATCCTTGACGCTCGGAGCCGCAGGAATGCCGCGAAGAATCTCCTGGGCTTCTTTCTCCATTTCAGCTGGACTTTTCTGCATATCAGGCCTCCCCTTCCTTTATCTGCATCGTAAGATGGCATACATGATGCGCCTCGGTCTCAGTATCCCTGTATGTCCTCTGTCTGGTCATCATATTGTCCCAGTCGACAAGGTGGCCGTCGAACTCGGGGCCGTCCACGCATACGAACTTCGTCTCTCCTCCAACCGAGACACGGCAACCGCCGCACATTCCGGTTCCGTCTATCATGATCGTATTGAGGGATACGAGAGTCTTTATGCCGTAGGCTTCCGTCGTCTTGGCACAGAACTTCATCATCACGGTCGGTCCGATCGCAACGACGAAATCAGGCTTCCACTGCTCGCAGAGTTCCTTGAGCGGTTCGGTGACGACACCTTTACGGCCTTTCGAACCGTCGTCGGTGACGACTATCACATCGGAATCGATCGCCCTCATCTCATTCTCCTCGATCAGAAGACTTTCGTTGCGGGCTCCCATTATGATCCTCACCTCGTTTCCTGCATCCTTGAGTGCCTTTGCTATCGGATACAGCGGAGCGACACCGATTCCTCCGCCTACGCACACGACCTTTCCGTACTTCTCGATATGGGTAGGTCGTCCAAGCGGTCCGAGGACATTCTCTATGGCATCGCCCTCCTCCAGTCTGGCAAGCAGGTGGGTTCCCTCGCCGACAGCCTGGAATACGATAGTGATCGTACCCTTCTCAGCATCGGCATCAGCAATCGTAAGAGGGATTCTCTCGTTGTATTCACCTCCGATCTGCACTACGACGAACTGCCCGGCCTTTCTCTCGCGGGCGACCATCGGTGCATCCAATGTAAAACGGAAAACCTCCGGACTGAGCTTTTCCTTCTTCAGAATCTTGAACATAGGCAATGACTCCTGCATTATTTCTTAGTTCTTACGGGAAGTATATAAAGAAAAAAGATTTTGTTAAAGACAAGAGGGATGACGGAAAAAGCGATGTCCCTACGTCAACGACCTTCAGGACAAGCCTGAAGGCTTGGACGTGAGCGTTTTCTCCATAGACTCCGTTTCCGGTCTACCTGTGGCACCCCATCCATGCGGCTGATTGACTGCAGCCTGCCCGGATTGCATGACCCGGGTGATGTA